>JBEULG010000040.1:0-131582 GCA_041287425.1 Anaerolineales bacterium | reverse complement strand
ACCAGCGGCGGGACACCGTCGGCGGTGTTGCGGAAGGCTTTGTATTCCTGCGGCGGTTCGTTCACGCGGTGTTCGAAAACGCTTATCGTGCTGAAATCCGGCAATTCGACCGGCTCGCGCATGTGACCGACCACTTCGTCGGTCAACAAGATGACCGGCGTGCGATAGCGCTCAGACATATCGAAGGCGGTGACCGTCAGATCAAAGGCCTGACGCACCGAGACGGGCGCCAGGGCGATGATCGGGTGGTCGCCATGCGTCCCCCAGCGGGCCTGCATCACGTCGCCCTGCGAGGGCGCGGTCGGCTGGCCGGTCGAGGGGCCGAGGCGCTGAACGTCCACCACCACGCAGGGGATTTCGGCAATGGCGGCGTAGCCGATGTTTTCCTGCATCAGCGAGAAGCCGGGGCCGCTGGTCGCGGTCATGGATTTCAAACCTCCCAGCCGCGCCCCGATGATGGCCGCCATGCTGGCGATTTCATCCTCCATTTGGATGAATTTGCCGCCTACTTTGGGCAGTTCGCGGGAGAGGATTTCGGCGACCTCGGTGGAAGGGGTGATGGGGTAACCGGCGTAGAATCGGCAGCCGGCCGCAATCGCGCCCCAGCCGATGGCCTCGTTGCCTTGCATCAGTTGGACGGTCATGCCAGCCTCCTACTCCAGTCTCCGCACCACGATGGCCAGGTCGGGGCAATGCGTGTCGCAGAAGTGGCAGGCGGTGCATTTCTCCGGCGCGACGACGCGCGGATAGTCCTCATCCGCTTCCATCGCCAATACTTTGGTCGGGCAGAACTCAACGCAGATATGGCAACCTTTGCACCACTTGGCATAAATGGTCACCTCGCCACGCGGGCCTTTGCGCGGCGCGGCTGCCGGCGGCGCGCTCTGTGCCTGGGTCGAAACAGCAGATGTGTCAGGCATGAAGAACCTTTCCTAGGCGAAATTTTCTCCAAACAATTATGGATAATATTCAGCCTGATTGTAGCCGAATTTCCTTCCGCCTGCCAGACGATAAAATTCCTAATTCTCAGGTAACATCCATCCCCGCCTTCCCCGGCGGGCAGAGAGATAGGTATAATCCTAATGAGGAGGTGACGCCATGTACATTCAGAAAGATGACTGGAAGAAGGAAAAACACATGCCGGTGATCGAAGCCCCGGCCCAGGTGACGGCGGGCGAGCCGTTCCAGGTGCGGGTCAGCATCGGCAAAGAAATCCCGCACCCCAATACCACCGAGCATCACATCACCTGGATTGACCTGTACTTCCACCCCGAGGGCGGCAAATTTCCCCATCAGGTCGGTCACTTCGCCTTCAGCGCCCACGGCGAGGCGGTGGCGGGCGCCAATACCGGGCCGGTCTACACCGAGCCTCAACTGACCGTAACGGTCAAAATCAACAAGCCCGGCGTCTTCCACGCCCTGGCCATGTGCAACATTCATGGGCTGTGGGAGAGCGAACAGGAAATCAAGTTGGAATCGTCGGCGTGACTCTTTCCCATCCGGGCGATTCGGGCCGGCCTCATCCCATCATCAGCCGCGGCCGGTATTGGAGCGCCTCGGCCAGGTGCGCCGGCTGAATGGACTCGCTTCCCGCCAGGTCGGCAATCGTGCGGGCCAGTTTCAAAATGCGGTGATAGGCGCGGGCAGTCAACTGCATCTGGTTCATCGCTGCCTGCATCAAGCGTTGGCCGGTCTCGTCCAGGACGCAGTAGCGGCGGATTTCGGCCGGACGCATCTCGGCATTACACGTCAGCGCAGACGGCTGCCCATCGGCGCCGAAGCGGCGGCGTTGAACCTGGCGCGCCCGCTCCACTCGTTCCCGCACTCGTTCGCTCGATTCCCCCAGCCTGTCGTCCGAGAGTTTCTCGTACTCGACCCGCGGCACTTCGACATGAATGTCGATGCGGTCCAGCAGCGGACCGGAGAGACGTTTCTGGTACTTCGTCACCACCGTACTCGAGCAGGTGCAGGGCCGGACAGGGTCGCCGTAATAGCCGCACGGGCAAGGATTCATCGCCGCCACCAGTTGAAAGTTGGCCGGGAAGGTCAGCGACCCCTGCGCCCGGCTGATGGTCACGACCTTATCCTCCAGCGGCTGGCGCAAGACCTCCAAAACGCGCGTCCCAAACTCGGGCAACTCGTCCAGGAAAAGGACGCCGCGGTGGGCCAGCGAAATCTCGCCCGGATGCGGCCAGTTGCCGCCGCCGACCAGGCCGGCGTGGCTGATGGTGTGGTGCGGGGCGCGGAAGGGTCGCTGGCAGATGAGCGGCGTCCCCGCCGGCAGTTGGTCGGCCACCGAGTAGATGCGGGTCACATCCAGCGCCTCTTCGACCGACATCTGCGGCAGGATGCCCGGCAGGGCGCGCGCCAGGAGCGTCTTGCCGGCTCCCGGCGGGCCGATCATCAGGACGTTGTGTCCGCCCGCCGCGGCCACCTCCAGCGCCCGCTTGACATGCTCCTGTCCTTTGACCTCGCCAAAATCGGTCGGGACGAAGAGCGGCGCCGCTTCGACCTCCGTGCGAGGGTAGGGCGGGATGACTTTGCGCCCCGTCAGATGAAAGAAAAGCGCCGACAGCGAGGCCACCGGGATGACCTCCAGGCCAGGGATGAGCGCCGCTTCGGCCGCATCCACCTCGGGGACGACGATGCGCTTGAACCCCGCCGCCCGGGCCGTGGCCGCCATCGGCAAGACGCCGCGGGCATGCCGCACCGTCCCATCCAGCGAAAGTTCACCCACCACCATCGTTCCTTCGGTGCAATCGGGCGGCAACATGCCGGCGTAGATCAACACTCCCACCGCAATCGGCAAGTCGTAGGCAGGGCCTTCTTTGCGGACGGAGGCAGGCGCCAGGTTGACCACCAGCCGCTTACGCGGGTAGGGCACCCCCACATTGCGCACTGCCGCCTGGACGCGTTCTCGGCTCTCTTGCACGGCGGCATCGGGCAGACCAACCACTGTCATTCCGGGGAAGCCCTGTGTGTAATCAACCTCAACTTCCACGACCACCCCGTCCAGGCCAATGACGGCACAGGAATACACACGGGCAAGCATGGGTTAAGTGTAGACCAGGTTCGCCAAGAAGTCAACCGTCCAGGCGCGGGTGATGACCCACAAGTCGAATCGCGGTGCTGAAGCCGCCTGCCGCGTACCTGGAAATCCGCTCAAGCGGACTCAGAGTCGGCTTCGAGCCGACTTTCAGGCTGTGAGACAGGACTTGAGTCCGCCGAATCGAATTGCGCCGATGTGGGTAATCACCCATCCAGGCAGTTGTCCAAACAAACCATCCGGGGCTTTCTGAAAGCCCGCAGGTTGTGTTGTTGTGATGGGCGCCTGCCCAGAGCCTTGTGCCGAGCGAAGCAAAGAAGCAGCAAAGGAAAGCGACGACGGCGCAAATCATCCGCCGCGGATTGAAAATTCACGGCTCAGGCCATGAAAGTCCGCTGACCCTAAAGGAGGCTGCGCGAAAGCGGACTCCGGAGTCGGCTTACAGCCGACTTTTATAAACTCAGGAGAAGGCCCCCGACAAACCGCCTCCGCCCCGCCGGCGCGGCCAGCCACGTTTCATGCTAGAATCAATCAGCAATATTTCTACCACGCCTTGCAAAGAGTCTTTTTCCTGACACATTACGGAGCGGGGAGGAAACGAGGCCTGCATCTCAACGGCATCGAAACTTTGCAAGCCCAAAAAGAAAGGGACAAAGTGAAGCCATGAACAACTTGAATCAAGTTTATTCCTCTTCACCGGTTGCCGTTCCCCCTCCACCCCCACCCGCGAAGAAGAAATCCGGCGCGCGGGTATGGATTGGCCTCTTCGGCGCTTTCCTGGTCCTGTGTTGCTGCGCGGCGCTCCTCATCATCGGCTATACCTACCGGACCTCGATCCCGGTCGTGTCCGAATTCTTCGCCACGCCGACCTTCACTCCCTCTCCCACGCCGACCGCGACTCTCACCCCTACCCCCTCCCCCACCTCAAGCGGCATTTCCTACCACAGTACATCTCTGAACCTGAGCCTCACCTATCCCATAGGCTGGGCCTACGATGAGGAGTATCCGCTGCTGGCATTGGCTGCGGATGAGGAGGCCTTCACCTCGAACGCCCCCATGCAGACCTTCACCCTCGTGATGATCTTCCGGCAGACGGCCGCGGCCTGGGAATTCCCGGCCTCTGTCAACACGAACTCGCCCACCGCCATCGTGAACTACTTCATTGACAGCATCCCCTGCGGCCAGGTCTTGTGGAACACGCGCACCTTCCAGGTGGATTCCGAAGCGGCGGCCTCCTTCGCCTGCCTGGTCACACAGAACACACCCAACTATGTGACCTATCTGGTGGCTATCGTGCCCAGCGACTCGGTTATGATCATCATCGGATTCTCGCCAGCAGATATCTGGAACCAGAACTTGCCCATCTTCGAAGGAATCGTGAACGGCATCCGCATCGATCCGTTCTAACGAATCGTTTCATCCCGCCTCTTCGTCAGAACAGGCCTGTTTCGAGCAGCGCCCATCCTGCTCTTTTTACCCCGGCAGCGTAAAGAGAAAGACCAGGTCATTGACGTTCGTGCCGGTCGGACCGGGCTTCAACAAGTCCCCCAGGGCGGCAAAAAACGAATATGAATCGTTCCGCTCCAAATACTCGACCGGATGCAGGCCGAGCGCCGCGGCGCGGCGGAAAGTCTCGCCGGTGACGACCGCGCCGGCCGCCTCGGTCGGGCCGTCCTCGCCGTCGCTGGCAAGCGTCACCAGCAGCACGCCGGGGAAACCGGCCAGTTCGGTGACCGCCGAAAGGGCCAGTTCGGTGTTGCGTCCCCCTCGGCCGCCGCCGCGCAGGCTGACGGTCGTCTCGCCGCCGGCGACCAGGCACGCCGGAGGCGGGACGGGATCACCCGTCTGCCAGGCCTGACGAAGTTGCGTTGCCAGTTCAAACCCGGCCTGACGCGCCTCCCCCTGCAAGTCGGTGCGCAAAAGATAAGGGTGAAAACCCTCCGCCTCGGCCTGCTTCAGCGCCGCCTGGGCCGCCGTCAGATTGCTGCCGATGATCACATTCTGAACCGAGGCGAAGAGCGGATCGCCCGCTTTGGGGGTCTCGGCCGAGGTGCGCAGGCTGTGAAGAACGGAGGCCGGAATTTTCTTGTGCAGTTTATATTTGGACAGGACGGCGAGCGCCTCGGCGCGCCGGCTTGGATCGGGGGCAGTCGGGCCGGAGGCGATCGCCTCGAGCGGACTGCCGACCACATCCGAGAGAATCAGGCCGATGACGGTCGCGCCGCCCGCCAGGCGGACGAGGCCGCCGCCCTTGAGGCGGTCGAGGCGGCGGCGCAGGGCGTTGATTTCGTCAATGCGCGCCCCGCAAGCCAGCAGCGCCCCGGTCAACGCCTGTAAATCGGCCAGCGCAACGCCCGGCAGGGGGGCAGCCGCCAGCGCCGACCCGCCGCCCGAAATCAGGCAAAAGAGCAAATCGCCCGACCCCAGAGCCGAGACGAATTCCAAGATCCGCTCGCCGGCCTCCAGGCTGCGCGGCCCCGGCACGGGATGGTCGCCCTCCAAAACCGTCAGCCCCGCCAGCCTGCCGCCGGAAGCAGCGTGTTTGGTCACCACCAGCCCGGCCGTCAACCGTTCGCCGAGCAGGTCAGCCAGCGCTGCCGCCATCGGGGCGGCTGCCTTGCCCAGCGCCAGCAGGCAGACGCGCCGGAAAGAAGCCAGGTCGTAGGACTGACCGGCCACCGTGAGACTCTGGCCGGTGCGGAGCGCGAAGCGCCGCACGGCCGCCCCCGGCTCGACAGCGTTGACCGCCGCTGCCAGGATGCGTGCCACCGCCTGCCCCTGCGGATGCAGGCGCAGCGTCTCGGTCAGGAATGACTCGGCGGGAATCACATTCGTATGATAGCATTAAAGGACAAACGCCGAAACACCGTCTGGAAGGAAACGCCATGAAAAAACCGCGCGTCTTCGTCACCCGCCTGATTCCGGCCGCCGGCCTCGACCTGCTGACCGCCGTCTGCCAGGCCGAGGTCTGGCCCGACGAACTGCCGCCCTCCCGCCAGGCCCTGCTCGCAGGTGTGCGCGGCGTGGATGGCCTGCTCTGCCTGCTGACCGACCGCATCGACGCCGAGGTGCTGGACGCCGCCGGCCCGCAACTCAAAGTCATCAGCAACCACGCCGTCGGCGTGGACAACATCGACCTCGCGGCTGCCACCGCCCGCCGCATCCCGGTCGGCAACACCCCCGGCATTCTGACCGACGCCACCGCCGACATGGCTTTTGCCCTCCTGCTGGCCGCCGGGCGGCGCATCGTCGAGGGCAGCCGCGAGGTCCGCAGCGGCGGCTGGAAGACCTGGGGACCCTCGTACCTGCTGGGAGCCGACTTCGCCGGGGCGACGCTGGGCATTGTCGGCTTTGGACGCATCGGCCGCGCCGTCGCCCGCCGGGCGGCCGGCTTCGGCATGCGCATTCTCTACTACGACCCTGCCCCGGCCGCCCCCGAACCCGGCCTGGAAGCCGCTCCGGCCGACCTCGACACCCTGTTGCGCGAATCGGATTTCGTCTCCATTCACACCCCGCTCAACGAACAGACTCGTCATCTGGTCAACGCCGACTTCCTGTCCAAAATGAAACCGACGGCCGTGTTGGTCAACACCTCGCGCGGCCCGGTGGTGGATCAGCAGGCTCTGTATCAAGCACTCAAAGCGCGGCGCATCTTCGCCGCCGGCCTGGACGTCACCGACCCCGAGCCGCTGCCGCTCGACAGCCCCCTGCTCGAACTGGACAACCTGGTCATCGTCCCGCACATCGCCAGCGCCACCTGGCGGACGCGCAGTCAGATGGCCCGCATGGCCGCCGAGAACCTGCTGGCCGGTCTGCGCGGCGAGCGGCTGCCGCACTGCGTCAACCCGGAAGTGTACGCCGGCGGCGGATAAGAAGGGGCCCCGTCACCTGGAAAGGCCGGGGCCGTGGGGAAATGCCAAGCCTTTTCCCCGCCGTTCAAATTTTCACTGCCCTGCCTGTCCGCGCCGATTCGAACAGCGCCAGGATGGCGGCGGTATTCGCCCGGCTGTCGGCCAGACTGACCAGCGGCGGTTTGCCTTCCAGCACCGCATCGGCCATATCTTCCACCTCGCTCAGATAAGGCGGCAAACCTTTGACGAGAATCACTTGGGTTTTCTTCTTTTTTCTCTCATCGACCAGATACAACTTTTCGTTCAAGCCGGGGCAGAACGGCGTGCGGATGATGAGGGTGGCATCGCTGCCCACGATTTCCATGAACACATGATAGGGCAAGTCGAAACTGCAATCGAACTGGGCAAAAACCTCGCCGGGGAAGCGCATCTGGGCCACGAAGGCGCGGTCAACACCGGTCTCGCCCAGCCTTTGCCAGCCGAAGACTTCCAGCGGCTCGGCCCCGAGGACGGCACGCGTGTAACTGAGCGGGTAACAGCCGACATCCCACAGCGCCCCGCCGCCCATCGCCGGGTCGAGACGGTAATCGCCGGGGTTGTCCAGCATGAAGGTGAACGAACCGCGCACCAGGCGGATTTCCCCCAATTCGCCGGTCTGGACCAGGCGCTGCACTTCCAGCGTCTGCGGATGGGTGCGGTACATGAACGCCTCGGCCACCACCCGGCCGTGCTGCCGGGCTGCGGCAGCGATGGCGTCCACCTCCTCCAGGCTCAGGGCGAGGGGTTTCTCGCACAGCACATGCTTGCCCGCCTCGAGCGCCCGAATCGTCCACTCGGCGTGCAGATGATTGGGCAAGGGGTTGTAAATGACGTCAACCTGCGGGTCGGCGAGCAAGGCCTCATACGAACCGTAAGTCTTGGGAATGCGATGCTGACGGGCATAGGCCTCGGCCTTCTCCTGCGAACGGCTGGCGACCGCCGCCAGACGGTTGCGCTTCGACATCCGCAGCGGCTCGATCAGTTTCCGGTTGATGCGGGCCGTGCTGAGCAATCCCCAGCGAAGGGTACGGGAGGACATATTTTTTTCCTTTCCTGGTCAGTCAAATAAAGTCAACCTTCCTTCAAGTATAATCCACTCATGGCCGATTCTGTCCGTCCCTGCTCCGTCTTCCGCCGCCTGTGGGCGCTCTTCGGCTGGACGAAACACAGCACCGTCCTGCTGGGCGGATTCTTCCTGATCATCTTCCTCATCGTGTACATCTGGTGGCCGCTGGCCGAGGCGGCGATGGCCTACATCGACTGGAATGGCCCCTGGTGGCAGTACATGGACTGGCTGTTGCTGGGCATCTTCCTGTTCATGAGTCTGACCATCATGGCCCGCGCCGACCTGCGCGCCGATGCTCTGATCGTCTTCGTCGGCACCTTCGGCGGGCTGGTGATCGAGTCGTGGGGCACGCAAACCAATCTGTGGTTCTACTACACCGCCGAGCGGCCGCCGCTGTGGATTATCCCCGCCTGGCCGATTGCCTCGCTCTCAATCGACCGCCTGACGCGGCTGTTGAACCACTTCACCCGTCAGGCCGCCCAGGGACAAAAAAGAGAACGGCTTGCATCCTCGGTCTTCAAGATTCTCTACTGGCTCATCTTCATTGGCTTTTACGCCTACATGCTCTATTTCACCGCCCCCACCTTCGATAAATCCTTCACCGTGCTGGCGCTGCTTCTGTGCGGCTTGCTGATTCTCACCCCCACCGACCACCGCCTGGCCGTGCTGACCTTCCTGGCCGGTTCGGGGCTGGGTTATTTCCTGGAGTTGTGGGGCACCACCCGTCAATGCTGGACGTATTACACCTATCAGACGCCGCCCTTCTTTGCCGTCCTGGCGCATGGCATGGCAGCGGTCGCCTTCTGGCGCGCCGGACTGCTTCTCAAATCAGCGGGAAAAAAGATAAAAAAGAAGTAATTCGACCTTTTGGCGGCACTCACAAGCGGCCCATTCCTGGCATGGAATATGAGACCCAATCGGCAATCATTTTCCGCCAAGGCGCCAAAGCAGACGAGAAAGCCGCCCAGGGCTTTTCCGGGCGACTTTAGAATGTTCCTGGCATTCTCTGCCTCCTGGCGGCTATTCCCGACAAGGTCGCATGAATGTTGCGAAAAGTCTTCGCGCCATCCGCGAAATTCGATGCTTCTTCCCCGGCAAAGACTTCGCGTCCTTCGCGAAATTCGATGCTTCTTCCCCCTGGTCGAAAGGCTGCCCTCTACGGCTCATCCAACCGAAGGTAGAACAGCCTGCCGCTGCCGGCGTCGCCGACCCATAGCCCGCCCTGGCCGTCGAGAGCCAGGCCGTCGGGCAATCGCAACTCGCCGCCACAGCCGCCCCAGACGCGGCTCACCCGTCCCTCCTCGTCCAACTCGATGACGCGGCAGGCCTCCGGGTCGGTGAGATAGATACGGCCGTCTGCCCCGACCGCCACAAACGGCTTGTTCTCCAGCGACTGACCGTACCAGCCCTCCACCGGCCAGGCGGCAGTGACATAATAGAAGCCGCCGGCCACCTCGGGAACAAAGACCTGCAGACGGCGATTCCAGGTGTCGCTGACATAAACCAGGCCATCGGCGCCGACTGCCACGCCGACCGGCTCGTCGAATTGACCGGGCGCAAAGCCGGGGCTGCCAATCTGAGTCAGGTAATTTCCTCCGGCGTCGAAGACGAGGATGCGTTTGTTGCCGGTGTCGGCCACGTACACGCGGCCGCTACTGTCCACCGCCACGCCGCGCGGCCCGTAGAGCGCCTGCGGCGACTCCCCCGTCCCGAAAAAGCCCCAGGCGCGCAGGAAACGTCCACTGGCAGTAAATTGCTGGACGCGATGATTCCAGGTGTCACAGACATAGACGTAGCGGCCATCGGGTGAAACGGCCACCCCCCAGGGCTCGTTGAACTGGCCCGGCCCGCTGCCCGGCCCGCCCCAGACGTGCAGCACCTCTCCCTCCGGGCTGAGATGCTGGATGCGGTGATTGCGCGAATCGGCCACGTACAGGCTGCCGTCCGGTGCGACGGCGATGGCGCGCGGCCCCAGAAACTGGCCAGCCGCGCTGCCCTCGCCTCCCAGGGCCCGCTCCGGCTCAAAGGGAAGCGTGAGCGCCTGGTACGGGTCAACGGCCTCGACGACCGGCTCGCCCGCCGCGCTCCCGTAATTCCAAATCAAACTGTTGACATCCTTGCGCAGATACAACGTCATTCGCTCGGCCACGCCCCAGTTGGTCAGCGTGTAGGCGTTGCTGGCGCGCAGCGCCGCCCATTCGCGATAGTCGCGGTTGAACCAGATTTGCCAGACCGCGCTGCGCACCGCCGGGTCGGTAAAGAACGGCTGAATGTGCCGCCAGGCAAATTGCAGATAGCGCGGCAGCGTCAGGGGCTGGTCGTAGCCGGCCTGAGATTGATATTCGAACTCAATGTTCTCCCACTTCAGGCTCCAGTAATCCAGGTTCGGCCACCACAGACGGTTGTAATTGAAGGCATAGTAGTCATCCCGCACCACCGGCCCAAGTTGGGCAATTGTCTCCGGGCTGGCGACGATGACCACCGCCCGGCGCAGGTCGCGCGACGGCTCGGTGTTGTAATCCAGCCGATTGGGGAAATGGCGCATGTACCACCAGTAGGAGTAACGCACGTTGTTGTCATACGCCACCACCAGGTCGGCGCCGCCGGTGATGCGCTCGGAAAGTTCGGCGATCTCCTCATAAGTGGCCTTGGCGTCGGGCGTGCCGTGGGCATAGACCAGGTATTCGTAGGGGTAATCGTAGAACAAATAAGCGGCGCGGTAGGCGGCGCGGGCCGTGAACAGTGCCAGAACGGCAAACAGCCCAATCATGGCTACGCGCAGTATGCCGCCTCCGCCCCGGACCCCCGGCCGGCCGGCCCCCTCGACGAGCCAACCCACCGCCCAGGCCGTCGTCAGAATCATCGGCAGGGCGATGTGAATTGTCAGCCAGGGCATCTTCTCGCCCGCCAGCGTGAGCGCCACCAGGCTGGCCAGCGACCAGAAGACGCACAGCGCCACCACCGGCACCGGCTGCGCTTCCCCCTGCCCCGATTCGAAGGGCGCCCCCGGCCGCGACTGCCAAAGGCGGCGGCTGGCCGCAATCCCGGCAGCGACGAGCACGCCCAAAGCCGGTAGAAATTCGTAGAGAGGAATTTGCAGGAAAGCGTAGTAATACCACGGCTGGCCGCCGCGCATGACCGCCTGCTGCTCCATCCAGTAGCCCAGCGCGCCGGTGAAACCACCCCACAGCCCGGCCGGGTTGGTGAAGAAGGAAGTGTAGAAGAGAACGAACGGCACGTAGAAGAGGGCCACATGCAAAGGCCATTGCTGGCGGTTCCACCAGCGGCCCAGCCAGATCGCCACCCCCGTCAGAACCAAGATGACCAGCAACGTCCGCACCAGCGGGATGGAGAAAATCGCCGCCAGGTCCCAGCCCGGCCAGACGAAGAGATAATCGCGCGGATTCCAGGGCTGCAGCCAGGCCGGCAGCCGTTCCAGGGCAGCCGGCGGCAGTCTGCCGAGAAGCGCCGGGACGATGGCCGCCAGGAGCGGCAGGATAAGCGTCCCCAGCAGCCAGGCCAGGTCGAAGGAACGCTCGCGGCGGATTTCGTCCCAGCCCAGGCCGCGCCCCAGCGTCACCGCTGCGGCGGCTGCCAGAATCAGGCCGAGGGCGCCCATCGCCAGAGCAGCGGCACGCACACCGCGAGCGAGGACCGGCTCGAAGGTCGCCTGCTCATCGGGCAGCGGCGCGCTGAGCGCCGCGCTGGCAGCGGCCTGCCGTTGCCCTTCCAGATAAACGCCCGCCGCGCCGGCCCATAGAAGGATGGAGAGGCTCAACAGGATGATGAAGGCCTGCCGCAGGCGCGGCCGCGGCCACTCGCGGCGGGTCAGCCGGTCGAGCAGATAAACGGCCAGGAAAATCAGTTCCATGGCGGCAAAAATGTACGAGGTGGCCTTGTCCACGAAGTGAAACGCATTGGCCGCCGTGAACAGGAACAGCGCCCAGCGTTCCCCCTTCTCCAAATAGCGCAAGATGGCATAGAGGGTCAGCAAGCCCCACATCACGATGTAGACTTCGTTGCGGGCGTACCGCCCATAGTAAAGCATGAAGGGCGAGATGAGCAGCATCAGCCCGGCCGCAATCGCCCCCGCCCGCCCGAAATAGCGGCGGAAGAGCAGCATGCCCACCAGGACGACCGCCACGCTGAAGGTCGCAGCCGGGATGCGCGAGGTAAAATCGTCGTCGCCGAACAGGAAATACGAGAGGGCCATCATGTGAAATTGCAGCGGCCCGTGACTGAGGGGGTCGTAGGAATAATTGCCGTTCTGATAGAACGCATAGGCAGGGACGACGTGGTTGACCTCGTCGTGGCTGATGGCCCGCGCCCCCAGGTCGTAGAAGCGCGAAACGACTGCCGCCAAGAAGATGACGGCAATCGTCAGGGTTTCGAGGTTGAAGGGAATCCACCGCTCGAGGGGCGTATCCAGCAGAGCGGGGCGTTGCTTGGCAGGCGCAGACATACCCCGCAATTGTACCAAACCCCCGTCGAAACGGGGCGCCGAATCCCGCGCCTCAACCGTTATCCGATGGCTGTTTCCCCTTCCGGCAGCGATAGCACATGATTCCAAACGCAACCACCGCCGCCAGCGCCAGTCCATAGCCGCTGTAGACCTGCCAGGCAGGCCGCATCTCGGTCAGGAAACTGGCCTGGGACGGCGACACTTCTGGAGGAACATAGTCATAATAGACAGTCAATGCGGGCAACTGGGCGCCGGTCATGGCGACGAATTCATCCACGCGCGCCTGGTAGTCTTCGGGATGGCATTGGCCGCAATAAGTGGCCGGGTCCACAAGCGGATTGGTCACCAGGCCGGCATGAGTCGTGCTTTCCTCGAAGGAGGTCTCATCCCCGCCGTGACAGGCCACGCAGCGCTCGTTGCGATTGGCGCACAAGCAGAACCAATGACCGGTATCATAGTTTTGATACAGTCGCGTGTGACAGGTGCGGCAGGAATTGACCGCCTCCGCCGTTTCCTCGGCTGGCGCGGCCACTTGCGCCCTCGTCGGCGCGACAGCCGCCGTCATCAGGAGCAGCACGCCCACAGACAGAAAGACCAGCATCAGCATTCTCGACTTCATCCTCCACCTCCTCTTTCCTGAACAATCAACCATTCAAAAAGTGACGCTCGGTCGGGCGGTCGCGGTCGTCCAGCGGACACAGAATCAAGAGGGCCCGCGCCGGCGTCTCGCCCGGATTCACCCAGCGGTGCGGCAGATAGGCCTGAAAGACCAGGCTGTCGCCCGTTTCCAGATCGTACGATTCATCTCCGATGAAATATCGGATTTTGCCTTCCAGACAATAAATCAACTCCTGGCCGGTATGCACGATGGGCGTCGTTCCGCTTTCCGCCTTCGGTTTGAGGGTGACGATGAACGGCTGAGCATGGTCACTGGCCAGGCCGGATGCCAGGTCCTCCAACGAACCGTAAGAAAAAACAGCCGCCGGACGATTGCCGTCCTTTTGATAGATGATTTCTTTCTTCGGCGCGCTGGTTTCGAAGAAAACCGTGATGGGCATGTTCAACGCCTTCGCCAGTTGCTGGATGGTGTTGACGCTGGGCGAAGTGCGTCCGTTCTCGATGAGGCTGAGGGTGTTGACGTTCAGGCCGCTGATTTCCGCCAGGGCGCGCAGCGAGAGGCCGCGCTCGGCGCGGAGCGAACGCAGCCGCCGGCCGACGTTGATTTCCTCATCCGTTTCCAAAACCGCTGAGGGTTGCTGTCCCTGCAAATAAGCCGAGAGGTGAGCCATTCACAATCCTTTGGTTGAATTCACCAATATTATAGTACATTATATCAGAAAAATCAACATTTACGACTATTTTAATGTGTGTTCTTATGAGGCCGATAGTCCCCGCCTCTGCCGCCCGAAAGAATCGCAAAAGCCGCCGGCAGCCGCCCGCAAGGTCTTCGGATTTTGCAGTACAATTCGGCCTGCGCTCGCCATCCGATGGCCGGCCGAAGGAAAGGCGCTCTCCATGCTCACGCTGATGGACATCTACAAATCCTACGAGGGTCAGCCCCTGCTGGCAGGCGTCTCTTTCTCTGTCGCGGCTGGCGAGACGGTCTGTCTGCTCGGCGCTTCGGGCAGCGGAAAATCCACCCTGCTGCGCATCATCGCCGGTCTGGAAAACGCCGAAAGCGGCCGTCTGCTCTGGTATGGGCAAGACCTGGCTTCCCTGCCGGCGCACCAGCGCGGCTTTGGGCTGGTCTTTCAGGATTACGCTCTGTTTCCTCACCTGAACGTGGCCGACAACGTGGCCTTTGGCCTGCGAATGCAGAATCGGCCGCGGCAGGAAATCGAGCGGCGCGTCGCCGAAGCCCTGGCGCTGGTCAACCTGAGCGCCTTTGCCGCCCGCCGCGTCACCGACCTGTCGGGCGGCGAACAGCAGCGCGTCGCCCTGGCGCGCGCCCTGGCGCCCCGGCCGCGTCTGCTCATGTTCGACGAGCCGCTCGGCGCCCTCGACCGCAGCCTGCGCCAGGACCTGCTCGAAGAATTGCGCCGCATCCTGCGCTCCGGCGAGACTCCGGCCATCTACGTCACCCACGACCAGGAGGAGGCTTTCGCCCTCGCCGACCGCATCCTGCTCCTCCACGAGGGTCGCATTCTGCGGGACGGCAGCCCGGCCGAGGTCTGGCGCCGGCCGGGTTCGGCCTGGGCGGCGCGTTTCCTCGGCCTGGGGAATGTCCTCACTGGCCGCGCCCTCGGCCAGGGACGGGTGGAGACCGCCTTCGGGGTTCTGGAAACAACTCATCGGGAGAAAGAGGCGGCGGGCAGCCCCGTCAGCCTGCTGATTCGCCCCGCGGCTGCCCGCCTCGGGCCGGGCGTCAACCCCCTGGGCGGCCGCGTCGCCGACATCCTGTTCCAGGACGACCGCTACCGCGTCAGGCTGGACAACGGTCTGGTCTTTCACCTGCCGCAGGCCCCGGCGCGGGGCGAATTCCTGACCTTACACGTCCCGCCGGAGGCCGTCGAATGGCTCGCCTGAACGAGACCATCACCGTCATCAAGCGCGATGCCGCCGGCCGGGAAACCTGGCGTTACACCGGCCGGCTGCTGGCGCGCCGCCCCGGCTTCCTCCGCCTGGAGGCGCGCTTCAACCGCCCCGACCTGCCTTTCATGGGCATCACCCTCCGTCAGGGCGACCGCTTTGTCGAGACCTTCTACACCGACCGCTGGTACAACATCTTCGAGATTCACGACCGGGATGACGACCGCCTCAAGGGCTGGTACTGCAACATCGGCCGCCCGGCCGTGCTGGAGGCCGCCGACCGCCTCTCCTATGTGGACCTGGCCCTCGACCTGTGGGTGGCCGCCGACGGCACCTCCACCGTACTCGACGAGGATGAGTTCGCCGCTCTCGACCTGGACGCAGAGACCCGCGCCCAGGCCCAGGCGGCCCTCGCCGAGTTGCAGGCAGCCTTTGCAAACCACACAACCCCGCTTTCGGTTGGAAAGCGGGGTCGGCGGAATATGCCTCGGCCTATAAACCAAAGGCGTTGAGCAAATCTTTACCGAACGCCAGAATCAAGCCCAGCGCCCCGAAGCAGGTGCAACACAGGACGACGACCACAACTCCCGCCACGAGCCACGGGGTCGGCTTGCCGGCCGAAGAGGGAGAATTCGAGGGATGGGCTTCCATCGCCAATCAATAGCCGCTGTTCAGGAAGGGGATGGTGAGTCCGATGCCCAGGAGGGGGAAGATGACGAAAACGCACAGCGCACACAGGCCGATTGCCAGCATCAGATAACCGAGAATCAAACCGGCGGTAGCGAGGCCATCGCCGGTGACCAGGCCGCCGCTGCGCTTGATTTCGCCCTTAGCAATGTGGCCGGTAATGATGGCGGCAATCGGGCCGATGAAAGGCAAAATCTGGACAAAGCCCAGGATACCGGTAATCAGGCTGATGATGGCCATGGTGCTGGTGCGGACTTGCTGGACGGGCGGGTAGGGGGGAGAACTCTGATTCATGGAAGACTCCTTTTTGGATTGGAATATGGAACTTACGCTTTTCCCTGGCTTCGCCGGGTGCGCCGCCACATCCACCAAAGGATGAGAGAGAGCAGCAAGATGAGGAAAGCAGCCACCAGAATGGGAATGAGCGTCGCCAGGAGGGAGAGGACAGCCGCGATGACATCCTCGGCAATGCTGACCGGCACGTTGCCCGCCCCGCCGGTCGTCGCCGTAACCGCCGGTCGGACGGCCACCGCCTTGACCGTATGCACCCCGCCCGCCACCAGCAGGCCGAGAATCAGCGCCAGCACGGGGTTGACATCGGTGATGACGTTGGCGCTGGCCGCGAAGATGATGGCCCCCGCCGCAGGTCGAATCACCGTCTGGATGACATCGTTGATGTGATTGACGGCCGGCACTTTATCGGCTACCATCTCGATGATGACCAGGATGCCCAGCACAATCAACACCCACGGATTGGCCAGCAAATCGAAAGGCGGATTCAGTTTGATGAGGTCCGTATAATGCGCGATGACCCCCACAATCAGCAAGGGAATGTAAGCGTTGAGGCCGGCACTGGCCGAAAGTCCAAAAGCAGAAAGGATGCCCAACAAAGCGTCCATATCCGGTTGTAACCTCCTTTCCTATCTACGCACGCTGAAGGAGAAAGGTTCCCACGTGCCGGTGCCCCAGAAACGCAACGCATCGATGGCGGCAATTTGCAGCAGGGCAATCGTAAAACCGGCCAGGAGCGGCAGCCACATTTCGCCGAGCCGCCTGAACATATTCTCCTGGCGCATGACCATCACCCACACCATCGTGTAGACCATCGTCAGGAGCAGCAAGACGCCGGCGATGGTCAGGAAGGCCATCGGGTAGAGCACCAGCGGGCTTTCGGTGAGAATCAAGAGGTCCGCCGCCAGGGTAATTCCCAGCAGCAGCGCCAAGGCCTTCAGCCCCGGCAGCGCCTGCTGTTCGACCTCGTCGGCCCAAACGGTGGCGTTGAAAGCCGGGAAAATGCCGGCGGCCATGGTCAGGCCCATCCCGCTGCCGGTCAACAGGCGCAGGGTGTTGTTGGGCACGTACAGGTTGGGAAGCGAAGCCAGCGCGCCGGGCGAGGCTTGTTTGATGAGATAAAGGTAAGAATTCAACCCATCCACGCCGAAAGCGGCGACAAAAAACCCCAGGACGACAAGCACATACCAGGGCGGCATGGCCGAGCGCTTCCAGGCCGTCAGCGATTGAAACGCCAGGCCGATGACGGCCCCCACGTACATGCCGCTGCAGCGGGCGCACAGCGGCGAGTGACGCTCCGCGCCGAGGGGAAAGGAACGCTCCGGAATCTGATGACAGACAGCATAGCCGATGGCGTTCAATTTGCCAAATACACCCGGCGGCGTGTTGATCAGCCAGCCGACCAGGACGAAAACCAGCGCCAGGGCGACGAAGATTCTGGAAAGCAGGTCGAGGCGTTTACGAGGGGGCGTTTGCATGATGCACTATTATAACTTAATGGAGCAGAAATGGAAAAATTCCTCTCGGAAAGAACCAAACGCGGTATCATTGCGTCTTCGGAATGAAGGAGGTTCCATGAAAAAGGTTTTTCCCCTCTTGTTGCTGCTCCTGACCTTTGCCGGCGCCTGCACGCCGGCCAGCGCGCCGACCGAGGCGACCGTCGCCCCGCTCCCGACCGCCACCCCGCTCCCCGCCCCGACCGCCACAGCCAGCCCCCAACCGTCTGCTACGCCGGCCTATCCGCCCGAGGGCCGCGGCCCGGCCGATTTCCCCGCCAACGTCAATCCGCTCACCGGCCTGGAGGTAGCCGACCCGGCCCTCCTGGAGCGCCGGCCGCTGGCTATCAAGGTCGAGAATCTGCCGCGCAATCACCGTCCGCAGTATGGGCTTTCGCGGGCCGATTTGGTGTACGAATATTACACAGAAGAAGGCACGACCCGCTTCATCGCCATTTTCTATGGGCAAGACGCCGATACCGTCGGCCCCATCCGCTCGGCGCGCTTCTTCGACGCCAATATCGTGCGCGCATACAAAGCCATCCTCGCCTTCGGCTCCGCCGACGAGCGCGTCCTCAACCGGCTGCACTCGGCCGAATTCGCCGACCGCCTGGTGGTGGAAGGCCCCAACACCCCTCTGCGGCGACTCGACCCCAACGGCTACAACCTGCTGGTGGTGGACACGGCTGCCCTGAGTCAATACGCCGTCGGCCGCGGCATTGACGGCGGCCGCCAGGATTTGACCGGCATGTTCTTCCAGATGACCCCGCCGGAGGGAGGCCAATCAGCCGCCAGCCTGACCGTCCGCTACTCGGCGGCCATCTACAACCGCTGGGACTACGACCCGGTCACAGGCCGCTATTTGCGCTTCGCGGACGCCCAGAACGATTACTCAGGCGGCGCGGGCGAAACCTACGAACCGCTCCTCGACCGGGCGACCGGTCAGCAACTGGCCTTCGACAACGTGGTCGTCCTGTTCGTCACCCACGAGGCCTACAGCCGCACGCCGGAGATGTGGGACATCCTGCTGACAGGCTCCGGCCGGGCCTTCGCCTGCCGCGATGGACAGGTGTACGAGGTCACCTGGCAGCGCAACGCCCCCAACGCCGTCCTCTCCCTGGCCTATGCCGACGGCTCGCCCTTCCCCTTCAAGCCCGGCGCGACCTGGTTCGAGGTGGTGGGCCTGAACAGCGAAGTCCAGCCGGGGGCAGACGGCTGGCGCTTCGTCCATCAGATGCCGTGATAGGGAGCCTCTCACAACCCAGGGAGCCGTTCTCTTGGAGAGCGGCTCCCTGAAACTCTGAAACATGCGATGCAAAGAGTATAATGACACCGTTCGGGAGAAATGCCATGAAACGTATCGCCGTGCTGACCGGCGGAGGCGACGCCCCCGGCCTCAACGCCGTCATCCGGGCAGTGGTCAAGACGGCCCTCCTGGTCTATGACTGCCAGGTGCTGGGCGTTCAGGATGGCTTCGACGGCTTCCTTGCCCCCGGCGGCGTCTTTCCCCTCGACCTGACAGCGGTGCGCGGCATCCTGCCGCGCGGCGGCACCATCCTGGGTACAGCCAACCGCGGCAACCCCTTCGCCCGCAAAGTCATCCGCAACGGCAAAGAAACCATCGAGGACGTCTCGGACCAGGTGGTGGACGCCATCCGTGCCCTCGACCTGGACGCCCTGATTGTCATCGGCGGAGATGGGACCCTGCACATCGCCCTGGAACTGGGCGCCAAGGGCGTCCCGGTCGTCGGCGTTCCCAAGACGATTGACAACGACGTGGGCGGGACGGAGGTCACCTTCGGCTTCGACACCGCCCTGACGATTGCCACCGAGGCCCTCGACCGGCTGCACACCACCGCCGAGGCGCATCACCGCGTCATGGTGCTGGAACTGATGGGCCGCGACGCCGGCTTCATCGCCCTGCACGCCGGCGTGGCCGGCGGGGCAGATGTCATTCTCATTCCGGAAATCCCTTTCAGGTTCGAGGCGGTGCTCGACAAGGTGCGCCAGCGCGCCGAGCGCGGCTCACGTTTCAGCCTGATTGCCGTCTCAGAGGGAGCCAAACCGGTCGGCGGCGCGCAAGTCTTCCGCCGGCAGGGCGACGCCGTCTACGTCCCCCGTCTGGGCGGAATCGGCCAGCAGGTGGCGGAATTTATCGAAGCGCAGGGCTTCGAGTCGCGCCTCACCGTGCTGGGGCATCTCCAGCGCGGCGGCTCGCCGACTGCCTTCGACCGCTGGCTGGCGACGCGTTACGGGGCGGCGGCGGTGCGGGCGGCTGCGGCGGGTGAATTCGGCCGCATGGTCGCCCTGCACAACGCCCAGGTGACGACCGTGCCGCTGGACGAGGCGCTGGCCGTTCCCAAGCGCGTCGACCTCCACGGCGACGCCGTCCGCACGGCGCGGGGAATCGGGATTTCTTTCGGGGATGAATAAATGCGGCCCCGCTGCCCCAAGCGGGTGGTAACCTGCGGGCCGCTGCCGGGCGCTGACTTCTATGAGATCAAAGACGCGGAAGACCGCCCTGTGCGGGCGGCCTCCCTGGGCGCGCTGTGGCTCCTTATCGCAGAGTTGCGAGGAGGGATGCCACAGCGCTTCGTTTCATACTACTATCCATTGTAGACACCACCTCCTCTTCTGTAAGGATGGCGGACTTGTGAACCCCCCGGCTGATGACAGTATCACACATTTCGATTCGGGTGTCAATGGTACGGATTCGGTTGCAAGGCGGCTGTAATGGAGTCAGCGGCAGATGAAAATCGGCCAGTGCTGCATACGGAGCATCACATCCACGGCGCTGCCGGTCAGCAACCGCTCCAGGCCCGACACCCCGTAGCCGCCCATCAACAAAAGGTCCAGGCCGCGCTCGTGCATGATGGTGTGGAGGATGTCGATGTTTCCCTCCAGGTAGAGAAATTCGGCCTCCACCTCGTGCAGTTCCAGGTAGGCGCGGGGATAGTCCAACACCGAGGCGGGCACACGCCTGCGGCCGGTGACCGCTGCCACCGTCAGGCGCGTCTTCCACATCTCGGCCAGGTACGCCGCCACGAAGAGCGCTTCGCGGGCCTCGGCGCTGCCGTCATAGGCCAGCAGGGCGCGCTCCAGCGGACTGGTCTGCTCGAGGACGGCCAGCAAGGGGCGGTTGATGCGCCGCAAAATCGTCCGCAGACCGGACCCCAGGGCGGTCAGCCCGCCTTCGGGCGGATGCTCCACGCCGAGAACGATCAGGTCGGCCAGCAAGGCCCGCTCCGCAATCCGCTCCGCCACGCGGCCCTCTTCGCTCAGGAAGGTGCTGCGCAAAGCGGCTGCCGCGCAGGTTTGCTCGAAACGCTCCCGAACGGCCGCGCCGGCCTCCGGTGTTTGTCCGCGGCGGAGGATGTGCAGCCCATGCAGCGCCGAGCCTTCGCGCCGGGCCACGCCGACGGCCTGTTCGAGCGCCCGCCAGCCCGCCTCTGAACCGCTCAACGGCACCAGGATATCGGCGAACAGGCGCTCGGTGTAACGTTCGACCGTCTTGGCCAGGCGCCAGGCGCCGGCTTCCCGGGCGGGACGCCGTGTTTCGCGCGCCGCCAGGTCGGCGACGGCCGCCGCCGGCGTGACCGGCCAGCCCAATTGCTCCTGCAACTCGTAGCGGTGGTCAGAGACCCACAAGTACAGGTCGGTTTCGGTGCGGCCCGGAAACCAACGCAGCAGACCGTGAGCGCGAATGGCCTCCACAATCGGCCGATAGACGGTCTCATACCAATCCAGGAGAGCCTCTTCGTCAGAGACATCGCGCCGCAAATCCAGGCCCATGAAATAACGGTGAACGTCGATGTGCTCCTTCAGGCGGGCATATTGGCCGGGGGCGGTCAGACTCAGGTCTACGCCGGGGAGCAGTTCGGCGGCGCGAGTCTGTTCGAGGAATTCGGCGTATTCGGCTTTGATGATGAGATCGTCGGGCTGGACGTCTGGCGTGAGCGGGACGGGGGTGCGCACCTCGATGACGTGGGCGTCAATGGTCTCCATGCCCTCCTGGCGGGCAATCGAGACGCGGTGGTTGCCATCCAGGACGAAATAGACCTCGCCGACCTTGTAGACCTCGATAGGCGGCATGCCGGTTTCTTGGGTGGCAGCCTTGACGCTCGCCCAGCGGCGCTCATCGGTGCTTTGGCGCGGCAGGAAGGAGCGGGTGAAATCCGTATAGCGGCCCACGCTGCCGACGATGGCGGCGACCGGAATCGACTGAACGCCGCGGTCGGCGCGGGCGCCCAGGCGCAGTTTGCGCGCCACCTCCTCGTAGGAGAGCAGTTCGTCCGAGCGCCCGCTCAGGCGCGCCAGGATCGCCTCCAGCGCCGCCCGCTGACGGGCGCTGCGGAAGTCCTCGAGGGCGGAACGGTAATGGAAATTATTGATGGACATCGCCGCCACCTGCAAAACAACCTGGGTGTGGCTCTATTGTACCGGATTCCACAGCAGAGGATTCCTCTTATCAAAGGCCAGTCAGCACAGAAGTCCCGCGCATTTCGAAAGGGCGCGGGACTTCTCCAGGGCCGACTGTCGCTTCTACTTACAGATACGTCTCCAGCAAACTGCCGACCTCCTGCATGTTGAACACGGGGCCGTCCACGCAGATGAGTTTCTCCCCAAGATTGCAGCGCCCGCATTTGCCCAGTCCGCAGTGCATGCGCGCCTCCAGCGTGACGTAGTTGTGGCGCGGGGCGAAGCCCATCTCCTCCAGCAGGCGGGTGACGTAGTGAATCATAATCGGCGGGCCGCAGGTGATGCTGACGGCGTTCTCCGGCGAGGGGTCCACCTTTTTGAGCAGGTCGGTGATGAGGCCCACGTTGTGGTCCCATTTCTTGTCCGGCACGTCCACCGTCAGGTGCAGGCAGGCGTTCGGGGCTTTGCGCCACTCCTCGTATTCATCGGTGAAGACCAGCAAATCGGGCCGCCGCGCCGCCCACAGGATGGTCAGCCGCCCGTAGTCGGCGCGGTGATCGAGGACGTGCTGGATGACCGGGCGCAGCGGCGCGCCGCCGATTCCGCCGCCCAGCACGACCAGGTTCTTGCCCTTGAAGGCTTCCATCGGGAAGCAGTTGCCCAGCGGGCCGCGCACGCCGACCAGGTCGCCCTCGCCCAGTTCGTGCAGGCCGGTGGTCACGTTGCCGAGGCGATTGACGGCAAAATCCAGGTACGGGCCGCGTTCGGGCGAGTTGGCGATCCCGAAAGGCGCCTCGCCCAGCCCAAAGGCCGAGAGGAAGGCAAACTGCCCTGGCTTGCAGTCGCAGAATGCCCTGCTCCCGCCGTTCAGCAGTTCGACGCGCAGGAGTTTGATTTCGGTCGCCAGGTCTTTGACGGCCACCAGCCGTCCCAGATGCGGCATCATGGGATTCTCGCTCATGCCGGCCTCCCCAGGTCGCTCAACACTTCGGTGATGTCAATGTTGACCGGGCAGACCTCCACGCAGCGTCCGCAGCCGGTGCAGGCGGGGGTCTCGCCCAGGCCGTATTGCTCCGGGTAGTAGTAGAACTTGCAGAACATGCGGTTGCGCAGACGCTCGCCCGCCTGCGCCCGCGGCCGATGGCCGCCCGCCACGCGGCGGTAGTTTTCGCCCATGCAGGCGTCCCAGCAGCGGATGCGCTCGAAGCGCCCGGCCTCGATGGCTTCGTCGCGCACGATGAAGCAGCGGCAGGTCGGGCAGACGTAGGAACAGGCCCGGCAGGAGAGACAGCGCTCGGCCGTCTTCTGCCAGTACTCATCTTCAAAGTAGGACAGCCAGGCGGGGCGCGTCGGCTGCGGATAGAGGGTCTCGGACCGGCGCGCCGGCGGCGGGACCTCCTCGCTGGGCGTCCAGCCGGAGGGCAGGAGCGCCGCGCCGCGCTCGCTCACGGCGCGCACCAGGTAGTCGTCCTCGGTCTCGTAGAGCATCACGTCCATGCCGGCCTCGTCGTCGGGCGCGCCGCCCATCGAGGTGCAGAAGCAGGTCGGCAGCATCTGGCGGCAGGCCAGGCCGAGCAAGACGGTCTGCTCGCGGCGGCGGGCGTAGTAGGGGTCGGCAGGGGCGTGGTGGAGGAAGAGGGCGTCGAGGGTCAGCAGGCCGCGGGCGTCGCAGGGACGGATGCCGAAGAGGGCAGCGCGGCCGTCCGGCAGGGTTTCGGTCAGCGTCACCTCGCCGCCGTGCTTGCGAATCTCGAACAGGCGCTCGGTGGGCGGGAAGAAGAACTCCTTGGCCGAGAGGACCGGGCGGGTGTAGTCCCAGGCGATCTGAGCGCTGCCGCTCACCGGCCGGTAGAGCAGGACGCCGTCCACCTCGCGGGGGGCGAGCAGGGTCATCTCGGCGGCCAGGGCGTCAAGCCAGGCGGCCAGTTCGGGGCGGGAGATTTTCCAGGCAGCGGCGTTCATCCTAGTCCTCCTTGTACTCGCCCGAAAGGACGGTCACCACCGGCGAGGGGATGACGGCCTGCCCGGCGCGGTGGCCAAAGGCGCGTGCGATTTCCTGCGCCAGTTTCTGATTCAACAGGCTGATGGGAATGTCCATCGGGCAGGCTTCTTCGCACTGGTTGCAGCCCACGCAGCGCCCGGCCAGGTGATAGGCGCGGCCGAGGTGGAAAGTGCGCTTCTCGTTCAGGCCGATGCCCAGTCCCACCCAGAGCGAGTCGTCGCGCTCGAAGAGACAGGTTGGGCAATCGCACAGCGGGCAGGCCTGGCGGCAGGCGTAACAGCGGATGCAGCGGTCGAATTGCGCCAGCCAGTATTCCATACGTTCGGCGGGCGGCAATTTCTCCAATGCTTCAACACTTTCAAGAACGTTTGATGTTTGACGTTCGACGTTCGATGCCGGCGCTTCGCCAATCAAGGTGTCGTAAACCACCGGTACACGTTCCTCGCAGGCAGCGCAGCGGGCTTGCAGACGGCCGTCCCGGTCGCGCACGCCCTCGCAGACGACGCCGATGAGATGCACCATCTGGCGCGGGAAGCGGTTCTCGGCCAGCATCACGTTGACGGTGCGGGCGTCGCAGGGCTTGACCACCACGGCGACCGGCTTGGGCGGTTCTTTGCGGTGGACGGCCATCAACGCGCCGGACAGGCTGACCTTGTCGGCGAGGTAGGTCGTCAGGTTGTGGGTGCAATCGGGGTTCCAGGTCAGGCGGCCGACGTCGTCGGCATCGTAGATGAAAGCCGGACGGGTGCGGCCGCGCGGCCCGACCTCGTAGCCGATGACGCAGCCGTACTCGCCGCTGGCCAGGAGTTCGCGCGCCCTGGCCTGGATGGCTTCCGCTTTGGCGGCGCAGTCCGTTTCGCCGGCGCTTGCCTCGACCGCTGCCAACCGCTCCCGGATGACTGATAACTGTTGGCTGACGACTGACGCCTGCCTCCACCTCGCCGGTCCGAGCGGGCGCACCGCCTCGGCGAATTCGTTGGTGATGCGGGCGAAGCGCTCGCCCTCCGAGGCCGAGACCCAGTCCAGGCGCAGGCGTTCCGGCTCCAGGCCGGCGAAGGAGAGCAAAGATTTCAGGATGGGGATGCGCTTGGCGGCGCGGTGATTGCCGGTATCGTAGTGGCATTCGCCGATGTGACAGCCCAGCACCAGCACGCCGTCGGCGCCGCCGTCGAAGGCGCGCAGAATCAGTTCGGGCGAGACGCGCCCAGAGCAGGGGACGCGCACGGCGCGGATGTTGGCGGGCGATTTCAGGCGGGCGATGCCGGCGGTGTCGGCGCCCGTGTAGGAACACCAGGTACACAGGAAAGCGACGATTTTCGGTTCGTACATCAGGCCACCTCCAGCGGAGCATCGGCCAGGGCGCCGAGCAGTTCGGCGACCAGTTCGCGGTCGTTGAAGTGGATGATATTCATGGCCTTGTTGGGACAGGCCGCCGTGCAGGTGCCGCAGCCCTTGCAGACGAAGACATTGACCTTCGCCGCGCCGTCTTCGATGGCGATGGCTCCATACGGGCAAGCCGCCGCGCACTGTCCGCAGCCGGCGCACAGCAGCGGGTCAGCCTCGGCCACGATGGGATCGAGCAGGATGGCGCCCTGATCGAGCAGCGACAGGGCCGCCGCGGCCGCCGCCCCGGCCTGGGCCACGCTGTCGGGGATGTCCTTCGGCCCCTGGCAGGCGCCCGCCAGGTAGATGCCCTGGGTGACGGTCTCCACCGGGGCCAGTTTGGGATGCCGCTCGAGGAAGAAGCCGTCGGCGCTGCGGCTGACGCCGAAGAGCGAGGCAACGCGGGAGACGTCGGCTTGCGGCTCGAAGCCGGTCGCCAGGACGACCATGTCCACGTCCACGTGGCTGGGCTGGCCGTGGAAGGCCTCGTTCCAGCGGACGCGCAGTTTGGCGCCCTTCTGTTCGATAGCCTGGATGCGCCCGTGATAGAAGTGGACGCCCATGCCGGCGGCGTGCTTGTAGAACTCCTCGTAGCCTTTGCCGAAGGCGCGGATATCGCGGTAGATTTCGTGCACTTCCACGCCCAGGTACTCGCGCGCCATGTGCGCCAGTTTGAGCGAATACATGCAGCAAACCCGCGAGCAGTAATCGTTGTAGTTGTGATCGCGGCTGCCCACGCAGTGGACGATGGCAATGGACTTGGGCGGCTTGCCGTTCTTGAGCAACACTTTGCCTTGGGTCGGCCCGCCGGAGTTGATGAGGCGCTCGAATTGCAGGGCGGTCAGGATGTTGTCCAGTTTGCCGTAGTTGAGTTCGGGGGCGCGCGCCGGGTCGAAGTCTCTGAAACCGGTTGCCAGGATGATGGCCCCGACGGTCAGTTCCACCGTTTCGTCCTGCATGTTGTGGTCAATGGCGCCGCGCTCACAGGCCGCCTCACATTCCAGGCACTCCGAGCAGATGCCGCAGCGCAGACAGCGGGCTGCCTCGGCCAGGGCCTCCTCCTCGGTCATCGTCTGGTCCACCTCGCGGAAGTTGTTGACGCGCTCCTCCGGCGGCAGGGTGCGGATGGGGATGCGCCCGGCGCGGCTGACCTCGCCACGGGCAAATTTGGCCTCGATTTCCTCCGGGCTCAGTTCGGCTTTGGGCGGCAGGACCGGCTCCGGCACGCCCTCGCTGCCGTGCAGGTAACGGTCCACGCAGCGGGCGACGCGGTGGCCCTCGGCGATGGCGTCCACCACGAAGAAGGTCGTGCCGCGCCGCAGGTCGCCGGCGGCGAAGACGCCCGGCCGGGTGGTCATCATCTCCTCGTTGGCCCACAGGCCGATGGGGTAGCGGATGGCGATGCTGCCGTCCTCGGGCAGGAAGGAGAAATCGGGCCGCTGGCCGAGCGCCCAGATGACCATGTCGCACGGGATGATGTGTTCCGTGCCAGGAATCTCGCGCACCTGGCGCTGGCCGTTGACGATTCCGCCCACCTCGGCCTCCAGACACATTACGCCGACGATTTTGTCGTGCCTGACGACGATTTCCTTGAAGACGCGGTTCTTGAGGATTTCGACGCCCTCGGCTTCGGCCTCGTGCAGTTCGTTGAACGAGGCGCGCATGCCCCGGCACACAATCTTGACCTTCGGCTGGCCGAGGCGGATGGCGGTGCGGGCCGAATCGAGGGCCACGTCGCCCGCCCCCAGGACGACGATCTCGCGTCCGCTCAGGTCGAGCGGCTCGCCCAGGCAGGCGCGGCGCAGCAGGTCGAGGCTGAGCCAGTTGTCGGGGTGGTCTGAGCCGGGGATGTTCAACTTCTGGGCGCTGTGGGCGCCGGTGGCGACGACGACCGCGTCGTAGCCCTTCTGGAACAGGCTGGGGATGTCGTCCACGCGGGTGTTCAGGCGCAGTTCCACGCCCTCGTCCACGATTTGCTGGACCTCCCAATCCAGACGGTCGTAGGGCAGGCGGTGGGGCGGAATGCCGACCCGCATCATGCCGCCGGCCACCGGCAGGGCGTCGAAGACGGTCACCTTGTGGCCGAGGCGCACCAGGTCGAGGCCGGCGGTCAGGCCGGCGGGTCCGGCCCCGATGACGGCCACTTTCTTGCCGGTCGGCGGATGGTGGTGCTGGAAGGGCGTCCCGACCAGCGATTTGTCGCGCATGTGCGGGAGTTCGTCACGGTGGGCGTAGGCCCAGTCGGCGACGAAGCGCTTGAGGGCCATGATGCTGACCGGCTGGTCCACCTGGCTGCGCGTGCAGGCCTCCTCGCAGGGATGGTTGCACACCCGCCCGCAGATGGACGGGAAGGGATGCTCGCGGCGGATGGCCCAGTAGGCGTCAGCGTAGCGGCGGGCGTGGATGAGGGCAATGTACCCCTCGGCGCGCTGGTCGGTGGGGCAGGCCGCCCGGCACGGGGCCACGCCGCGCTTTTCGATGGCATAGGCCCCCGGCACGGCCTGCGGCGTGTTGCGATAGACGGCCTTGCGCTTGCTGAGGCCGATTTCGAAGGGGTTGACCACCTCCACCGGGCAGACTTCGGCGCACTGGCCGCAGCCCGCGCAGACGTCCTCCTTGACGTAGCGCGCCTTGCGCCGCACGCGGATGGTGTAATTACCCACATAGCCGGAGACGCCCTCCACCTCGCTGTAAGACAGGAGGGTGATGTTGGGATGCCGTCCGACCGAGACCATCTTGGGAGTCAGGATGCAGGCGGCGCAGTCCATGGTGGGGAAGGTCTTGTAGAGTTGCCCCATGTGGCCGCCGATGGACGAATCGCGTTCCACCAGATAGACCTGTTTGCCGGCCTCGGCCAGCCGCAGCGAGGCCTCGATTCCGGCGATGCCGCCGCCGACCACCAGCACCGACTGGGTCATCTGCACCGAGCGCGGCTCCAGCGGGTCGTGGTGACGGACGCGCGCCACCGCCGCCCGCACCAGGGCGCGCGCCTTGATGGTCGCCTGCTCGCGGTTGTTGATGACCCACGAACACTGCTCACGGATGTTGGCCATCTGGCAGAAGAAGGGGTTGAGTCCTGCGTCGGCGCAGGCCTGACGGAAAGTCGGCTCGTGCATCAGCGGCGAGCAGGAGGCCACCACGATACGGTTCAGGCCGTATTCTTTGATGTCCTGCTTGATTAAATCCTGACCAGGATTGGAACACATGTAGGTGTAGTCGCGCGCTACCACCACGCCTTCCAACTCGCGGGCGAAGCGGGCCACGTCGACCACATCCACGGTCGCGGCGATGTTCGTGCCGCAGTGACAGACATAGACGCCGGTCTTGACCTTCGAGCGGTTCATCGCAGCGCCTCCTCGAGAATGCCGTCAATTTCGGCCATGATTTGCATTTCGGTAAAGCCGTTCTGGGTGGCCGCCCCGGCCGGACAGGCCGCCGCGCACGCCCCACAGCCTTTGCACAGCACCTCGTTGACGTGCGCCACCAGCCGCCCGGCCTGCTCGACCATTTCGATGGCATGATAGGGACACACGCCCTCGCAAGTGCGGCAGCCGCCGCATTTTTCGGTCTGGACGAAGGTGGTGAACGGCTCGAGGAACACCGAGCCGGCGTCCATCAACGAGAGCGCCGCGGCGGCCGCGGCCGCGCCCTGTGCCACGCTGTCAGGGATATCCTTCGGCCCCTGGCAGGCTCCGGCCAGAAAGACGCCGTCGGTGGCCGTCTCGACCGGCGCCAGTTTGGGATGCCGTTCGAGGAAGAAGCCGTCGGCGCTGCGGCTGACGCCGAACAGGACGCCCACCTGATGCTGGTCCGGCTGGGGTTCCACGCCGGTGCTCAGGACGACCATGTCCACCAGCGTCTCGCGCGGTTTGCCGGTGTACACATCCTCCATCACAACGGCCAGACGGCCATCACGCGCCTCGACGCGGATTTGCTGGTCGAAGCGCAGGAACTCGACACCGTGCTGCTGCGCCCGCTCGTAGAAGGCCTCGTAGCCTTTGCCGAAGGCGCGCATGTCGCGGTAGAACTCGATGACCTCGGCGCCCACGTACTCGCGAATCATATGGGCCAGTTTGAGCGAGTACATGCAGCAAATGCGCGAGCAGTATTCGTGCGGCGGACCGTCGCGGAGCGAATCGCCGCGGCTGCCCACGCAGTGGAGGATGGCAATCCGGCGCGGCTGGCTGCCGTCCTTGAGGCGCACCACGCCATTGGTCGGTCCGCCGGTATTGATGAGACGCTCCATCTCCAGGCCGGTCAGGACGTTGTCGAGGACGCCGTAGCCGTACTGGGGAGCGCGGCGCGGGTCGAAGGTCTCGAAGCCGGTCGCCAGGATGATGGTCCCGACTTCGATTTCCAGATGCTCCTCTTTCTGCTCGAAGTCGATGGCCCCGCGCGGGCAGAACTTTTCGCAGGCGCGACATTTGCCGGTCTTGAAATAGGTGCAATTGTCGGTGTCGATGACCGGCACGCGCGGCACAGCCTGCGGGAAGGGCGAATAGATGGCCGCCCGCATGCCCAGGCCGAGGTCGAACTCGGAGGGGATTTTCTTCCAGGGGCATTTCTCGGTGCAGGTGCCGCAGCCGTTGCACAAATCCTCGCGCACGTAACGCGGTTTGCGGCGCACGGTGACGGTGAAATTGCCGACATAACCGGCGACGGCCTCCACTTCGCTGTAGGTCAACAGAGTGATATTCGGATGGTGGCCGACGGTGACCATCTTGGGGGTCAGGATGCAGGCAGCGCAGTCGAGGGTAGGGAAGGTCTTGTAAAGTTGCGCCATGTGCCCGCCGATGCTGGGCTGGCGCTCGACCAGATAGACCTGCTTGCCGGCATCGGCCAGGCGCAGAGCGGCCTCGATGCCGGTGATTCCGCCGCCCACCACCAGGGCGGCCTGTTTCAGCCCCACCGAGCGGCTTTCCAGTTCGCGATGATGGACGACGCGGTGGACGGCCGCTCCCACCAACGACATGGCTTTGCGGGTCGCTGTAGCGCGGTCGGCGGCAATCCAGGAGCAATGCTCGCGGATGTTGGCCATCTGAAACAAGAAGGGATTCAGCCCCGCCTCAGCGCAGGCCTGGCGGAAAGTCGGCTCGTGCATCAACGGCGAGCAGGAGGCTACCACGACCCGGTTCAGGCCTTCGCGCTGGATGTCCTCCTTGATAAGCGCCTGGCCAGGGTCGGAGCACATGTAGGTATAGTGGCGCGCTACTGCTACATGGGGAAGCGCACGGGCGTATTCCGTCACCGCCTCCACGTCCACCGTCGCGGCGATGTTCGTGCCGCAGTGGCAAATGTAAACGCCCACGCGCGGCAAATCCGGCGCAGGCGTCGGGTCATTGGGCTTCATACGAGTACCCTCTTCCTGGTGAGCGCGAAAGTAATACACACCTCGGCCACCTCCTTGGCGATGTTTGATTACTTCACATTGTCCACCTTTCCGATAGAAGGATTCAAGTGATATTTGTCACAAAAAGATTGGAGGCTTGATAAATTAAGACCCGTTCCCTTGCAGGGAACGGGCCTTTCAGCAAAAATCAGGGGGCCAGGAGGCTGAATTGGTACTCGGCCGGCTGGGTGGTGTAACGGGCAGTGCCAATCACGACCAGGACGGCTTTGTCACCCTGGGCCAACTGGAGCGGGACCTGGGCGCGCTGGTCGGCAGTGAGAGGAATCGGCTGAACGGAAACGCCGGCTGAAGTCTGGGTGATGAGCGCCAGTTTGTAAGTCTGCGGGAGGGAGGTCTGGACGCGGGCGAAGCCGGCCGCCTGCCAGCAATCGCTGCCGGCCTCGAAATCGGTGTGATAGCCGATTTCGGGAATGCTGATGTCGTCGAGCAGAAAACCATAGCCGTTGATCGAGCCATCGGTGATGTAATCGAAGCGCACCTGCGTGATCTGACCGGCGAAGGCCGAGAGGTCGGCGCTGCGCTGCTGCCAGGTGGTCCCACTGCCGGTATAAGCGGCATCAACACCGCCCAGCAGATTGGTCCAGGTGGGGCCGCCGGCCCAGGCGGTCAGGTAAACGTTGTCGTAATTCGCTTCAATATCGTACCAGGTCCAAAAAGTCAGGGTGAGGGGGGCGCTGTAACGGGTGAAATCAAAGGTGCAGGTGAGGCTGGCATCCGAATTGATGCCGCGGTTGGACCACATCAGATAGTTGCCGGAGTGAGGCGAGGTGGGGGCAAGAGGAACGCTGGTCTGCCCCTGGAAAGAGAGCGTGTAGTTGCCGGGACAGGTCACGCCAATGTAATCGAGGCCGTACTGACTGACCGTGCGGCGGTTGTCGGCGCTCGGGCAGGTCGAAATGGTTTCGGTATCGCGGGTCTGGACGAAGACGGGGTAAGTATCGAGGGCGTAGCGGCCGTCGGCGATGGAGGGGTCTTGCAAATACATGGCGAGGGCGAAATCGAGGAAGAAGTCGTCGGCGCCGACCGGCTGACCGGTGAGGGGGTCGGTGATTCCCAGGTCGGCCAGGGTGCCGTCGAGGGATTGCAATCCGTTGCGCGGGTCAGCGATGAGCGCGCGGGTGGCCTCCTCACCGAAACGGTCGAGGAAGTAAATCATCAGCAGGGCGCCCGAACCGTAATAGGGAGAGGTATCGCCTTCATCGGGCCAGACAGTGATGGGATAGTCGGGGCTGGCGGCGAAGATGGCGTCGAAGCCGCCCAGGTCGTAGCCGAAGCGATAGGCGGCCAGTTCGGAGAGGCCTTCCTCCAGCCAGGTCTCCTCGTTGCGATCCACCTGGTAATGAATGACGTGCTGGAATTCATGAGCCAGGACGCCATAGGTATATTCGCTGTTCAAGGGGCAGGAATCGGCCCCCAAGAAGATGATTTCGTGGGCGTCGGAATACGTTTCCAGGCTGGGATTCAGTTCAGCGTAGGGGGCAAAGGAGCCGGAATTGGATTCCTGGCGGGTGTAGACAATGTAAATGTGGGGGTCACCGTCCACGCCGGGGGTCCATTCGCTGCCGAACAGGGCGCGCGTTTCGGGATAGATGAGATTCTCGAAGGTGAGAGCCAGCACCTCGAGGTCGCCGGGAGGGTAACCGAGGCCGGCTTCGACCCAAAAGTAGGCATGGTCGGTGATGTAACGCAGATGGGCCAGGGTTTCGCGGTCGTTATTGACCCAGAACCAGTCCGGAGTGCCAATCTGGAGCGGTTGTTCAGGGCCGGGCAGGGTTTGCGGGATGGTCACGCCCTCCATGCGCAGTTTGAACTCGTAGGGATCATAGATGGGCAGGACGGCCTCCTGGAGAGCAGCCAGGCTGTCGCCGGAAGAGGCCGGCGGTGGGGTGGCGGTCGGCGGCAGCGGCGTAGGCGGCGCGGGGGTGGAGGTCCATTCGATGGTCAGCGTGCAGGCCAACAACGGCAAGACGAAAACGAGGAGAGCAAGAGAGGGACGCTTCGGGAATGTTTTCTGGTTCATTTATACACCCTATGGTTTCCTAAACCCGTGTTGCCAAAGCACGGCGTCCGAAAATCGGCCATAAATTTTACCTGGTGAACGCGAATTTCAGGGGGTTACGCAATTCGCGCCAGAGTGATTTCCGGCGATGTACAAGGGAACGACCCGCTTCTTATTAGCGAATTTTACTCTAAAATGGCAGGAATCGTCGTATCCAAAACCTGCAATCGGAGGTTCTCGTTTTTTGCGCCGAACATGGGCGGATGTTTCGAAGAGAATCTGTAACGTGTCGTTCGGGTCAAAGGTACTGGCGGAAGACGGCCTTCTTCGAAGGGCATCAAAATCTCCCGCCTTGCAGCGGGAGATTTTGTCTTCTAATCATGAACGCAAGTTCCATTCGGCGGCACAGTGAAGTCCCAGTGGCATTCCGGATGAGCATTGCAGGAGGCTGGATCGGTTGCGAACACACTGCAATCGAACGGCGGCGGGATTTCGGGCGGCGGTTCGGTGCCGCAGGACGGAACGGAAGCGACCCAGGCCGGGAAGTCGGAGAGGTACTGACAACGAAGGTCGCCTCCATCCGGACGGAGACATAGGTAGAAATCTTCCGGCGCGCCCGGCCGAGCGCCGATGCAATAGAGCCGGCCGGGAATTGTCGAATGGACGCTGCAGGAATAGGGGATGGTCGCCGGGCCGGCCCCGTAGGTGTAGGCCGCGCCAGGCACCAGCCAGGGCAGGTCGGTATCAACAAGGACGTAGATTCTGGTCTCATCGTGACAACCCGCGTCGATAATCCGCCAGGAGGTTTCTTCGCCGGGCGGCGCACCACAGGAGACGACATCGGTCGTGCCGTGGATTTCAGAACCGTCTTCCAGATATGCATCGAAGGTCAACACGGTGCCGGGGTCGCCGGGCAGACCGGTACACAGGTACAGGCATGCGCCCAGATTCGTACAAGTCAGAGGCGTACCCGAAGCCTGAGCAGAGGCCAGAGCCGAGTCGCAGGGCCAGTAATCCAGTTTGACGGAAGGCTCACCGCTCAGGGAACAGCCCGCATACAAACTGAACATCGGGCCAGATTCGCCAGAACAAGCCGGCATGGAGACCAGCCGGTCAGTACACAGGCCGTCGCTGAGGCAGATGTCCAGGCGGACCTCACTGCCCGGAGCGGCGGGCGGCAGATTGCAGACGTGTAAATCGGGGCGGATGGACATGCAGGCAAGCGGCACCCCGGCGACCGATGCGGCAGCCAACGGATTGCCAGGCGGAGTAAAAATGCCTGCTACGGGCATCGAGTCCCAGCAGCCAACCTCGACCGGAATCTCGATCATGATCTCCGGACAATCGGTCGGCACAGCAACGACTGTCCACCACACGTAACGGACGCCGCTATCGTCCTGACCTTCCAGGTTGAACGAGTACACTTCGCCGACATCGCGAGCGGGCAAAGTGCAAACCAGCGTGGAGGGGGAGGTTTGGGTGCAGGCCGCGTCGAGGTACAACATTCCTGACAGGTATTGCACGCGTTCCCAGCGAATCGGCGGGGCGGAGACAAAGGTGACCGAAACCGTGCCGTCGGTTTCGGAGGGGCAACTTGCCTCGCCCCGGATGTCGGGCGGCCAGGCCCCAACCGGACAATCATGGGGCACCGTCGGATGCAAGAGGGTGAAGATGGGCAGCCCGCCGGCGACGAGATGCACGCCCACATCGTAAACGGTCAAGGTGTCGTAGTCCAACGGGGCCGGGCCGGAACATTGCAGCCCGCGCAGGGGGTCGTCGTAATAGCAATCGAAGGCAGCGCCGTTTACGGTGACATCGAAGGCCGTGATGGGAGCATCCCCAGGCCCGACTGCTCCGATGAAGAGGTGGATGAGGCCGGCCGGGTCAGGACAAGACACCAGAACCGGTCCCACCCTCCCCAGATCAGGCCAGTCTGGCACCTCGAGCGGCTCTCCGCCGTCGTCCGGTTCGCCGGGGGGAACGAACTCATGATAGCCCGGCGGGAAAGCATAGCCGGAGGGAAGTGCTTCGCCCAATGCCACGCATCGGAAGCCGACATCTTCATACGCCCGATGGGGATTCGCACCGACGCGCGCCGCGGTGCGCATTTGAACCGGCTCAGAGTACAGACCGCCGCCGCGCACCGTCTTCAATTCGCCGTAGTATGGACCAAGCGGGTTATTGGCCGGCGAAAAGACATAATAATCTTCGTCGTACCAGTCATTGACCCACTCCCAGACGTTGCCGGCCATATCCCAGACGTCGTAGGGACTGTTGCCCAGCGCATAAGAACCGACCTGGACGGTATCGGCCGGGGCACGGCAGCCGAGCATGTTGACGCGGTCACAGGCGGGTTCCTCGCTCCCCCAGGGATAGCGCAGACTCTCCAGGCCGCGCGCGGCCAGTTCCCACTCGGCTTCGGTCGGCAAGCGCCCGCCCGCCCAAACGCAATAATCGCGCGCCATCAGCCAGTCCACTCCCACCACGGGGTGGTTGGCATAGGCCGGGTCGTCATAGTGAGAAGTGGGTCCGCTCTCGAACATTTGCACGGGCATACAGCCTCCGGCCGCCACACAGCGGGCATACATCTCGTTTGTGACTTCATGGGTGTAGATGTAGAACCCGTCCAGCGTCACCGGATGACGCGGGAACTCATCGGTATCGGCCTCGCTATCGGTCGAATCGCTCCCCATCCAGAACGTGCCGCCGGGAATGAATATCGTCTCCGCCCCATCCGTATTGGCCGGGCCGGATGGCACTCCGACCGTGCCACCTGCCCCGCTGCTCTCCGTTGCTTGGCCGGGCAAACTTGACCCGTTGCACGCTCTCAGGTTGCACGATGCCAGAATCAAGACGAGAAACAACATCATGCCCCCCAACAGGAAACCTTTTGATTTAACCATTTTGCCCTCCCCTGATCAAGAGAAACGAAAAACAAACGCATCTATACTATACTCTTCTTACAAAATTGTAAGGATTCCCCCTTTGGTATGATTCAAAAAATGGCGTAAGTGCTCACCCACCCTGGCCGGGGACTTGAAAATCCCCGGCTCAGGTGGTGGAAGCCCGCTAAAGCGGGCTTCCCGCTGAACCGGGCTTCCCGCTGAAGTGGATTGGGAGTCGGCCTTGGCCGACTTGCATGCCCTGAGGCGGGGGATTTATCCCCCCGCCGAAGCCACCCGCCGGGGCGTTGCGGAAATTCGATCCCTTCGCGTCATTCAATGCCGAAATGGACCAGCCCGCCGGGGATTGAAAATCCCCGGCTCAGGTCATGGAAGTCCGCTGAAAGCGGACTCCAGAGTCGGCTGTCAGCCGACTTTCATGCTTTGAGGAAGAGGAAGGGGACGATGTTGGAGCAGGCCATGGGGACGAGATAAAAATCTCGGCCTACGGAGAAGGGGCCGCGGTTAAGCCGACCCTGGCACCCAGTTCGCGAGCGATGAGACGAGAGGCCTGCGGACGCGCCGCTTCGCGGCAATTGGCGACGACCTGCTCGCGCAAGTGCGGCTTGCAGACCCAGCGCGTCAACGTGCGCACCACCTGTAGCGGCTCCGGCGCCCAGACCCCCACGCCGCGCTCCTGGACGTAGAAAACGTTGCCGTCCTCCTGCCCCGGCAGGCGGGCATAGAGAATGATGGGCAAAGCGGCTGCCAGCGCTTCAGCAATCGTCCCCGGCCCGGCTTTGGTGACGATGGCGTCGGCGGCGCGCATGAAGTCGGGCATCTGGCGCGTGAAGCCGTAGATGAACGTTGGATTCTCCCAGGTCAGGCTTTCCAGGTAGGCGCGCAGTTTCTCGTTGCGTCCGGCGACGACGATCTGGGTCACATCCAGGCCCGATTCGTCCACCGCCCGCGCCGTCTCGGCCAGCGGTCCCATCCCCTCGCCGCCGCCGACCATCAGGACGGTGAATTTGTCCTCCGGCCAGCCGAGTCTGCGCCGCAGGCCAGCCTTGTCCTGACAGGGATGAGTGTAGCGTTCCGAGATGGGCTGTCCGGCGACGACGACCTTTTGGGGCGGCATGTGATACTCGATGGCGCGCTGACGCGCCAGCCGGGTGGGGACAAAGATAAGGTCGGCGCGCTTGTCGTACCACAGGGCATGGGTGGTGACCATGTCGGTTACCACGGTGACGAAGGGCGGGCGGTTGTGCCCGAGGGCTTTCAGAAAGAAAGAATTGCCCAGGGGGTGGACGCTGACCAGCAGGTCGGCAGGATGTTCCTGTACCAGCCGCCGCGCCGCCTGCTGCACCACCGGCCACAGCGTAGAGGTCACCAGGCGCGCCTGCGGGCGGCCGTCGCTGATTTTGAAGCCCACGCCCCACAGTTCCGGCACTTTGACCATCTCCGGGTAGAAGCGCGGCAGTTGGTTGTAGGGCGGCGGGGCATAGTCTTTGAGGAAGTCCACCATTTCGGTCGTCAGGGCATCGCCGAATTCCAGGCCCAGGGCCTCGATGATGGCGTCGGCCGCGGCGCGGTGTCCGCCGCCGGTGTCGGAAAAAAGGAACAGGATATGGGGCTTACGCCCGGCAGTGGGTGGATTCATCGGTCTCCTTTGGGAGAATCGCCTTCAGCCGCCGCGCCAGTTCGCGGCGCGTCAGCAAGATGCGGTGACCGCAGCCGCGGCACTCCAGGCCGATGTCCGCGCCGAGGCGGGTGACGCTCCATTCGTAGGAGCCGCACGGGTGCGGTTTGCGCAGGCGGACGGTATCGTTGAGTTGCAGGTCGGGGAGCATGGCTTATCCTTGAATCAGTTTCTTTTTCTGGGCGCGGCTCATTTTTTTGATGGCCCTCTCGCGCCGCAGCGCGCTGACCTTGTCCGGCAATTGCTCCACGTACACGAGGCGGACGGGAAGTCGGCTGCGGGTGTAGCGCGCCCCGCGGCCGGCGTTATGTTGGTGCAGACGGCGCGCCGGGTCGGTCGTCCAGCCGGTGTAGTAGGTATCGTCGGCGCAGACAAGCAGGTAGCAGTAAAAAGAGGAATCGCTCTCACTCACGGCTGTCTCTTGCGGGGCGGACGTAGCAAGGCACCCAGTTCGCGCTTCCATACAGCGCTCGGGCGGGGCAATTCGGGCAGCCCGCCGGCCTCCATGTCCCAGACGCCCGTCTGACGCGCCTGCCACCACTGCTGACGCTGCGCACGAGCAGCAGCAAGGCGTTCGGCCAGGGCGGCAACATCCTGTTCAGCGACGACGGCGCGCAGGGAGCGCAGGACGGCAATCAGGTCATCGAGCAGACGCAAGGCGTCAGCGCGGTTGCCGAGGACGGCCGCGGCCAGCGCGGCGGGGGAATCGGGGGCGAGGGCGGCTTCGGTGGCCGAGGCATAGGGCCGCCCGGCCAGTTTGCGGATGTCTCCCCAGCCCGGTTGGGCGGCGCCGGCCTCAACCAGCGCGGCGGCGGTCAGTTGCGGCAAAAGATGGCCGGCAGCCGCGACGCCATCCAGTTCCGCCAGATCGGCAAAAAAAGGCCGGGCGCCGAGCAGCGCCGTCAGGTCGGCGGCCAGTGCAAGCGCCTCGCCGGGCGTGCCGGGCGGAGCGGCAATAGCCATCAGGCCGCCGCGGAACAAATCGGGGCGGGCGGCCGCCAGTCCCTCGCCGGGCTGCTGCATCACATCCACCGAGAAAGCCGGCATCAGACCGAGGTAGTGGCGGCGCGGCGGCAGGAGTTCCCGCACCCAGGCGGCGGCCTGTTTCTTGATCGGCGAGACGTCCAGGATGAGACCGTCCTCGCGCAAATCGGCGGCCAGCACCTCCAGAGTGGGGCGAATCTGGTCGGCGGGCAGGGCCAGCAGGACGACATCCGCCTCCGCCACGGCGGCCGGCAGATTGTAGGCGATGCGGTCCACCGCGCCCCTGGCCCTGGCCTTCTGGGCCGCCTCAGGCTGACGGTCGTGGCCGGTGCGAATCAACCGGCTGCGATGACCGGCCAAAGCCAGGCCGACGGAGGCGCCAATCTTTCCCAGGCCGATGATGGTGAGGGCAACGGGCATGGAATTTCTCCTCGTTAAACTTTCCTGAACGATTTCGACAGCAAAAAGTCGAATCGTCTCTCATCAAAATTCATCGTCGGCGGCTTGCAGCGCGGCCAGGAGCGAATCGCCGGCAGGGAGGGCCTCCTGGTGCCTGCGAATCAAGTCGACTGCCCGCGCCGAGGCGCCCGCCTCGGCCGCCAGGGCCGCGCCCCATTCGGCATGCCGGGCGGCGACGACGAAGGGGCGGCGCAGTCCGCGCGGCTCGCCTGCCTCCCAGCGCCTGGCCAGGCGCGGCAGGAAACGCCTGCCCAAAACAATCAGCACGCGGTCGAACAGCGAGAGCGGCGAGAGCACCTTGCCGACATCGTGCAGGAGGGCAGCGGTCATCAAGTCCGGGTCCTGCTGCCCGCCTTGCCGCAGACGCTGCAAGACGAGGAAAGCATGCGCCTGTTCGGCCGGCTGCAGACGACGGAAGAGGAGTTGCTGAGCAGGGGAGAGATAGGGGGCGATCTGCGCCGAGGCCGGCCCGCTGCGGGGGGCGGTCAGCGCCAGCCAGAACTGACGGCTGCGGTAAACGAGACGGGCAAAACTGCTCATGACACTCTGCCCCCTGAGTATATCATGCGCTGGAATCTTGAGTGCCGGGGACGCCGACCCCGGCACTCATTTGAAAGGAGGAGAAGAGAAATCGCCTTACGCTTATATATTACCATGTTGGTCTAAAAAGTACTTGACGATTAACCTACGCTTCCCCTACGCTTGATTGACAATTCTGTAAGCGAATTTTAAGCCTCCTGAAAGGTGCTGCTTCGGCGAAAGCCGGTTCTCGAAAGTACATGGGACTCTGAAAAAAGGGGTAGAATTGAATCGGTGAGAGAACCGGCCCGCCAGAAAGGAGCGACTCATGCCCCCCCGACCGCTTGCCTCCCCCCAACCTGTTGCCCGCCTCTACATCGGCCAGGCGAACGCGACCCCGCTCGGCGACCTGTGGATAGCCGTCTCCGATGCCGGCCTGGCGGCCATAGCGTGGGGACAGACGCAGGCCGAATTCGCGGCCTGGCTGGGCCGGCGCTTCAAGCGGGCAGTGGAATCCAACCCCAAGATGACCGCTCAGGCCGCCAGCGAACTGCGCGAGTACCTGAGCGGCAAACGCCGCCATTTCACCCTGGTCATCGACTGGACGCTCCTGCGCCCCTTCCAGCAGACGGTTTTGCGCGCCACGTACGAAATCCCCTACGGCGAGACGCGCACCTACAAGCAAATCGCTGAACAAATTGGCAAGCCGGGGGCAGCGCGCGCCGTCGGGCGGGCGGAAGCCACCAACCCGATGCCACTCGTCATCCCCTGTCACCGCGTCATCGGGACGGACGGCAAACTGCACGGTTACGGTCTGGGCCAGGGAACAAAAACGAAAGAATGGCTGTTGAAACTGGAGGGAGCATTGATAGCATGAGTGCCGCCTGTGTTCATAGGGTCAGCGAATCGAACGATTCGTTCCCCGAACACAAGCGGTTTACCGGCAATTTTTCACCCCTGCCACAGCCGCACGCCCGCGGCTGTGTTTTTCATCCGGCAGGCGCTCTTCAGGCTGCACTCGCCGCAGGCCTGATCGCAGGTTTCGTAGGGACGCAACTGTCCGGTGCGCTGGAGATGGTCGAGCATGGCCGTCACCAGTGCGGGAGTCGTATCGAGCCGGGCGGCCAACGCGCTCACTTCGAGCGTACCGCCGGCGCGGATTTCGGCGAGAAGTTTTTCGAGCATCGGTGTCCTCATGTCGCCGTGGATTGAAAATCCACGGCTCAGGTCATGGAAGTCCGCTGTAAGCGGACTCTCCGCTCAATCTGAAGTCGGCTTCCAGCCGACTTTCATGCACTGAGGCGGGGGATTTGATCCCCCGCCGAAACCAAGCGTGCCGCCGGTGCGGATTTCGGCGAGAAATCTGTCGAGCATAGGTATCCTTAGGTTGCATCGAATATTCACGAATTGCTCGAAGAAAATTCTAGGACTTACGCAGGACGAACCGCCAAGACACGGAAAACGCCAAGATGGATATCAAGACGCCAAGCACACTCGGCGAATTCTGCAAAACTTTGGCGTTTTGGCGTCTTGGCGGTTGAAATGAATCTCATTTTGCATAAGTCCTGATTCGTTGAATTCGCGTCCTTCGAAAACTTTGGCGTTTTGGCGTCTTGGCGGTTGATAATGAATCTCATTTTGCATAAGTCCTGATTCGTTGAATTCGTGTCCTTCGATGCCAAACTCAAAAAAATTTCGTTCCATTCGCGTCTTCGATGCCAAAACCCTACAATATCCAAAGTGCCAGGTGATAGGCAGCCGCCCCGGCGGCGACCGAAATCCCCAGCAACAGGAACACGCTCAGCAGCGTCCAGCCCCAGGAACCGGTCTCCTGCCTGGTCACGGCCACCGTCGCCATGCAGGGGATGAAGAGCATCGTCACCACCAGGAACGAGAGCGCCGTAGCGGGCGAATAGGCAGCCATCAGCAGGTCGGTCAGCCCCGCTTCGGGCGAGACGCCGAACAGCACGCCCAGCGTGGCAATGGCATTTTCTTTGGCCGGGAAACTGGCCAGCAGCGCCACCGTCAGCCGCCAGTCGAAGCCCATCCAGCGGCCAAGCGGTTCGATGAACTGCCCAAAGCGCGCCAGGTAACTCGTGTTCAGGTCGCCGCCGGGCAGGTACGAAAGCACCCAGACCAGCATCGCCATCGCCAGGATGGCCGTCCCGGCCTTCTTGACGAAAGACAGCGAGCGCTGCCAGACCAGCAGGCCGATGGTGCGCGGGTTGGGAAAGTGATAGAGCGGCATCTCCATGATAAAGGCCGAGCGCTGCCCCTTGAAAATCACCCGGTTCAGCGCCACCCCGCTGACCACCAGCATCAGCAGCGAGAGCAGCACCAGGCCCCACGTCACCCACACCGCGCTCGCCCCAAAGAAGGCCGGGGCGATGAAGGCCACTACCGCCATGCGCGCCGTGCAGGGGACGAGCGGCGCAATCAGGATGGTCAGCAGGCGCGCCGGCCGCGAGTCGATGACCCGCGTCCCCATCACTGCCGGCACGTTGCAGCCGAAGCCCAGAAACAGCGGCAGGAACGACTTGCCGTGCAGCCCCATCAGGTGCATCAGGTTGTCCATCACATAGGCGGCGCGTGCCATGTAGCCCACGTCTTCGAGCAGGGCGAAGGCGGCGAAAAAGATGACCAGGATGGGCAGGAAGGTCAGCACCGAGCCGACCCCGCCGATGAGACCGTCCACCACCAGGCCGCGCAGCCAAACCGGCGCGCCGTTCAGCGCCTCGGCGGCCAGACCGGCGAGCGGCGCCACCGCCCCCGCCTCCAGCCATTCCTGGAGCGGCGCGCCGAGCGTAAACGTCAGCCCGAAGACCAGGCCGAGGATGCCCGCCAGCAGGAACAGCCCCCAGACCGGATGCGCCGCCCAACGGTCGAGGCGCTCGGTCAGCCCGATTTGCCCGACCCGCGGCCGGGTGACGGCAGCGCGTATCAGCCGCCCAATCCACTCGTAGCGGCCGGAGGCCACCGCCAGGAAAGCGTCGTCGTGGGCGCGTAGCAGCGCGTGGACGGCCTGCCACCTCTCCGGCGGCAGAGAGGCCTCCATCATGCGCGTCACCTCGGCGTCGCCCTCCAGCAGTTTGAGCGCCGTCCAGGCGGGCGGGTACGGCGCAGGGACATGACCGGCGATGAGCGCCTGAATCTCGGCCAGCACGGCGGCGTGGTCGGGGCGGATTTCGGGCGGGCGCGGCGCGGGGAGGCGCTTGCCGGCCAACACCTCTGCGACCACATCCAGCAGGTCGCGCACGCCCCAGGCTTTGGCGGCCACCATCGGCACCACCGGCACGCCCAGCGCCGCCTCCAGCACATGCGGCTCGACGCGAATACCCTCCTGCTCGGCCACGTCCATCATGTTCAGGCCGACCACCAGCGGTGCGTCCAGAGCGGCCAGTTCGGCCACCAGGTACAGACTGCGTTCCAGTTGCGCCGCGCTGACGACGGCGATGACCACATCCGGCCTTTCGCGGACGATGAACTCGCGGGCGATGACCTCCTCCGGCGAGTTGGCCGTCAGGCTGTAGGTGCCGGGCAGGTCAACGAGCAGCGCTTCCCGCCCGTTCAGGTCGAAGCGGCCCTCGCGGCGCTCGACCGTCTTGCCCGGCCAGTTGCCGACATGTTGATTGAGGCCGGTCAGCAGGTTGAAGAGCGTGGACTTGCCCATGTTGGGCTGTCCGGCCAGGGCGATGAGCGGCGCGCCGGTCTCGACCCGCGTCCGGGTCGGCGCGGCGGAGGCGGAATCGTGACACTCAGCCATGGCTGCCATTGCTCCGCTCGACCAGGATTTTGGCCGCCTCGCCGCGGCCGAGGGCGACGCGCGTCCCGCGCACGCTCACGATGAGCGGGCCGCGGCCGAAGTTCTGCACGACTTCCACCGCCGCGCCGGGGGTGAAGCCGAGCGAGGCCAGGCGGTTTTCCACCGCCCGCCCGGCGCGGAACTGGCGCAGCAGGGCGCGTTCGCCGGGGCGGATTTCGGCGAGGGGAAGGAGGGGAGGAGGGTTGGTCATCAAAACTCCATAAACGTCGAGGGGCGGAATTCGGAACTCAAGGGAGCACCGCGCCACAGGTTCACGCTGAATGCGCCGCAGTCGGCAGAGTCTGTGCAAGGAGTCGGTTCTGCCGTTTCAAACCCAGGAAAATCAGGGCGAAATAGCCGAGGTAAAGCAGTGCCTCGGTCAGGGACGGGTTGCCGTTGTAGCCGAAGAGCGCCTTGAGGATGCTTCCAACGGTCGAGTTCTCATCCAACCAGGGGTTGACATCCCAGACGTGCTCGATGACCGGCGGAATCCAGCCGGCCTCGTTGAACTCGTGCACCCCGTGCGCCACCAGCCCGGCCGCGAACAGAATCAACAGGATGCCGGTCACCTGGAAGAAGCGGCGCAGGTTGAGGCGCAGCGTGGCGGTAAAGAGCAGCCAGCCCAGCAGGATGGCCGCCGCCAGCCCCAACAAGGCGCCGGCCAGCGTTCCTCCGCCCTGCACGGCAAAGGCCGCCGCGCTCAGGAAGAGCGCCAGTTCAACGCCCTCGCGCACCACCGCCAGGAAAGCCAGACCAAAGAGCGCCCGCCGGTTGGAGGCAGAGGCCGCCTGTCGCACGCCGCTCTCCAATTCGGCGCGCAGATGACGTCCCTGCCGGTTCATCCAGAAAATCATCCAGGTCAGAATCCCCGCCGCCATGAGCATGGTGAACCCCTCGAAGATTTCCTCCGCTTTGCCTTCGAGCGAAAGGCCGAGGGCGGTCAACAACCCGCCGGCCAGCAGGCTGACCAGGATGGCGCCACCCGTTCCGGCCCAGACGGCCGGTTTCAAGTCGGGACGATTGATTTTGCGCAACGCTCCCAGCACGATACCGATAATCAACGCGGCTTCCAGTCCCTCGCGTAGCGAGAGCAAAAAAGCAGGTAACATGGTGAACTCCTTTGAGATAAAGAATCTTTTGTCTCTAAACGGGAGTTGCCGGACTCATGTGGTAAAGACCCGTTCAGGCCAAACTCAAGTTATAATTACCACAAGCAGCGACAAGGTTATTATATGCTAATTTTTTAGATTAGCATAATAAAAATTCAAGTTTTTTACCATGACAAAAATCACTTCTTCCGGCGAACTTTCTGCCCTGAGCGCCACCATCCAGGATTACCTCTCGCTCATCTACGTCATGGAGCGCGACGGAGAACCCGTGGTCGGCACGCGCCTGGCCGAACTGCTGGGCGTCACGCCCCCCACCGTGACCAACACCCTCAAGCGCATGACCCGCGACGGGCTGATTACGATGGACAAGAACGGCACGCACCTGACCGAATCCGGCTGGGAGGCCGCCCGCGTGGTCATGCGCCGTCACATGCTGATGGAATGGATGATGCTCCAGACCCTGCCCTGGTCAAAACTGCACAGCGAGGCCCACCACCTCGAACACGCCATCTCGGCCATGACCGAGGCCGCCCTGCTGGAGCAACTCGGCCACCCGCAGACCTGTCCGCACGGCAACCCGCTGCCCGGCTGTGAAGACGCCGTGGCCGCCTGGGTTCCGCTGACGCAGATGCCCGAGGGCGAGACGGCTACCCTGCGGCGCATCCACGAACTGGCCGAGGAGAACGCCGACCTGCTGGCCTTCCTGGAACGCAGCGGCCTGCTCCCCGGCGCGGCGCTGCGCGTGACCGAAATCCTGCCCTTCAATCAGACCATCACGGTCGAGGTCGAGGGCCGCGCCGTGACGCTCGGCAACGCCGCCGCCAAATATCTGTTTGTAGAGAAGTAGGACACCTGCTTGCAGTTGTCCACAGAAAAACAACGATGACCGATTTTCGCTCTGGATTTATCACCGTTCTCGGCAAGCCCAACGTGGGCAAATCTACCCTCATCAACGCCCTGCTGGGGCAGAAAATTGCCGCCGTTTCGCCGCGCCCGCAAACGACCCGCCGCCGTCAACTCGGCATTCTGACCCGCCCCTCGGCGCAACTCATCTTCGTGGATACGCCCGGCATCCACGCCCCGCGGCACAAACTGGGCGAGTTCCTCAACCAGGAGGCCGAGGAAGCCCTCGACGGGGTGGACGTGATTCTGTTCCTGGTGGACGCCGCCCAGGAGCCGGACGAGGACGACCGCCGCATCGCCGCGCTGCTGGCCTCCCTCAAGCGGCGGCCGGACCTGCTGCTGGGCCTCAACAAAATTGACCTGATTCCGGCCGGGGCGTTGGAAACGCGTCGGGCCGCGTACCAGGCCCTGGTCCCGGAGGCACCGGCGGCGGCCTTTTCGGCGGTCAGCGGCCGGGGGTTGGATGAGTTGCTGGCGGCGCTGGAATCGCGTCTGCCCGTCGCCCCGCCGCAATTCCCCGAAGACCAGTTGACCGACCTCTATGAGCGCGAAATCGCCGCCGACTTGATTCGCGAGGCGGCGCTCCTGCTGCTGCGCGACGAGGTGCCGCACGGCCTGAATGTGCGCATTGACGAGTTCAAGGAGCGCAGCGAGGAGATGGCTTACATCCATGCCACCCTGTTCGTGGAGCGCGAGTCGCAGAAGGCGATTGTCATCGGTCAGGGCGGGCAGATGCTGAAGAAAATCGGCACGCAGGCGCGGCAGGAAATCGAGGCGATGAGCGGGCGCAAGGTGTACCTGGAACTGCGCGTGAAGGTGGAGAAGGACTGGCGCAACCGCGAGGACGTGCTGCGGCGCTTTGGCTACAAATTGAAGAAGGCGAGGAAGAAATGACGATTGCGCTGGCGGCGCTGACCTTCCTGACGGCTGCGCTCGACTGGGCGGCGGTCTATCGCGGCTGGAAGCGCATCGAACTGGCTGCCAAACCGGCGACGATGATTCTCCTGCTGGGGGTGGTGGGCGCGGCGGGCGGATGGCAGGCGCTGCCGCTGGCTTGCTTTGGGCTGGGCCTCTTCTTTTCCCTGCTGGGGGATATCTTCTTGCTGGTCTCGTTCGTCCGTTTCTCGGAGCGCTGGTTCCTGCCGGGGCTGGCCGCCTTCTTGCTGGCCCACCTGGCCTATATCGCCGGGCTGAATATTCCGCTGGGGGAAGTTTCGCCGTTCTGGATGTTCACGCTGGCGCTTGTCCTGGCCCTGACCGCCCGCCGCGCCCTGCAGCGCATTGTGGCCGGGCTACGCGCGAAGGGACTGGGCCGCCTGGTGAGACCAGTGGTGCTGTATGGCTTCGTCATCACCGTGATGCTTCTCTCGGCGTTGCTGACGTTGTACCGCCCCGACTGGTCGGCCGGGGCAGCCGGACTGGTGAGCCTGGGGGCAATCCTGTTCTATCTGTCTGATTTGCTGCTGGCCTGGAACAAATTCGTCCGGCCCATCCGGAACGGACGGCTGTTCAACATGGTGGCCTACCACCTGGGCCAGTTTGCCCTGGCGGCCGGCATGTTGTTGCAATTCGCAAGAGGCTGACGGCGAAATGCGGAGGCAACGATTCGCCCGCCCGATGCTCAAACCTTCTTGAACGGCTTGAACCCCTCCCCCAGAACTTCGTGCGCCGTCCCAATCACCAAAAAGGCCTTCGGATCGCTTTCGTGGACGATGGTCTTCAACTGCTGGACCTCGGAGCGGCTGACCACGCAGTAAAGCACCGGCCGCGAGGCCAGCGTGTATCCGCCCGTCCCATGCAGGATGGTCACGCCGCGCTCCATCTCGTGCAGGATGCGGTCGGCGATTGCCTCCATCCGGTCGGTGACGATGATGGCCGTGCGAACCGTCCCGCCGCCTTCGAGGACGGCGTCTGCCACCAGGCCGCTGACATAGAGAACGATGACGGCGTAGAGCGCCTCCTTCCAGCCGAAGACCAGGCCGGCCGCCAGAACGACCAGGGAATCGGTCATCAGGTAACTCTGCGTCATCGGGACGCCGCGCCAGTGGTTGAGGATGCGCGCCAGCACGTCCGACCCGCCGCTTGTTCCCTGCGCCCGATAGACCAGTCCATACCCGACGCCGCTGATCACCGCCCCGTAGAGCGCGTTGAGCAGGATGTCATCGGTGATGCCGTGCCGGGGGAAGAAGGGCAGCAGCATCAGCAGGTCGGCAAAGACCGAGTACGTCGCCACGGCGACGGCGGTGCGCAGGGCGAAACGCCGTCCGCCCAGGTAGCGCCAGCCAAGCAGAAAGAGCGGTACATTGCCGAGGAAAACCATCAAGCCGATGGGCCAGGCGGTGTAGTGATGAATCAACTGGGCAATGCCGCTGATGCCGCCGGAGGCCAATTGGGCCGGCACCAGGAAGAGCCGCAGGCCAACGGCCTGAATCAACGTGCCCAGGGCAATGATGGCGTAATCGCGAATGGAGGGCCAGAGTTTCTTGATTCGTTTCATTCGGAAGGACTTTCTCAACACAAAGGGGCACGAAGATTTCCGAATTTCCTGTTCGGAAACTTTGGGCCCTTCGTGTTAAGCGATTTTCAATGCCTCGCCTGCCAGTTGCTCGATCACTCCGATCACCGCCGAGTTATCCAGGTCGCCCATGCCGTTCTGGAGCATGGCGTTGTAGAGTTGCGCGTCCAGGGCAGCGGAGGGGAGCGGGATGCCGTATTCGCGGGCGGTTTCGAGGATGATGTTCAAGTCTTTGGCCTGCATGGAAGCCTTGAAGCCCGGCTGCCGGTTGCCAGCGAAAAGGCGCGGCGGCTTGACATCCAGCGTCCAACACTGCGCTGCGCCGCCCCGGATGGCCTCCACCACCTTGGCCGGGTCCACGCCCGCCTTCTGGGCGAAGATGAGCAGTTCGCCCATCGCTACCATCTGCGCCGCGACCATGATTTGGTTGGCGGCTTTGGCCACCTGCCCGGCCCCGGCCTGGCCGACGTGCGTGACCGTCCGGCCCATGGCGCGGAAGACGGGCATGACTTTTTCGAGCGCCTCGGCCGGGCCGCCGACCATGATGGCCAGAGTCGCGTCGCGGGCGCCGATGTCGCCGCCGGAGACGGGCGCGTCGAGGCTGAGCACGCCGTGCTCGGCCAGACGCAGGCTGAGGGTCCGCGCGGCGGCGGGCTTGATAGTGGAATTGTCCACCCAGATGAGGCCGGGATGGGCGCCGGCGAGAATTCCGTCCACGCCCAGGACGACCGCCTCCACGTCAGGCGTATCGGGCAAGTTGGTGAAGACGACTTCCACCTGGCGGGCAACCTCGGCGGGCGAGAAGGCGGCGCGGGCGCCCTCCGCAACGAGTTCATCCACCGCCGCCCGGCTGCGGTTGTGGACGACAAGCGGAAAACCAGCCTTGAGGATGTTACGGGCGATGGACTTGCCCATCAGCCCCAGACCAATGTAACCGACCGTCAGCATGGAAAACTCCTTGGACGAGATGGGCAGATTATATCGCAAAGAAACCCTCGGCTTCTGCGAAGCGAGCCGAGGGAGAAGGAACAGCCAGGGGAGGCTGCTTGGCCGCCTGGACGGTTTTTACACCACAATTTTCTCCACCACTGCCGGGTCATCCTGGTATTTGAGCAGGCGTAAGCCCTCCAGGCGCAGGGCTTCGGGGAAGAGCGCCTGATAGATGTGGCAATTGGGGGATTTGACATCATACCGCCCCGTCGCCCGGAACGCCTCCAGCGGACAGCCACCAGCGCACCAGTAGCGCCAGCGACACTCGCGGCAGCCTTCCTTCTCCTCTACCGAAACATTCTGGACCCCCAACCGGTCGGCGCGAAGGAGGGCGAGCGGGTCGGCGGCCGCGGCGTCGGTGAGAGGCCGACCGAGATGCATTTGGCATTTGGCCACCCGGCCATACGGGTCGAAGACCAGGTAGTTTTGCCCCACGCCGCAGGTATGCACGTGCGAGATGGACAGGTTGGCGCGGTCAATGATGCCGCCCAGGAAGGGCCGGCGCGGCAGATTGTTTTCAATTACCTTGAAGGCCGCCAGCATCCCGGCGATGATTTTCTCCTCGTCCAGGCGCAGGTCGGCGTGGGAGGCCGAGAGCGGGTTCTCGCGGTAGAAGTTCAGGCTGAAGGGCAGGTCACGCTCCAGAATCCAGGCCATGACTTCGGGCAATCCCTCCGCCGTGCGGCTGCTGACGGTGACCGAGATGCTGGGCGCCAGGCCGTGGGCGAGGGCCAGGTCCACCGCGTCGGCCACATCGGCGAAGGAGCCGCGTCCGCCTGCGTAGCGGCGATGGGCGTCGTGATAAGCGCCGAGGCCGTCGAGCGAAATCATCAGGCGCAGATCGATGGCAGACAGGGTCTGAGCCATTTCGGGGGTCAGGAGCGTCCCGTTGCTCAGGACGACACCTTCGAGAGCAAGCCCGTGCCGTTCCGCCAGCGACTGGGCGTGCTGGTGCAACTCCACAATCAACGGGAAACGCAGCAGTGGCTCGCCGCCAGCGTACTTGAACTTCACCTGCTCGAAACCGTTGGCCAGCGCCGAGCGGAAGGTGGCCTCGATGGCCGCCTGGCCGGTGGCAAGCGACATATCGTCGCGCTTGTGCGGCAGGTAGCAGTAATCGCAGCGCAGATTGCAGCGGTCGGTGAGATGCAGCCAGGCGGTCAGGCCGACAGGCTGGACGCTGCGGCAGGTGGGGTCGGTGGAGGCGCAGGCGCAGTGGTCCTCGGCGCGGGTCAGCAGGCCGCGGCGCAGCCAGTGACGGGCCAGGCTGCGGGCCTGTTCGGACGAAAACGGCGGGGCACAGTCAGTCGTTTGCAGGGCGGGCGCGCAGTCGTCATTCGGCCGCGGCGCCAGGAGCGCCGAAAAGAGCGCCATCTCGCGCCGGTCGAGCACCAGCACACTCCCCGGGTGCGCCGGGTTGGCCAGGAGAAATTTCTCCTCGTTCAGCGGTTGAATGAACGTATCGGGCGCCGGCCGCCAGCCCGTCTGGAGGCTGTCGGCTATGCAGGCGCAATCGTCCTCGCCGCCAAACGCCGCAGCGGGGCGTAAGATTTCCGCTGCACAAGCACAATTGTCCTCATGTTCATCGGGACAATGAGATGGGATCAACAACTCCCCCGTACAAGCACAGTCGCTTTCCCCATCATCAGTAGGATGTGGTGTAAGCATATGTCTCCCTTTCGACAACGAAGCCAATTAATATTATACAACGGCTGTCAAGTGGAAAAGGGAACTATCCCCCATGAACTTGTTGAACAAACTGAGTCTTTCGAATAGAAAGGTGTTTTTCCTAAAAATGCCGTTTTGTTCCCCCTGCATAGTATAGAAATTGCTTCACACGGAATAAAGCACTAGTCTTGCAAACCACAAGAGGAAAGTGTCTATAAAAAGCCCTTAAACTTTCCTGTTTTGCTACGCTTTTGTTGCCTTCACATGCCTCGCCGTTTTCAGGCTGCAGCCAGCGTCTTCATCTAAAGTTTCTAGATTCAGTCCGTATCTATTTTCCAATCCAGAAGCCATTTCTTGTAATTCTTGGAAAGTCAACCCGGCAAGCCGAATGTAGAGGACAATCTCTTCGAGCCACTGGTTGTGGGTCTGGGCCGAGGGCCAGAACTGGTAAAAACAGGCTGCCGAGAACATCAGGTGTTGAACACCCTCTCGAAGATTTTCTGTAGTTCGAGCGTCATTCGCGGTGTTCAGCGCCCAAGCGCCTTTCCGCAGCCAAATCTTCCCCATACTTAACCAATGTCCTTCTCCAGCAGGAGGAAATTGGGCATGTCCCTGCTTTGTAAAATCGTATTCATCAGGCACCAATGAACGGCTTTTATCCAGCCAGGCTGCCGCCTCTTCCATCTTTCCCAACATGGCGCAGGTTTTTGCCAAATCCTCACAGGTATCTGCCTCCTGAAAAGGCGGCTTATTCTCCTTGAAGGCGTCTAGAGACAGAAGATGTTGTTCCACAGCCTTGTTCAGGTTCGCCTTTTTATCCTCCTGATAGGAGGAAGAGCATCCCCAGTCATAATAAAGACTGCCCAATTCGTTGTACGCTTCCCACAATCGAATTGGCTCGGCGACCTGTTTCGAAAAAATCTCGATGCTGCGTTCCAAAAACTTCTTTGCCTCCTGGAAGCACTTTTCTCCGCCAGCGCAATCCCCTTTTTCAACTTTTCCCTGTCCCTGTTTGCGCAGAATATAACCGAGAGCATTACATGCCAGACCAATGCCACGCGGGGCATTAATCTCCTCAAAAATAGCCAGCGCCCGCCGGCATTCCCGAACGGCCCGCTCATGGTTTTCCGAAGCATAAATCAGCCCTCGCGTGTTATAACTCAACCCCAAGGGGAAGCGCTGGCCAAGTCGCTGCCGATGCTCGATGGCTTTATCGGCGTATTCTTTGGCCTTTTCGGTCTCCCCAAGAAAAGCCAGCACAAAAGCCAGATTGTTCAGCGTGGTGGCGAGTTCCTCCAGTGATTCGGACTTTTCGAGATATGGAAGTGCTTGTCGGTAACATTCCACGGCCTTTCCATAATGGCCGTAAGTACGCGTTAGATAACCAAAGCGGTCATAGACGCGTCCCAGCAAGCGCTCCTGCAGCCAGGTCAGGGAGGGGGGCGGCGTGCTCCGCTGCAAATGCTCCCTTGCTTGATCCAAAAAGAAGGAAATCCGCTCTTCCGGCGTTCCCACCAGATAAATCAGCACATCTCCATAATAGGTCAACAAATGGCCCCAGAACAAATCATCGGCTTTAGTGAGGAGCGCCCGAATCTGCTCACGGTCCACAGTAGATATGCTGAGAAGAGTTTCCGGCCGAACCTTTACCCAGTCACAATAAGGGTTGGGGCTCAACGAGAGAAGACTCTCCGCAAGTTCAGCCGCTTTCTGATGGGCAGCCTGAATTCGATAACGTTTCACCCAACGAACAGCGCTATCCAGGTTGACAATGGCGCCGTCCAGGTTAGGGGGCTGGACGCCACTGCGTTTTTCCTTCGAGCGCAGAAAAAGCAGAAGTTCATCCCGCAACTGCATATCCAGGTCAATTTCATACCCTGCAATGGCTGCTTCGCTCCAACGGATATAATGCTCATAAAAAGCCCGGCAAGGGTCGTATTGCAAGGCGTAATAAAGCAGTTTCACCGCCGCATCCCCCCAGGCAGCGCGGTCGGACTGACAGGCCGCCTGCTGCTGCTGGTAATACTCCATAAAAGTCTTGTACCAGGGTCTCAGTTCCAGACTCTGGGGAATATACTCGTCGAAGAGTTCATACAGAGCATCGTGCAGGAAGAGTTCCGCTTTGCCCGGGCGGGTTTTGACCAGGCTCAGTTCGCGCAGAGAATCTAACCTTCGCTTGCATTCCTCCAAAGTCCAGGGAGGTTCAAGATAGTGAAGCAGGTCGGCGGTCAGTCCTTTGCGCGCCAGCGCCAGCAGGAAAACCGGCCGGTTTTCAGAATTTTCGTAATCGAAGAAAGCGCTGACAAGATGGCTTTCGCTCACGCCATCTTCGCCATTCTGCATCTGCGCCAGCAAAGGCCCGCTGCGGGCCAACAATTCAACCGCCAGCGCCAGCCAAACCGGCGAACCTTGCGCCGCTTGCCATAATACATCTGCATTTTTCAGCAAAGCCTGCATGGGTTTGGCTTGATTCCGAAGAAACGCTGCCAGCAATCTGAGGCTGTCTGTCCGCGTAAATCCTCCCACGTCAATCTTCTCGACCGCATTGCCTGGATTATGCGCCCTCTGAAGTGAAATCGGAACCGGCAGCCTGCTTGCCACAAGGAAGACCGAGTTTGGGGCAGTCTGCCAGAAATCCACCAGCCATTTTTCCAGAGAGAATGGCTGCCCGCCGCCCAGCCTTTGGATTAAATCTGGCTCCTCATTCACCTTTTCGAAGGTATCGAAGGCCAGTACCGGCCGACAGGTGCGCGCAAGTTCCCAATACCCCTCCCGAAAAGCCGCATCGAGGCGGTCAAGATCGGATTTCAATTCCTCTCTCAAACCAACCGCCTTATGATGCTCGAACTGCTGACGCACCTGGCGGTACTCCCCGAAAAAGCGCTCCTGCGGGTCCAGGGCGTTGACAATTGCCATCTGCACAGCAGGAATGCTGTGATACTCGGCGTGATACAAGTCTATTATCCTTGCCCAGCGTAAGGGGGAGAAAAGGTGAATAGACTTAATCAGGCGCGGTGTCTCTTCGAGCAAGCGGGTTTTCCCCATTCCTCCCGGCCCATAGAAATACAGAACATGAGAGCGAGTTGTATCGGCGAGCGCCGCCCGTATCGCCCGCAGTTCCCGTTCCCGATTTACTACTCCCACCCGCCGAACCTGAAGTCCTTGTTTATCGGGAAAGTCTGGAACACGTTTTGGCCAGCGCTTCTTGACCTCACTGACACCTTTGGGTATCCACTCACGCCCCAGGCGGAAGACTTCGTCAACCAGATGCTCTGCAAACGCCTGCGTCAAAAGGTTGTTGGAAAAATCAGGGCCTACCATGCACCTACCCTTTCATACGAGAAATTCATGGTATCGAGCGGGAAGCACAGCCTGCACAAGTTGCCGTGCTTCCCGTGAGATTGCGAATATCGCTCCACTTGCCCGTCTATTCACTCCAGCAACAGCGCCCGCTTGACCAGCATCTGGCGCAGGTGGGATTTGCCATCCAGATTATGGCGTTTTTCCCACTCACGGAGACCCTCTTCGAACACCTGGAGATTTTCTGTCCGTAAAGCCTTGAGCCGGTCAAAGACCTGCTGCTTGGCCAGGCGCAAGCCGCGCGATTCCACACCATAGAAAGCGTTGTGTTCCAGGGCCAAAAAGTAATACCCAGCCAGTTCGTCGCATGCCTTTTCAACAATGCGGCGGTCCTCCTCTGTCTTTATGCGTCTGACAAGTTCTTCGCGGTGTTCGTCATAAAAACGATGCCCCTTGAGGACATACAGTTTGCCCAGTTGCGCCGAGAGCAGGGGTTGGTAATCAGGCTTGTCTCTAATTTCGGGCTCGGATTTCCCTTCAGGCAACTCATACGATTCCAGAAGTCGCTTGGCATCTTGCTCTGCCCTGCTGCCGAAATCGTTGCCTGTATCACCTGCATAGAATCCCAACCAGGCCAGATTGACCAGGGCATCTACTTGGCGTGGATGAACCCGTGAAGGTTCGCCCAACTTGCCTGCAACCTCTGCCGCGCGCTCCAAAATCTGGCGGCCCTCCCGGAGGAACTTCTCTGTCCCATAGAACGATGTCTTCGACTCGTTCACCAGTTTAACCGCATCGCGGCGGGCGCAGCCCATTTCGATGAGCGCCTCCACCTGTCGAAGTGTCTCTCCCGACTCCTCGAATATCGCCAGGGCCTCATTGGCCATCTCGAAAACCCGGTTGAGGGTATCCAGGCGCGTATTCACATCCACTTCGGGTTGTTCCAGGCACTGACGATGGGTGGACTCGGCCACGGCAAGCAGCGCCAGGCCAATGCGGCGCTTGTTTCTCACCGCTCTGGCAAGGTTGAGCGATTTGGTACTATTCTCGATGGCTTCATTGTAACGGCCCTCGTAAGTATCAATGATTCCCAGGGTGTTAAGGCTGGCGGCCACCTGCGCCCCCAGGCCCATTTCGCCCCGCAACTCAAGTGCATTCTTCACCAGTGACTGCGCATCGCTCGCCTCCCCCATGAGCATGAGCATATAGCCGAGGTCGTTATGGACCGTGGCCATCTCGATTTTCAAGTCCACATCGCGCAGCAATACTGCTGCTCGGCGATAGTCGGCGATAGCATTATCTCCTCTTTCTTGCGTCCAGAGAGCATAGGCGCGCACACGATAAGCAAAGGCCAGGAACATCTTTGCCAGCCAGGAGCGAATTTCGTCTTTCTCCTGCGTGAGCGCTTCGAGCGCTTCGATGGAATGGGTAATTTCCTGCGGAGTCGCCTGGGGCTGAGTAAACGCCAAAGCATAGGCTTTCCAGACAACCAGCATCGCCTTTTTGAGTACGTCCCCCACGTCGTTAGGAAACGCTTCTTCAATTTTCTGCACTTCTTCGAGCACTTTGGCATTCTCTCCCCTGGCCCAGGCGCGTTTGACCGACGTCAGGCGCAGCGACCAGTGCACCAGGTCATCATCCCAGGCGGCGTCCCTGGCCTCCCGGCCATCGGCCAATTCGCGCAAATAGGCACTCAACTCCAATTGTAATTGCAGGGCAAATTCCAGGTCGCCGCCGATGACCGCCTCGTGGTCATAGCGCAGCCAGCGGCGGTAGCCCTTGGGCGGGTCCTGGCGCAGGCGGTAATAGAGTAAAGCCAGCAGGGTCTCGGAACGCTGGGCGAGGAGCGCTTCCATCTCGTCCCAATCAACCGTCTTTTCGCCCACGGCTTGAATCTGCGTGTACTCATCTCCCAACTCACGCCGTACAATTTTGAATCGCTCCTCATAGTAATCAATTATCTTTTTGTAAATTTCGTTCTTCTCGTCCCGGCCAGTCGTGGCTGCAAAGGGAGCCGAAAAGGCGGCTGCCTTGAGCATGTCATAGATTTCATCGTGCAAAAAATAGGTTATGGTTTGATGCCTGGGGTCGGAGCGGTGCTTTACGAACGAAAACTTCTCGATTTCGCGCAGACGCGCTTCGGCCTGCTCAATGCGGCTGTAGGGCAAATCCAGGAGAATGCGCAGGAGTTCGGCGTCCACGCCTTTGGGGGCAAGCGCCATGAAGCGCAGGATTTGCCCCAGGCTTTCCAAACTCAGCAGGCGCCCCAAAATCTTGTCTTTGAAGCATTCTTGCGGCGTTTTATCTTTTGCGGCGCGGGCTTCGTCAAAGAGCGTTTGAAGCGGATAGCCGTTGGCGACATAATCGGCGGCCAGCGCCAGGAGAATCGGCCGCCCGCCGCTCAACTCGTGAGCCTGTTCGATTTCCTGAGGTTTGAGCGACTCGAGCAATTTTGCCGTATGTGCGGCGCTGTTGTGGCGCGCCGTAGCCGCCGCGGCCTGAAAGTACTCTCGCGCTTCTTCGAGCGAAAACGTGTTAAGCGAGATGGGAAGCACCTCAACCGAGGCATCCAGGCCGTCCAGCAACGGTCTGGCCTCTGACCGGCCAGCGGCCACGAGGATGACATTTGGCAACTCCTTCAATTGACCGACCAGCCAGGTCCACGTTTCGGCTTTGTCCGGCACATCGGGGATATCCGCCCCATAAGCGAAGCGCTCCAGTGTATCGAGCAGGATGACCACTCGCTGCTTCGTATCTTGGACAAACGGTTTCAGGCCCTGGACAAATGCATCTTGCACCGCCCGCACCTGTTCCTCCACCTGCACCGCCTCGCCGGAGAGGCGGATATTCCGCAACACGCGGGCATGCTTCTCGTATTCTCGAAATGAACTGCCCAGCGGCGTCAGGCTTTGATAGGCATCCTGCATAAATTCAATCGGCGTATGCACCCGCAGGTGATAAGCGTCAATCAGCGGGTCGCTCACCTTGACGCCCGGCAGGTACTTACACCGGCGGATAATCTCCGTCAGCAGGCGCGTCTTGCCAATCCCCCCCGGCCCTTCGAGGAAGATGATGCACGGGCGAGAGTTGGCCGTATCCTGAATTCGCCCCAGAATTGTTTCCAGTTCTTTCTGGCGTCCAACCAGTTCGGTGGTGGCAAAAGCGCCGGTCAGGGTTTCAGTAATCATGGTGTCCTCCTCATGCAGGCTGAGCCGCGGTCAGGGTCTTTTCGCATTCGGCCAGGTCCCCATGGCTTTCTAATACTTCCCTATAGGGGGCAGCCAATGCCTGATATTCTGTTCGATATTGTGTGTACTTGTCTGCATACTTAAGGTAAATCTGATAGGCGGCGCAGTTCAAATGCCGCCACAACTCTGGTTGATGCTGTTTCAGGTAGTTCCGCAACACATTTTTGAGCGATGCATCCACGCGGAAACCGCCGCCCTCCCAGCGGAAGAGATAGGTCTTGAGCAATTCATCGCGCACATCACGGATGGGATAAGGCGGCAGGGGTTGTTTTTTGGCTTCGTAGTAGGCCCGGAGCATAGTCTCCATTTCCCCCTCGCGGAACTCGTCCAATACACAGAAGGCCTCGAAGGCGTCCCGCAAACGACGGCGTTCCATAGAGGGAGGAATGACCTCGAGTAAGTACTCGGTCACCTCGTCCAGAGCACGCACGGGGTCATCGGTCTGCATCAGAGCATAAGCCACCAGCGGACTGCCGCCGCTCAGTTCTGCGACCTGCCGGTCTCCTTTGGTCAATTGCTCGATAGGGAAGTCTTTAAGCGCTTCTTCCTGTACCCCCATCCGCAGGGTAGGCGAAATCCAGGGATAGGGGCGGCCGCGGCCGGTCATAATGAAGAACACGTTGGGCAATTCGGCCAGAGGGGCAAGCATATTTTCTTCTATCACTTCCAGCAAATCCCAGCCCGCCTCGAAGACCGAATCCAGGATGAGCACCAGGGCGTTGATGCCTGTAAATTTCGTTTCCACGCCGCCCACCAGCGCCCGCCGCATTTCCAGCCAGGTGGGGTCATTGGGGTAGGAAATTTCTAGTTGGTCGCAAATCCACTTCATCAACTTTTTACACGCTTCGTCGGCAGGTTCGGCTACCTGAGGAATCACCCATTCGCCGGTCTGTTTTGCTTGGTCACCCCTATATTCTTTCGGCAAATCAAAAAGGGCCATGTACAATGACTTGATACTGGACGATAATTCAGGAAGCACTGTCCTATGAAGGTGAAAACACAACCACGTTTTTCCGAAACCACGTTCGCCGCGAAAGAGAATGGCCTTGGGGGGACGCACACTCCCCCCCGATTCGATAAATTGCTTGAACTTGCCTTGTATTAAATCAACTTCTGAACGATGAATAAAAGTCTCTTTCGAGTAAGGTTGAAGAGTGATGGCCATCCGACCCTCCCGTTAGTTTGGGAAAATGCTTCTTCGCGGATATTCCTGCTCGGCATGGAAAATATCTTCAGGCTCAAGATACTCGCCCCCTCGTTTCAGGTAACTTTGCAACACCAGACCGGACAGCATGATTGCCTCGCGCGGCAAGGGGCGGGTGCGCGAGGCAATCAGCGTCTCAACGTCTCGCAGCGCCGGGCTGCTGAGGGCGTCCAAACTGCCGAAACGCCCCTGGCTGGCCACATAGACACGCCGGCGCAGAATTTCGGCCAGTTTGGGAATATCCCACTGAATCTGCGCGCGCGACGAATCTCGATAGAAATCTTTGGCCTGTGCAGCCACATAATCATCCAGTTCGACCGGTAAGAAGGCTTTCAAGAACAGGTTCGTCTTTGCCCAATCAGCAGATTGCTGCAAAAGCGGCGCGATCATATCGAACTGCGCCTGCAAATCTTCCGGTCGAAGGAAGCCGCCATCCACTCCATCCAAAAGGAGCAGGACAGACTCAAAGTGCAAATCCTCGCGGATGAAATCCATCAGCGCTTCGAACTGCGCCGGGCCGGAGCAAAGGTCACCAGAAGCATCCTCGAGGTCGTGCTGCATTGTCTCGCATAAACCCTGTATCATCTTTGAAGGCGGGGGGTCCGGGAGGCGATAGGTACGATCCAGATAGTCAGAAAGTTGCTGGGCATCGCCGCTCTCCGCCAGGATGCTGAGCGCATACTCCAGGCTGACCGGCAAAGCCACCCGAAGCAAAGACAACAGATTCAAGCGACGCGGAACGGTGAGCGATAGATACAGGTTGGGGCGATAAGCACAGGCCAGGAACAAATCCGTCGCCGCCGCAGCAGCGATGGCGGTCTGGTGCGCTTCGAGAGAAGTCAGTTCGGCCAGATTGGCAAAGAAAGGCAAGTCATAGGAGATGGGAAATTTGCGGCGCTGGTCTTCGTTCTTCCAGCAAGCGCGCAACGTGTAAATACGCATGGCCGTCTTGCCGCCGCCGGGAGGCGCAAAAAGCGCCGCCGGGGCGGTCTCCCAGGCGACGCTGAACATGTCGTGACCAATCAAATAGAATGAAATGTGAGGATCGTTGGAGGCTTCCAGCCGCTCGAAGGGATTAAAGGCAAAGCCCAGGCGAAAAAGCCTTGTCTGGACCTCAGGCCGCGTTTCCTGGGTTGTAGCCATTACATGAAACATCTCCTTGCGGGTTGGTTTCACTACTATATGCCAGATGACTCTCTCACTCCATTTCGTCCCTCTCGCGCCATTCTCACAAACATCTCACCAGACATTTTCCAGGCGCACAACCCCCTTGCCGCGTTCGGAAACCACATACACCGGCTGTTTGGGATTCGGCTCCAGCGCCTGACGCAACCGCCAAAGAGCAGTATCCATGACGCCTTCCACCGTGTCGGGCGGCTCCCAGGCAGGGTCATCGGTCGAACGCGGCTGATGGTCCAACCCCCGCAGGCCGCGATAGTACAGTTCCTCTTTGTCGCAGGCGCGGCCGGGATGGGTGTATAGATAGCGTAAGAGGTTCAGCGACGACTCGGATAAACCGGCCACCAGAGAATGCCCAAGGAAAACGTTCTTCAGAGCCGCATCCATACGCAAACGTGGCGGGAAGCGGCGCTGGAGGTCGGCAACCGCCTCGGGCGTGAGCGGACGCCGCGCCGGTTGTTGCAGATAAGCATCTACAAAGGGCCGCAGAAACTCCAGCCAGCCGCGCGGCGAGGCACCGCCGTACTTCGCCAGCCAGGGCAGCAGATCGGGGTCGGAAGAAAGTTCGTCCAGGCCAAAAGGCTCCCGTCCGCAGGCCAACACCAGCCGCCGCTCGCACAAAGCGCGCAGGGCATCAGCCGGCCAGTCCAGTTCGAAAATCTCGAACCGGCGGCGGGTCAGGCCGGTGGCAGTCGAAATCAGATTCTTCATCCGCAGCGGCGCCATCACCTTGACGGCAAAGCCTGGGATGTCGAACAATACCAGAGAAGAAAACAAAGTGGTCAGCAGGCGGCTCAGAGCGGCTGCCTCCAGCGTCAGCCAGGCATCCAGGCCGTCCATCATCACCCACAGACCACTCAAGCCGGCCGAATCGAGTATCCGCACCACTTCGGTCATCTGACGAGGATAGGGAGCAGTGAGCGGCACCAGCATCTTGGGCGGACGGTTCAAAATCTCTCGCAGGCAATCAAGGCCCTCGGCCGGCCCTTCGCTTTCGATACGCAGCAGCAACAACTCCTTATCGGTGCGCAGGTACTGATGGATAAGCCAGACCATCCCTTCCTGGGCAAAGCGCGAGGCCTGGGTAAATCGCTGCGGTTGGCGGGCCAGATGAAAGGCCAGCGATTGGGCGGTCAGGTCGAGGATTTCGTCCACGAACCGCTTGACGAAAGTCTCTCCTTCCGCTTCGTCCTGGACCCCGGCCTGCCACTCGACAATGAGCGGGGTTGCTGTCCCGGGCGCTTCCCGCACCGACTCGATAAGCCGCAGACGCAGCGCCGTCTTGCCGCTCCCCTCTTCGCCGAAGACGATGACCGAGCGCATGCCGCGCATCGTCTCGAAGCCCTGCGGCGGGACGTAGACTTGTCCCAGCCAGGCGGTTTCATCTTCGGCACGCAAGGTGTCGAAGAGGGCGAGGGGAGAGAAAGGGGAGAAAGAGGTCATAAGTTTTTGATAGCCTCAAAGTCTTCTTTCTTGAGATAAGGTTCTTCAGGGTACTTTTCCGCGTGATGTTGTAAAATCCTCAAACCCAATTCCAACAAACGATTCAGAGAACCCTGCGCCTTCTCGGCCAATTGGTCATTATAGTCAGGAAGCACAGCAGGGGGAATGCCCAACGGTTTCTCGAACAAATCAGCAAATCTTAGACTGACTTCTGGCGTTTTGACACAACTTGCCAAAAATGCCTTTATGGTTTCTTTGGACCAGGTGACTGCAATCGAATGCTCTGGCAAGACATCCTGTGCCACCCTGAATTGCTTGAGCACAACGCCATGCGCCAGCAAAATCGCAGAGGACATCATCAGCACCTGGCTGAACGAATCTGAAAGCGTATACGACGCAACCAAAATAATCACCGTATAGTCAATCCCAAAGGGGCGAATTCCCAACCAGTGTAGAATCTGTTCTCGAGCAGGCTGGTTTTCCCTTGTGTAGTGGCATCTTCCTTCCTCCAGGAAATCCAACAACAGCCGCCCTGCCTGCTTTTTAGCATTCTCCGTGTCACCTTGATAAACGTTAAGCACGCGAAACAACCGCTGGCGAAGTCTCTCGACAACCACATCGTTTGAACCACAGTGCCATCCAAGCCAGGAAGCCAAAGCCTGACGTTCTTCTGGATACATATCAAGGTAAGCATCCGGGCTGTGCGACAGAAAATCCAGCCAAACTTCTGCGCCTCGGTGGGCAAGAGCAGATAGCCAATGATTGCTTTCAAGAGCAGCGGGAATCTCGAAGAAAATCGGGAACGCCAACTTTGCTCCCCGTTGACCATACGATACTGGAGCCTGAAAACTCTTCTGGGCCAATAGAGCAGCATCCCTTAAGTCTGATGTCGAGTTCGATGTAAAAATCGCTGGCTTGTCAGAGATATAATGTTCCCAGTGTTCAGGGCGGATATTCATTCGTAGAATGTTCGACTTATCAAAAGGATTAGAAAACAAGAACCGTCCCGACTTGAACCAGGAATGTAACATTGGATAATGGTAAGGCTCATCCCACGTCTGCAAATCCGGCCACTCGTAATATGCAGCCATAGGATCATGAATCCAATCTAATTGCTTATAGCGCTTCAAGCGTCGAAAATTAGGCTTAGATTCAATCTTTTCCTTCACATGCTCTGCAACTGTCTGAATATCCCGGAATCTGTTCAAGCCATAAATTACAAAATCAGCGCCGAAGACATCTTGCTCGCTCCAAATGTGAAGCAACTGGTCAACGATATGTTTTGCCCTCCGAAGACGCTTGTTTGCCCGCCGGTTTCTAACCCATTCGGTTGCATTTTGCGCCCAAGACGGGAAATCCCATTTGCCTATGGGTGCCTTTGGCCTTTGTTCGGCATTGCTTTGTTCGGCATTGTTTTGTTCAGTATCGTAAAGTAAGACAAAGTTTTTCTGCTCGCTAAAATACCGATAAACATGTCCCAAGGCCCGAAAAACAGTCTCCACGCCACTATCTCTCTGAATGACAGAGGCGAATTTCTGGTAAAGGGAACCCACCGAGGAAAGCGCCGACATCAAAGCAACATTATCCTGGCGACTGGCATACTCGCCGATACGCTTCAACAATCTCCCCACGCCATCTCGATTGAATAAATTCCGTACAGCGTGATTCAACTCTTTTTCAGCATCTCGGCCGAGAGATTTTTTGCCAACAACCCTCTTCAACTCCAGACATTGCTCAACCGCATACAAGGGGTCCAAACGGAACTCGGTCGCCATCTTACCCATTTTTTCTCGAAAGGCAATTTCGAGTTTATCCGTTTCCTTGGCCAAATAACTGACCACCCATCCCGTAATCGCCGAAAGCAAACTGAGAGGAAGAGCAATGTTGCGGGCAAAGATGCCCAGGCCAATCCGCCAGCGAGATTCGGCGAGGGATTCAATTGCAACTTGCCCCAGAGAAATGGGGGTAAGGAAAGAGTCAACCGATAATACCGCCCGCAAAAACATCGTTCTTCCACTTTGACGAGGAGCCGCCTCTACGGTCGCATGAAAGACGGCACTGCCCTGGCCTTCCCAGTGAGGAGAAATGACCCCACCGCTATCATCATAAAAAACCAGCGCATCACTATTCTCAAGCCAAAGGGTATAACCTGTCGAATCGGGCGCCGTGACGCGAAAAACAATCTCCTGTATGGGTGCATTGGGAGAGGGCAAAAAGATTTTTGAGGGATATATGACCGTGACTTGAACATCGTTGGCGTCTGCCTGTTTTGTGACCGCAAAGCGATTGGACAAATCCGCTTCCCAGACCTGAATGCCCATGCCGGCTACGAACAGTAACAACGTCACCAGCCAAAACCAAATGAGCGTTTTATATCGCGCCCAAAGTGTGCCCAACGTCCCAGTCATACGGTGATATGCTCCTTTCCTCCACGAACAGTATAGAGACTTTTCCCAAAAAAGTCAACCTCGCCTTGTGAGATTTTTGTGAGATTGTTGAGCGCCAACTGCCAGATAGGCGAAATAGCACTCTATCCTCGCCATGCTAGAATGTAAGCACCCTACCCAATCACCTATGGAGGTGCTTATCGAATAAATCCAACCGACCTTTCCTTTCGATACGAAGCCAACAACTTATCCAACACCGGAACCCCGCCAGCATTCACTGGATGGGGTTCTCTTTTTTCTGCCGAATCTCGGTTGCAGTGTAAGATTCCTGTGAGATAAAGATGGGGAGGAGGCAAGAGAAGTGCTATCCGAACATCAGGAACGTAAAAGGGCATAACTGGCGGTAAAATGATATTCTCCAGGTGTAAATCCGATGGAAGTTTTGCAGAGAAAGGAGCTTGAAATGAACTGGATTTCTGGATTTGCCCTCTTACTTCTGGTCACCGGCCTCGTTGTCGGCCTTTGCGTGGCAGGCACTGACCTGCTCAACCCCACCACCAGCCAGGCCGAGGCCGAGCGCATCACCGCCGAGACCCGCCACCTGGATGTGATGAATCAACTCGAAGAGCAACGCGCCGCCGCCCAGACCGAGCAAGAGGTGGCGCGTATCCGCCACGAGATGGAACTGGAAGAGGCCCGCTATCAGGCCGAATTGGCCCGCATCGCCGCCGACCAGGCGTACTACGAAAGAATGCTGAATATCCAGGCAAATGCGACCGAGAGGCTCTGGACAGCGTTGATTGTCGTGGGCGGCCTGGGAGGAGTGTCACTCATCGTCATCGGGACCAAGGTCGCCCTGGTTCGCCTCCCAGCCCCTGCACCGACACAGCCGGCCGCGACTGCCCAGCAGCCCGATGATGAAGCCAACCGCTCCTCCCATCGGCATTCGCCCAACGGCTACGAACTGGAGCGCATCAACGCCCGCCAACGCGAACTGCTTGAACTGGCTATCACCCAACGGCGTGTCCGCGCCGCATGCAACAAACGGATGACGTCGGATGAATACCAAAACCTGCCTCTCGCCGGATGATTGAGCCCCCCGATATCAGGTTTGCGGTGACCAACCCAGCCCTGCCTGAGTCGATGGCAAGAAGAGTTCCGCACATGCTAGAGAAAGGAGTTGCCTATAAGCCCATTCTTCGCAAAGACTTCGCTTCCAACCCTCAGAGAAAGGACAGCCTATAAGCCCACACCCTCAAGAAACTTCACGCCCAATTCTCAGAGAAAGGACAATCTATCGGCCAATTGACAAACCTGCTTCAGAATCAAAGATGACCTGCCTCCTCCCAGGTCATCTTTGTTTTTACTCCAGCACTTCGGGGCGGAGGTGGAGGTCGTCAATCAGGGCGTTCAACTCCTCGTCCGTCAATCTCCTCCCCTTGCCGGCGTAGGCTGTCAGGGCAGCCTCCATCATGTTCGTGCCGAAGGAGCGGCCGTCGTAGCGCGGCGTGGTGGTGACAATGGTCTGCACGCCGCGCGCCCGCAGCAGGGCAATGTTCTCCTCGGTGGTGGTGTTGGTGACCACCGTCTTGCCGCGCAGGTCTTCGGGCAGGTATTTGCGCATGAAGAGGAAGTCGCCCGCCAGCAGGTCGGACTCGAGGAAGTATTTCTCGTACTTCGGCTCATGCTCGGCCCCGCCGCTGCCATAGAAGAGCATGGACATGGGGAAATAACTGACCAGCGGGAAGAGCGCCCGCGCCAGCCGTTTGTAGGCGCGTAGCCCGTAGATGGGAATGGGGAGGCCCAGGGCAATCATCAGGTCGCCGATGACGAGACGCTCGCTGACCTCCGCGGCCGCCTGCGCCAGCCCCATCCGGTCCACCGCCACCGGGACAAAGGCTTGGCGGAAGCGCCGCTCACCCAGGACGGGGCGCACGAACTCGAAGACGCGCCGCTCCAGGGTGTGCTTCAGGCCGCGGCCATCGCAAAGCGGAGTCTTGGTCACGCCCTCGACCAGTTTGAGGGCGGCGCGCAGCGGGTACTCGCGGTCGTCCAGGCGCAGGTACAGGTCCACGCCGCCGACGCCGAAGGCGTCCACTTTGCCGTCCAGTTCCAGGTACAGGCGGCGGGCTTTTTCCACGTCGCCATCGGTGCCGATGCGTTCGATTTGGATGGTCTCCTCGCCGAAGCGGACGGTGACTTTTTTGTCGCGCTGGGAACTGCCCAAACTGATGCTGACGGCTCGTTTCATAATCGTCTCCTGTGACAACTGCTAGCAGTTGTCCCACTTACACAAACGGATTGAACATTTTCTCCTCCCCGACGGTGGTCTCCTCGCCGTGGCCGGAGAGGAGACGGGTTTCTTCGGGCAGGGTGAAGATGTGGGCATGAATGCTCTCGATGAGCGCCTGCGCATTGCCGCCGGGCAGGTCGGTGCGCCCAACGCTGCCCTGAAAGATGAGGTCGCCGCAAAAACAGACGCCCGCCTGCGCGCAGTAGAAGACGCACAAGCCGGGCGTGTGGCCGGGGGTGTGACGGACTTCAAAGGTCAGGCCGCCCAGGGTCAGGGTCTGAGCGTGCGCCAGGGCGAGGGTCGGGGCGGGGAGCGGGGGCAGGGAAAAGCCGAAGAGGGCCGCGCCGCCGCCCATCTCCCAGAGCGGACGCTCGGCCGGATGCAGGGCGATGACCGGCGCCGGGTCGAGGCCGCGCACGAGGTCCGGCAGGCCGCCGACGTGGTCGAAGTGGGCGTGCGTGACCCAAATCTGCGCGATGCGCCGGCCGCGGCGTTCGGCCTCCAGGCGAATCGTCTCTCCATCCCAGGCCGGGTCAATCACCGCCGCCGCGCCGCTGTGCGAGTCGGCAATCAGGTAGCAATTGGTCTGGACGGGGCCCAGGACAAGGCGGAGGATTTCGAGCATGGTCAATCCTGTGAGACGGGCAGCGGGTCCGGCAGGGGACGGGGCAGGTAGCGCAGCGAGAGCAGCAGCGCCAGCCCGATGACCGTCAGCGAGACCGGATAAACCAGGTCGGGGCGCAGGTCGTAGAGCCAGCCGGCCAGCGGCGGGGCGAGGAAGAGCGGCAGGGAGTTGAGCGTCTCGGCGATGCCGTAGGCCAGGCCCATCTGGTGGGCGCCGACGAAAGTCCGCACCTGGGCCGAGGCCAGGGCGCGGGCAGCGCGGTAGCCGCCGAGCATGAAGTAAGCCGCCGCGTACCAGGGCAGCCCGACGCCTTTCCAAATCAGCAGACCAAAAAACAGGACGGCCGCCTGCGCCAGGAAGAAGCCGAGGCGGGGCGCCAGGTGTCCCAGCGCCAAATTGAAGACGGCGTTGCCCAGGCTGCCCAGCGAGCCGAGTTGCCCGATTTGCGCCAGCGAGAGGCCGCGCTGATTTTGCAGGAAGTTGGGCGTCAGCGGCTGAGGCAGGTAGAGGGCGAAGAAGACCAGAAAAGCCAGGCCGAGAAAGTTCAGATAGCGCGGGTTGGCAAGCAGGTCGCGGAACGACTGCCGCCCATCGTGCGCTTCGAGCGGCTGGGAGCGGAGAAAGAAGACCAGCAGCGTGGAAAGGACAAACAATCCGGCGGCGGCAAAATAGACGGCGCGCAGGCCGAGGGCTTCCCCCAGCAGACCGGCGCTGAACGGTCCCAGCACCGAGCCGGAGGCAAAGGCCGAGGAACTGAGCGTGATGGCGCGCCCGACCGAGAGTTTGCCGCGCGCCGTCGTCAGGTAACTGTTGAGCGGGGAGATGACGAATGCGGTGAAGTTATACAGCACCGCCCCCATCGCAAAGACCAGCAGGCCGTTCGCCAGCGCCATCAGCCACGCAGCGACCAGACCCGCCAGCCAGGCCGCCCACAGGAGCGGACGCCGCCCGATGCGGTCGGCCATCCAGCCGGCCGGGATGTGGGCAAAGGTCATCGCCAGGCCGCCCAGGCCGAGGATGAAGCCAATCGTCACGGGCGAGGCGCCCAATTGCTGCATGTAAATCGGCTGGAAGTAGAAAAACATGCCCTCGCCGATTCCCCAGCAAAAGAGCGAGGCCACCAGGAAGAGATAGTCGCGGGTCATAGGGCGGCGACGCGGGCGATGAACTCGGCGGCCTTCTCGAAGACAAACTCTTTCTTCGGCTCCTCGGTGACCACGTGCCCGCTGCCTTCAATCCAGATTTTCTCTTTGTCGGGCGTGGTCAGGTCGGCGAAAATCATCTCCATGCTATCGGCGACGATGTAACGGTCGTCGCGGGAGGAGATGAGCAGCACCGGGACGCGAATCTGCGGCAGGGCGCGGCGCATCTCGCCCAGGAGTTCGTTCAGTTCGGCAATCGAGCGCAGCGGATTGGCCGGGTAAGCGACGTGCTGCTTCCAGGCGTCGCCGAACCAGCCCGCGCCGGGGTCCTTGCTCTTGGGCATGTACGGCCGGATTTTGGAGAGAATCTTCAAGAAGCGCAGGCGCGGGTCATCGGGCAGTTTGTAGGGCGTGGACATCGCCACGACCCCCCGGACCGGCAGCCTGCTCGCCGCCAGGAGCGAGAGGACGCCGCCCATCGAAAGGCCGAGCAGGAAGACCTGTTCGCAAGAGGAACGCAGCAGGTGATAGCCGTCCTCGACCGAGGCCAGCCAGTCGCGCCAGCGGGAGCGAATCATGTCCTCTGGCTGCGTGGCGTGACCGGCGAGCCGCATCCCGCAGACGGTGTAGCCGCGCCGGTTCAGGTCTTCGCCCAGCCAGCGCATTTCCTTGGGCGTGCCGGTGAATCCGTGCTGGACGAGGCAGCCGACGCGGGCGTTCTCGCCTTTGCCGGGGAAGAAGAAGGGTTCAGCGGTGGGGAGGATGAGTTGGGACATGGGAGGTTCGGAGTTCGGTTTTCAGTGGTCAGTTGCCGGTAAGCAGGCAGGAGGAAGACAGGTCAATTATAATCCCGTCAGGAAGTTTTCCGGCATGGCACACAAGACCTGGGCCGCGAAGAGTAAAAGCCCTCTTATCGGTACAAACGAATCCCTCAAGGATTTCCCTTGAAACTCCCCCCCTTGTATAGAATTCCTGTCCAGACATATCGCCTGGGAGGAGAAACATGTCCTGGAAACGTTTGGCGGGGATAGCGGCAGGAGTCCTTGTGGGGCTGGTAGCAAGCAGTGTGGCAGCAGATTACCTCGGACCGGAACGGACGGCCAGCATCTGGGTTTGGCAGCGGCGAGAATGTCACTATCAAGCCTACCTCTGGCCGAATTCGTATTGCCAGTTATACCTGTACGATGCGCCGGATACAACCTGTCCTTCGGCGGGAAGCACGGCGCCGTACTTCAACAACCATCCTAATGCCTTTTGGACCCCGCGCCGGGTTCGGGCCTGCAAGCCTTGACCTACGCACTGGATGGCGGCGCCTGGACGCCGTACACTGCCCCGCTGACGCTGGGCGATGGTCTGCACAGCCTGACCTTCCGCGCGCAAGACGTTGCCGGTCATATGGCGGAAGCCAGCGCCAGCGTGCAGGTGGACACGTTGCCGCCGCAGGTGAGCGCGGCGCTGACGGGCGAGCAACGGAACGGCTGGTATCTTGCGCGGGTCACCTTCAGCCTTTCTGCCAGCGATGATGGCTCTGGGGTTGCGCGCCTGGAGTATGCGCTGGATGGTGGTGCCTGGCAGACCTACACTGTCCCCGTGACGGTTGGGGATGGGCATCACAATTTGCGCCTGCGCGCCTTTGACCAGGCGGGTAACCTGGCGGAAGGTGCGCCGTTGACCTTTCGTGTGGATGGCACGCCGCCGCGGGTGCAGGTTGGGCAGTGGTATGTTTGGGAGGGTGGTAGAATTCGGGTTGTGGATGGTGAGAGCGGCTTGACGGGCGTAGAAGTGGAGATTCGTGACCCGCAGGGGCGCTGGCCGAAGGTGAGCCAAGCCTGGGAAGTGAGCGATGATGACTTTGAGACGGCACTGACCTGGGATAGGCGATTTAGCGATGGCACGCTGGCGCCGATTGGGACGTATGAGGTGGTGGTGAAAGCCTTTGACCAGGCGGGCAACCTGGCGCGTGCGGTGGGGCATATCATCATCCCCGCGCCGAACGTCACGCCCACCCCGTTGCCCACCGCCACACCCCTGCCCACCGTGACCCCAACGGCCACCGCGCCCGCAGCCTTCTCCGCCCATTCCCTGCCTGCTGCTGCTCTTCCCACCTTTACCCCGCAAGTCTCGACCTTCGTTTCCAGACCACCCATATCGCAAGTCAGCGCTCCGCCCTCTTCCCCTTCATCCTTCATCATTCATCCTTCTGCCTTTCCCTTGTGGGGTGCGGCGGCGCTGACGGCGATTGGAGCGGCGACGGGGTGGGCGTTGGAGGCGCAGCGGAAGCGGAAGGAGGAAGAAGCGCGTCAACGGGCGGAAGCGGCAGCGGCGAACGCACGGGCGGCGGCGCGGGAAGCGGAAGAGCGACGGCGGCAGGCGGAGGCCGCCTGGCGGAGGAAGCAGGAGGAAGCGGTGCGGGAGCAGGCGGTGGAGATGCCGGCGAACCTGCCGCCGGAGGCGCAGCAGGCGTTCCTGCACGGTGGGCCTGGGGAGCAGACAGCGGCACAGCGGAGAGCAGCGGAGCAACCGGCGCAGGAGGAGAAGAAGCCGTGGTGGAGACGGGTGGGCATCATCCGCGACAGCATGGATTCCTTGCAGGATGGAATGGATTTTATTGGTGGTGCCGTATCCACTGCTCGCGCATCATTACGCTTGGCATTTCCATCCCGTCTTGGTTCGCCCGTCTGGGAAGAAATCGCCTGGAACCAATTCGAAGCGGAAGTCCGCCGAGGCGTCATCACAGACAAAAACGTTTTAGACGAACTCGCACGCCTTCCCAATAGAAACTTTAGAAAATTGCCGATTAACTACACTGACCTGGCAGATGCATGGGATGGTGCAAAGCGACTCGGCGGAGCTGGGGTAAACCTGAGCCCATTGGCCTTGCAATTGAGTGGAATGACAGTTGAGGAACACAATCCGGCGCTTGCCCGCGATTTGCAAGCAAGCGGCGGAACGCTGGATGGTGTGCTCAATGTATGGCAAGCCGGGAAGCAAGCATTAGGGGGAGCTCGATGGCTGGGCGATTTGCTTCGCTCCCCATGGGGCAAGGCTTCAGTTATTCTCCAGGGCTTTGTTGGTGGAATTGATTACGTCACGGGTGCTTCCCGACTGATAACGGACCCAAGCATTGTGCCTGGAGCATCTGAACATGCCTGGGTGGAACGCGTGGGGGTGGCAACACAAGCGATTGGAGGGGCATTCCTGGTGGCGGGCGCAGTTTGTGCGTTTGTGCCCACATTGCAACCTGCGGCGCCTATCTTTCTCACCGCCGGGATAGCCTTTGAAGGCGTGGGGATGATTATGCAAAATTGGGGCTGGCTCAGTGAGAAGGCTGGACAACTCTTTGGCAAAAAGTAGGAGAATAGAGACGGCCATGAAAACGGCGCAAGAGTATTATCAGGAATTTCTCAGATTGAAAGCCATGCCTGTTCCCAAAAGAGGACATGGCATTCGTTATACCAGGATCGTTTTTTGGATGCTCAACGCGTTTGTCCTGGCTTGCGTGGGGTTGTTCTTTTTGGTACTCCGCTTTCCCATTTTGGTGGAAGTGCGGATATTCGGTTATCTGATTTCTGCGCTTATGTTTACGGGGATATTTGTTTTTCCTGAGCTTTTTTATGATGACCATCAACTTCGCAAGCGGTATGTGAAGCGCAAGCATCCTCAGCTAAATCGCTCAATGCTGCGATTACGCGTGAACCGGCGGGAATCGGTTCTATATCCTGCCGAATTGCACATTGAAGAGAAGATTTACTTCATGGTGGCCTACTACTTTAGCAACAAGTGGTGGGAACGTCGGGCTTGGGCTCATATAACCGGATTTATGCTCTTTGACGAGCAAGGGAATGCCGTCCGAGATGCACAGTTGTTTGGTAAGGCGCTTCTCACAGCCGATTACGATAAGAGTGGCGTGGTTGGGATCCAAAAGCGTCTTGAGGAAATCCCCTATGACGCGCGCTTTGCGGAAAAGAAATATTTGCCGCGAATGGAAAGGTTGTTACGCCGAACAGAACAGCGTTGGGAAGAAGAAGGGAAGTTGTATGTTTGGCAGGAGATTAGCAAAGCCATGCCGTTGCTCTACGAGGCTGTGAAAGACATGCTGCACTGGTATGAATTCGAGATGAAAATTGCAAAAGCGCTTGGGTATAGTTTCGGTCACAGGGCTTACTATGAGGATGCCATTCATGGAGAACGGGTATGGCGTACATATGGGATGTATATGTGGCAGAAATATGGCAAAACAATCTTGAACTTGCGAAAGACGGTGAAGGAAGTAATGGGCGAAGTACGTTGGAATCCGTGGGATAGATATGTGTTGAAGTTGTTTTACGATACGTTAGAGATGATCTTGTCTCGCTGTCTTGTTGCTCCACTTCATAACGGCAGACCTATAGATTCTCAGTGGCTTCTATATAGAGCCCGTCTGTTGCTTGCGGAGCGTGTAGGTGTTCCGATTATAGGAAGTGAATCTTTGCCTGAGAAAAATCCTTATGCGTTGAAGTTATACCATGATGAGCCTTTTCGGGAGTCGGATGAACAAGATTGGGAAGAACGTGAAATGCTGGCGGAGTTGGATGCCGTAATGAAAGAAGATTGATAATTCAGCGCGCTGCAAGTCCCATACTGAACTTGGATGAGCGGGAGCAAGTGAAACAAGCATTCTGCGCGCGAGGCTTCAGCGCGTTGAGAGGATGGGTGAACTGGGTGCAGGCGGCACAGGCGCGGATGGCGGCATATTACCAGGCGATTCAGGGTGAAATTTTGCACAAGGAAGCGATGGAAGAGCGGCATTCCCAACCGCCCAGACCTGCCTTCGATATGGCGAAGTGGAAGGAAGGCGACTATGCCGCAGGCGCCCGCTGGGAAACGCAGCAGGCATATTTGCGCTATCGGCAGGCTGATTTGTGGACGATCCTCGTCTCTCTACTCCTATTTGGAAAGGGAAAAACACAAGACGGAGTTGGGAAGGTCTGGCGTTGTATAGGCGACAAGCAACGCCGCACTTCGTCTGAGTACAGCACTTGAACCCGGGAATTTCCAATCCCCGGCGGGCGGAGTGAAATCCGCGCTACCCGACTACCCGCAGTTGGCGCGGCATATCGCTCAGGCAGTCCGCGCCGCTCTCGGTGATGACCACGTTATCCTCGATGCGCGCGCCGTTGCGGCCCGGCAGGTAGATGCCCGGCTCGACGGTGAAGGCCATGCCCGGCTCCAGAATCTGCAGATTGTCGCCGCGCATGTACGGCTCTTCGTGACCCTCCATGCCGATGCCGTGACCGGTGCGATGCGTGAAATACGGCCCGTAGCCGGCCTGTTCGATGACCGTCCGGGCGGCGATGTCCACATGCGCGCAGGGGACGCCGGGTCTGGCCGCGGCGCGCCCGGCGGCGTTGGCCTCCTGCACGATGCGGTGAATGTTCTCGTATTCGGCCTCCACCTCGCCCACCGCGAAGGTGCGCGTCAGGTCAGAGATGTAGCCGTCGCAGGCCGCGCCCCAGTCCACCACCAGCAAATCGCCGGGCTGGAGCGGACGGTCGCTCGGCACAGCATGCGGGTTCGCCCCGTTCGGCCCGGCGGAGACGATGGGCGCGAACGGCATCTCAGATTGCGAACCGTGCCGCAGGAGTTGCATCACCAGTTCGGCGGCCAGTTCCTTCTCGGTCATGCCGATTTTGATGAGCGGAATGGCCGCCTCGAGGGCCGACTGGGCAATCTGCACGGCGCGGCGCATAGCGGCCACCTCGTTGGCGTCTTTGCGGACCCGCAGCCAGCTGACCACGTCCGAGGCGTCGGGGAAGTCCGCGGCGGGGGCGGCGGCCTGCAGGTAGCGGAACTCCAGCAGGCGCAGGGCGCGCGGCTCGACGCCGATGCGCCGACCGTCCAGGCCGAGCGAGCCGAGGGCAGCGCGGAAGACGGCCTCCCAGCCGGCAGGATTTTCGCCGTAAGGGAAGGCGCGCAGCGGCAGGCCTTCCACCTTGAGCATTTCCAGTTCCGGCAGGATGATGACCGGCGGCGCCTCGGGGGTGAAGACGGCCACCACCGGCCGCTCCATCAGGTGGAAGTGCAGGCCGGTCAGATAGACCAGCGAGGGGCAGGGATTGAGCGCCAGGGCATCCAGGCCCGAGGTCCGCAGCGAGGCGGAAAGGGCAGCGAGGCGGGAAGAGTTCATGGGATTCTCCTGGTGGTCAAATGGAGGATGGTGAACGGTGTGGGGGTCCCGATTAACCGGCCACAATTAACCCACTCTGTGGAAACGCCGGACGAAGGCGGTCTCGATGACCCGGTCCACCAGCGCCGGGGCGAGGGCGTCGAAGAAAAAGACCATGCGATAGTACCAGGGCAAAATCACCGACCGGCGCGGGTGCGCCGCCAGCCAGACGACGCGGCGGGCGACGGCTTCGGAGGACATGCGCAGGAAGGCGGGCGTCTTGAGTTCCTTGAGCGCATGCCCGCTGTGCTGGCCAAACTCGGTGGCCGCCGGGCCGGGGTAAATGCCGGAGACTTTGACGCCAAACGGCGCCACCTCGCGCCGCAGGGCGTCGGTGAAGGCGCGCACGCCGTACTTGGTAGCGGCGTAAATAGAATAGAGCGGCGCGGCGATGTAACCGGCCACCGACGACATATGGATGATGTGGCCCGAACGGCGCGCCAGCATGTGCGGCAGAACGGCGCGCGTGACCAGAATCAGGCCGGTCAGGTTGACGGCAATTTGCGTCTCGATATCTCGCTCCGGCTCCAGGTTTTCCAGCCAGTCGAGGCGGCCGAAACCGGCGTTGTTGAAGAGAATGTCTATCTGACCGTAAACCTCCAGCACGGTCTGGACCATCGTTTCGACCTCGGCCCGCCGGCTGACATCCACCGGCGCGACCAGGGCCTCGCCGCCGGACGCCCGAATTTCTTCCGCCAACGCCTGCAGACGGTCGACGCGGCGGGCGGCCAGGACGAGGCGGGCGCCGCGCCGGGCAAACAGCCGCGCCGAATCGGCCCCGAAGCCAGACGAAGCGCCGGTGATGAGAACGACCTGATTGGCGAGTTTCGACTTCATGGCAGTATTCCTGCAGCGACGGTTATTTATTCCTCTTCTTCCTGGGACTGCTCTTCGCTGCGGCGGCGCGGCCGGGGCGGCTCGATCGCCGCCTCCGGCAGGATGGCCAGTTCGATTACCTCGTCCATGTGGCCGACCGGCACAATCTGCAAGTCGGCGCGCACCCGCTTGGGCAGGTCCACCAGGTCTTTGGTATTCTTTTGCGGGATGACGACCACCTTCAAGCCGGCGCGGTGAGCCGCCAGGATTTTCTCGCGCAGGCCGCCAACCGGCAGGACGCGCCCGCGCAGGGTAATCTCGCCGGTCATGCCGACCTCGCGGCGGACGGGGCGGCCGGTCAGGGCCGAGAGCATGGCAGTCGCCAGGGTGATGCCCGCCGAGGGGCCGTCCTTGGGAATAGCCCCCTCCGGCATGTGGACGTGGATGTCCATCCGTTCGAAGACCTCGAAATCAATGCCGAAACGTTCGGCGCGCGAGCGGAGGTAGGTGAGCGCGGCCTGACCCGATTCCTGCATCACCTCGCCGATTTGACCGGTCATCTGCAGGCTGCCCTTGCCGTCGAAGACGGCCACTTCCACGGCCATGATTTCGCCGCCGTTTTCGGTCCAGGCCAGGCTGGTCGCCACACCGACCTCGTCGGCGCCCTCGGCCTCGCTCTGGAAGAATTGCTGGGGACCGAGAAATTTGCTGACCAACGGGGCCGTGATGAGGGTCGGATAGCGTTTGCCCTCTGCTTTCCAGCGCGCCACCTTGCGGCAGACACGCCCAATCTCGCGCTCCAGGTTGCGGACTCCGGCCTCGTAGGTGTATTCGCGGATGATGCGTTGCAGCGCCTGAGGCGCAAAGCGCAGCCCAATCTCCTCGATGCCGGCCTCTTCGATCTGGCGCGGGATGAGAAAGCGATTGGCGATAATCAGTTTCTCTTCCTCGATGTAGCCGGGGAACTCGATCACCTCCAGCCGGTCGAGCAGGGCCGGCGGGATGGTCATCAGGGTATTGGCGGTGGTGATGAACATGACCTTCGAGAGGTCGAAATCCAGTTCCAGGTAATGATCGCTGAAAGCGTGATTTTGCTCTGGGTCGAGCACCTCGAGCAGGGCCGAGGCCGGGTCGCCGCGGAAGTCCTGGCCGAGTTTGTCAATTTCATCGAGCATGAAGAGTGGGTTGGCCGTGCCGGCCCGCTTCATAGTCTGGATGATGCGGCCGGGCAGGGCGCCGATGTAGGTGCGGCGGTGGCCGCGGATTTCGGCCTCGTCGCGCACGCCGCCAAGCGAGACACGCACGAACTTGCGCCCCAGCGCTTCAGCAATCGAGCGGCCCAGCGAGGTCTTGCCCGTCCCCGGCGGGCCGACGAAGCACAGAATCGGCTGGCGCTCCTTCTTCGGCTTGAGCGAACGGACGGCGATGTATTCGAGGATGCGGTCTTTGGCCTTCTTCAGCCCGTAATGGTCGCGCTCAAGCACCTGGGCGGCGTGCCGGACGTCGAGGTTGTCCTCGGTGTAAACCAGCCAGGGCAGGTCGAGAATCCAATCAATGTAAGTGCGGATGATGCCCACCTCGGGCGCCATCGGCGGCATCTGGTTGAGGCGTTCGAGTTCCTTGAGGGCAGTCGTCCGGGCCGCCTCCGGCAAGGCGGCCTCCTCGATGCGTTTGCGCAACTCGGCCATGTCGCGCGTCCACACATCGCCCTCGCCCAGTTCGCTCTGGATGGCCTTCATCTGCTCGCGCAGATAGAACTCGCGCTGACTGCGGTCAACTTCCGATTGGACGCGGGTATGAATCTCATCTTCCAGTTCGAGGACGTCCACCTCCTGGGCCAGGAGTTTGTTGACGCGCTGCAAGCGTTGACGCGGGTCGCTCATCAGCAAGAGGGCCTGACGTTCGGCCAGATCGAGCGAGATCGCGGTGGCAATCATATCGGCCAGCCAGCCCGGCTCGGAAATGTTGAGGGCAAAGAGATAGGCTTCCTCTGGAATCGAACGGTCGAGTTGAACGCAGCGCTCGAACAGGCCCAGCACCGAGCGCATCAGCGCCCGCGTCGTGCGGTCGGCGACGGTCGGTTCTTCGATGACGCGGGCGCGCGCCCGCAAGACCGGCTCCAGCCGGGTGAATTCGAGGATTTCCACCCGCCGCCGCCCCTGGACGAGGGCCGAGGAGGAACCATCGGGCATGGAGAGCAGCCGCCCGACGGCCAGTTCGACGCCGATTGCCAGGAAATCCTGCGGACCGGGGTCTTGAATCGCCGGGTCGTGCTGGGTCACACCGATCACCGTCTGCCCGGCCTGACGCGCCTCCTGAATGGCAAGCAGGCTGAGCGGACGCCCCACGAAGATGGGGGTGACCATGTGAGGGAAAATAACCAGGTCACCCAACGGCAGGACGAGCGCCTCGATGCAGCCATCCTCGTCGGGAGTTTGGTTGGGAATGCGGTACAGTTCCTCGGTGCGCTGAGTCAGCGCGGCGTCGAAGGGTTCCTCGTCCTCATCGAAAAAATCGTAGTTGTTTTGTGTCATCCTGCCTCCACGTTCGAACACCGTTAGGACTTACGCAGGACGAACCGCCAAGACACAGAGAACGCTAAGTATCAAGACGCCAAGCACACTTGGCGAACTCTGTAAAACTTTGGCGTTTTGGCGCCCTGGCGGTGAAGTAAATGTCATTTTGCGTAAATCCTGACCGCGTTCAAACGCGTGTAAGTTTCTGCCAGGCCGTCTTGACCTCAGCAGTGACGAACATGCTGCCCGCCGAGAGGACCAGGCAGTTTTCTCCGGCCTGTTCCAGCGCCCGTTCGAGGGCGGCCTCGACCGGTTCGACTACCTCGCCCGGAATGCCCAGAGAATGCGCCAGAGCCACAATTTTCTGCGGTTCGAGGGCGCGTGGATGGGCGGCGCGGGTAGCGGCCACAAAGGCAAGCCGCTTGCCGAGGGCGCCCAACATGGCACTCACATCCTTATCCTCCGAAACGCCGAAGATGAGCGTCACCGGCCAGCCGGGGAAAACCTGGTCGAGGGTCTGGGCGAGTTTCTCGAACGAATCGGCATTATGGGCCGAGTCTAACACAACTGGCGGTTCGCGGCGGACAATTTCGAAGCGGCACGGCCATTGCACCGAGGCAAATCCGCGGCGAATGGCATCGTCGCCGATGGACAGGCCGGAGGCCTGCAGGGCGGCGTAAGCCGTGGCCGCATTGACCACCTGATGGGCGCCCAGTAAGGGAATGCGCAGAGAAAGCGGCTGCGCGTCTTTGGAGGAACGGCTGACGATAGAGAGCGTCTGACCATCGAGGGAATGTTCACCTGCCGCAAAGGTGACCTCCCGCCCGACAAGGAGGAGCGGCGCGCCGCGCTCCGCCGCGACCCTCTCCAGCACGGCCAGGGCCTCGTCCTGTTGTGGGGCAGAGACGACCGGCACACCCGGCTTGATGATGCCGGCCTTTTCGCCGGCGATTTGCGTCAGAGTGTTGCCCAGCACAGCCATGTGGTCATAGGAAAGCGAGGTGATGACGCTGACGCGCGGAACGACGACGTTGGTGGCATCCAGCCGCCCTCCCAGCCCAACTTCGATCACCGCCGCGTCCACGTTTTGCTGGGCAAAGTACAGAAAGCCCAGGGCGGTAGTAATCTCGAAGGTGGTCAGAGCAGGAATCTTCGCCACCGCCGGCCGGATTTGCTCAACCAGCGCCACCAGCCCGGCGTGGCTGATTGGCTGGCCGTTCACCTGAATCCGTTCGACGAAATCTTGCAAATGCGGCGAGGTGTAAAGCCCGGTGCGGTAGCCGGCGGCCATCAGGGCGGCGGCAGTCAGGGCGCAGGTGGAACCTTTGCCCTTCGTCCCGGCCACGTGGATGATGGGATAGGCGCGCTGGGGATTGCCCAATTCTTCGAGCAGGGCGAACATGCGCGCCAGGTCGAAGTGCGCCCGGGCCAGTTCGGAAGCCTTTTTCAGGCTATAATCAACGAAGGAATACAGGTAATCGAGCGTCCGGTTGTAAGCCTCTTCAGTTTCCATATCGGTACGGATTGTAAATGGGAATGCGAAAATCGTAAACACATTTCATGATCGGTCTGCTCACTTTGCGCCTTCGTCTTCCTGGCTGCGCCTCGCTGAAGGAAAAGCGCGGCCGGATCAAGCCCTTGCTGCACCGCCTGCATCGCGAGTTCAACGTCTCTGCCGCCGAGATGGATTTGCACGACCGCTGGCAGGAGGCCGTCATCGCCTGCGGGATGGTCAGCAACAACGCCGCCCATCTGCAGGCCGCATTGGAGACCATCTGCAAGTGGACTGAGGCGCATTGGACGGACGGCGATGTGCTGGATTCGAAGATTGAAGTGATCTGAGGTTTCTGCTCTTCCTTGCCCTTTAACCCGAAACCTTGTTTTGGAGGAATTCATGGACCTTAATCTCAAAGACCGACGCGCCCTCGTCACCGGCGCCTCGCGCGGACTGGGCTACGCGGTGGCCCTCGGCCTGGCCCGCGAAGGCTGCCGGGTGGCCGTCAACAGCCGTGAGGCGGACAAGATCGCGGCCGCGGCGCAAAAAATCCACGAGGAAACCGGCGCCCAGGTCATCGGTCTGGCCGGCGACGTGACCGATGCGGACCTCCCGGCACGGCTGGTCGAGGAGGCGGCGCGCGCCCTCGGCGGGTTGGACCTGCTCGTCACCAACGCTGGCGGGCCGCCGGCCGGGACCTTTGAGTCGTTCGACGAAGCCGCCTGGCAGAAAGCCATCGAACTCTCTTTCATGAGTCACGTGCGCCTGATTCGGGCCGCCCTGCCCTACCTGCGCCGCTCGCCAGCCGCCAGCGTGCTGACCGTCACCTCCTACTCGGTCAAACAGCCCATCCCCAACCTGGTGCTTTCCAACTCCGTGCGCGCCGCCACCGTCGGCCTGACCAAAAGCCTGGCGCTCGAACTGGGCCGTGAGGGCATCCGCTTCAACTCCATCCTGCCCGCCTGGACCGAGACCGAACGGGTCGTCGAACTGATGACCTTCCGCGCCCAGCAAAACGGCACCAGCCTCGAGGAGGAAATCGCCAGGCAGTCCAAAGACAGCCCGCTCGGCCGGATGGGCAAGCCGGAGGAGTTCGCCAACGCGGCTGTCTTCCTGCTCTCGCCCGCCGCCTCGTACATCACCGGCGTCATGCTGACGGTGGATGGAGGCATGTACAAAGGCACGCTCTGAACTATGTCTATGCGCAAACACTGGACCCCTCGCTACCTCTTCGACCGGGCCGCCAACCTGCTCTATCAGAAACTGCACCCCGCCGACCCCTGGCTGACGCCCCTCGCCATCCGCCTGCTGGACGGCTCGCTAGAACGCTCATTCTGGGGCCTCGAATTCGGCTCCGGACGCAGCACCCTCTGGCTGGCGCGCCGCGTCGGACGGCTGATCAGCGTCGAACACGACCCGCGCTGGTACGAAAAAATCAAGCAAAACCTGGCCTATTACGAAATCGGCAACGTGGATTACCATCTTATCCCGCCTGAATCCCCAGATTCCCCCGCACTGCCGGCCTACGTGCGCATCACCGACCTCATCCCAGATGGCGAACTGGACTTCGCCCTGGTGGACGGCATCTACCGCGACCTGTGCGTCCTGGCCGTCTTGCCCAAATTGCGGCGGGGCGGGTTCGTGGTCATCGACAACGTCAACCGTTATCTGCCCTCGACCTCCCGCGCCCCCCATTCGCGCCGCCCGGAAGACGGCCCGGCCGGCCCCGGCTGGCAGCAAGTCGCCGAGCGGCTGGCCGGCTGGAAAGTCTTCTGGTCGAGCAACGGCGTCTTCGACACAGCCGTCTACTACAAGCCCTGAGTTCTCCCCGATTCTCCTTCCCGCCGCTGGATGTTCGTGAAACGCCAGCGGCGTTTTCAACGTATGCTTGAATGAAATTTTGAATTCAAGCATGCGTAAAGGAGGCATTCATGACTCGCATTCACCTCGTCAAGATTCTATCGGGCCTGCTGTTGACGGCCCTGCTGGCGCTGACCTTCGCCGCGCCGGTCTCGGCTGCCGAGAGCCGTCAGGGGGACCATATCGTCATCGCCGCCGATGAAGTCGTGGCCGACGACCTGTACGTCTTTGCCGATACATTCACCCTGGACGGCACCATCCAGGGCGACCTGGTGGTCTTTGCCAGCCTGGTCACCGTCAACGGCACGGTCGAGGGCGATCTGATGGCCGCCGCCCAGACCGTCATCATCAACGGCCAAATCGCAGACGATGTGCGCGCCGCCGGGGCGGTCATCTTCGTCGGCGCTGAGGGCCGAATCGGCGACGACCTGATGAGCGCCTGCAGTTCGCTCGAAACGCGGCCCGGTTCGGTCATCGCCGGCGACTTGATGGGCGGCGGTACCCAAGCCTTGCTGGCCGGCGAGGTCGGCGGCAACGTCAAAATCGGCGCCAACGGCCTGGAAGTGCGCGGCACGATTGGCGGCGATGTGGAAGCCTATGTCGGTGAAGCCTCTCAGGAATACAACTATCTCCCCCCGATGCCTGAGGCGGGCATCGCCGCCCCCATCGTGGGGCCGGGGCTGACACTCTCCCCTCAGGCGCGCATCGCCGGTGACTTGAATTACGTCCAATCTGCCGACCTGGACATCCCCTCCGGCGTGGTGAACGGGACGGTGACCCGCACTCCCCCGAGGCTGGCTGAACAAGATGGGAATCCCTTCCGCGGCGAGCGGGAACCCAGAACCGCCGCTGAAAAAGTGGGAGTCTGGTTCCTGGAACTGCTGCGCCGCAGCATAACCCTGATTCTCATCGGCCTGCTGCTGGCCTGGCTGGCCCCCGGCTTCGTCCCCGGCCTGGGCCGGAAAATCGAGACCCGTCCGCTGCCCAGCCTGGGTTGGGGCCTGGTTGCCGGCGCCGCCTTCTGGTTTGCCCTGCTGGTGATTCTGCTGGCCGTCTTCCTGCTGACCCTGCTCTTTGCAAGCCTGACCCTGAGCGGTTTGGCCGCCGCCTCGGCGCTGATCGGCTTCCTGCTGATGGTCGAACTGGTCATCGCCTTCGTCCTGGTCAGCGCCTGGCTGACCTACCTCGTCATCGGCACGCTCATCGGGCGGTTGATTCTGAACGCCGTCAAACCCGGTCTGGGCGAACACCGCATCTGGCCGATGCTGGTCGGGGTCGTGCTGCTGACCCTGGCGGTCAAACTCCCCGGCGTCGGCTGGCTGGTCGGGCTGTTCGTCGTCCTGTTCGGTTTGGGTGCGATCTGGCTGCAAGGCCGGGAGGCGCTCCGGCTGCCGTCCCCGGCTTGAAAAAATCTCCGGAGACCAAGAGACCAGGTTTCTTTGCGAAACCTGGTCTCTGTTTCTTTCAAAGTCCCATCACGCCTGCCCTGCTGGCCCAGGCGAAGAGCGCCATTGGCAGGAACGAAAGGATGACGGTTGCAACCGCCGAGAGCGCCCAGGTGAAGTCGAGCCAGGGTTCGCGGGTCGTTTCGGGGGTGCCCTCGCGCATGTACATGACCACCACCACCCGCAGGTAGTAGTAAGCCGAGATGAGCGAGGTCAGCACGCCGATGACCGCCAGCCAAACCTGCCCGGCCTCGATGACGGTGCGGAACAGGTAGAACTTGCCCACCAGCCCCAGCGTGGGCGGCATGCCCGTCAGCGAGAGCATGAAGACGGTCATCGCCGCCGCCAGGGCCGGACGCCGCCGCCCCAGCCCGGCGAAGTCGCTGATTTCCAGCCCGCTGGCCGCCTGCCCTGAGCCTGCCGAAGGGTCCTGCTTTTCGAGCGCAATCACCGCCGCCCAGGCCCCGTAGGAGCTCAGAGCATAGGTCACCAGGTAGAAGAGCGCCGCGGCGACCGCGTCGGCGCGGACAGACGGATTGCCGAAGGCGACGAAGGCCATCAAGATATAGCCAGCGTGGGCGATGGAGGAGTAAGCCAACATGCGCTTGATGTTGGTCTGGGCGATGGCGACCACGTTGCCGACGAACATCGTCAGCGCAGCAAGCGCCCAGACGACCGGCGTCAGGTCGGCGCTCAGGGACGGGAAGGCGGTCACGAAGACACGCAGCAGGGCGGCAAAGCCGGCGGCCTTGGCCCCAACCGCCATGAAGGCCGTGACCGGGGTCGGCGCGCCGTGATAGACATCCGGCGTCCACATGTGGAAGGGGACGGCGGCGACCTTGAAGCCGAAGCCGACCAGGATGAGCGCCGCGCCGATGGTCAGGAGCAGGCTCGAGGTCCCAAGCGCCCCGCCTGCCAGGGCGGTGACAATGCCGGAGAGCGCGGTCGTGCCGGTCGCGCCGTAAATCAGGGTAATTCCATAAACCACAAATCCGCTGGCGAAGGCGCCGAGCAGGAAGTACTTGAGGCCGGCCTCTTCCGAATCCAGGCGCGGACGGGCAAACGCCGCCAGGACGTAGAGCGGCAGGGAGAGGAGTTCGAGCGCCAGGAAGACCACGATGAGGTCGGCGGCGTGCGCCATGAGCATCATGCCGGCGGCGCTGAACAGGAGCAGGGGGTAGTATTCGCCGCGCTCGATGTTCATGCGCTTGAGGTAGCCGTAGGCAACGGCAATCCCCAGCAGGCCGGCGAGCAGGATAAGCACATCGAGGAAGGATGCGAAGCCATCAAGGGCAACCATGCCGCCGAAGGCAGCCGCCTCGTCTCCGGCCTGGGCGAGGGCGAGACCGGCCGCAAGCGCCAGTCCGAGCGCAGCCAGGAAGGCGGTGACGCCCTTGCGCTTGAGCCACAGGTCCACCAGCAGCAGGGCGCAGGCCCAGACGACCAGGACGAGAAGGGGAAGGATGGAGAGCAAGTCGGATAAGGTCATAAACATCTCCGCTTGTGTCATTGCGAGCCCCGCAGGGGCGAAGCAATCTCCACACCAATCAGGAGACTGCTTCGGCGGCTGCGCCGCCTCGCAGAGACACTTTAGTGCAGCACCGCCAGGAGTTTCTCCACCGCAGGGGCCATCAGTTCGAAGAACGGACGCGGGTAGAGGCCAATCCAGAAGATGAAGACCAGGATGGGCACCATAGTCACGATTTCGCGCCAGTTCAGGTCGCGCAACGCGTGGCCGTGCTTCTTGACTTCCTCGACAATCGAGCCTTCGGGGCCGAGGAACATCTTCTGGAACATGTAGAGGATATAGACGGCCGCCATGATGACGCCCGCCGCGGCGACCCCGGCGAACCAGGGCGAACCGATGGCCTGCGAGCCGAACGCGCCGAGCAGGATGGTGAACTCGCCGACAAAGCCGTTCAACCCCGGCAGGCCCATCGAGGAGAGCGAGACGATGAGCATGATGCTGCCGAAGACCGGCGTAATCTTCCACAGGCCGCCGTAGACGGCAATCTCGCGGGTGTGGGTCTGCTCATAAATCATGCCGACCAGGAGGAACAAGGCGCCCGTGCTCAGGCCGTGATTAATCATCTGCAGGATGCCGCCTTGAATGCCCTGCGAATTGAGGGCGAACAGACCGAGCATGACAAAGCCGAGGTGGCTGACCGAGGAGTAGGCGACCAGTTTCTTGACATCCTTTTGGGCGTAGGAGACCCACGCGCCGTAAATGATGCCGATGACCGCCAGCAGCGCAATCCAGGGTGCGGCCTTGACCGCCGCCTCGGGGAAGAGCGGGATGTTGAAGCGGACGAAGCCGTAGGTGCCCATCTTCAGCAGGACGCCCGCCAGGATGACCGAACCGGCGGTCGGCGCTTCGACGTGGGCGTCGGGCAGCCAGGAGTGGAGCGGCCACATCGGGACCTTGATGGCAAACGCGGCGGCGAAGGCCAGGAAGAGCCAGAGTTGAATGTTGGCCGGAATCCCACCCTTGGCCAGCAATTCGGGGACGCTGAACGTGCCCTGGTTGATGCCCAGCCACAGGATGGCCAGCAGCATGAGAATCGAGCCGGCCATGGTGTAGAGGAAGAACTTGATGGCGGCATAGATGCGGCGCGGACCGCCCCAGATGCCGATGAGGAAGTACATCGGCACGAGGGTGAATTCCCAGAAGATGTAGAACAGGAACAAATCCTGCGCCAGGAAGACGCCGGTCATGCCCACTTCCAGCAGCAGGAAGAAGAGCATGAAGTCCTTGACGCGCTCCTCGACCGCCGTCCAGGTGGAGAGAATCGAGATGGGGGTCAGGAAGGTGGTCAGCAGGACGAGCAGGATGGAGAGTCCGTCCACGCCGACGTAGTAATGGATGTTCCAGCCCGCCACCTGAATCCAGGGCAGGTCGAGGGTCAGTTGCAGGTCGGGGTTGGACTTGTCGAAGAGCGTCAACATCCAGATGGACAGGCCGAAGGTCACGAGCGAGGTCAGCAGGGCCGTCCAGCGCAGGGCGTTTTTCTTCTCGCCGGGGATGAAGAGCGCAATCAGCACGCCCACCAGGGGGAAGAAGATGACGAGGTTCAGGGGGTTGGTGAGAAAATCCATGTCGACTCCTGTTGCGTCAAAGGTCGAAGGTCAAAAGTCAGCCGTGACGTTGACGTTCGACTTTTGGCTATTTCATCAGCAAGTATCCTACGATAACAACCACTCCAAGCATCACCGCCAGGGCGTAAGAGCGGACGAAGCCGTTTTGCAGGCGACGGAGGGAGGTCGAGAGGCGTTTGGTCAGGTCGCCCAGGCCGTTGAAGAAGGCGTCAATGCCCTTCTGGTCGGCGTAGCGGTTGAGGGCGATGTGGCTGAGCCAGTTGTAGGTGCCAGCGATGACCTTGTCGTGGAACCAGTCATGCCAGAAGCGCCAGTCCACCACGTCGGCCAGGAAGCGGGCAATGTCCACGTAGCGGTCCACGAAGACGGCCCAGTAGGCCTCGTCCACGAACCACTTGTTCTCCATGCCGGTAAAGAGCGGGCCGAGCGCCTTCTTGAGCGGGTCGGGTTGACCGGCCTGGAGCGGCTTGCGTCCGTAGATGAGCCAGGAAATGTAAATCGCCAGCAGTGCCAGCAGGGTGGAGACGAGCGCCACGACCGGGTTCAGCCCGCCCCAGGAGATAGCCAGCCAGGCCGGCAGGTGCAACTCGTGCTCGGCCAGTTCGATGGTATGCTCCAGCCAGTGACCGAGGGTGTGCACGCCCGGCAGGTTCAGCGCCCCGCCCAGGACCGAGAGACCGGCCAGCACCATCAGCGGCACGGTCATCACTTTGGGGCTTTCCTCAGCGTGGGCAGCAGCCTCATGGCGCGGCTCGCCGAAGAAGACCATCCAGATTTGGCGTCCCATGTAGAAGGCGGTGAAGAAGGCCGCAATCGTCAGCAGGATAAAGACTTCGGGATGCAGTTTGGCGGCATCGAGCAGGATTTCGTCCTTCGACCAGAACCCCGCAAAGGGGAAGATGCCCGCCAGTGCCAGAGTCCCGATGATGTAGAGCCAGAAGGTGACCGGCATGCGCTTGCGCAGCCCACCCATATTGCGCATGTCGCCGGGGTCGAAGACCTCCTCGTGGTGGTCGGTATGTCCACCATGATGCGCCAGATGATGATGCCCGCGCTCCAGGCCCAGGATGACCGAGCCGGCCGAGAGAAACAGGAGCGCTTTGAAGAAAGCGTGCGTGACGAGGTGGAACATCCCGGCCACGAAGGCGCCCATGCCCACCGCGGCGACCATGAAGCCGAGTTGCGAGATGGTCGAGTAGGCCAGCACTTTCTTGATGTCGTACTGCCCGACGGCAATCGTCGCCGCGAAGAGCGCCGTCACCGCGCCGACCATTGCCACGATGTACTGCGCGTCGGGGGCGAGGGTGTAGAGCGGCCAGGAACGGGCCACCAGGTACACGCCGGCGGTCACCATCGTGGCCGCATGGATGAGCGCCGAGACGGGTGTCGGGCCGGCCATCGCATCCGGCAGCCAGACGTAGAGCGGAATCTGCGCCGATTTGCCGGTCACGCCAATCAGCATGAACAGGGTGATGGCGATGATGATTCCCGGCTGGGCGGCGGCAATTTCCTCGGCCTTGCCGAAGACCTCGCCGAACTGCACGCTGCCGAAGGCCCAGAACATGGTCATCGCCGCCAGGAGGAAGCCGAAGTCGCCGATGCGGTTGGTAATCATCGCCTTCTTGGCAGCGTTGGAGTTGGCCCACGAGGGACGGCCGAGCGTGTCCATCTCGTACCAGAAGCCGATGAGCAGGAAGGAGCACAAGCCCACGCCCTCCCAGCCGACGAAGAGCATCAGGTACGAGTCGCCGCTGACCAGAATCATCATCATGGCGATGAACAGGTTCAGGAAGACGAAGAAGCGGCGGAAACGCTTCGGGTCGTTCTTGAAGCGCACGTCCTCGTGCATGTAGCCGATGGCATAGATGTGGATGAGCGTGCCGACGCCGGAGACGACCAGCATCATTGTCACCGAGAGCGTGTCAACGCGGAAATTCCAGGGGATGTGCAAACTGCCGATGGTAATCCAATCCGCGAAGGGGACGACGACCGTCTCGCCGTGCGCGGCCCACAGAGCGTAGGCCAGCAGCGCCGAGACGACGAAGGTCAACCCGGCGGCGGCGCTCGTCAGCCAGCCGATGGCCTTCTCGCCCATCCGCCCGCCGAAGAGGATGTTGAGCAGCAGACCGAGGACGGGCAGGAAGACAATCAGCGGGACGAGGCTGAAGAGAGGGGAAGTTGCGGTTTCGCTAAGAAGCATGGTCAACTCCGTAATTCGTAAAACGTAAAACGCAGAATCACGTCTTACGTCTCACGCTTACTCATCCTTTCAAACTGCTCATCTGGTCCACGTCAATGTTGTGTTTGACGCGGAAGATGGCGACAATCAACGCCAGGCCGACGGCCACTTCCGCCGCGGCGACCGTCATCACGAAGAAGACGAACAACTGACCGGAGAAGGCGTTGTACTGCCGGGCGAAGGCGACGAAGGCCAGGTTGGCGGCGTTGAGCATCAACTCGACCGACATGAAGATGACGAGCGCGTTGCGCCGGATGAGCACCCCCAGCGCGCCCATGGCAAAGAGGATGGCCGAAACAAGAAGGTAGTAGGTGAGGGGTATCATGAAAGACAAATCTCCCATGCAAATTTGACACGCCTGAGAATGTTCATGCATCGCTTCCCAGCCGCCTGACCAAAAATCGGCCAGCCACAGCATTGTACAGGCGTTCATCCGCTGTGACCAGCGGCTCGCCCATCCGTTCTGCCAGAGCCAGGTAGGCGGCATCATAAGCGTTACAATTGGCTCGACGGGCAAAAGGCAGAATTTCTTTCCAGTCCAGCGGCAGCAATTCAATTTCGAGTTTTTTCAGCGCTTCGAGTATCTGCTCGACCTGAGTCTCCGACACCCGGCCGCGCCGCTCGGCGCGCCATAGAGCGTCATTGACCTCATAGAGGAGTAAGTGCGGCGCCCGCAGCCGCTCCTGACCGGCCACATGGCGGCGCAGCAGAGCCTGCGCCTGCGACTGCCCTTCATCGGGGAAAAGCGCGCTAAGCAGAACGCTGGCATCCACAATCATGCGCGGTCCTCCAGGTCTTCGCGCGCCGTTCGATAGAGTTCGGCGGCGGTCAGGCCGCTCTCGCGCAAAGTGTGCGATATGCCGACCAGCGTGTCGTAGGCCTCATAGCGCTTCAGCCGCTCATATTCCTCCGGCGAAATCAGCACACCGACCGCCTTGCCGCGCCGTGTCAGCACGATAGGGGTCTGCGAGACCTTTTTGAGCAAGGCCGAAAGGCGATTGTGCGCTTCGGCAATCGGCAAATGCAGCATTTCAATCTCCAAAATGTCTATAAGATATAGACATTATATACTAACTTTCTGTCTATATCAAGACTGGACGGCGCGCTCCCCTTTGGTCAGCACGATGGCGCCAATCATCGCCACCAGGAGCAGGACGGAGGTCACCTCGAAGGGCAGGAGGTAGTCGGTGAAGAGCATCCCGGCCATCTGGCGCAGCGACTCCATCGAATTCTCCCAGGTGCCGGGGTCGGGCAAGGCCGCCGTCAGCCGGAGACGCTGGATGAGCAGATAGACCGCCTCGGCGAACAGGACGACCGCCGCGCCGATGGCCAGCGGCCGCTGCCAGGGCAGCACCTCGCCCTTGGGCAGTTTCTCCGCGCCCAGCAGCATGATGACGAACAGGAACAGCACCATGATGGCCCCGGCATAGACGGTCACCTGCGCCATGGCGACGAACGGCGCGCCCAGCAGCAGGTAGAAGACGGCAATCGTGGCGAAATTCAGCACCAGGAACAGCGCCGCGTAGACCGCGTTGCGGCTGACCAGCAGACCGAGGGCAGTCGCCACCGCCGTCGCGGCGAGGAGGAAGAAGAGGATGAGGGTGAAGTCCATAGGCAACCTTGTTTGTGTCCTTGCGAGGCGGTGCTTTTCCGCCGAAGCAATCTCCTCGCCAAATATCTGCATCGGCATATGTGGAGATTGCCTGTCCTGGCGTCAGGCCAGGGCTTCGCCGCCTTCGGCGGCTCGCAATGACACGCTCAAACTAATCGGCAGGATCTTTCATCTCCGGCACCGAGCGGGTAAACTTGCCGGGTTCGGTCTTCTGCGGGGTCGGCGCGCCGCCCGGAGGGGCAGGTTCGAGCAGCATTTCCTTCGGGTAAATCGCCTCGCGCCGGTCGGTGAAGGAGAGTTCGTAGTTGTCGCCGAGGACAATCGCCTCGGTCGGGCAGGCGTCCTCGCAGAAGCCGCAGTAGATGCAGCGCAGCATGTTGATTTCGTAGGTGCTGGCGTAGCGGTCGCCGGGGGAGTAGCGCGCTTCGTCGGTGTTCTCGGAGGATTCGACGAAGATGGCGTCCGCCGGGCAGGCCGCCGCGCACAGGGCGCAGCCGATGCACTTCTCCAGTCCGTTTTCGTAACGCTTCAGCACGTGGCGGCCGCGGAAGCGCGGCTTGACCGGGCGCTTCTGCTCCGGGTACTGTACGGTGACCGGCTTCTCGGCCATCGAGCGGAGCGTCGTCCACAGGCCGCGCGCCAGTTCGACGATGGGTTCAAGCACGCGCATACTCTTTCCTCCTCAGCGTCTGATACATCCCCAGGATAGCAATAAACCCTGCCGCCAGCGAGGCCAGGGGAATGAGCCACTGGTACAGGGGGTTGACCTGCTCGGCCAGCAGAATGCCGATGGAGGTCAGGAAGACGAGCGCCAGGGAGAGCGGCAGCAGAACCTTCCAGCCGAAGGCCATCAGCCGGTCGTAGCGGATGCGCGGCCAGGTGGCGCGCACCCAAATCATGCCGAAGAGCAGGACGAAGACTTTGATGAACATGTAGAGCGGCCCCAGCCAGGGGGTCTGATTCACGCCCAGGACGGTATCGCGCAGGAACCAGGGTTCACGGTAGCCGCCCAGGAAGAGCGAGGCGGCAATCGTGCAGATGGCAATCATCTTGTCGTACTCGGCCATGAACAGCAGGGCGAACTTCATCCCGCCGTACTCGGAGTGGTAACCGGCGGCCAGTTCCTGCTCCGCTTCGGGCATGTCGAACGGGGCGCGGTTGACCTCCGCCAGGGTCGCAATCAGGAAGATGACGAAGCCCACCGGCTGGAGCACGGCGAACCACATCCCGGTCTGCGCTTCGACGATGTCGAGCAGGCGGGTGGAATTGGCCAGCACGATGACGGCGATGAACGACAGGCCGAGCGCCAGTTCGTAGGAAATCATCTGCGCCGTAGAGCGCAGTCCGCCCAGGGTGGCATACTTGTTGTTAGACGACCAGCCCGCCAGCACGATGCCATAGACCGCAATCGAGGCGATGGACATGATGTACAGCACGCCCACGTTCAGGTCGGCGATGTACCAGGTGATGGTGCGCCCGAACAACTGGAAACTGGCCGACTCGGGGCCGAACGGCACGACCGCCGTGATGACCAGCGCCGGGGTCAGCGTGATGATGGGCGCCAGGGTGAAGAGCAGTTTGTCGGCGCGGGCCGGCATGAACTCCTCTTTGAAAATCAACTTGATGGCGTCGGCAATCGGCTGGAGCAGGCCCCACGGTCCGGCGCGGTTCGGGCCGATGCGCACCTGGATGCGCGCCAGCGCCCGCCGCTCGTAGTAGGTCAGGTAGGCAAATCCGCCCAGCAGCACCAGCACCCAAACGAGCCCCTTGACCAACCATTCAATCACATTCGCAAGCGTCATAAAGTCCTCTCAACGTTCGAACGTTTGTAAGTGCACGCCCAATCCCTGGCGGTTCTCGTAGGTTGTGCCGCCGTAGTACAGGTCGCCGCGCCCAACGATGGGCCACTGCTCGGTCACTTCGGCCAACTTGCCGTAGGAAATCCCCGCAAAGGCCGGGACGGCGGCGGCAATCTTGTCCATCACCAGCAGGGCCGAGCGGCCCTCGACCTCGAGGCCGGCCGCGGCCGCGACCGAGGCGGCGATGGCGAAATCGGGGCGCGTCTCGCCCAGCGGCGGGGTGGCCGGGTAGAAGCGCTGGACGCGCCGCTCGCCGGAAGTGTAGGAGCCGTCGCGTTCGGTGAAGGCCTGCGCCGGGAAGACCACATCGGCCAGTTTGGCCGTCTCGGTCAGGAAGAGTTCCTGGACGAGGACGGCTTTGGCGGCTTTGAGCGCCTCGGCCAGTTGTGGGTCGTCGCCGGCCGGGTCGGCGGCGGCGAGATAGACTACCTTGCCGCGCACCGTCTCGGCCAGATTCTCGACCGCCTGATAGCCCAGTTCCCAGGCGCCCTGGTCGTTGGCCCGCCGCCAGACGCCGATGAGACCGTTGTTCGGCTTGCCCGCGCGCCCCTCCAGCAGCGCGGCGCCGGCCTCGGCCAGGTCGCGGCTGCCGGTGCGCCCGAAGAAGATGACCAGATTCTCGGCGGCGGTCAGTTCGGCGGCCAGTTCCTGCACTTTGGCGGCGGCTTCGTCCCTGCCGCAGCGGACGAGTTTCTTGGCATATTTATCGAGGCGGGTGTCCTCGGGGTGGACGATGACCAGGTTCGCCCCGCGCTCGGCGGCGGCCTTGACGCGCAGGTACCAGATGGGCGCCTCATGATACAGGTCGGCGGCGGCCACCAGGATGGCCGACCCCGTCCCCAGGTCTCCGAGATTCGTCCCCGCCGAGACGCCGTAGCGGGTGGTCAGTTCGCCGCCGGGGAGCGAGTCGTAGAGCAGGGCCTCCCCGCCCAGGCCGTCGGCGAGTTGCTTCAGGGTGAACAGGTCTTCGTTGGCCAGGCGGCCAGAAGCAATCACAACCACCTGCTCCCCTGCGACCTGTCTGCCCGCCGCCGCCAGCGCTTCTTCCCACGATGCCTTCTCCAACGTGCCGTTCTTCTTCACCAGCGGATGGGTCAGGCGGGCCGGGTCTTCCACGTAGTGCCAGTTGAAGCGGCCGCGGTCGCAAATCCAGATTTCGTTGACCTGCTCGTTCTGGCGCGGCATGGCGCGCTTGATGACCACCTTGCCGCCGGCTTTGGCCTCGCGGCGGGTGTTGAAGGTCAGGTTGCAGCCCACCGGGCAGAGCGAGCAGATGGAGGCCGCCGCCTTCATCTCCCACGGCCGCGCCCCGAAGCGGAAGTCCGCCGTGGTCAGCGCGCCGACCGGACAGATGTCGGTGGTGTTGCCGGAGAAAATCGAGTCGAAGGGCGGGTCGGAGTGGGTGACGATGTCGGTGTCGCGGCCGCGCTGGTAGAACGAAAGCACCGGGTCGCCGGCAATCTTCTCCTGGAAGCGGATGCAGCGGGCGCACTGGATGCAGCGTTCGCGGTCGAGCCAGATTTTGTCGCCCAGCGGGACATGTTTTTCGGCGTGATGTTTTTCGCCGTAGAGGAAGCGGCTCTCGGCCGGGCCGTAGGCCATGGTCAGGTTCTGGAGCGGGCACTCGCCGCCCTTGTCGCAGACCGGGCAATCGAGCGGGTGCGAGGTCAGCAGAAACTCGAGGATGTCTTTCTGCGCCTGGCGCGCCTTCTCCGAGCGGGTCAGGACGACCATCCCCTCCGAGACGGGCGTGGTGCAGGCGGTTTCGAGTTTCGGCCCGAACTGAATCTTGACCTGGCCGTCTTCGATGAGCGGCTGACCGGTGGCGCGGTCAATGGCCGGGCGGCCGACCTCGACCAGGCACTGGCGGCACATGCCGACCGGTTCCATCTTCGGGTGGTAGCAAAAGACCGGGATGTCAATGCCGACCATCTTGGCGGCGTTGACGATGAGCGTGCCTTCCGGCACGGTCACTTGCCGGTCGTCAATGATGAGGGTTACGGTTTTCGTCATTCAGTCTCTCCGGTGAGAGGGTCAATTCACAGTGCGTCTATTTAGGAGTTCGACAACTCCGGTCGTCGGAGATGCGTCATCAATCTTTGTGTTCCTTTGTGTCCTGTCAACCGCTAAAATCCTGCGGGAATCTTTCAATGGCAGTCGTGACGGCCATCGTGGAGAACTCGCCCAGCGGGCAGAGACACTTGTTCTGCATCTGTTTGGCGACGGTGTACAAGAGTTTTGTATTCGCCTCCACGTCCTCGCCGCGCTCGATGCGCTCGATGAGGTGCAGCATCCAGTACGTGCCGTCGCGGCAGGGGGTGCACTTGCCGCACGATTCGTGCTTGAAGAAATGAATCGTCTTGTTGATGACCCAGTCCATCGAGACGCTGTCGTTGATAACGATGACGGAAGCAGAGCCGAGGTCCGCGCCGAGCGTTTTGACCGAGGCATAGTCCATCGGCGTGTCGAGGGCCTTGTCATCGGCCACGATGAGCGCCGAGGAGGCACCCGCCGCCATGATGGCCCGCACGGGGCGGTCATCCAACACGCCGCCGCCGTAGTTGTAGATGAGTTCGCGGAAAGTCGTCCCGAAGGGCAGTTCGTAGTTGCCCGGCTTCTTGACGTGGCCGGAGAGCGAGAAAATCTTGACCCCGGCGCTGTCGGGCGTGCCGAGCGATTTGTACCAATCGGCCCCCTTCTCAACGATGAGCGGCACATTGGTCAGCGTCTCGACGTTGTTGACCACGGTCGGCTTGCCGTAGAGGCCATAGACGGCCGGGAACGGCGGGCGGATGCGCGGCTGGCCGCGTTTGCCCTCGATGGACTCGAGCAGGGCGGTCTCTTCGCCGCAGATATAAGCGCCCGCGCCGAGATGGGTGTAGATGCGCAGGGAGTAATCTGTGCCGAAGAGTTTCTCGCCCAAAAAGCCGGCCTGCTCCATCTCGGCGATTTTCTCGTCCAGATAGGCGGCCACCGGCCAGAACTCGCCGCGCAGGTAGATGTAGGCCGCGTTGGCCTGTACCGCGTAGGCGGCGATGGCCACGCCTTCCAGGAACTGGAAGGGGTTGCCCTCCATGATTTCGCGGTCTTTGAACGTGCCGGGTTCGGACTCGTCGGCGTTGGCGACTACGTAGTGCGGCCAGATGTTGTTGGGGACGAAACTCCACTTGACGCCGGTCGGGAAGCCTGCCCCGCCGCGGCCGCGCAGCCCGGAGGCCTTGACCACGTCAATCACTTCCTGCGGCTGCATGCCCGTCACGGCCTTCTCGAAAGCCGCGAAGCCGCCATGCTTCTGGTAAACGTCTATCTTGCCGATGTCGGGAATCTCGCGGTGGCGGAGGAGAAGGTGGGTCATCATTGCACCTCCTTGCGGGCAGCCTCGATGAACTCCAGCGTCTTCTCGACCGTCATGTTCTCGTGGTAGGAAATCCCATCCGGCCCCTGGACCTGGAACATGGGCGCCTTGTCGCAGGCCGCCAGGCACATCACCGCCTCGACCGTCACCAGACCGTCGGGCGTGGTCTCGCCGGGGCGGATGCCCAGCCGCTCGCAGAGTTGGGCCAGGAACTCATCGGCGCCGCGCAAGGCGCAGGCGATGTCGGTACAGACCTGGATGCGCAGTTTGCCCTCCGGCTTGTCGTGGTAGAGGGTGTAGAAACCGACAATCTCGGCCACATCGGTCTCGGTGATGCCGCACAACTCGGCAATTTCGCGCAGGTCGTGACGGTCCACGAAGCCCTTGCCGAGTTGGGCCAGGTGCAGCAACGGCATGACCGCCGACTGCTTGCGCTCCGGCGGGTATTTGGCGAAGATTTTCTGGATTTGTTCGGGGTATTTTTCGGCCAGGCTCATCGGTCCACGTCTCCCAGCACAATGTCAATCGAGCCGATGATGGCGACCAGGTCGGCAATCAGGTGACCTTTGGTCATCAACGGCAGGGCTTGCAGGTTATCGAACGAGGGCGTCCGCCAGTGGACGCGGTAGGGCTTGGGGCCGCCGTCCGATTCGAGATAGACGCCCAGTTCGCCGCGCGGCGATTCGACCGCGCTGTAGACGTACCCTTTCGGGGCGTTGAAGCCCTCGGTCCACAACTTGAAGTGGTGGATGAGCGCCTCCATGCTGACGCCGATCTCGGAGCGCGGCGGCGGGACGTACTTGCGGTTGTTCGAGCGCACCGGTCCCAGCGGCAGTTTGTTCAGCGCCTGCTCGACAATCTTGAGCGACTCGCGCATCTCCTGGACGCGGACGAGGTAGCGGGCGTAGACATCGCCTTCGGTGCGGGTCGGGACCTCGAACTCGTACTGCTCGTAGCCGCAGTAGGGCCGCGCCTTGCGCAGGTCCCAGTTCACGCCGCTGGCGCGCAGCCCCGGGCCGGTCATGCCCAGGTTGAGGGCGTCCTCGCCGCTGATTTTGCCGATGCCCAGAGTCCGGTCGAGGAAAAGCGGGTTGCGGGTCAGGAGCGCCTCGTACTGCTCAATCCGCTTGGGGAACATCTTGAGGAAGGCGCGCACGGCGGCCTCGAATTCGACCGGCACGTCGCGCCACAGGCCGCCGGGGCGGATGTAGGTGGTCATCATGCGCTGGCCGGAGACCAGTTCGAGGATGTCGAGGATGTCTTCGCGCTCGCGGAAGCAGTAGAGGAAGGTGGACATGGCCGCCACGTCGAGGGCCGCCGTCCCCAGCCAGACCAGGTGCGAGGCGATGCGCTGCAACTCGGCCAGGATGACGCGAATCGCCTGGGCGCGCGGCGGCACGTCCAGGTCGAGCAGTTTTTCGACCGCCATGCAGTAGGCCAGGTTGTTGCCGACCGTGTTCAGGTAGTCGAGGCGGTCGGTCATCACCTCGGCCTTCTGGTAGGTCTTGGCTTCCATGTTCTTCTCGATGCCGGTGTGCAGGAAGCCGATGTCGGGGATGCAGTTGACCACCGTCTCGCCGTCCAGTTCGAGCAGGAGGCGCAGCACGCCATGCGTGGAGGGGTGTTGCGGCCCCATGTTGAGCAGCATCGTCTCGCCCGTCACGGCGCGTTCGGAGACGAGGTGTTTCAAATCATCTACGGTGACTTCGAAAATATCGGGCATAATGACTCCATATGTAGGGCAACTCGTACGAGTTGCCCTACTCTTTCGCGTACGGCTTGCGCACGTCAATTTCTTCGAAGTTGAAGGTGAACTGCGGCTCTTCGTAGCCGAGGGGATAGTCCTTGCGCAGGGGATGGCCCTCCCAGTCGGCGGGCATGAGGATGCGGCGCAGGTCGGGGTGACCCTCGGCCTTGACGCCGAACATGTCCCACAGTTCACGCTCGCGCCAGTTGGCGTTGCGGTAGATGTGCGCCACCGACGGGACGGTCGGGTTGACGCCCGGCACCGGGACGCGCAAACCCAGCCGCAGGTTCTGCGAGATGGAGGTGAACTGGTAGATGACGTGGAAGCGGGGAGTCTCTTCCGGCCAGTAGTCCACGGCGGTGAGGGCCGAGAGCAGTTCAAAGCCGAGGTCTTTCATCATCTGGCAGGCTTCCACGATGCGCTCGCGCGGGATGACCAGGGTCACATCGCCGCGATACTCGGAGGCCGTCACGCCGAAGGTTTGTTCCAGTTGTTGAACGATGGGCTGAAGTTTTTCTTCCATAATTTTTGCATCGCATTTCACGTAGGCCGCGGATTTTTCTAATAGACCTTCGTGACCCTTCGTGTCCTTTGTGTTTAGCCCTTTTGGGCAAATTTGATTTTCTTGACGACCTTCTCTTGCAAGGTCAGGATGCCGTGGATGAGCGCTTCGGGGCGCGGCGGGCAGCCGGCCACGTAGACATCCACCGGCACGACCTCGTCCACACCCTGGACGATGGCGTAGTTGTTGAAGACGCCGCCGCAGGAGGCGCAGTCGCCCATCGCAATCACCCACTTGGGTTCGGGCATCTGGTCGTAGAGACGGCGCAGGACGGGCGCCATCTTGCGCGAAACGCGCCCGGCGACAATCATCAGGTCCGACTGACGCGGCGAGGGGCGCATGAGTTCCATGCCGAAGCGGCTCATGTCGTTATCCGAGGCCTGGGCGGCCATCATCTCGATAGCGCAGCAGGCCAGGCCGAAGAGCATCGGCCACATGGCATAGTTGCGGCTCCAGGCCACCGCCTGCTCGAGGGTGGTGGTGACGACCCCCATGTTGCCGAGTTTCTGCTCTACTCCCATTCAAGCGCTCCTTTCTTCCAGGCGTAGAAATAGCCTACCAGTAAGATGGCAATGAAAATCGCCATTTCAATCAAACCGAACAGCCCCAGTTGGCGAAAGACAATCGCCCAGGGCAGGAAGAAGACGATTTCGATGTCGAAGAGGATGAACAGGACGGCGATGAGGTAGAACCGCACCGGCATCCGGCGCGTGCCGGGACCGATAGGGTTCATGCCCGATTCATAGGGCATCATTTTGGATTCGGTTGTTTTCCGGGGGCCAAACAGCGCCCCCAAGATGATGGCGATGGCACCGACCAGCACGGTTACCAGGATGAAGGCGGCAACTGCAGCGTATTCGAGAAGCATGGGCACTCCTCAAGGATAAATTCGAGCGTACCGGCGGGAAAGTATATCACAAGATATCCGAAAAGAGGACGAAACGTGTCTATTTTCACAATGATTTTCGTCACGTTATTTATGGATCCGTTCCCTGACAGAGAACGGGGCTCTCTTCACCCCAGGTAATCCCTCAAATGCCTGCTGCGGGTGGGGTGGCGCAGTTTCCGTAACGCTTTGGCCTCGATCTGACGGATGCGCTCACGGGTCACGTTGAAGTAACGGCTGACCTCCTCCAACGTGTGGTCTTTGCCATCCACCAGGCCGAAGCGCAGTTCGAGCACCTGACGTTCGCGCTCCGAGAGCGCCCCCAGGGCATGGCGGACCTGTTCGCGCAGCATTTCGCGGGCGGCGGCGTCCATCGGTTCGAGGGCATCCGCGTCCTCGATGAAATCGCCCAGTTGACTGGACTCCTCGTCGCCAACCGGCCCTTCGAGCGAGACCGGTTCTTCGGCCGAGCGCAGAATCCTATCCACCTTGGTAATGGCTGCATCCAGGCGATGTTGCAGGTCGGGGTCGAGAGGCGTCTCCTCGTAGCGGGCGCGCAGGATGGCCTGCACCTCGACATCGGTCAGAAAACCGGATTCGAGGGCCATCTCCTCGTTGGTCGGGTCGCGGCCGAGTTGCTGAGTCAGTGAGCGCTGAATGCGCAAGATGCGAGTGATGGACTCGAACAGGTGGACGGGGATGCGGATGGTGCGCGCCTGCTCGGCGATCGAACGGTTGATGGATTGCCGAATCCACCAGGTGGCGTAGGTGCTGAATTTGAAGCCGCGGCGCGGGTCGAACTTGTTGACTGCCCGCAAGAGGCCAAGGTTGCCCTCCTGAATCAGGTCGAGGAAGGAGATGCCGCGCCCCAGGTAGCGTTTGGCGACGCTGACCACCAGGCGCAGGTTGGCGCGGATGAGGGCGGCGTTGGCCTCGTCGGCGCGGTGACGGATGACTTCAATCTCCGCCTTGAGTGCTTTTGCATCCGGCAGATTGCGGTAGAGCGTCCGCAGGGCTGGCAGTTTCTGATGGGCTTCGATGTAGCGGAGCAGCCAGGCAGCATAGTCATCTGGCAGGAGATAGAAAATGAGAAAGGCGTTGTAGGCATGGGTAACCAGGCTGTCCCACAACGGGTCCTTGCCCCAGTATTCGCGGTCAATGTAGGAGCGCAGGTATGAGGGGGCAGTATATTCCCAACCCTGATGCAGTGACTGGGCCTCGGACAGCATGAGAGCGGCGTCGGGCAATTCGATGCCCAGGCGCTGGGCATCCTCCACCAGCCGTCCCCAGGCGGTGACCAGTTCGGCCAGGGCGGCGCGGTAGGCCGTCATCTCCATCGGGCCGCTGGCGGCCTTGCCGATTTTGCGCCGACCGAGGGTCAGGATGAGACGGCGGGCCTCGATAATCGTCGCCAGACGGAATTCGCTGTCGGAATCAAGCAGTTTGACCTGTCCGATTTCGCGCAGGTAGAGCCGCACGGGGTCTTCGGAAAGTTCGGCGGCCAGTTCGCCAGGGCTGACCTCGAGCAAGTCCTCGCTATTCAGCCCATTGAGGTCGCTCCCGGAGGCCAGAGACAGTTCCTCGACATCGGCGGTCAGGCCTTCATCCAGGCCGCCGTCGAGGTCGGCGATGAACTCACCATTTTCCGGCGATGGGACGTCCTCTTTGGCCTCCGCCGGAGCGGGGCGGCGCGGCAAACGCGGGGTGGGTTTCATTTTTCGCGACATAGAGTCTCTTCTTCAACGGCGGACCAACGGTTTCTGCCCGGCCTGGTCGAGGGTGCGCAACATGCGGGTGTGGGTCTGCACCATTTCACGGTAGGATTCGGCGCGCAAGTCTCCGGCTTGCTGGGCTTCCTCCAGGAGAAAGCGCAACTGATTCAGGCTCTCGCTCAGGGCGGCCTTGCGAATTTTGATGACGCCGCGCAGCATGTCCTCAAGCAAACGCTCCTCCAGGGGAGGCAGGCTTCTGGAGCGCTCCATCAAATCTTGTGCCAGAGGCGCCAGGGTTTCGGGGAGGGAGGCCAGCAGGTAACGGTCGGGGTCTTCAGCATCCTGGTCGAGAGATTGACGCACCAGCCGAAAGAGCACTTGGTGATCAGTATACCCGAAATCTTCGGTCGAGAGGCGGCTGAGAGAGACTTCTTGTAAAGCCCGATCGAGACGGTAGAGCAGGTCGGGGCGGCGCAGCAGGACGCTGAGGAGGTGGGCCTCGAGGCGGGAGGAGACGGAGGGGGGAAGCGGGGCAGACGGGGGAACGGGCGCGTCGGGCGGCGTCTCGACCCGCGGCCTGGGACGGGGGCGGCGCGGGGCCGCCGGCTGCGCCGCGACGAGAGCGCGCTCGTCCACCCGCAGGAAGCGCGCCAGTTGCTGACGGTAGGTCTCGCGTTCGACGGAGTTGGGCAAATCCTCGATGAGCGGCAGCACCCGACCGGCAATCTCGGATTTGACCTTGGCATCGTCCAAGTCGCGGCCGGCGGCCAGGGCATGCATGACATGGACGACGACCGGCTGAGCCTGTTCGACGAGCGCCTTCCACTGGGCAGGGTCGCGCTGGACGATTTCGTCTGGGTCGAGGTCATCGGGCATGGTGGCGACGCGCAAGTCGGCCTGCAAGCGCGCCTCGTGGCGCAGCAGGCCGCGGGCGTCGAAGCGCAGTTCATCTTCACGGTCCAGACTCTGGCGGGCGGCCTCCAGTCCGGAGAGGACGGCCTTCTGACCGGCGGCATCGGGATCGAGGGCCAGGACGATGCGGCGGCTGAAGCGCTTGAGCAGGCGCAACTGGTGTTCGGTCAGGGCGGTGCCCATCGGCGAGACGACATTTTCGAAGCCGGCCTGGTGCAGGGCGACGACATCCAGGTAGCCTTCGACGATGACGGCCTGGCCGGCGGCGCGGATGGCTTTGCGCGCCCGGTCGAGGCCGTACAGGAGGTGGCTCTTGGAAAAGAGGGGGGTCTCGGGCGAGTTGAGGAATTTGGGGTAATCGTTGGGGTCGAGGACGCGCGCCCCAAAGCCGCACAGGCGGCCGTTTTCGTCGCGGATGGGAATCATCAGCCGGTTACGAAAGCGATCCACCAGGCCGCCAGCCTCGCGCTGCGAGACCAAGCCGGCCCCGAGCAGGTCTTCGTCGCGGTAGCCTTGCTGGCGGAAGTACTTCAGGGTGGAGTCCCAACCGGAGGGAGCGTAACCCAGGCCGAAGGTCTCGATGGTCGCGTCGGTCAGGCCGCGCTTCTCGTGCAGGTAATCCAGGACGAATTTTCCCGCCGGTGTGGAGAGGTGATGACGATAGAAGGTGAGTGCCGCCTCGAGCAAGCCGCGCAGGCGTTCGTGGGCTTCCCTTTCTTCGGGCTTCTCGGCCCGGTAGGCCTCCAGCGTGACGCCGGCGCGCTGGGCCAGGTAACGCAGGGCCTCCTTGAAATCCCAGCCTTCTTTTTTCATGACGAATTTGAAAATGTCGCCCCCTTCGTTGCACTGGCCGAAACAACGCCAGGTCTGCCGTTCGGGCGAGACGATGAAAGAGGGCGTCTTTTCGCTGTGGAACGGGCACAGGCCGGCGTAGTTGCGACCGGTGCGGCGCAGTTTGACTGTTTCGCCGATGAGTTCGACGATGTCGAGGCGAGATTTGATTTCGTCAATTTGAGACATGGCGGGTGAGGAATCGTGAGGCGTGAGGGGGCAATGAACAGCCAGGTGAATTATAGACGCGGAGTGGGCGGGGCGCAACTGGAAAATGAACGCGAGAAGCGCCGGTTCGTGTGTCCCGGCGCCCCAAGCGATACGGCACGGCCAATGGCCTAGAATCCTTCCAGTTTGCTCAGGTCGGCGATGCCTTTGGACAAAGCGGCAATTTGCCCGACGAGCGCAAGGCGGTTGTTGCGGATTTTCTCGTCCTCCGCCATGACCAGCACCTTGTCGAAGAAGGCGTTGATGGCGGGGAGGAGGGCGACAACTATTTCAAGCAATCCGTCGATGGTGGTTGGAGAATGGTGAATGGTTTTGAGCGCCTGATACAGTTGTTTCTCCTCCGCCTCCGCCAACAACGACTCACTGACTACTGATAACTGCTCACTGGTTACTGAAGCCGAGCGGATGATGCGCACGCAGCGCGCGTAGCCGGGCAGAATCGCGTGCCAGTCTGCGCGTTCGACCCACGCCTGTAATTGTTTTACTGCGCGGGCAGACCCAGCGGGATTGTTGGATTGCTCCGCAAGCACGGCGTCCACCACGTCGTAGCGGTAGCCCATCTCTTTGAGCGCCACTGCGAGCCGCCCGGCGAGGAATTCGAGAATCTTCGCCTGCGTCTCGTGCGTGACCTCGATGGGCTGAAGTTGGGCAGCGCGTTTCACCGCTTCCGCCAGGTCGAAGTCGGCGTTGTGCTCGATAAGCGGCTGGACGATGCCAATCGCGGCGCGGCGCAGACCGAAGGGATCTTTGGCGCCTGTCGGAGCCAGGCCGGCGGCAAACAGACCGACGAGCGAGTCGAGGCGGTCGGTCAGGGCGACGACCAAGCCCGCCTTCGTCTGCGGCAGGGGCTGATACTGTTCGGCAATCGCCCGCGCTACCTGGGGGTCTTCGCCGCTGCGGAGCGCGTACTCGCCGCCGATGATGCCCTGAAGCGAGGTCATCTCGGTCACCATCTGCGTGACCAGGTCGGCTTTGGCTAAAAACGTGGCGCGTTGAACGTTGGAACGTTGAACATCATCCAAGCCCAGCATTTTCCCGATTTCGTCAGAAAGTTTCAACATGCGCTCGGATTTGTCGAGCATGGAACCGAGTTTGGTGTGGAAGGTAAGCCCTGCCAGTTTGGGGCGGAAGTCTTCGAGTTTGTGCTTGAGGTCTTCGCGGACGAAGAAGTTGGCGTCGGCAAAGCGCGCGCCGAGGACGTGCTCGTTGCCCTGGCGGACGAGGTCAATGCCCAGGTCGTCGCCGTTTCTAATCGCAATAAAGTGAGGGAGGAGAGAAGTGGCACGTTGCGCAGTGTCATGTTGCCCAGTGTCACGTTGCACGGTGTCACGTTGCACGGTAGCGCTTGACACTGGAGCACCTGACACTTTTTGAACGGGAAAGTATCTCTGATGCTTCTTCATCACCGAAATCAGCACCTCGCGCGGCAGTTGCAGGAATTCGGGGTCGAAGCCGCCCAGGACGGCGGTGGGCATTTCAACCAGGTTCGCCACTTCGCTGAGCAGGTCTTCTTCGATGATGGCTTCGCCGCCGACCAGCGCCGCCGCCTGCTGCACCTGCTCCACGATGGCGGCTTTGCGCTCTTCTTTATCGAGCAGGATGCCCGCTTCACGCATCAGGTCGAGGTATTTCTCCGCCGAGGGGACGGCGATTTCGGGCGAGCCGTAGGGACGCAGTCCGCGCGTGACGCTGCCGCTGGTCACGCCCGCGTATTCGAAGGGGATGACCATGTCGCCGTGCAAAGCAACTAACCAGCGAATAGGTCGTGAGAAAGATGCACCAGAGTCGTTCCAGCGCATTGTTTTCTCAAACCTTATGTCTTGCAAGAATACGGGTAATACTCGCGGAAAAAGGATTGATATTATTGAACCTTCAGTTTCTTTTTGGTAAACAACATAGCGCCCGCCACCGCGTTCTTGGACAAGATATTCGGGGGTTAAAAACTCATCCGACATTGGAATTTGATTCTTCTTTATCCAACTTAGAAGAGCTTGGGTTGGTTTTCCTTCTTTATCAAAAGCAACATGCTCAGGAGGACCCTTTATTTCCACAAATGTGGTTTCTCCCATTGGGGCTAGATTCCTAACATAAACCACGAGACGTCTTGGAGTACCAAACACCTTGATCTCATCATACTTGAGATGATAGACTTGCAAAATCATTTGTTTGAAGAACAATTCAAGTTGCCAAACAGCCGAATCAACATCGCTTGCAGGCAATTCCTCCACGCCGATCTCAAGGACAAAGTCTGCTGCCTGAGACATACTGCTAGGACTACTGGGGGCTTCTTCACTAGTGACCAGCTTCTTGGTTGGTTTTAGAAGAGGGTACTCAAGTCCTTTACGTTGTTCTTCATACAACGTAGCGACTTGTCGCGCTAGTTCACGCATCCTTCTGAAAAATGCCTGGCGTTCTGCCACGCTGACCGCGCCGCGCGTATCCAGGATGTTGAAGGAGTGCGAGCATTTGAGGACGTAGTCGTGGGCGGGGACGATGAGGCCCGCGGCGAGACAGGCGTCGGCTTCAGCGGAGTAGAGGTCGTACATGCGGCGGACGCGCTCGATGTCGGCGATTTCGAAGTAGTATTTGGAATGTTCGTATTCTTCGCGGCGGCGTATCTCGCCGTAGGTGACGTGTTCGTTCCAGGGTTCGTCCCAGATGGCTTTGGCGTTGTTGAGGGCGATGAGGATGCGCTCCAGCCCGTAGGTCAGTTCGACCGAGACGGGGTTGAGGGTCACGCCGCCCATTTGCTGGAAGTAGGTGAACTGGGTGATTTCCTGTCCGTCGAGCCAGACTTCCCAGCCCAAGCCCCAGGCGGAGATGGCGGGCTGTTCCCAGTTGTCTTCGACGAAGCGGATGTCGTGCTGGCGCGGGTCAATGCCGAGGGCTTTGAGCGAGTCGAGGTAGAGTTCCTGGGGGTTGCCTGGGTCGGGTTTGAGGATGACCTGGTACTGGTAATGCACCTGGAAGCGGTTGGGGTTTTCGCCGTAGCGCCCGTCGTCGGGGCGGACAGAGGGTTCGACGTAGGCGACGTTCCAGGGTTCGGGTCCGAGGACGCGCAGGAAGGTGTTGGGGTTCATCGTCCCTGCGCCGACCTGGGTGTAGTAGGGCTGGGTGATGAGGCAGCCGTGGTCGGACCAGAATTGTTGGAGTTTGAGGATGATGGATTGAAAGGTGGAGGGCATGGTTATCAGTTTTCAGTAATCGGTGTTCAGTGTTCAGTTTGGGATTATAACCCAGACTTCCGAAGTCTCGGAGACTTCGGAAGTCTGACTGCGCCCCATTCCAATTGTCTCAAAGGACAAAGGGAATGGGGCTATTTTATATTTGCCCGCCCGGCGGCGGACAGGGAGCGCCAGCGCTCACATCTACAACGCTCGCGGCATGTCCGTAAACATGCCGTATTCTGGTTGAAGATTTCACATGTAATCGGGAGCAACGAAAACCAACGTTGTTGATGTTCGTTGGTTCGTTCCTGTTGCGGTTGGAAGCGCGGACGTTGTTATCGTTGTTGTTCCATGAGCCGCCCCGCAGCACGCGGGAAGAGCCGCTCGCGGGGCCCTGCGGGTTCTGCTTTGGTGAGTTCTTGTAGTAGTTTGCATCATCCCAGTCGGCGCACCATTCCCAGACGTTGCCCGCCATATCCGCCACGCCGCCCCTCCGGCTAGCGCGAAACGGCATTTTAAGGAAGCAGCGCAGATACAAAAAATTATACATTAGATCTAATCCGTGATTCCGTGAAAAAGTCCGTTCTAATCCGCGATTCCGTGAAAAGTCCGTTTTAATCCGTGATTCCGTGAAAAGTCCGTTCTAATCCGCGATTCCGTGAAAAAGTCCGTTCTAACCCGTGATTCCGTGAAAAGGTCCGTTCTAATCCGCGATTCCGTGAAAAGGTCCGTTCTAATCCGCGATTCCGTGAAAAGTCCGTTCTAACCCGTGATTCCGTGAAAAGTCCGTTCTAATCCGCGATTCCGTGAAAAAGTCCGTTCTAATCCGCGATTCCGTGAAAAAGTCCGTTTCCCAGTTCGCGAATCGCCTCCAGCAGCCGCGCCAGGCGGCGGACTTGCAGCAGGTCGGGGTAGGCGCGCGTCACCATCTCAGTGTAGAGGCGGAACCAGACCTGGAAATCCTCGAAACGCCCCCAGTGGGCCATGGCTTTCGGATTCTTGAAATTCCAGGGCTTGAAACCAGCGTAGTGCGAGCCGAATAGGACGTCCATGCCGGGGTAACCGTTGAAACCGCTGAAGCGCAGGTCCACGCTGGTCCAGCGGCCGGACCAGTAGAGGGTCAGAAATTGCATCTCCGGCCAGTTGAAGCGGTCGCCCACCAGGGCGCGCATCTCTGGGGCAGCAGCAGCCTGCTGGATGGCCTCGAATTCGGCCCGTGAGGGGGTCAGGACGAGCAGCGAGGAATTGACGCCCATGTTCTGCGGGTCGCTGCGGACGCGCTCGGTCAGTTCGGCCGGGATGGGCGCCCCGTGCGGGCAGACGGTTTCGTAGATGCGGTGCCACTTCCAGGTCCCGTCCACGGCCACGCTGGACGGGATGATGTAGCGGCCGCGCTCATCATATTCCATGACGTGCGCCCGGCGCTCGTTAATGATTCCCGCCGGAGCGGGCAGGTTGAACAGATGGTCGTAGTATCGCAGCGGCAGGACGTCGGCGTCCAGCAGGACGATTTTTTCGTAGCGGCAGCCCAGGTCGCCATCAGGGCCGAGGCATAGGGCGTGGAGGCGGGTGAACAGGAACGGCCGGTCTTGGCGCTCCTGGCGGCGCTTATGGGGGATGAAGAGGCGCGGCACCTCCACGATGCGGTCGTAGAGCAGACTCAGCGCCCGGCGCGCCTCGGCTGTGATTTCCTCCGTCACCAAACAGACCAAATCGGCGCGCGTCGCCTGGCGGCGCAGACCGTAGGCGGTCATCAGCGCCCCCGGCAGAAAACTGTCGTTGAGCATCAGGAAGGTGACGAACGCGAAGCGCGGCGAACCGTCGGCGGCGGTCATCGCCGTCGGGGCAGGGAAGAGATGGGCAAAGTCGGGGCGGGTCATCATAGCACCGCCTCAATTATAGTGCAAGCCAGACCGCACTATAATTAGCGGCATGGACGAGGCTTCCTTCTATGACGTAATCATCGTCGGGGCGGGGCCGGCCGGACTCTCGACCGCCCTGCACCTGGCGCGCCTCGCCCCCGACCTCGCACCGCACACCCTCATCCTGGAGAAAGCCCGCCACCCGCGCCCCAAACTGTGCGGCGGCGCGCTGGTCGCCGATGCCGAGGTCATCCTGCGCCGCCTCGGCCTGGACGTGACCGAAATTCCACACCTGGACGCCCGCGCCGCCCATTTCGACTTCGCCGGCCGCGGCCTGGCCATCCGCCTGCCGAAAGGCTATACCCTGCGCCTCATCCGGCGGGACGAATTCGACGCCTGGCTGGCCGAAAAAGCGCGTCAACGCGGCTTCCACATCCAGGAACAGACGGAGGTGAAGGGCGTGCGCATCGAGGCGACGGCGGTGGTGGTCGAGACGTCGCACCGCGAGTACCGCGCCCGGCTCGTCGTCGGGGCAGATGGGTCGAACGGAGTCGTGCGCCGCGCCGTCCTGCCGGACGCTTCGTTACGGGCGGGACGCGCCCTGGAGGTCCTCGTCCCGCCGAGCGCGGATGAGGGTCACCGCCGCCAAGATGCCTATTTCGATTTCCATCCCGTCCCGCAAGGGATTGCCGGCTACGTCTGGGATTTTCCCGCCCAGGCCGGCGGCGAGGCGGCGCGCCTGTGGGGCATCTACGATGCCGCTCTCTTCGGCAACGGCAGCCGTCCGCCGCTCAGGAATCTGCTGAGGCAGGAAATGGCCCGCTGCGGCTACCGCCTGGAGGCGGCCGACTTGCGCGGCTGGCCGATTCGCCTCTTCGACCCGTTCAGCCGTTTCGCCGTCCCCGGCGTGATTCTGGTCGGCGACGCGGCCGGCGCCGATCCCGTCTTCGGCGAGGGCATCAGTTTCGCCCTCGCCTATGGCCAGACCGCCGCCCGCGCAATCCGGGCGGCTTTCGCCAAACAGGATTTCTCATTCCGTGATTACCGCCGCCGCGTCCTGCTCGCCCCCCTCGGCCAGGCGCTGACCCTGCGCTGGCTGATTGCCTGGCTCCTTTACTCCTTGCAATGGCGCTGGCTTCAGGCCCTGCTGTGGTGGGTTCTCAAGCCGCTCGTCGCCCTGGTCGGCCTGCTGCTGGTGGTCAACTGGGCCAGGCGCGGCCGAAGATAGGGACCTGGCCTCTTCGAGAGACCGGGGCCCTGCGATTCATTTGCGAATCTGTTTCAAAAAATCGGGAGAATGCAGCGCACGTTCGAGCAGGTAGGTGAAATATTTCTGCATCAGCGCCTCGGCCTCGGCGCGGGTCTCGGCCGAGGGCTGCGCACGCCGCGCCGCGGCGTAATCGCTGCGCTGGAAGTGACGCAGGTAGCGCAGCACGTCCATCGAGACCGGCCAGGCGCCCGGCAGCCCCGCCCCGCAGCGCGGACACAGCACCCCGCCGCCGGCGGGCGAGAAGAACTGGTCGACAGCCTCGATTTCGGCGGCGCAGTTGACGCAGGTGAACAATTGCGGCCGGAAGCCGAGCAAATCGAGCAGGTGCACCTCATAATAGCGCAGCGCCGTCCAGGGGTCGGCTTCGGTGGTCAGGCGGGCGAGGGTCTCGACCAGCAGCCGGTAGAGGCCGACATTTTCCCCCTCCTCCTCGTAGGTGAAGCGGTCGAGCAGTTCAACGACGTAGGCGGCGTAGCCGGTGAGAAGCAGGTTTTCGCGCAACGGCAGGTAGGCCGCCAGAGTGTCAGCCTGGGTGATGATGGGCAGGTCGCGGCCTTTGGCCAGTTGCAGGACGACGCGGGTGAACGGTTCGAGATGGCCGGCCTTGCGCGAGCGGATGCGGCGCGCCCCCTTGGCGACGGCCCGCACCTTGCCGCGCTCGCGGCTGTAGAGGCTGATCAGACGGTCAGCCTCGCCCCAGTCGGCGTGACGCAGGACGACCGCTTCCAGGCGGAAAGAACGCCCCCGATCCATGCCTGTCTCCGCCGTCTCAGCGCGGCAAATCTTGAGGGGTGAACGCCCCGGGCAGGAGGTCGGCGACGGTCGTTTCGCGCAGCAGACGCCCCTCGCCATCTCCGATCAGGACGCGCGTCTCCAGGCCGAACTCGGCCATCACCTGACGGCAGCCGCCGCACGGCGAACCGCCGTTGGGTGTGACGACCGCCAGAACATCGAACTCGCGCTCCCCCTCCGAGACGGCTTTGAAGATGGCGATCCGTTCGGCGCACATGCCTTGCGGGTAGGCGGCATTCTCGACATTACAGCCGGTGAACAGCCGCCCCGATTTCGTCCGCAACGCCGCGCCGACGGGGTAATTCGAGTACGGCACATAAGCCCGGCGGCGGGCTTCGTTGGCCAGGTCGAGCAGCGCCTGGCGCTCCAAATCGGTCAATGGTTGCATTTTTCTTCTCTCACCGAGAAATGTTTCACTCATCGGATTTCTTGAGCGGGCGGGCAGGGACGCCGACCACGAGGGTGTCATCCGGCACATCGCGGGTGACGACTGCCCCGGCTCCCGTCTTGGCGCGCCGCCCAATTTTGACCGGCGCGACCAGCATGGTGTCCGAACCGATGAAGGCGCCCTCGCCGATTTCGGTTTGATTCTTGCGCACTCCATCGTAGTTGCAGGTGATCGTCCCGGCGCCGATGTTGACCTCCGCGCCGACGACCGCGTTGCCGATGTAGGAGAAATGCCCCATCTTGACGCCGGGGCCGAGGACCGAGTCCTTGACCTCGCCAAAATTGCCCATGTGGACGCCGCGGCACAAATGGGCGCCCTTGCGCAGGTGGGCAAAGGGACCCATATCCACCTCGTCCTCGACCACCGCCTGTTCCAGCACGGCTTTGAGAATCTTGCAACGATTGCCGATTTGCGAATCGACGATGATGGTCTCCGGACCGATTTCGCAGCCCTCGCCAATCGTCGTGCGGCCGCGCAAGTGGGTATTGGGCCACAGCAGGGTATCGCGCCCGATGGTCACGCCCGGCTCGATGTAGGTGGTTTCCGGGTCGATGAGGCTGACGCCGGCCAGCATGTGGGCGCGGGCGGTACGGCGGAACATGGCGCGCGTCGCCTCGGCCAGATGGACGCGGGTGTTGACGCCGATGGCCTCGTCCAGGTCATCGCTGACGATGGGCTGGACGGCCAGATGGTCGCGCACGGCCAGTTCGACCGTATCGGTCAGGTAATACTCGCCTTTTGGAGAAAGCGGGATGCGGTGCAGGGCATCCCACAGCCAATCGGCGGAGAAGCAATAGGCGCCGACGTTGAGTTCGTTGATGCGCAGTTGTTCGGGCGTGGCAGAGGCCTCCTCAACGATGGCTTGCACCATGCCGTCGGTGGTGCGCAGGATGCGCCCAAAGCCGCGCGGGTCGCTGGCGATGACGGTCAGCAGCGTCAGAGGGCCGGTGTTGGCCCTTTGGGCCTCGACCAGCCGGAGGAGGGTCTCGGCGCGCATCAACGGCATATCGGCGTAGGTCACCAGCACCAGGTCGGCCTGGCCGCGCAGCAAAGACTCGGCCTGCAGGACGGCGTGTCCGGTCCCCAGTTGCGGCTCCTGGACAATGCAGCGCGCCGAGTCGCCGACGTAGTCGCGCACCGCCTCGCCCCCGTGGCCGATGATGACGACCGGCGTCTCGGTGCTGACCGCGCGGGCCGCCTCGAGGGCGTAGGCAATCATCGGCCGCCCGCAGACGGGGTGCAGCACCTTGGGCAAATCCGACTTCATGCGCGTCCCCTGCCCGGCAGCAAGAAGGATGGAAACAATTTTCACGGCGACCTCCCAGAAATCACCACCGACCACTCCTCGGTGGCGTGAATGGAAAGTATGGTCACTCCCGGCGGGATTTCAGCAGTAATCGTGATGGACGAGGAATCGCGAGGATAATCGTTGACAAGCAACTCAGGCCAGGGTTGCGTGCGTGAGTCCCCATATCCCCAGATGCTGATGTAACCACTGGTCGAGACGGTCAACTCGACCGCCGGCTTGCCTTCCAGACGCACCACCCGATCCGTCCGGCCCTCCAGACGGCCCGGAACGGTTACACGCTCCATCATCTCCAGGGGACGGATTTCGAGCAGCCAGGGGCCGGAAGCCTGGATACTGATACGCGTGGTATGTTCATCGGGGAAAAAATCGAGCGGCAGGACGCCCTCATAAGGGCCCTCGGTATTGACAGAAGTCAACGTGTGCAGGTTGGCGGAGTCATAACAGGTCAGGCTGAAGTAACCCTGGCCCTCGTAGCGAACGTACAACAACGCCCTTCCCCTCCACTTGTCAATCTCAAAGTAGGCGTTCCTCTCCCCGTTATAGACCAGCACCCGCGGAACGGAAATCCGCGTAGGAGAGGGAGTGGAAGATAGCCGGGGAAGGGGCAGCGTCCCGGTCGCTTGCGAGCCGTCCAGGGGAGTAAACAGCCAGGAAGAGGGCGAGAGGAGGGGAGCCGCGCTCAATGAAGAGCGTACCAGCGGAATCAGAACCAGACCCAGGACAAGGGCCAGACATCCCAAAAGGGCCGCCAGGACCAAAAGGGAGGTCAAAACCCCTGCCTCGCTGCCTTTGGCATCTTTCGATTCGACCGGATTCACAGACACGGCCTGTTCCTCACAAGACAGAGAGAGAAAAACCCGCCTGGGCGCGGGGTTTCATCAGGCTGGGGCGCCTGGACTCGAACCAAGATCCACAGATCCAAAGTCTGGTGTGCTGCCGTTGCACCACGCCCCAGAGCGGCACGATTGTATCACAGGCTTAGCCGCCAGACAATATCACCTCCTCGGCGATTGCCCATAACGTGGTTGGCGGGCGCTGTCAGGGAAATCCGCTCACGCTGCGCAAAGCGGACTCGCAGTCGGCTTCTAGCCGACTTTCGGGCACCGAGACGGGACTTCGCGAAGCACCCCCGCAGGGGGTGAGTCCCGGCCGAAGCCGATTGCACAAAGATTTGGGCAAGCACCAACACCTCCCCTTCGGGCTTCCCGCCGACCAAGAGGGCAGCGCCTGGAGGAGCGTTTATCTCTTTTTACTCTCGACATCGGGGGTCAGGCCGAGTTGCTTGGCCTGCTCGTAAGACAGCATGTCCGGCTTGGTGGGTGCCTTCGTCTTGTCGACGGCTTCTTCCCAGAAGGCGTCCAGTTCTTGGGGTTTGAGTTTCTTTTTGGCCTTCAGCAGCGGTTCCAAATCCTCCAGCGGTTCGGTGCGGGCCTCCTCGGCGGCCTTCCTCGCCGTTGGGGCCGCCGGTTCGACGAGCGCCACCGCCGCCCCGATGGCCTCCAGGGCCTCTAGCAAGGCGCTGCGCGAGTCGGCCAGAAGTTGCATCGCCTCCTGCAGCCTGGCCGTCTCGGCCAGCCCTTCGCCGACCACCAGCAGGGCATGGAGCGTCCCCACCGGCGAAAACAGGACGTCATAGCGCTCGCCGGGGAAAATGTGCCAGGCGGCAGCCGCAGCCGCCCCCAAGAGAGAGGCGATTTTCTGCCCGGCGCTGAAGATGGACATCAGCGAAACGGTCAGGGTGACCTCGGCGCTGCTGTCGGGCAGTTCACCGGCGCGGGCCAGGATGCGTCCGCCGTCATCGTAGAGCAGCACCGCCTTGGCTTCCAGATTCTGGCGCAGACCGGTCAGCAAATCGGGCAAGGTTTTGCGTTCCTCGTCAGCCGCTTCGTCGGGAGGCGCAATCGGTTCAGGCGGCAGGATGGTCTCGACCAGGCCGAGGGCGCGTTCGACCGCGTCCAGGAAATCCGCAATCTGGACGGGCTTGATGAAGAAAGCGTCGGCCCCGGCGTTGGCGACCTCGCGCCGGACCTTGGGATCGGTCAGACCGGTGATGAGGATGACTTTGACATCCGGATGAAAGCCGCGCACCTTGAGCATCAACTCGATGCCCGACATCCCCGGCAGACGATAATCCGCAACCAGCAAATCGACGCGGTTGCGGGAACTATCCAGGAGCGCTTCTTCCCCCGATGGAATTTCGATGATTTCTAGTTTGTGCTCCAGGGTTTCCAGCGAGGTGCGCAGCAAGCGGCTGACTTCGCGCTGGTCTTCGACGATTAGAATGCGATGGGCGGTCATAGCAAAATTCTATCACGAGTCCGAAAAAAGAGGGCCGGGGACTCATTCCAGCAGCCAGCAGGCGGCCAAATGGTCAGGGTGAACCTCCTTGAGCGGCGGTTCCTCCTGCGAACAGCGGTCGATGGCGAGCGGGCAGCGGGGATGGAATCGGCAGCCCTTGGGCGGGTTCAACGGGCTGGGGACATCGCCCTTGAGAATGATGCGTTCGCGTTTGATGGTCGGATCGGGAATGGGGATGGCCGACATGAGCGCCCGCGTGTACGGATGGAGCGGGTCGCGGTAGAGGTCTTCGCGGGAGGCCAATTCGACGATTTTGCCCAGGTACATGACCGCCACCCGGTCGGAAATGTGTTCGACCACGCTCATGTTGTGGGCGATGAACAGGTAGGTCAGGCCAAATTCCTGCTGCAAATCTTTGAGGATGTTCAACACCTGCGATTGGATGGAAACATCCAGCGCCGAGACCGGCTCATCGCAGACGATGAATTTGGGGCGCAAGGCCAAGGCGCGGGCGATGCCGATGCGCTGACGCTGTCCGCCCGAAAACTCATGAGGGTAACGCCGGGCGTGATAGTCTTCCAGCCCTACCTTTTTCAAGGTGTCCATCATGATTTCGAAACGCTCCTGGCGGGTGCCAACCGCGTGGACGTTCAAACCTTCCATGACCGACTCGCCGATGGGGACGCGCGGGTCGAGCGAGGCGTATGGGTCCTGGAAGATGATTTGCATGTCGCGGCGCATGGCTTTCAGTTCCCTGCCGCGCAGGGTGGCCACATCCACGCCGTTGAAGAGGATCTGGCCCGAGGTGGGTTCGATCAGGCGCAGAATGGTGCGGCCGATGGTGGTCTTCCCGCAGCCCGATTCGCCCACCAGGCCGAGCGTCTCGCCCTGCCGGATGGAGAAACTGACGTTATCCACCGCCTGGACCCAGGCGACGACGCGTTGCAACAGGCCGGCGCGCACCGGAAAGTACTTGACCAGATTTTTCACCACTACCAGGTCTCGCTGGGACTTCTTTTGGTCGGTCATCAGTCGACTCACTCCGCGATGAGATTGAGCCCGCTGCACTGCCTGTCACTTCTTCGGCTTGCGGCTCTTCGGCTGGGCTTTTTCTCCGGCTTCCTGATACAACCAGCAGCGCACCAGGTGGCCGGGGGCGGCTTCGATCAAAGCCGGATCGGATTGTTCGCAGATGTGCAGGTTGTTTTCGAGGCGGGCGCGGCAGCGCGGCGCAAAACGGCAGCCGGGCGGCAGGTTGACCAGGTTGGGCACGCTGCCGGGGATGACATCCAGGCGGTCTTTGATTTGCCCCAGAATCGGAATCGAGCCCATCAAGCCCAGGGTATAGGGGTGCAAGGGTTCGGCAAACAGGGTGCGCACGTCCGTCTGTTCGACAATCTGTCCGGCGTACATGACGGCCACCCGCTCGGCCAGTTCGGCCACCACACCCAGGTCATGCGTAATCAAGATGACCGACGCGCCCACCCGGTTGCGCAGGTCGCGCATCAGGTCGAGAATCTGGGCCTGGATGGTCACATCCAGGGCGGTGGTCGGTTCGTCGGCAATCAGCAGTTCGGGCAGGCAGGCCAGGGCCATGGCAATCATGACGCGCTGGGCCATGCCGCCGGAAAGTTCATGCGGATAGGAGGCAGCCCGCCGCTCGGCATCTGGAATGCCGACCATTTTGAGCAATTCGATGGCCCGCCTCCAGCCGTCTTGCTTGCCGACCTTTTGATGGATGTGCAAAACTTCGGTAATCTGGTCCCCCACCTTGAAGACGGGATTGAGCGCCGATTGGGGCTGCTGAAAAATCATCGAAATCTTGTTGCCGCGCACCCGAATCATTTCGGCTTCGCTCAGAGCCAGCAGGTCCTGACCGTTAAGGAGGATTTCCCCCTCCACTACTTTGCCGGGCGGGGCAATCAAGCGCATAATGGAGAGCGAGGTGACGCTCTTGCCGCATCCCGACTCGCCCACCAGTCCGAGCACTTCCCCAGGATAGACCTGGAAACTTACGCCGTCAACGGCTTTGACGATGCCGTCTTCCGTATAAAAATAGGTTTTCAGGTTCTTGACTTCCAAGAGGGGCGTCTTTGCCATGCTGAGATTCTCCTCATGCGAGTACCCGAATTATAGCAAAGAAATGCGATTCCCATGCGCACAAGGTCAGGTTGCATTCCCCACATGAATAGCATTGGGGGCTGTCCCACAAAGTCATGAACAGACTGCCACACCACCCATCGGGCGGTCGTGGACGATGTTCTACATCTCTGGGGCGACAAAATGGAATTTCGCCCCGCTTTGGGGACAGCCCCGCTTTCTGTCTGCCAGGGGCCAGCGTCAGTGATCCTGGTTTCTGTTGATTCGGATGTACATCGTCGTGCCGATGAAGCCGAGGAACAGACCGGCCACCTGCGCCCCAAACGACAGGAAATTCAGCCAGAAGGTCGATTCGATCAGCCGGAGCATCATCAGGAAGGGGAAAAGCCACCCCAAGAGCAGCAAAATGAAGCCGATGACGAGCAGCCGACCGGGAGGAATATCCCTTCTCATTGGTACAACCAGCACTGCACCTGATGGTTGGGCTCCGGCTCGAATTCGGGCGGCACTTCGACGTCGCACTTGCCAGGGATGATGCGCGGGCAACGCGGGTGGAAACGGCAGCCTGCCGGCGGCTTGACCAGGCTGGGCGGCTCGCCCGGAGGCACCTCCTTGTAGGTCTCGGCGTTGCGGGCATCCGGATCGGATGTGGCTGCCATCAGGGCAAAGGTGTAGGGATGGAGCGGATTCTTGAGAATCGACCCAATCGGGCCTTTCTCCACCAGATTGCCGGCGTACATCACGAAGATACGCTCCGAGAAATACTTGACCGTCGAGAGGTCATGGGTAATGTAGATGAACGAAAGGTTGTGGCTCTCCTGTAAACCGCGCAGCAGTTTCAGGATTTCGACCCGCACCGAGGCATCCAGCATCGAAACCGGCTCGTCGGCCACGATCAACTTCGGCTCCATGATCATCGCCCGGGCGATCACCACCCGTTGCTGCTGCCCGCCGCTTAACATGTGCGGGAACTTGGGCAGGAAGTCTTCGACCGGATACATCTTGACTTCCTCCAAGACCTTGCGGATGCGGGCGGCGCGTTCCTGTTTGTTCTTGACGCCGCTGATAATCAACGGTTCTTCGAGAATGCGCTGGACGCTCATGAACGGCGGCAGCGCCCCATACGGGTCTTGCTGTACATAGCCGACCTGTGAGCGGTACCAGCGCAAACCGGCGCGGCCCATCTCGCTGATTTTCTGGCCGTCGAATTCGACGTGACCTTCGGTCGGCGCATACAGGCCCAGGATGGTCCGCATCAGGCTCGATTTTCCGCAGCCGCTCTCGCCAACAACGGCGATGGCCTCGCCTTTGTGCAGGTTGAAACTGACGCCATCCACGGCGCGCACATGCCCGGCGATGCCGAAGCCGAATCGGCGCAATTCGAACCACACGCGCAGGTTTTCGATATGCAACAGGACCGGCCGCCCATCGAGGCCGATTCTCTGTTCCTTCACTTGGACGTCACTCTCTGCCATATTCTTCTCCTCATCAGGCATACAGCCAGCACTTGACCTTTCGCCCGTCCTTCTCGATGATGGGCGGATCCTGTTCACACTTGTCGTGCCGCTTCGGACAGCGCGGTGCAAACCGGCAGGAGGGCGGCAGGTTGATCAGCGACGGCGGCTGACCGGTGATGAATTCGGGGTCTTGGTCGGCGCGCAGGCGCGGCACGCTGGCCATCAGCATTTGGGCATAGGGATGCAACGGCGCCGGGAAGAAATCCTTGGCCTCGCCCGTCTCGACGATTTGACCGGCGTACATGACGGCTACCTCGTCGGCCAGTTCGCTCGAAGTGGCAATGTCGTGCGTAATCAGAATGAAACTGGTGCCCAATTCCTTCTTGATGCGCTTCAGTACATTGAAGATGTTCGCCTGGGTCAGCAAGTCCAGGGCGCTGGTCGGTTCATCGAGGATGATGAGGTTGGGGGCAGTCACCAGCGCCATGGCAATCGCCGCCCGCTGGCGCATGCCGCCCGACAATTCGAAGGGATAGCGCACCAGGAAATCCTCCGGCACGCCGACATGCTCGAACATTTGGCGAGCCAGTTTCAGGGCTTCTTCCTTCTTGACGCCCATGTGAATCATGGCCGGCTCGGCGACCTGGTCGCCGACGCGAATGACCGGATTGAGCGAGTTCATCGCCGCCTGCGGCACCATCGAGATGCCCACCCAGCGCACATTCTGACGAAATTCCTCGTCCGAGAGCGCCATGACATCCGAACCGCCCAGATAAACTTTGCCGCTGTAGGCGCCCACATTGCGCGGCAGCAGACGCAGGATGGCCTTGGCCAGTGAACTCTTGCCGCAGCCCGATTCGCCCAAAACGACCACTGCCCGGTTGTAATCCAGGTCGAAATTGATCCCATCCACTGCCTGCACGACTCCCACGGTCGTGCGGAAGTGCAAAACCAAGTCTTCGACCCGCAGAAGTTTTTCTCGATTGGCAGCCATCACACACCTCGCAAGCGCGGATTGAAGATGCGGTCCATTGCAAAGCCCAACAAGGCAAAGGCCAAACCGGTAATCATCAAAAGAATGGCCGGTTCGAGCACCCAGTAATAATGACCCATATACAGCGCGCCGTTCGCCTGGGCATCGTTGATGACCTTGCCCCAAGTGGGCAGGACCGGATCGCCCAGCCCCAGCACTGCCAGCGAGGCCTCCAGGAACACGTAGGAGGGGATGAGGGTCACCAGGGTCGGGATCAGCAGCGGGACGATGCGCGGCACCAGATAGAAAACGATGATGCGGAAGTTGCCCGCCCCGTAGGCGCGCGCCGCCTCGATATAGGGAGATTCCTTGATTTGCAAGAAAATGGCCCGGTAGGTCTTGATGGCGCCGCCGAAGATGCTCAATGCAATCGTCGCACCGAGCATCAGCCAGATGCTCTTCGAATAGAACGTGCCGATCATAATTAGGATGGGCAGGAACGGCAGCACCAGGTTGACTTCTGTGATGCGCTGAATCAACTCATCCACCCAGCCCCCAAACCAGACGCCGATGGCGGCAATCACCATCGTGGTCACGGTCGTCCCGATGGCGGCCAGCAGGCCGAAAGCCAGGGCCAGCGGCGTGCCCCACAGGAGCGCCACCGAAAGGTCGCGGCGGCGGTGGTCGGTGCCGGCCCAGCCAGCCACTTTCCCGTGCATGACCAGTTGGGCGTCGAAATCAGAGCCTTCCTCGAAGGTGAAGCCGGTCAGGACGACCTGATACGTTCCCTGCAGAGGGACAGGTGGATCGGTATCCGGCACCGAGAAGATGCCGACCATCGGCGCCAGGCCGCGCAGACGCCGCTGCAGGCGCTGGTCCTGCGAGAAGCGATAGGTATCGGCTTGATCAATGGACATCTCGGTGACACGCAATTCGCGTCCATCCGGAGTGATGATCGAGATGGCAATATACGGCTCCTTCTCGGTGTAATATCCGTTCATGTAGAGGACCAATTCCTGCGGGTAATCCTCATACGGATAATCGAACGAGAATGTGATTTTGACTTCCGTCATCTCTTCCGAAACCGCGTTGGTCTCTTTCACCACCGTGCCATCCTCGTTTTCCTGGCTGCGGCTATCCAACACGAAGGAGCCCGGCAGGTCATTGCGTCGGAAGAGATTGATCCACTCCGGCGGGACGTTCTGGGGATTCATGTACCAGACATCCTCGCCGCCGCGCCAAAGGCGAACCGCCTCGTCATAAGGAATCGCAATCAAGGCGTAGATCGAGACGCCAACCAGAATCAGGATGATAATCAACCCGGCAACCGCCGAGGGATAACGCAGTAATTCGCGAAAACTCTTGCGCAGTTGGTTCATGACGGCGCACCTCCCTGGCCTCCCACTTTCACACGCGGGTCAACCAGCGCGTAGATGAAGTCCAGCAGGAAAACGGTGATGGCCAGCAAGTAGGAGAAAATCACAGTCTCACCCACAATAATGGGAATGTCGTACAGGCCAATGGCCTGGAACAACTGCCGTCCCAATCCCGGCCATTGGAAGATGGTTTCGAAGATAGGAGCGCCCGTCCAGACGGTGATCAAGCCCAAGGCAAAGTTGGTGATGATCGTCGGCAGGGTGGGACGCAAAATGTAGCGGCGTTCGATATCGCGCGAGGTCAGGCCTTTGGCCTTGGCCATCTCGACGTAATCTTCACTGGAGTAAATCAGGAAGAAGGTGCGCTGCGAATAGACGGCCAGGAACACCGAACTGAGCGCCAGCGCCAGCATCGGCAATATCATGTGTTTCATCATACTCAGGGCGTAAGGCAGCGGTTCGGCGGGCGGAGGCGTATCCACCATGCCCCCGAAGGGCAAAATCTTGAAAATCGCCGCGAAAATCAGAATCAGGAAAATGCCAAAGAACCAGCCCGGGGCTGAATTCAATGGGGCAAGGGTGATAAACAGTTTGTCCAGGAAACTGCCGTACCGCCTCGACAGGTACAAGGCAACGTACAAGTCGAAGAAGAACAGCAGGATATTTGCTGTGCCAAAAAGCACGAGGGTGGAGGGTAACCGTTCGAGCAGAATCAGGCGCACCGTCCGCGAACCGCTGTCGCTCGTCAGGTGCATCGAGCGACCCAGGTTCAAGGTGAGGGCATTGCTCATGTAAGCCACCGTCCGCACCATGAAAGGTTTGTTCAAGCCCTGGCGCTCTTCTTCGATGCGCACGCGCTCTTCCACCCAACGCCGCCGTTCCTCGATTGACAGGTTGCGGATGGCCGGATTCATGGCGGCTTGCTGATTGAAATTTTCGCGGATTTCGCCGCGGCGAATTTCATCTACGTAGCCCCCCATGTTGGCGATCACAATCGTCAGGAAAATGGCTACCACAATCGTCAGAAACAGCGTCACCAGGCGCACGGCCGAATAGCGGGCGACTCGCTTGAACGTATCCACCGCTCGTTTACGCGCCAGGATGCGTTCCAGCGAAACCGGCTGGGGTTGGTTCTCTTCGCTCATTTCTTGACCTTCCCAATTTTGATTCTGGAGGTAATCTGTTAGGGGCAGGTTGCCCTGCCCCTAACAGAGAATGTCGAGGGTCGCGGCTTACGGAGCAGTCACGACGAACTCGAGGGAGGCGAAGGACGGGATGCTCACCACCAGCGAGGTGACCGCCACTTCGATCTTGGCCGCCCCGGCGGTGAAGCCGGTGGTGTCGAGGACGACCTGATACTGGCCGTCGGCGACGAGTTCGGCGTTACCGGTGGTAATCAGGTTGCCGGTGGCATCATAGACCAGGTACTTGACGCCGGTGATCTCGGCCGCCGGATAGGGGGCATCCTCGTAGGTCACGAAGACGTCGAAGGTGGCCTGGGTGCCAGCGGCGACGGAGGTCGGGCCGGTCAGGTCGACCACGGCGATCTTCGGGGCCGCGAAGCGCGCCCACTCATCAGCCAGGTCCGGATAGTTCGGGTTGCGGGCCAGGGTCAGCGATTGCTCAACCGGGTAGACCGCTTCCAGATAGAAGGGGCCGGTGCCGACCCAGAAGTGACCGCGCTCCGCGTACCAGGCCTGCAGGTTGGCGTAGCGGGCAGCCGCCTCTTCCGTCGTCACGTACTGACCCAGGGTCGGGGCGTACGGGATGAAGGGAGTAGCCACATCCTGCTCCAGGTAACTGTTCAGGATTTCCAGGCTCGGGCCGCTGATGTAGGACATCCACTCGACCTGCAGGGCATCGGCCTTGTCAGCCGAGAAGGCCAGTTGCTGGGCCGCTTCGGCCTGAACACCCAAGGCCAGCGCATGCCAGGAGGCCGTGCCGTAGGCGTAGGTCGGCCACCAGGTGACCACGTTGTTCTCGGCGTCCAGTTGATACAGGTCGTCGTAGGTCTCGATGGTCAGCGGGTCGGTCGAGACGATGCGGACACCCTTGAAGTGCTCGAGGTAGGCCTCCAGGTTGGCGGCCGCGGCCTCATCGTAGATGGCGCTCTCGGGCTTGCCGGGATCGAAGGTCATGATCATGGCCATGATGAAGTCGCCGATGCTCAGCGGGCTGCCATCATGCCAGGTAACCGTCTCGAACAGGTCAGCCGGGTAGTAAACGGTGACCTTCACCTTGGCGGTGGTGCCTTCGGGGTAGCGCTCGGCAGCCGTGACGAAGACCTGGTTGGTCGCATCCCAGTCAACCCAGGCATCCGCCGGGACGTCGATCTGGTCGGCGAAGGTCAGGGTCACCCAGTCGAGGGTGCGGGCAATCGGCAGACCAGTCTGGGCCACGACTTCGGCGCGCTCGATGCGGTGCGGCCAGGCAAGGCCGGTGTAGGGATCGGGCATGGTGCCGGTATCGCCGGTGGCGCGGATGGGGGTCATGTCGTAAATCCAGTTGGAGCCGGCAATCGCGTTCCACGGATCGACCAACACGCCGGGCTGCGCCCAGCGGACCACGCCGCCTTCCTCGCCGGTGAAGCGGATGGTGTAGGGCCACAGCATCGAGCCGGCCACGCCGCCCGCCAGGTCATAGGTGACTTCCAGGTTGGCGACCTGGGGCGAGAAGGAAATCTGATCGATCAGCCAGACGCGGACCGAATCCTGCTGGGCCAGCCAGAGCGCCTGGGCGAACAGTTCGCCGCGCTCTTCCATGCTGCCGAAATCATTGTTGCGCAGGCGCAGAGCCACCGCATCGAATTCGGGGCTGGGGGTGTAGGCCTGGTGCAGCGGGATGGGGTAATCGCGCGGGGTGTAGAAGAACGAGAAGTTGGTGCCGTCATCGCGGCTGATGGCGGTGGTAATCCAGCCGCCGGTGTAGAAGTTCCACAGGCCGTCGGCCGGGTTGGAGCGCACCCAGATGGGGGAGGCTTCGGAACGGGTCTTGTACTGGCGGTCAACGGTGAAGCCGATGGACTCCAGTTGCGTGGAGACGTAATCGCCGATTTCCATGCGCTCATCCTCGGTGCGGATGATGGCGACGAGGACGATCGGTGCGCCGTTGTAGTTCCACTTGCCATCCACCAGGGTGGCGCCGAGGGCTTCCATCCGCTCGCTGATGACCTGCTGCGCGCGCTCAGGATTGTAGGCGTAGTAGGCCTCGATGGCGCGGCAGGTGTCAACGTAGCGGGCGTAGTCGGCGAAGGAACTGTTCAGCGAGGTGAACTTCGGCACCGCCAGGCCGCCGTAGATTTCCTGGGCGATGTAGTCGCGGTCCACCAGCCAGTTCATGGCCTCGCGGATCTGCGGATCGCCGAAGGGGTTCAGACGGCCGTCAGTGAAGTTGAGCACCGGGTTGAAGGTGATTTCGTTGTAGGAGCCGAAGGCCGTGGTGTAGGACAGGTTCGGATCGGCCTTGACGGTCTCGAACAACACCGGGTCGTTGACCGAGTAGGCGTAGATGTCAATCTCGCCAGCCTGCAGTTGCGTGACCGCAGCCTCGGCCTGGTCAATGCCGGTGAAGACCACCTGGTCAACCCAGGCGCCGTGGCGGGTGGTGCGCGGCACTTCGGTCACGACCTCGGTCGCCGGGGCCTCCGTCGCGGCTTCCGTCGGGGCAGCCGTTTCGGTTTCCTTCGGGCCGCAAGCGGCCAGCACCATGCTGGCGACGATCAGCAAACCGAAGACCAACATCAAGCGTTTGCGTAACATTGTCTTTCTCCTCCAAGAGAATTGTGAAAAGATAGGGTGAAATGGGTGGGAATTGAGAATCTAGACATATCGGGTGTTCGAGAGATCACCTCCTTCGCTCAAATTGCCCGAATGGCAAAAAAACCGCCAAAAGGGCTTCAAAAAGATTAACACAACACAGATAAAAAGTCAAGTGCACGTGTTCAGAAAAAAGGGGGGCAGATGTCACCCTCTTTGCCTCCATTTCTCATGGAACGGGCAGGTCGAAGGCTTCGATATTCCACAGCGCGCTGGCGGCGGTCGGGTCGAGGCTGTAGTTGCTCAAGCCCGGGCGGGCAGCCGCCACTCTCAGCCGCCAGTAGAGCGGGATGACGGGCAAATCGCGGGCGAACAGAGCCTGCGTATCTTGATAGGCTTGACGATACACGGCGTCATCAGGCAGCGATTGGGTCAGTGCCAGACAGGCGGCATCGAAGCCCGGATTGCTGTAACCGCTCAGGTTGGTCCCCACCCAGTCATTGGCGGCAGCCGGGACCTGGCGGCCGGTGAACCACAGGCAAGAAGGCGAACTCCCGCCGCTGCCCATAGCGAACTGAGCCAGGTCGAAGTTGCGCCCGAAGAGCGGGCCATTGGGGCCGGGCGCATAGAGGGCTTCCGGGGCGAGATATTCCACCCGCAGACGCACACCGCAGGCGGCCAAAGAATCGGCGACGATGGTCGCCGTCTGGACGCGCTGGGCGGCCGGGGTGGTGAGATAGGTCAACTCGAGCGGCGTGCCGTTGAGGACGTTGGCCACGCCCCAGGCCTGGCGCGGGGTAGCCGGGTCGTTGTCGTGGTCGATCCAGCCGGCCTGATCGAGCAGTTGACCGGCGGCCGCCACATCGTAGGACAAAACCGAGAGCGAGGGATTGTAGAGGGGGTGTCCGGCCGGCAAATAGGAGGCCGGCACTTCCGAGAGGCCGGAAAGCACCTCGTCCACGATGCGCTGACGGTCAATGCATTGGGCAATCGCCTGACGGACGCGTACATCGCCGAAGTAGTCGGGGCGGTCGCGGCCGGCCAGGTAGCCATCATCGTAGGAGGCCGGACGGATGCCGAGGTCGATGCGCTCCATGACCGGAGTGGGTGTCACCAGCAATTGCGCCTGTCCCTGGGCTTCGAGCGATTGCAGCAGACTCACCTGCCCTTCCAGGTGAGTGCTGGGGTCGAGCAGGTCGCACTCGCCGGCGACGAGCATACTGACCGCCGTCTCGGGGTCGGAGACGAAGCGGAAGGTGAGCGTATCGAAGCGCGGCAGGCCCTCCGCGGCCCGGAAGTAGCGTCCGTTGCGGCTGAGGACGATGCGGTCGCCGCGAATCCACTCCTCGATTACGTACGGCCCCCAGCCGAGCGGTGTGACCGCCGCGGCGTCGATTTCGGGCAATTCATCGGGCGAAAAAACCTCCCAGACGTGGCGCGGCAGGGGCAGCCAGAAATTCAGGAAATAGGTCGGGTCGAGGTAGCCCGGTTTGCCCCACCACTGGACGGTCAATGCGTCGGCGGCTTCGTAGGCCTGGGTGCGGTCGGTCAGGTACTTGGAGGCGGGCAGGTCGGGGTTGGCGGCCAGCAGGTAGGCATAGACCGAATCGTAAGCGCTCAGCGGGGCGCCGTCTGACCAGGTCAGGCCGTCCAAGAGGCGGAAAGTGACAATCATCTGGTCCATCTGGATTTCGCCCTGGCCATCATAGACGATGGCGCAGTCGGCGCTGCGGCAGCCCGCCGGGCGGACGCGCACCCCCGGGGCGAGCGTCACCGGCACGCCGTCGGCGTCCACCACCTCATCGCCCACATAGACGGAGACCGGCGCCACCTGGGCGTCGCCGTCGGCCAGGCTGGGGAGTTTCTCCAGGATGACCGGCTGGTAGGCGTAGGCATTCGTATCGATTGGCCCGTCATAGACGGCCGCCAGAACGGCCTGGGCCGAGGCGGACAGGTTGCCCACCGGGAAGAGCGTCGGCGGCTCCTGCCCCAGGCAGACGGTCAGGCTGCGCGGTTCGACCGCGGTCGGAGTGGGTTGTGGCGCCGGGAGGCTGGACGGCGAGGGGGGCAGCGCTTCGCCGCCGTCACAGGCGGAGAGCAGCAGAATTAAAATGAATAGCAAAGTGGACAAACGCGCCCGCCAGGCCGATAGAGTCATACCGCCCTCCCTCCGAACAATGGAATCCATGCGCCGATTATACAACAGACCGTCCACGCGTTGACAGCCCTCCTCCCTGACGGTACAATCGAGCCGCCATCTCATCTTGCAAGGAGGATACCATGTGGAAAGAATTCAAAGCCTTCATCCTGCGCGGCAACGTCATGGACCTGGCCGTGGGCGTCATCATCGGTGGGGCGTTCGGCAAGATTGTCGCCTCGCTGGTCAATGACATCCTCATGCCGCTCATCGGTCTGCTGATGGGCGGGGTCAACTTCAGCGGCCTGGCCTGGAAAATCGGCGAGGCCTCCATCAATTACGGTGCCTTTCTCCAGGCCGTGGTGGACTTTCTCATCATCGCTGCGGCCATTTTCCTGATGGTCAAAGGCATCAACCGCCTGACCCAGAAGCCTGCTCCGGCGCCCGCCCCGGCCGAGCCGACCACCAAAGAGTGCCCGTATTGCTTCTCGACCATCCCCATCCAGGCCACCCGCTGCCCGCACTGCACCTCGCAACTTTAGAGAATGGAGAATGAGAGAGTAGAGAACGGGAAAACCCGCTTTCTCTACTCTCTACATCTTCTGCCTCTTCTCCCTTTATGGATTTTCTCGCCAACCTCAATCCCCAGCAGCGCCAGGCCGTGACGGCGGGCGCCGGCCCGGTCCTCGTCCTCGCCGGACCGGGGTCGGGGAAGACGCGCGTCCTGACCCAGCGGATTGCCTGGCTCATCGCCGAGCAGGGCGTCCGCCCCTGGCAGATGCTGGCGGTCACGTTCACCAACAAAGCGGCGCGCGAGATGGAAAACCGCGTGCGTGCCATGCTGGGAGAACTGGCCACCGACGGCCTGTGGCTGGGCACGTTCCACGCCACCTGCGCCCGCATCCTGCGCCGCGAGGCGGAAAACCTGCCCTTCGACTCGAACTACGTCATCTTCGACGCCGATGACCAGGAGCGCCTGGTCAAGGCCGCCATCCGCGACCTGAACCTGGACGAGAAATCCTACCGCGCCCCATCCGTCCACGCCGCTATCTCCCGCGCCAAGAACGACCTCATCTTCCCCGCCGACTACCCCGTCGCCACCTACCGCGACGATGTGGTCAAACGAATCTACCGGCGCTACCAGGAACTGCTGAAACAATCCAACGCGGTGGACTTCGACGACCTGCTGCTGTGGACGGCGCATCTCCTCTCGGAATTCCCCGCCGTGCGCGAGAAGTACGCCGGCCGCTTCCACCACGTCCTGGTGGACGAATTTCAGGACACCAACTTCGCCCAGTACACGCTGCTCAAGCACCTCGCCTCGGTGCACGGGAATATCTTCTGCGTCGGCGACGAAGACCAAAGCGTGTACAGGTGGCGAGGCGCGGATTACAGAAATGTGATGCGATTTCAGCAGGATTTCCCCGACGCCCAGGTCATCCTGCTGGAACAAAACTACCGCTCGCGCCAAAACATCCTCGACGCCGCCATGGCCGTCATTGACCGCAACCCGCACCGCCGCCGCAAGCAACTCTTCACCGAGCGCGGCGCGGGCGAAAAACTCTTCTACTACGAAGCCCTCGACGACTACGGCGAGGCCTCCTTCGTGGTGGATACCATCGCCGGTTTGATTGCCTCCAAAACGGTCGAGCCGGGCGAATGCGCCGTGATGTACCGCACCAACGCCCAGTCCCGTCTGCTGGAAGAGGCCTTCCTCCAGGCCCGCCTGCCCTACCGCCTGGTCGGAGCGCAGCGCTTCTACGGCCGGCGCGAGGTCAAGGACATGATTGCCTACCTGCGCCTGGTGCACAACCCGGCGGACGAAATCTCGCTCGACCGGGTGATTAACGTCCCGCCGCGCGGCATCGGCGAGAAGACCGTCCTGGCCCTGCACGCCGCCGCCCGCGCCGCGGACCTGACGCCGGGCGCGGCCCTCATGGACCTGGCGCGCGGCGACGCCTCCCCGCTCTGGCCGCAGTTCACCGGCCGCGCCGCCCTGCCGCTCGCCGACTTCGGGGCGCTCCTGGCCAACTGGCGCGCCGAGGCCGCCCGCCTGACCGTCACCGAACTGTTCGACCGCATCGCCGCGGATGTCAACTACCGCGAATATCTCGACGACGGCACGGAAGAAGGCGCCGAACGTTGGGAGAACGTCCAGGAATTGCGCCGCCTGACGATGGAATACGCCGACCGCCCGCTGGAAGACTTCCTGCAGGACGTGGCGCTCATCTCCGACCAGGACACACTGACGGAGGGCAAGAACGCCCCCACCCTGCTGACCCTGCACGCCGCCAAAGGGCTGGAGTTCGGCACAGTCTTCATCGTCGGCCTGGATGACGGCATTCTGCCGCACAGCCGCTCCTTCGACGACCCCGAAGCGATGGAGGAAGAACGCCGCCTGTTCTACGTCGGCATCACGCGGGCCAAAGACCGCCTCTACCTCGTCCGCGCCCTGCGCCGCGGCTCGCGCGGCTATGCCGAGGCGACCCTCCCCTCGCGCTACCTGGACGACATCCCGCCCGACCTGCTGGCCGGCAAAAGCCGCGCCGGGCGCAGTAAGCCGGATTTCCAACCCGCCTACCAATCGAACTGGCAGTCCGAGTCGCGTGGGCGCGGCGGCTCAGACCGGCAGCCCACCCCTCAATACCGCGCCGGCATGCGCGTCCGTCACCCCATCTGGGGCGAGGGCATCGTCCTGCACAGCAGAATCCAGGATAACGATGAGACGGTGGACATCGTCTTCGAATCGGTCGGCATCAAGCGCGTCGCTGCGAGCCTGGCGAATTTGAAGGTTCTGAAAGGGTAAAATATCAACACAAAAGACTCGAAGTCCGGCTCAAAGGACTCAAAAAACGCCAATTTCTTTGTACGCCTTCGTATGACCCTTCGTGCCTTCGTATTACAGGACTTACGTAAAATGGCATTCATTTCACCGCCAAGGCGCCAACGTTTTGCAGAGTTCACCAAGCGTGTTTGGCGTCTTGATACCCATCCTGGCGTTCTCCGTCTCTTGGCGGTTCGTCCTGTGTAAGTCCTATATTAATCATTTCGACCAAAAGGATATCCCATGCTCAAAAACCTCCCCTCCACCCCCGAAAGCCTCATCGCCTGGACCTGGCCCGAAATCGAACCGCACTACGCTGACCTTGCCTCCCGCCCGCTGACCGCCGACGGCGTGGACGAGTGGCTGGCCGATTGGACGCGCCTGGGCGAGAAACTCGAGGAAATGTACGCCCGCTTGGCGCTGGCCACCTCGGTCAACACCGCCGACAAGGACGCTGACGCCCGCATGAGCGCCTTCCTTGACGACATCTTTCCTCAGGCCATGGCTGCCGAGCAAAAACTGAAGGAGAAACTGCTCGCCAGCGGGCTGGAACCGACAGGCTTCGAGATTCCGCTGCGCAACATGCGCGCCGAAGCCGACCTGTTCCGCCAGGCCAACCTGCCGCTGCTGGCCGAACAGCAGAAATTGGGCATCGAATACGACAAAATCTTCGGCGCCCAAACCGTGCAATGGGAAGGCGAGGAAATCACCCTCACCAAACTCGGCCTGGTCTTCCAGCAGCCGGATCGCGCCCGCCGCGAGAAAGCCTGGCATCTGAAGGCCGAGCGTCAACTCGCCGACCGCGCCGCGGTCAACGACCTGTGGCAGAAATTCATGGGCGTGCGCGCCCAAATCGCTGCCAATGCCGGCAAGCCCAGTTACCGCGAATATGCCTGGCAGCAACGTCTGCGCTTCGATTACACCCCCGAAGACTGCAAATCCTTCGCCGCGGCCATCGAGCAGGTCGTCGTCCCGGCAGCGACGCGCATTTACGAGAAACGGAAGCAGGCCCTCGGTCTGGATACGCTGCGCCCCTGGGACCTGACCGACGGCTGGTACGGGCATCCGACCTCTCCGGCCGGGGCACCCGTCCTCAAGCCGTTCACTTCCATCGAAGAACTCGTCCGCGGCGCCTCGGCCATCTTCCACAAGGTCGACCCCGTCCTGGGCGGCTACTTCGACACGATGGTCGCCGAGGGCCTGACCGACCTGGAAAACCGCAAGAACAAAGCCCCCGGCGCCTTCTGCACCTCGTTCACCTCGCTGCGCAAGCCGTTCATCTTCGTCAACGCGGTTGGCACGCACAGCGACGTGATGACCACCCTGCACGAATCGGGCCACGCCTTCCATGTCTTCGAGACCGCCCGCCTGCCCTACATCCAGCAGTTGACCGTCCCGATGGAATTCGCCGAGGTGGCCTCGATGGGCATGGAACTGCTCGCCTCGCCCTACCTGACCGAGTTCTACACCGAGGCAGACGCCGCCCGCGCCCGCATCGAACACCTGGAACGCAACATCCTCTTCTGGCCGTTCATGGCGGTGGTGGATTCGTTCCAGCAGTGGGTCTATGAAAACCCCGAACAGGGCGCCGACCCGGCAGCCTGCGACGCCAAATGGGGCGAACTGTGGGACTGCTTCATCCCCGGCGTGGATTACTCCGGCCTGGAGGAAGTGAAGAACACCGGCTGGCACCGCAAACTGCACATTCACCAGATTCCGTTCTATTATGTTGAGTATGGGCTGGCGCAGTTGGGGGCGGTGCAAATCTTCGGCAACGCCCGCCGCGACCAGAAACAGGCCGTCGCCGATTACCGCAAGGCGCTCGCTCTCGGCGGCACAGTGCCTCTGCCCGAACTGTTCCAGACCGCCGGGGCAAAATTTGCCTTCGACGCCGCCACGCTCAAGCAGGCCGTGGATTTGATGGAAGCGGTGGTGGCAGAGTTGGAGGAGAAAATCTAAGAGACCGCGGCTGGCAGACCGCAGACGGCAATCTGCCATCCACATCAGGAGAGATGCAATGAACTGGAAACTTCTCTGGGATATTTTCTGGCTTTTCACCAAAGTCGCCATGTTTTCGTGGGGCGGCGGGCCGGCCTCGCTCGGCCTGATGCAGCGCGAGGTGGTCGCCGCCAGTTGGACCACTTCAGAAGAGTTCGCCGACTCGGTCGCGGTGGCCAACGCCCTTCCCGGGCCGGTCGCCATCAAGGTGCCAACGTATGTGGGCTACAAACTTGCCGGCATTCCCGGCGCCATTATGGGCATGCTGGGAAGCGCCCTCCCCACCTTCCTGTTGATGCTTGTGGTGGTTGCCTTTTTCTTCGGCGTCAAAGATAACCCAAAAGTCAAGTCTATGCTGACCGCCGTCCGGCCTTTCGTGGTCGCCCTTCTGATTTGGACGGCCTACGATATGGCCGTCAAAGTCTTCGATGCCGATAAGATAGGATGGGGCAAGGCCTTGCAAAGCCATTGGAGTCAGGCGCTTATCGTCGTGGCTTCCTTTGTCATCCTCACCTTCACCAACATCAGCCCCATCTGGCTGGTGATTGCCACCGCCGTCATCGGGCTGATTATCTACCGCTGATAGAGATATGACCGAAACCCTGAAAATCGTCATCCCCACCGCCGGCTGGGCGACACGCATGCGCCCGCAGACCTGGTCGAAGCCCAAGCCGCTGGTCAGCGTGGCCGGGAAGGCCGTCCTCGACCATCTGCTGGATGTCTTCCGCTCGCTGCCGGCCGGCATGCCGGCCGAGTACGTCCTCATCCTCGGCCCCTACCTCGGCGAGACGCAAATCCCGGCCTATCTGCGCGCACACCACCCCGAATTGACCGTCCACTACGCCCTCCAGCCGGAAATGAAAGGCCAGTCGGATGCCATCTACCTGGCGCGGGAATTCCTCGCCGGGCCGACGATTGTCATTTACTCCGATACGCTCATCGAGACCGACTTCTCCTTCCTCGCCGCCGAACCCGCCGACGGGGTGGCCTGGGTCAAGCCGGTGCCGGACCCGCGCCGCTTCGGGGTGGCCGAGGTGGATTCGCAGGGACGCGTCACCCGCCTGGTCGAAAAGCCGCAGTCGCTCGAAAACAACCTGGTACTGGTCGGCTGCTACTACTTCCGCGAGGGCCGTGACCTGGTGGCCGCCATCGAGGAGCAGTTCCGGCGCGGCGTGCAACGCCAGGGCGAGTACTTCCTGGCCGATGCCGTCAACATCTGGCTGGAGAGCGGCCGCTTCATGCGCATCCAGCCGGTCGAGACCTGGCTGGATACCGGCACGATAGACGCTACGCTGGAGACCAACCGCTACCTGTTATCGCGCTTGCATGTTGACAAGTTCGAACGTTCCAACGTGCAAGTCATAGAGCCTGTGTTCATCCACGAGAGCGCCGAGGTGAGCAACGCCGTCATCGGGCCGCACGTCTCTATCGGGCCGGAATGCAAAATCGAAAACGCCCGCATCGAAGATTCCATCCTGGAGGCCGGGGCAACGGTCAAGGACGCGGCGCTGACCGGTTCGTTTATCGGCCGCCGGGCGCGGGTCGAGGGACGCTCCGCCGCCGAACCCCCGCTGCGGCTCAACATCGGCGACGACAGCAGCCTCTCATTCGGGTAGTGCTTTTTATTCGTAGGACAAGTGACATCTTGTCCTACACTTTTTCTGCCGCGAAACCTAAAATTAGGAATATGCTCGTCGAGTGTCGCTCCGAGCACGAGTACGCCGAGAGGCCGATTGCGTTGACCTGGGAGGGGCAGCGCCGTCCAATCAGCCAGATTCTGTCCCGCTGGCGCACGCCGGGGGGAAAGCATTTCCGCGTGCGCACGGCCGAAGGGGAGATATTCGAGTTGACCTACGTCGAAGTCGCCGACGAGTGGCAAATCAAACCCTTACAAGGAGGATAGATGCAGGAAATTTCGAACGTGAAGTACCTTTCGCAGCGCGTGGCCAGCCTGAAGCCTTCGGGCATCCGCCGATTCTTCGACATCGCCGCCACGATGAAGGACGTCATCTCGCTGGGCATCGGCGAGCCGGATTTCACCACGCCGCGCCCCATCATCGCCGCCGGGCAGCGCGCCCTGGAGGCCGGCGAGACGCACTACACATCCAACGCCGGCATCCTCGAATTGCGCCAGGCAGTGGCCGACAACCTGGCCCGTCTCTACGGCGTGCGCTATGATCCCGTCAACGAAATCATCATCACGGTCGGCGTCTCGGAGGCGCTCTACCTGGCGATGGTGGCCCTGCTCGACCCCGGCGACGAGGTCATCATCCCCACCCCGTGCTTCGTCTCCTACCAGGCCGAGGTGATTCTGGCGGGCGGCGTGCCGGTCGAGATTCCCAGCAAACTGGAGGACAACTTCCAACTCGACCCCGACGCCCTCCGGGCCGCGATTACGCCGCGCACCAAAGTCATCTTCATCGGCTACCCCAACAATCCCACCGGCGCGGTCGCCGAGCGCGACGTGTTGCTGGAGGTGGCCCGCATCGCCGAGGAACACGACTTGATCGTCATCTCGGACGAAATCTACGACCGCCTGGTGTACGACTTCCAGCACGTCTGCTTCCCCAGTTTGGGCGAAAGCGTCCGGCAGCGCACCATCCTGCTGGGCGGCCTGTCCAAGGCCTACGCCATGACCGGCTGGCGGCTGGGCTATGCCGCCGCCCCCGAACACCTCATCAAGGGCATGGTGCGCATCCACCAGTACACCATCATGTCGGCCCCCACCATCGCCCAGATTGCCGGCATCGAGGCGCTCAGAAACGGCGAACCCTACGTGCAGGAAATGGTGGCAGAGTATGACCGGCGGCGGCGGCTCATCGTCGCCGGGTTGAACAAACTCGGCCTGACCGCCTTCGAGCCGCGCGGCGCCTTCTACGCCTTCCCGCAAATCACCGCCTCGGGCATGGACGACGAAACCTTTGCCGAGAAATTGCTGCGCGAGGAACAAGTCGCCGTCGTGCCGGGCAATGCCTTCGGCGCCGGCGGCGAGGGCTTCGTGCGCTGCTGCTACGCCACCGCTTACGAAAAAATCGAAGAAGCCCTGCATCGCATGGAACGTTTTATGAACCGTTACGGCTAGACGACCCGTGACGGCCCGGCGGAGCGGCAACCCCGCTCCGCTTTCTTGTCTCTCTACCTTGCTTCCCTTCGCCGAGTGTGGTAGCCTCTGTACGCCGAAGGAGAACGCTCGATGCGCCGTTTCGCTCCACAATTGCTTCTCGCCCTGCTCGTCCTCCTGCTGGCCGGCTGCCAGGGCAGCCAGGCCGACCCCTACCGCGACCTGCCCACCGCCACCCCCCGGCCGAGCGCCACCACCGCCCCGACCGTCCCGGCCCCGTCGCAGACCGCCGCCCAAGCCACCGTCCCTCAGCCGGGCGCCCCCCCCGCCCCCCCCCCCCCCCCCCCC
>JBEULG010000004.1:0-132447 GCA_041287425.1 Anaerolineales bacterium | reverse complement strand
TGGAGATGGTGATGCCTGGGGACAACGTGAACATGACGGTGGAGTTGATTGTGCCGGTGGCGCTGGAGCAAGGCTCGAAGTTTGCCATTCGTGAAGGCGGCCTGACGGTCGGCGCCGGCGTCATCACCAAGATTCTTGAGTAGGCCAAAGGTAGCAGCAGGTAACGATATGACGAAGCAGAAAATTCGCATCCGCCTCAAGGCTTATGATCACCGCGTCCTCGACCAGTCTGCCAAGCGGATTGTCGAAACGGCCGAGCGCGCCGGCGCCCGCGTGGTTGGGCCAGTACCCTTGCCAACCAAGATAGAACGGTTTACAATACGGCGCTCGACTTTCATCGATAAGGACTCGCACGAGCATTTCGAAGTGCGCACCCACAATCGTCTCATTGATGTTCTCGACCCGGATTCCAAGACGATTGATATGTTGATGCGCCTCAACCTGCCGGCGGGTGTGGATATCGAGATTAAAATTTAGCCATTGTCTGTTCGCCTAACTGGTCTGGCGGTTGGATGTGTCAGACCAGTTAGACTGAATGGGCAACACAAGAACGGTTGCGTGCGTGGGCCCTCACAGCGCTTGTGCCGCGGCGGACCGATTGACTGTGTTGCGCGGAGATGATGCAGCCTAAGCCCAGGCTGACAGTCTCGCAAAATATTGTAAAGGAGAAAAGAGAGTATGTTGAAAGGGCTGATTGGCAAGAAGATCGGCATGACCCAGATCTTCGATGAGGCCGGTGTGGCTATTCCGGTTACTCTCATCGAGGCTGGGCCGTGCTACGTTACGCAGGTACGCCTTCCGGAAAAGGAAGGCTACGCAGCGGTGCAACTGGGCTTTGGCGAGGTGGCGCCCAAACGCCTGACCTCCGGCGAATTGGGCCATCTCAAGAAGCATGATTTGCCCCCGCTGCGTTTTTTGCGCGAGTTCCGCCTGAAGAACGCCGACTGCCAAATCGGCGACAAGGTCACGGTGGACGTGTTCGGAATCGGCGAACGTGTCGATGTCGTCGGCACTTCGAAGGGCAAGGGCTTCGCGGGTGTGGTCAAGCGGTACCATTTTGCCGGCGGCATCAAGACGCACGGCGCGTCGGACCGCGTGCGCGCCCCGGGCGCGAGTTCCTCGACCACCACGCCGGGCCGCGTCTACAAGGGGACGCGGCGGGCCGGGCACATGGGTCACGTCCGTGTGACGGCTCAGGGGTTGAAAGTGGTCCTGGTGGACCCGGAGCGCAACCTGCTGGGAGTGCGCGGCGCCATTCCTGGACCTAAGGGCGGCCTGGTTCTGATCAAGGAGGCGCGCAAGCAATAAGCGCGCAGGATGGGAGCATGGCTATGAAGGTTGACGTTTTCAACATGAAAGGCGAGAAGGTCAAGACGGTCGAGTTGCCGGCGGAGATTTTCGAGGCCCCGGTGAACGTTGATTTGATGCACCAGGCTTTCGTGCGCCAGATGGCCAATGCGCGCCTGGGCACGCACAAGACCAAAACGCGCGGCGAGGTGGCCGGCGGCGGGAAGAAGCCCTGGCGGCAGAAGGGGACCGGCCGCGCCCGCCAGGGGTCGACGCGCGCTGCGCAGTGGGTCGGCGGCGGCAAGATTTTCACCCCCCGGCCGCGCAAGTACACCCAGGATATGCCGCGCAAGATGCGTCAGGCCGCTTTGCGCTCGGCGCTCTCGGCCAAGGCGGCCGAGAAGGGCGTGGTCGTCATCGACGAGTTGACGCTGGAAGAGCCTAAGACTCGCTTGATGGCGCAGGCGCTCAAACTGCTGGTCGGTGACGCTTCGGCCCTGGTGTTGGCGGCCGAGAAAGACGCCGCTTATGAAGTGGTGGCCCGTTCCACCAATAATCTGCCGGATGCGAAACTGCTGCTGGCGAATTACCTCAATATCCGTGATGTTCTCAACTACGACAAACTCGTCATGCCCCTCAAGGCGTTGGACGTGTTGAAGTCGAACCTGGTGTAGGAGGCTAGCATGACGACGGTTTATGAAGTACTCCGCCGCCCGCTGATTACCGAGAAGTCGAACTATCAGTCGAGCAAACTGCGCCAGTATACCTTCGAGGTGGATGGTAGAGCCACCCGTACGCAGGTCAAGGACGCTGTCGAGACGCTGTTCGACGTCAAGGTGATGCGCGTCAACATCATCAATACGGCCGCCAAACGCAGCCGCCGGCGCAATCGCCGTCTGCTGGTGCGCGAGCCGGGCATCAAGAAAGCAATCGTGACCCTGGCCGAGGGTTCGACCCTCGAGATCTTCGAAGGGGTGAAGTAATGGCTGTCAAAAAATACAAAGCGGTGACTCCCGGTCAGCGTGGCATGACCGGCTACACCTTTGAAGAAATTACCAAGACAGAGCCTGAGCGCAGCCTGATTGTGCCGCGCAAGCGCAAGGGCGGCCGCAATGTCTACGGGCGTGTAACCGTCCGGCATCGCGGCGGTGGGGCGCGGGGTTTCATCCGGGTGGTGGATTTCAAGCGCGATAAGCACAACATTCCCGCCAAAGTGGCGGCCATCGAATACGACCCCAATCGGACGGCCCGCCTGGCGCTCCTGCATTATGCCGATGGCGAGAAGCGCTACATCCTGGCGCCGCTCGGCCTGAAGGTTGGGGATACGGTCGTCTCTGGCCCTCAGGCGGAAATTCGGCCGGGCAACAGTTTGCCGCTGGCCAATATCCCGGTGGGGACGATGGTGCACAACATCGAGATGAAAGCAGGCAAGGGCGGCCAGTTGGTGCGGGCGGCCGGTGGTTCGGCTCAGTTGCTGGCCAAGGAAGGTGATTATGCCCAAATCCGCATGCCCTCCGGGGAAGTGCGCCTCATCCGCCAGGTCTGCTACGCCACCATTGGTCAGATTGGCAATCTGGACCACAGCAACATCAAACTGGGCAAGGCCGGCCGCAAGATTCACATGGGCATCCGCCCGACCGTCCGCGGCACGGCGATGAGTCCGCGCGACCACCCGCATGGCGGTGGCGAGGGCCGTCAGCCGGCGGGCATGCCTGGGCCGAAGACCCCCTGGGGTCGCCCGGCGCGCGGGTACAAGACTCGCAATAACAAACAGACCGACAAGTACATTGTGCGCCGCCGCAGCAAATCGAAGCGCTAGGCGTGTGAGTCAGTGAGGTAGAGAATATGTCTCGTTCGTTGAAAAAAGGTCCTTACATCGAGCCGAAACTGCTGAAGAAGATTGAGGCGATGAATCAGAAGGGCGAGAAGAAGGTCATCCGCACCTGGAGTCGCGCCAGCGTGATTTTCCCGCAGATGGTGGGGCATACGATTGCGGTTCACGATGGCCGCCGCCATGTGCCGATTTACATCACCGAGAACATGGTCGGTCACCGTCTGGGTGAATTTGCGCCGACGCGCACCTTCCGGGGTCACGTGGCTGCCGAGAAATCGAGCAAGGCCAAGAAATAGGAGAGACAGCCATGGCTCAGGATATTCGTGCACAGATGCGTTTTTTGCCCATCTCTGCCCAAAAAGTGCGGCTGGTGATTGACGTCATCCGCGGCATGGATGTGAACCAGGCAATGGAGACCTTGCGTTTCATGCCGCAGGGCGCCGCGGTGCCGGTGGCCAAATTGCTGGCCTCGGCGGTGGCGAACGCCGAAGAGAATTTTGGCGTCAGCCGGGACGTGCTGTTCGTTGCCAAAATCTTCGCCGACGAAGCGCCGACCCGCAAATGGCGTCGTTTTGGGGCGCGCGGCCGTTTCAAGCCGATTTTGCGCCGTTCGTCTCATGTCACTGTTATTTTGCACGAACGTGAGGCCGCCTAGGCAGAGAAAGGAATGAGGAGATCTTATGGGTCGTAAAGTTCATCCCGTTGGTTTTCGCCTGAACGTCAGCCGAGACTGGCAAGGCCGCTGGTTTGCCGAGCGCACCCAGTACCGCGAGCAACTGGCGCAGGATATGGCCATCCGCGAAATGATTCGCAAGGAGGCTGGCCGGGCGGGCGTTTCCCGCATCGACGTGGAACGCTATCCTGGCAAGGTGAAAGTGTCGGTGCATACGGCCAAGCCGGGCATCCTGATTGGGCGAAAGGGCGAGGGCATCAAGAAAGTGCGCGTGGCTCTCGAACAACTGACCGGCAAGAAAATAGACCTGGACATTAAAGAGATTCAGGCGCCGGATTGTGATGCCTACCTGGTGGCCCACAACATTGCCGACCAACTCGAACGCCGCATCAGTTACCGCCGGGCGATGAAGCGCGCCATTCAGCAGGCGATGCGTCAGGGCGCCAAGGGCATCAAGATTGAGGTCGGCGGGCGCTTGGCGGGGGCCGAAATGGCCCGCAACGTCTGGCTGCGAGATGGCCGCGTGCCGCTGCAGACCCTGCGCGCCGACATCGATTTTGCCCGCGCCGAAGCCACCACGACCTACGGCCAGATTGGCGTCAAGGTGTGGATTTATCGCGGCGAGATGAAGACAGAAGTCGAAGAGAAAGTCGAGGCGACCGAAGGCGTGTACGTCAGCGAATAGGCCGGTCGTCGAAGTGAGGAATGTGCTATGTTAGTGCCAAAACGCGTGAAGTATCGCAAGCAAATGCGCGGCCGTATGAAGGGGAAGGAATCGCGCGGGGTCGAGATTTCCTTCGGCGATTACGCCCTGCAGGCGCTCGAACCGGGCTGGGTGACCGCCCGCCAGATCGAGGCGGCCCGACGCGCCATCGTGCGCGCCATGAAGCGGCGCGGCAAGGTCTGGATTCGCATCTTCCCAGACAAACCTTATACCCAGAAGCCACCCGAAACCCGCATGGGCAAGGGCAAAGGCGGCGTGGAATATTGGGTGGCGGTGGTCAAGCCGGGCCGAATCATGTTCGAGATTGGCGGTCTGCCTGAGGATGTGGCCATGGAAGCCCTCAATTTGGCCCGCTACAAATTCTCGATTCGCACCAAAATCATTGCCCGCCACGATCTGACGACAGGAGAGCAGGCATGAAACCGGCAGAAATCCGCAAACTCTCTTTGGATGAGATCGAGGCCAAACTTGCCGACAGTCGGGAAGAGTTGATGAAACTGCGCTTCCAACAGGTGACCGGTCAGTTGACCGATACCAGCCGTTTGCGCCTGTTGCGGCGCGAGATTGCCCGCCTGCAGACGATTTTCAAGGAAATGCAGAGCGGCGGCGCGGCGAAGTCCGAGACGGAGGCCGCAGAGCCGAAACGCAGGAGTCGGGCGAAGAAAGCCGAGGCGGAGAACGAAGCGCCGGTCGAGGCCGCGCCGCAGGTCAAAACAAAACCGCGGGCGCGCAAGTCGAAGGCCGCTACGGCAGAAGAAGGTGAAGCATGAACAAGCGTCGTCGCATGATGGGTATCGTTACCAGCAATAAAATGACCAAGACGGTGGTGGTCGAAATCGGCCGGACTTTCCGCCACCCGTTGTACCGCAAAGTCGTCCACTTGAGCAAACGCGTCAAGGCCCATGACGAATTGGGCTGCCAGATCGGCGACCAGGTTCAGATTGTGGAAAGCCGTCCGCTCTCGCGCGACAAGCGCTGGGTGGTCGAGGCGATTGTCAAGCGCGAGATTCGCACCGCCGATGCCGGCGTTGCCCAGGTCGAGGCCGAAATGACGCCGGCCGGGGTGACGGAGGTCTTGCCGGCGGCGGAGACGGAAGAATCTCCGGCGGAGGTTCAGCCATGATTCAGAAAGAAACCATTCTGAAAATCGCTGACAACACCGGCGCCCGCGAATTGTTGGTCATCCATATTCTGGGCGGTTCGACCCGCCGCTACGGCCGCGTCGGCGACATCGTCATCGGGACGGTCAAATCGGCCGCGCCGCAGGGAGCGGTCAAGAAGTCCGAGATTGTCAAGGCGGTCATCGTGCGCTGCGCCAAGGAGTGGCGGCGCGAGGATGGTTCCTACATCCGCTTCGACGACAACGCCGCCGTCATCCTGGACACGGACGGCCAGAACCCGAAAGGCAGCCGCATCTTTGGGCCTGTGGCGCGCGAGTTGCGCGAGAAGGGCTTCATGAAGATTGTGTCGCTGGCCCCGGAAGTTCTCTAGGCCGGAGGAGCAAGAATGAAGGTCAAGATTCGCAAAGGTGATACCGTTGAAATCATCAGCGGCAAACTCGAAGATCGGGGCAAACGGGGCGAGGTCATCAAGGTCTTGCCCGATGAAGGCCGGGTGGTGGTGCAGGGCGTCAACATTCGCACCAAGCACCAGCGCCAGGTCCAAACCCAGGGCCGGACGATCAACCCCGGCCGGATCAAATTCGAGGGCCCGCTGCACATTTCGAATGTCATGCTGGTCTGCCCGAAATGCAATGAACCGACCCGGGTGGGCGTCCAGCGGGATGAGAGCGGCTCGCACCGCGTCTGTAAGAAATGCCAGGCGCTGATCGATTAGCCGCCGGTTGGAGTGTTGACGTATGAATAGACTGCAAGAACGCTACAAGAAGGAAGTCGTCCCTGCGCTGCGCAAGGCATTTGATTACCGGAACATCATGGAAGTGCCGCGCATCGAGAAGGTGGTCGTCAACATCGGTCTGGGCGAGGCGATGGACAATCCCAAAGCGCTGGAGGCGGCGATGAGCGACCTGGCGCAGATCACCGGTCAGAAGCCGGTGATGACCAAGGCCCGCAAGAGCATCGCCAACTTCAAACTGCGCGAGGGCCGCGTCATCGGAACAAAGGTGACGTTGCGCGGCGAGCGGATGTGGTACTTCCTCGACCGGCTGATGAACATCGCCCTGCCGCGCGTGCGCGACTTCCGCGGCGTCTCGCCGGACGCTTTCGATGGACGGGGCAACTATACCCTCGGCCTGCGCGACCAGTTGATCTTTCCGGAGATCGACTACGACAAAATCGACAAACTCAGGGGCATGGAAGTCACGGTGGTGACGACGGCCCGTTCGGATGATCACGCCCGGTTGTTGCTGCAACTGCTGGGCATGCCGTTCAGGAAGGAAGCGTAGCCTATGGCAAGCAAGTGCATGAAATACCGTGAAATGCGCCGCAAGTACCCGACGCGCGTCCGCAATCGCTGCATCCGCTGCGGCCGGCCGCGTGGGTATATCCGCCGCTTTGGCTTGTGCCGGATTTGCTTCCGGGAACTGGCTTTGGAAGGAAAAATCCCCGGCGTCATGAAGTCGTCCTGGTAGCCGGGTGGAGGTAGGATATGAGCGTTTCTGATCCGATTGCAGATATGCTGACCCGCATCCGCAACGCCGTGATGACCGGTCAGACCCTGACGGCGATGCCTCACTCGAAGGTCAAATTGGAAATTGCCAAGATTTTGAAGGAAGAAGGATATATCGAGGCCTACGAGGTTGCCGAGGGAGAACGACCCGCCCAGAAGGTATTGCGCCTGAAGATCAAGTACGTTGGCGAGCGCCGTCAGCGGCGGCCGGTGATTACCGGGCTGGAACGCGTCAGCCGCCCCGGCCGGCGCGTCTACACCAAGAAACAGGATATCCCTTGGGTGCTTTCGGGCATGGGCATTGCCATCCTTTCGACACCCAAAGGAATCATGACCGGCCAGCGCGCCCGTCAGTTGGGCGTGGGCGGTGAAATCCTCTGCAAGGTCTGGTAGAGAGGAGGAAGACTGTGTCTCGCATTGGACGTATGCCTGTCGTCATCCCGTCTGGCGTACAGGTGGAATTGAACGGCACCCATGTACGGGTCAAAGGCCCGAAGGGCGAATTGCAGCGCACCTTCTCGCCTCTGATTGGGATTGCTATGGAAAACGGCCAACTGATGGTCACCCGCAAATCGGAGCGGCCGGCCGAACGCGCCCTGCATGGCACGACTCGCGCCGTGCTGGCAAACATGATTCACGGCGTCAGCGCCGGTTTCGAGCGGGTGCTGGAATGGGAAGGAGTAGGTTACCGGGCCGAGATGAACGGCAGCACCCTGGTGTTGTACCTGGGCTACTCTCATCCGGTGAATGTCGAACCGCCGGCGGGAATCACCTTCGACGTGGATGCCAAAAACAAGCAGATTTTTGTGCGCGGTTTCGACAAAGAGGCGGTTGGACAGGTGGCCGCCAATCTCCGCAAGATTCGCCCGCCGGAGCCGTATCACGGCAAGGGCCTGCATTATCTCGGTGAAAAGATTCGCCGCAAGGCCGGCAAGTCTGGAAAGGCAAAGTAAGGTATGGCTGAGCATAATCGTTCTCGTGCCCGCATCAGGCGACACACGCGCGTGCGCAAGCATGTGACCGGCACGCCGCAGCGGCCTCGTCTGTGCGTGTTCCGCAGCCTGTCGCAAATCTATGCTCAAATCATTGACGACTCGGTTGGTCATACACTGGCAGCCGCCTCGTCCATTGATCACGAACTGCGGGAGAAAATGAAAGGCCTGAAAAAGGCCGAACAGGCGAAACTCGTCGGCCAGGCGCTGGCCGAACGCGCCGTCCGCAAGGGCATTAAAGCAGTTGTCTTCGACCGCGGCGGCTTCAAATACACCGGACGTGTGAAGGCCCTGGCCGATGGCGCCCGCGAAGGCGGCCTGGAGTTCTAGGCCCGATTGGAGAGCATCACTATGGATTACCAGGTAACGGAACTCGAACAACAAACCGAACAACTGGATGAGCGCGTCATCGAGATTGCGCGCGTGGCCAAAGTGGTTCAGGGCGGCCGCCGCTTCCAGTTCCGCGTGACCGTCGTCATGGGCGACAATCACGGCCAGGTCGGTGTTGGGGTTGGCAAGGCCAACGCCGTCCCGGAGGCCATGCGCAAAGCGACCGACCGCGCCCGTAAGAACATGCATCCGGTCCACTTGTCCGGCACGACCATTCCGCATCCGTCGATGGGCAAAGTGGGCGGCTCGATCATCCTGCTGAAACCGGCCTCCCCCGGTACGGGCGTGATCGCGGCGGGCGGCGTGCGCGCCGTCCTCGAGGCGGCCGGCGTACGCGACATCCTCACCAAGTCGCTGGGTTCCTCGAACGTCTTGAACAGCGTTCAGGCCACCCTGCAGGCGTTGGATGCGCTCAAGTCACCGCAGGAAGAGGCTGTCCGGCGCGGCAAACCCGTCGCAGAACTCCTGCCGTTCTGGGAAAGGAGAAAGAAGAATGGCTAAGAGTGCAAGCAAGACCCTCAAAGTAACCCTGGTCAGAAGCCCGATCGGTTACTCCAAGCGTCAGAAAGCGACGGTGAAGGCGCTCGGCTTGCGTCGGCTGCATCAAACCGTTGAACATCCCGATACGCCGGCTGTGCGTGGCATGCTGGATAAAGTGGTTCACCTGATTCGTATCGAAGAATAGGGACGAAGATGAAACTGAACGAACTCAAACCCAATCCAGGGTCGAAGAAAGACCGCAAACGCGTCGGCCGCGGCATTTCGGCCGGACAGGGCAAGACCTGCGGGCGGGGTACCAAAGGCCAGGGCGCGCGTTCCGGCGAGGGCGGACGCCTCTACCGTCAGGGCGGCAACCTGCCGTTCTACCGCCGCCTGCCGTTCGTGCGCGGCTATGGCTTCACCCCGCTGTACGCTGTCGAGTACAATGAGGTCAACCTGGATCAGTTGTCCGCCTTCGGGGCGGGGGCTGAAGTCACCCCTGAGACCCTGCTTCAGGCCCGTCTCCTGCGCAAGCCGGAGAATCCGGTGGCCATTCTGGGGCGCGGCGAGGTCAAGGTTGCCCTCAAGGTGCGCGCCCATCGGGTCAGCAAGAACGCCCGGACCAAGATCGAAGCCGCCGGCGGCAGCGTCGAGTTGATTTCGTAGTCTCACCAGGAGACCGCTATGAAAACCGCATTTTCGGGCTGGCGCTATCTCTGGAAGTCGCAGGACATCCGCCGCAAGTTGCTGGTGACTCTGCTGATTCTGGTCATCTACCGCCTGGCGGCCAACGTACCGGTGCCGGGCATCAACCGCGAAGCCCTGGCCTCCCTGATTCAGAGTTCCAACCAGTCGGGCTTCTTCCTGGCTTTCCTGGACCTGCTTTCGGGCGGCACGATTTCGAGTTTCTCGGTGCTGGCGATGGGCGTCTATCCGTATATCACCGCCCAAATCATCATTCAGTTGCTCCTGCCCATCTTCCCCTCCTTGCAGCGCAAATTCCAGGAAGACCCGCGCGAGGGCCGCAAGTTGCAGGAACGCTGGACCTATTATTTGTCTATCCCCATGGCGGCGCTTTCGGCCATCGGTCAGATTAATATTTTCAATTCCTACTCGCGGGGCGGTCAGATTGTCGCCTTCGGTTTCACCTCGGAACTGTGGCTGCCCTCGCTGGCCGTTCTGATGACGATGGTCGGCGGGACGATGTTTGCCATCTGGCTGGGCGAACTCATTTCGGAGTTCGGCATCCGCGGCCAGGGCCTCTCGCTGATTATTTTTGCCGGCATCGTGGCGCGCATGCCCCACAATGTGGGCGTCATCTGGTCGGATGAGAATACCCGCTGGCCGATGCTCATCACCATGCTGGTGATTATCGTGGCCACGATTTTCGTGATCGTCTACGTCCAACAGGGGCGGCGCAACGTGCCGGTGATGTACCCTGGGCGGCGGGTCGGCAACCGCATGTCCATGCCGGTCAAGGGTTCTCTGCCGCTGATGGTCAACATGGCGGGCATGATTCCGCTCATCTTTGCCGGGGCGTTGCTGCAATTGCCGTCGGTGATTTCCAGTTACTTCTTGAATCCAAATCGCTATTCCGAAAAAGTAGTAAACTTCGCCACCGCTGTCAACAACCTGTTCAACGCCAGCGGGCCGTATGACTGGGTGTATTGGTTGATCTATTTCCTTTTCGTCGTCGTGTTCACCTTCTTCTACACCGATGTGCTCTTCACCCAGCAAAATTATGGTGAGAACCTGAAGAAGGTCGGCGCTCAGATTCCCGGCGTGAATCGCGGCGCCCCGACGCAGAAGTATCTGAGCAAAGTCCAGCGGCGCATCACCTTCCCTGGCGCCTTCTTCCTGGGAGTGGTGGCCGTGCTGCCTTACCTCATCCAGTTGGCGCTCAACGCGGCCGGCATCGCCTCGCAGACCTCCTCCTCGACCATTTTCCTGGTCTCCTCGGCTGGCCTGCTGATTGTCGTCGGTGTGGTGCGCGACACCTTCCTGAACATCGACGCCGAACTCAAATTGCACGGCTACGACGACGCTCATCTGGTCAAATAGGTCGAAATGCCGGTCTATATCGTCCTCCTCGGTCCGCCCGGTGTGGGCAAGGGTACGCAGGCCAAAATGATTGCGGAACGCCTGGGCCTGCCGCACGTTTCTTCGGGCGACCTGTTTCGCGAGAACATTAAAAACGGCACGCCGCTGGGTCAACTGGCGCAGTCATTCATCAATAAGGGCGAACTGGTCCCCGATGACGTGACCATCGGTATGATTCGCGAACGCCTGTCGCGCCCCGATTGCGCCGGCGGCGCGCTGCTCGATGGTTTTCCCCGCACCACCGTCCAGGCCGAGGCGCTCGACGCCCTGCTGGCCGAGTTCGGCGGTCAGGTGGACTATGTTCCCTACATCACCGCCAGCGAAGCCACCCTGGTGGAACGTTTAAGCGGGCGCTGGACCTGCCGGGCGGAGGGACACGTTTTCCATGAGAAGCACAATCCGCCCCGCCAGCCGGGCGTGTGCGACTTCGATGGCTCGGAACTTTACCAGCGCGATGACGACCGCGCCGAGACGGTCGTGCGGCGCATTCAGGTCTATTTCCGGCAGACCGAGCCGCTGATTGCTTACTACCGGGCCCGCGGCTGTTTGCACGAAATTGACGGCGCTCAACCGATTGAAAAAGTCACGGCCGACCTGCTGGCCGTCTTGGGACGCTGAGCGATGGGCTGGGAACGCGACATCCGCATCAAGACTCCCGCCGAAATCGAGCGGATGCGCGCCGCCGGCCGCCTCAACGCCATGGCCCTGGCGGCCGTTCGAGAACTTTTACAACCCGGCGTCACCACCGCAGACCTCAACGCGGCTGCTGAGGAAGTCCTGCGGAAACACGATGCCTACTCGCCTTTCAAAAACTACGGCCAGCCTCCCTACCCGGCTTCCATTTGCGTCAGCATCAACGAGGAACTGGTGCACGGCATCCCCGGCAAACGCAAATTGAAGGAAGGCGACATCGTCTCGGTGGATTGCGGCACGGTGCTGGACGGCTACGTGGGCGATTCGGCCTTTACGGCCGGCGTTGGAGAAATCTCTCCCCTGGCCCGCAAGTTGCTGGAAGTGACCGAGCAGGCGCTGTACGTGGGCATCGCCATGATGCGCGTCGGGAACAAAACGGGTGACATTTCGGCGGCCATCCAGCAATTCGTCGAGGCCCATGGGTTTCACGTCACCCGCCAATATACCGGACACGGCGTCGGCCGGAGCATGCACGAGGGGCCGCAGGTGCCGAACTATGGCACGCCCGGCACCGGCGTCCCGCTGCAAGCCGGCATGACCATCGCTCTCGAACCGATGGTGCTGGTCGGCACGCACCGGACGCGTGTCCTGCCCGACCAGTGGACGGTGATCTCTGCTGACCGGTCATTGACGGCCCACTTCGAACACTCGGTGGCCGTCACCGAAGGAGAACCTCTCATCCTGACTGTCCTTTGACCGCAAGCAGAACCGCAACTGGACGGAATACCATCGAACAAGTATAATTCGCACTTTGGCTGCAGAGCCGATCGTTAGGAGAAACGCAACATGAAAGTCAGTCCATCTATTCGCAAGCGCTGTGCGAAATGCCGGATCGTGAAACGCAAGGGCATTCTGTATGTCATTTGCGAAAATCCGAAACACAAACAGCGACAAGGATAAGAAACTATGGCACGTATCGAAGGTGTTGACCTGCCGCGCAACAAGCGCGTCGAAGTAGGCCTGACCTACATTTACGGCATTGGGCCGACCCGTGCCCGCGAAATCCTGGGCGCCACCAAAGTGAACCCGGATACGCGCGTCAAAGATTTGACCGAGGCCGAGGTCTCGGCTATCCGCGAATACATCGCTAAGAATTGGAAGGTCGAGGGCGATTTGCGGCGCGAGGAGCAGATGAACATCAAGCGCCTGGTCGAAATCGGCTGCTATCGCGGTCTGCGTCACCGTCGCGGCCTACCGGTTCGCGGTCAGCGCACGCGCACCAATGCCCGCACCCGCAAAGGTCCCAAGAAGACCGTTGCCGGCCGCGGCCGCCGCAAGGGCGGAAAGAAGTAATCCGCATTTTCTGGAGTGAGAGGTCCTATGCCACAAACTGTACGTTCCACGCGCCGCGGCGCGACGAAGAAAATCAAGCGGACTCTGTCTTCTGGACAGGTGCACATCTTTGCTTCTTTCAACAATACCATCGTAACCGTCACCGACAACGACGGCAATACGTTATGCTGGGGCAGTTCAGGCTCGGCGGGATTCAAGGGCTCGCGCAAGAGCACGCCTTTTGCCGCCCGCCTGGCGGCCGAGCAGGCCATCAAGGCTGCCCAGGCGATGGGCATCCAGGAAGTGGATGTGATCGTCAAGGGGCCCGGCCCGGGCCGCGAGAATGCGATTCGCGCCGTGCAGGCGATGGGGCTGAAGGTCAAGTCCATCTCCGATGTCACCCCCGTGCCGCACAACGGTTGCCGGCCGCCGAAGCGACGCCGCGTGTAGTTCAGAGGAAAGAGGTTAGTCAGTATGGCAAAGAATACTGGGCCGGCCTGCAAATTGTGCCGGCGTGAAGGCGAAAAACTGTTTCTCAAGGGAGAGCGCTGCTTTTCTCCCAAGTGTGCTTTCGAACGGCGCAGTTACGCGCCGGGTCAGCATGGCCGCACGCACAGCCGAAGCGGTGGCACGGCCACCGGGCGCGAATCCGACTATGCCAAGCAGTTGCGCGCCAAGCAACGCGCCCGACGCGTCTACGGCATCTACGAGCGCCAGTTCCGCCGCTACTACGGCAAGGCGCTGAAAGCGCGCGGCATTACGGGTTTGGTGTTGCTGCAAACACTCGAGTCGCGCCTGGACAATGTGATTTACCGGCTGGGATTCGCTTCCAGCCGCGCTCAGGCCCGTCTGCTGGTAACGCACGGCCACTTTACCGTCAACGGCCGCCGCACCGATGTGCCTTCGATGACCCTGCGCGTCGGCGACGTGGTTGCCGTGCGCGAAGGTTCCCTCAAGACGACCTACTTCAAAGAGTTGGGCGCAGCGGCGGAGGGACGCACCGTCCCGGCTTGGTTGGAACGCGATCTCAAGAACCTGTCGGGCAGCGTTCTGCGTCTGCCGGAGCGCGCCGAGATCGACGGCAATCTCAACGAGCAGCTCATCGTCGAGTACTACTCGCGCTGATTTGAGTCGATTGCTCTACTAGACGCGGCGTACCGTTTCGTACGCCGAAAGAGGTGAACCGTGGCAGTTACAAACATGGTCATGCCGAAGATCGAGCGCGAAGCCGAAGCGCGCAATTATGGCAAATTCATCATCAGCCCGCTCGAGCGCGGCTATGGCGTCACGCTGGGCAATGCCTTGCGCCGCGTCCTGCTTTCCTCGCTGGAAGGCGCAGCGGTGACTTCTATCCGCATCGCCGATGTGTTGCACGAGTTCAGCGACATCCCCGGCGTGCGCGAGGATGTCTTGCAAGTCATGCTACAAGTCAAACAACTGCGCCTGATTTTGACGGGCGTGGAGATGACCCGCATGCACCTCGAAGTGCGCGGCGAAGGGGTCGTGACCGCGGCAGATATCATTACTCCGCCTGAAGTCACCATCGTCAACCCCGACCTGTACCTGTTCACCGCCGACAGCCCCAAAACCCGCCTGGACATCGAGTTCACGGTCGAGCGCGGGCGCGGTTACTCGCCGGCCAACGAACGCGGGCGCATGCCCATCGGCGAATTGCCGGTGGACGCCATCTACAGCCCGGTCAAGCGCGTCAATTGGGAGGTCCAGGCGGCGCGCGTCGGCCAAAGCACCAATTATGACCGTCTGGTGCTCGAAATCTGGAGCGATGGCACCCTCTCGCCGGAGAATGCCCTGAGCACCTCGGCCAAGATTCTCATCGAGCATTTGCGCTACGTGGCCGGCATCAGCGAGGATACGCTCAGCGTCACGATGGAAAAGGAAGTCGCCGGTTCGCGGCTGACCAGCGAAGTGGCTGAGATGCCGGTCGAGTCGCTCGACCTGTCGGTGCGAGTCTTCAATTCGCTGAAGCGCACCGGAATCACCACCGTCGGCGATGTGCTGGAATTGCTCGAAAAAGGCGAACAGGCGGTCATGTCCATCCGCAACTTTGGCGAAAAGAGTCTCGACGAACTTCGCACCAAGATGCGCGAGAAGGGCTATTTGAAGGACGAACCCAAGAAAGAGTTGGAGTGATGTAGCAATGCGACACCAAGTGGCTGGTCATAAACTCAACCGTACCAAGGGCGCGCGCCTCGCTCTGCGCCGCAACCTGATCAAACAATTATTTATCTACGAACGCATCCGCACTACCCAGGCCAAGGCCGCCGCCATTCGCGGCGAGGCCGAGAAGATGATCACGCTGGCGCGCAGCATTCAGGAGGCCGATGATGCCCAGAAAGTGGCCGCGCGCCGGCTGGTTGCGGCCCGCCTGGGCAACAACAGCAACGCGGTCATCAAGAAATTATTCGACGAAATCGCACCGCGTTTTGCCGGCCGCAATGGCGGCTACACGCGTGTGCTCAAATTGGGGCCGCGCTTCGGCGACAAGGCCGAGATGGTTTTGCTCGAACTGGTCGAAGAGTGAACGGAATCGAGAATCGCTCGTCAGGCCTCCGTTATCGCTTGTCAGTCTAATCGCTGGCAATGGCACGTTACCAGATGATCGTTGCGTACGACGGCACCTGTTTCGCGGGCAGTCAGCGGCAGGGAGGCGGCCGCACCGTCCAGGGTGAACTCGAAAACGCACTGCGCCGGATTGGCTGGAAGGGCAGGTCTATCCTGCTGGCCGGGCGCACCGACAGCGGCGTCCACGCCAGCGGTCAGGTGGCGGCTTTCGACCTGGATTGGCGTCACAGCCCGGATGACTTGCTCCAGGCCTTGAACGCCAACCTGCCGCCCGATTTGGCCGTCCGCAGCCTGCGGGCTGTGGACGACGACTTCCACCCCCGCTTCGATGCCTCCGCCCGCCGCTACCGCTACCGGCTGTTCCTCCAGCCCCTTCGCGACCCTCTGCGGGAACGCTACGCCTGGCGCGTTTGGCCCCCCGTCGCCGACCTGACCCCCCTGGCCGAACTCTGGCCAGGCAGCCGCAATTTTGCCGCCTTCGGCGCCCCGCCCCGAGCCGGAGGCAGCAGCGTGCGCACCGTCCACGCCGCCGCCTGGCGGCAGGACGGCGACGAGTGGACCTTCGAAATCGAAGCAAATGCTTTCCTGTACCGCATGGTGCGCCGCCTGGTCTATTTGCAAGTCGCCGTCGGACAGGGCCGCCTCTCGGTGGAGAGGCTGCAGCAGGCGCTCGAAACCGGAGAACAGGTTCCCTTGGCCGGCCTGGCACCCGCCTGCGGGCTGACGCTGCTCGAGGTCCGCTACGATCATCTGGCTTGAATTAGTCTGAACGTTTGGAGAGACGAAAGTGTACAAATCTTACTATCCCAAGGCTGCTGAGATCCAACCCCAGTGGTTGCTGGTGGATGCCGCCGGTCAGAATCTGGGCCGCCTGGCCAGCCGCATCGCGGCTTTGCTGCTGGGCAAGCACAAACCGACTTTCACCCCCGGCGTCGGCGTGGGCGACTACGTGGTGGTCATCAACGCCCGCCACATTACGGTGACCGGTACGCGCTCCAGCACCAAATTGACCGAGAAGATGTACTACCGTCATTCGGGCTATCCGGGCGGTCTGAAAGCCATCAACCTGCGCGATTTGCTGGAAAAATATCCGGACCGCGTGATCCGGGCAGCGGTGTGGGGCATGCTCCCGCACAACAAGTTCGGTCGTCACCTAATGAAACGACTGAAAGTCTATGGCGAGGCGGAGCATCCGCACACAGCCCAGAACCCGCAAAAGGTAGCCTAAAGGAGCAAGGATATGTCTGTGCAATACTTTGAAGGGATTGGCCGCCGCAAGGAAAGCGTCGCTCGCGTGCGCCTGATGAGCGGGTCGGGCAAATTCATCGTCAACGACAAGGAGGCGCAAGCCTATTTCACCCGCCTGGGCGACCTGGAAGCCGTTCTGCGCCCCTTCGCGGCTGCCGGCCAAGACGCCAAGTCTTTCGATGTGACCGTCCTGGTCAAAGGCGGCGGCGTCAGCGGCCAGACCGACGCGGTGGTGCTGGGCCTGGCGCGCGCCCTGGTCAAGATGGATCCCAATCTGGTGCCGGCCATGCGCAAGTTCGGTTTGCTGACCCGCGATGCGCGCATCAAGGAACGCAAGAAACCCGGCCTCAAACGCGCCCGCAAGGCCCCGACCTATACCAAGCGTTAATCCATCTCCGCGCGCTGACTGCAGCCTGCCTGCGGAGAGACAATCCTTACCGCGGATGCGCGGCGAACACGGAGTGTAGATGAAACATACACGCTGCTCGCCGCATGCTCTGCGGTAAGTTTGTTTTCTCTGCCTTGGGAATCACCGCCATGACGCGGAGGCCGTCGAGAAAAGCCCTCGGCGGTCAAAGGAATATAAGACAAATTCTTCCTCATTAGGATGAGCCTATGCCTGGAATCACTTTGCTCGGTCTCGGCCCTGGCGACCCGTCTCTGCTGACCCGTCAGGCCTGGGAGGTGCTCAACAGCGCAGACGAAATCTGGCTGCGCACGCGACAACATCCTACGGCTGGCAGCCTGCCGGCTGGAGTCGATGTGAATTCGTTCGACCATCTGTACGAGACCGGCGACGATTTCAACGCCGTCTATGCGGCCATCGTCGAAAAAGTGCTCGAACTGGGCCGCCGGCCGCAGGGCGTCCTTTACGCTGTCCCCGGCGACCCCTTCGTGGCCGAAGCCACCGTCCCTGAAATCGCCCGCCGGGCGCGGAGCGAGGGCCTGCCGCTGCGCGTCGTCAGCGGGCTTTCCTTCCTCGAGCCGGTTTGCGCTGCCCTGGGCCTGGATCCCTTCCCGCGGCTCATCTTGATGGATGCCATCGAACTGAGCCAGAGCCACCTTCCACCGTTTCCCCCTGACGCCCCCGCCCTGATTGCCCAAATCTACTCGCGGCTGGTGGCCGCCGAAGTCAAAATGACCCTCACCGCCGTCTATCCAGACGAACACCCCGTCCGCCTGGTCCACGCCGCGGGAACCGCCCAGGAGCGAATCGAGGCGGTGCCGCTCTACGCCATCGACCGCAGTCCGCACATCGGCCTGCTGACGGCTCTCTACCTGCCGCCGCTCGAGGCGGGCACCTCCTTCGAGGCCTTTCAGGAAGTCGTTGCCGCCCTGCGCGCCCCCAACGGCTGCCCCTGGGATCGCGAACAGACCCATGCCAGCCTGCGTCCTCACTTGCTCGAGGAGGCCTACGAGGCACTGGCGGCCATCGACTCGGGCGACGCCGACAAAATGGCCGAGGAATTCGGCGACTTGCTGCTTCAAATCGTGCTGCATGCCCAGATCGCCAGCGAAGAGGGGGAGTTTGACATGGCGAAAGTGCTCAAAGGAATTCGTGCCAAGATTATCCGCCGCCATCCGCATGTCTTTGGTGATGTGCAGGTAGAGGGGGTCGAGGGCGTGCTGACGAACTGGGAAAACATCAAGGCTGCCGAGCGCGCCGAAAACGGGGACGAAGAAAAGAGTCTGCTGGACGGCGTCCCGCTGGCCCTGCCGGCGCTCAGCCAGGCGCTCGAATATCAGGCGCGCGCTGCTCGAGTCGGTTTCGACTGGCCCGAAATCGGCGGCGTGCTGGATAAGATCGGCGAGGAAATCCGGGAGGTGGGCGCGGCCGAAGAGCCTCAGGCGCTGGCAGATGAATTGGGCGACTTGTTCTTTGCCCTGGTCAATCTGGCGCGCTGGAAGAAGGTTGACGCCGAGTCGGCGCTGCGGGCGGCCAATCTGCGTTTCAAACAACGTTTTGCTCACATTGAGCGCCAGGCCAGAAAACAGGGCCGCAAGTTATCCGAGATGACGCTCGAAGAGATGGAAACTTTGTGGCAGGCGGCCAAGAAGGCAGCCTCTGATAAAAATTTAAGATAAATCCCCCGCCGGTCCTCTTGCACTCACCTAACAAATATGTTAGAATCCTGTCATGATAGCCCCATATTTAGGGTATCTGATAATCAAGACCCCCATATATGGCGGCTACATTTGTTCTAAAAACACCGGACCTTTTCGATATGCGTTGTCCTTATTGCAATCACAATGACACCAAGGTAATCGATACGGCCCGCGATAGCCATGGCGGTATTCGTCGGCGGCGGGAATGCCTGAAGTGCAAGCAGCGCTTCAGCAGTTATGAGCGCCCGATTCTGGCCACTCCCCTGATTATCAAACAAGACGGGACGCGCGAGGAGTTCGACCGCGAGAAGTTGATGCGCGGCATTCGAATCGCATGTGCCAAGCGGCCGGTCTCGGCAGCGGACATCGAACGGCTGGTCGGTACGGTGGAGACCGAGTTGCAGAAGATGGGCAAGGCAGAGGTCTCCTCGCGGGCAGTGGGCGACTTGGTCATCGCCGGCCTTAAAGAAGTGGATCAAATTGCGTATATCCGTTATGCAATCGTCTATTTGCGGCTGGACGATTTGCACGCCCTGCGCGACGAAATTGACCGTTTGTTAGAAGATAAAAAATAAATAGAGCGAACGTGGATCGTCTGTGCCTTGCGGGCCTGGCGTAGAAACACGTTCTTTTTTTTGCGGGCCCAGATTTCTTGGCCTGGTTTCTTTTTTACCGAATTCCCAGCAACAATGAGGAGATAACCGTCATGGTGACAACCAGCATCGCTTCTCAGCATGGTCTCTTGCCCACGCCGCCCCTGCCGGCGGATTTGCCCTCGGTGGAATTGACGGAGAACGCCCGTCAGGTGTTGCTGCGACGCTATGTACGCCGCGGCGACGATGGCAACCTGGTCGAGACGGTCGAGGAAATGTTTTGGCGGGTGGCCTACCATGTTGCCAGGGCGGAGGAGCGATGGGGTGGGGAGGTGCTGGAGCGGGCGCGCGAATTCTATCTTCTCTTGACATCCAAGAAGTTCTTTCCCAATTCTCCCACCTTCACCGGCGCGGGGACGCCACTAGGGCAATTGGCGGCCTGTTTCGTGCTGCCGATTGCCGACGACATGGGACGCGACCCGTCCGGTATTTTCCAGACCCTGCGCGACGCCGCCCTCGTCCAGCAGACCGGCGGCGGAAACGGCTTCTCCTTCTCGCGGCTGCGGCCGAAGGGCGCCTTCGTCAAATCGTCCGCCGGACAGGCGACGGGTCCGGTGGGCTTCCTGCGGGTGTACGATCACGCTTTCGGCGAGATTGCCCAGGGGGGGACGCGGCGCGGCGCCAACATGGGCGTCCTGCGCGTTGACCATCCGGACATCGAAGAATTCATCACCTGCAAGACCGACGAGAACGCCATCACCAATTTCAACATCTCGGTGGGCATCACCGATGCTTTCATGCAGGCGGTCAAAGACGACGCCGATTGGGACCTGGTCTTCCCCGATATTTCCTCGCCGCTCTATCGCGGTTTTCACGGCACGCTCGAACAGGCGCGCCAGGCAGGCATCCCTATCAAGGTGTACAAGACAGTGCGGGCGCGTGAACTGTTCGAGAAAATCGTCCGCCAGGCGCATCACAACGGCGAGCCGGGCGTGCTTTTCCTGGACGCTGCCAACCGCGCCAATCCCGTGCCGCACCTGTACCCGCTCGAATCGACCAATCCGTGCGGGGAACAGTGGTTAGGCCCTTATGAGAACTGCTGCCTGGGTTCGGTCAATCTGAACGAACACTGCGGCCCCGACGGAACGGTGGATTGGGAAACGCTGCGCCGCAGCGTGGAGACGGCGACCCGTTTCCTGGACGACGTGGTGGAGGTCAACGCGTACGTTCCGGCTGTGCCGCAGTTGAAGGAGGCTGCTCATCGGGCGCGGCGCATTGGGTTGGGCATCATGGGCCTGGCCGACCTGATGTATCACGTGGGCGTGCGCTATGGGTCACCCGCCGGCCAGGAATTCGGCGCTCAGGTGATGGAGTTCATCCGCTATCATGCCATGCGGACCAGCGTGCAACTGGCCCGCGAGCGCGGCCCATTTCCGGCGATCAAGGGCAGCATCTATGATCCGGAGGACCTGCGTTGGCAGCCGCCGCGTTCGATTGTCCCTTACAGCCGCGATTGGGGCCGCCCGCCGCTCGATTGGGAGGCGGTGGGCGCGGAAATCAGGAAATTCGGCATCCGCAATGCAGCCCAGACTACGGTTGCGCCGACGGGGACGATTGCCACGGTGGCGGGCTGCGAGGGCTATGGCTGTGAGCCGGTCTTCGCGCTGGCTTATATTCGGCATGTCAACGATAAGGGCCGCGACTTGCAGTTGACCTATACCAGCCCGCGCTTCGAGGCTTCTTTAAAAGAAGCCGGCATCGAGGCAAAAGACCGGCAGGCCATCGTTGAACAAGTGATGGAGCGCGGCACCTGTCAGGGATTGGCGGAGGTGCCCGAGGCGCTCCGGGAAATCTTTGTGGTTGCAGGCGATATCAGCGCCGAGGAGCACGTGCGTATGCAGGCTGCCTTGCAGGCCTTTGTGGATAATTCGCTTTCCAAGACGATTAATTTTCCCGAGGGCGCTACGGTGGAGGATGTGGCGCAGGCTTACATGCTGGCCTGGGAACTGGGCTGCAAGGGGACGACCGTTTATGTGACCGGTTCGCGCGAGAAGGTGGTGCTCGAGACCCGCGCCACGGCTCAAAAGAAACAGAAAGCCGAGTCGTCTGTCGTGCCGCCTGAACCGGTCGTCCTGCCGTTTGGGGCGCCGTCCGCCGCGCCGCCCAAGCCGGTCTCGGCGGCAGAAATCGCCTCCCAGATTGCGGCCTGGCAGGAGGCCAAGAAACCGCGCTCGCGCGTCCTGCATGGACACACGTTCCAGGTCGAGACGCCGCTGGGCAAGGCATTCGTGACCGTCAACGAGAACGGCGGCGGGCAGCCCTTCGAGGTTTTTATCAACACCTCCAAGGCCGGTTCGGAGACGGCCGCCGTCTCGGAGGCGATTGGGCGGCTGATTTCGTATATCCTTCGCCTGACCTCGCCCATCCCGCCGCGTGACCGGCTGGCGGAAGTGGTGCGCCAGTTGTCGGGGATTGGCGGCGGCCGCTCGCTGGGCTTTGGGCGCAACCGTGTCCGCTCGCTGCCCGATGGGGTGGGGCAGGTGTTAGATGAGTATCTGACAGGCGGCGTCACCCATGCCGTTGCCGGAGAGGAGGGCGGGGGAAACGGTCACCGTCCGGAGGCGGAGGCCGCCTCTCCGTCGGCGTCGGCGCGTCAGTCCGCGCTGCGCACAGGCGACCTGTGCCCGGAGTGCGGCGAGGCGACGATGGTCAATGAAGAAGGCTGCCGCAAGTGTTACACCTGCGGCTACAGCGAGTGCTGATTGGTTTGAGGGCTGAAAATGCTGGCCGCCCCGTTCACAGGACGGCCAGCATTTCTTTTTTGCAGGCAGGGACGATGCGGCCGGTTCACTCTTCTTCGATGAGGATGGTCTCGATCACATCGCCGGCCTGCGTGGGGGCGGCATCGGGATCGCGCGGCGTCAGGCCATTGAGGACCTCCATGCCCTCGATGACCTTGCCGAAGATGGTATAACTGCCGTTCAATCTTTCCTGCGGCGTGTAGGTGATGAAGAACTGGCAGCCGTTGCGATCGCGGCCCGAATTGGCCATAGCCAGCATGCCCGGCTCGGCGAAGGTCAGTTGGTTGTCTTCGTTGGGGATGAAGTAACCGGGCGTGCCGGCGCCGGTGCCGGTCGGGTCGCCGCCCTGGGCTACGAAGCCGGGGATGACGCGGTGGAAGGTGGTGCCGTCGTAGAATCCCTGGCGGGCGAGGAAGACAAAGTTGTTGACCGTTTGCGGCGCGTGTTGAGGATAGAGTTCCAGCACGATTTCGCCGCCTTTGGCCAGGACGATGGTGGCGGTGTAGTGCTTGTTCACATCGATGGTCATTTCGGGCGGGGACGACCATTGCATGGCATGAGCCGTCGGGCCGAGGGCTGTGGCAGTCTGATTCAGAGCCGCCCTTCTATCGGCCTGGGCCGCCAGAATCAACCAGGCGAAGAAGGCAAGGAAAACGAACATGATCGTGCCGACGATGATGCGGTTGCGAACGGCGCGTCGGGCGCGGGCGGCGCGGCGTCGGGCGCGGATGGTCTGGTTGGTGACGGGCATGAGATTTTCCTCCGTTTTTTCGGCTTTTCTTCTCAGCAGGAGCGTTCCTCATAATTATAGCGTAGTGTTCCCGGCGGTGACGGCAGCCGGCGGCCGCAATTGTGTGGCGGGAGAGAGGCAGGCGCTCGAGGCGAGGCGGCATTTGTCCGATGGTACAATACACGGCATATGAACGCGATTCTGTTCCGAAAGGTTGTTCGATGAAAAAGGCATTGTTACGCACCTTTAAACGCTTGCTCACCGGATTGGGAGCCGCCCTGCCCGACAGCCTCCTTCACAACCTGGGCATGGTTCTGAATTACATGCGTCTGGGCCGCTGGATGCGGCGCATGGGTTTTCGCTTCCCCGTCCGTTTGGCGCATCGTGAGCAGGTGTTTGCAGTGGCGGCGGAACAGATTTGTGAGCGGCGGGTTTTATATCTGGAATTCGGCGTCTATACGGGCAAGAGCATGCGCTGGTGGTCTCAGGCGCTCAAAAATCCGGATTCGCAACTGCATGGATTCGACTCTTTCGAGGGCTTGCCCGAGGCGTATGACGACCTCGGCGGGAAATATGTCAAGGGCTGGTTCTCGACCGGGGGGCAGATTCCTCACATCGAGGATCGGCGCGTCCACTTTCACAAAGGCTGGTTCGACGAAACGCTGCCCGCTTTTGAACTCCCCCCGCACGAGGTCTTGTTTATCAATCTGGACGCCGACTTGTACTCCTCGACCATTTATGTCCTGAAGCAATTGCGGCCGCACATCCGGGCCGGCGTGTACATTTACTTTGATGACATGTCTCGCCCCGACCACGAGCCGCGCGCCCTGGCAGAATTTCTGCAAGAGACCGGCCTAAAGTTCCGCCCCCTGGCCGCGGATGTGACCCTAAATAACGCCCTGTTCCTGTGCGCGGGCTAACCCGTCTTTTCGGCCGCCTCTTGCAGCCAGCCCATCACTTCTTCTTTCGTCGGCAGCCGTCCGCTGCAAACCAGTTTTTCGTTGATGACCAGGCTCGGCAAGACCAGCACGCGGGCATATTTTCCGATGCCGGTGGGATCGGCGATTTCGGTGATGGAGAGGTTTTCCAGGGTTGGGCAGCGGGCGAGCAATTCCTGCTGGGCGGCGGTCACCAGGCGGCGGACAGCGTAGCGTTCGGGATATTGGATGCTCAGGATTTTGACGTCGACCACGTAAGTTTGACTCCGGCGAGAGATTCAAGGGGCATTGTGTTTGGCCGCCCAAATATGATTGTCGGGGCCAGGAGCGATTTTCTTTTGTGCTGAAATGCACAAAAATTGTATCATTCTCTGGCCGATTGAACAACCCGCCCCGAAGGGAGCGAATCATGGCGTCCCCTTCTCTCGTCTCGCTCAGGCAGGCGCCTGCACGAGACGACGCTTGCGCGCCCGGCGGCGGCTTTCTGCTACCAGACTTTCGATGTGGTGCATGACCGTCTGAGTCACATCGCGCACCCTCTGCATGTCGCCGGCGTCGCCGTCGAAGTAGAGCGGTTTGCCAATCGTCACATGGTAGGGGCCATACAGATACCAGTATCCTTCCGTTTTTACCCCTTTGATTTTGGAGCGGATGGTCAAAATGCGTTCTTGCGGGACGTGAATGCCGAGGGGGATGACCGGCGCGCCGGTCATCAGTGCCAGGCGGGCGACGCCGGTGCGCGGACGTCGGAATCCGCCCTCGCGGGGGCTGTAGGTCCCTTCGGGGAAGATGGCCACCGTGCCGCCGCGCTGCAGCACGTCCAGGGCCTCTTCCATCGCTTTTTCGCCCAGCCCGACGACCGGAATCTGGCCGGTTTTGCGAATGAGCGGTCCAAACAACGGGATGGCGAAGGCGCTTTTGGTGATCAACGTGCTGACTTCGCCGGGGATGATGGCGTGGATGATGAAACCGTCTATGCCGCTGGGATGATTGGCGGCAAAGATGCGCGGCCCTGGCGGGGGGGTGGTCTGCCACTGCACGTCGACGCGCAGCATGATCTTGGCGTAGATGCTGATACAGGTGCTGACGAAGGAGTAATATAGATTGCGAGCCATGAGGCTGTCTCCATTTCCGGCCACTTTTCTGGGACTGGTTGTTCTATAATTTTAGGGAAAGATTAGTTCAAGAAGATGAGAGGGGGGTTAAATTCGGAGTTAACAAAAACGCTGAATCGGCGGCGGGGTTTTGTCATCGGCCTGTCAGAATCCCTGGTAAATGAAGGGCGCGCCGGTGTCGGTCAGCGCAAGCAGGAGGAGGGCCAGCGCCAGCAGCGCCAGCGTCAACCCCTGCAGCCAGGGCTTCCACTTCAAGAAGGCAAACTCGTCCCGATATTGAAGGCGGTCCAGAAACAGGCCGGGGAGCACGAAAGCGGCCGTCTGCAGGAGGGGGAGAATCCAGGGCATCCAGGTTTCGGGGGAGTAGCGGTAGGCGGCGACGAAGCGCGCCAGGTAGATTTTGTACTCGGCCAGCGGCCAATTGGCGGGGGACAACAAGCCTTGCAGATATTGAAGGGCCGTTGTCGCATCCATTCGAAAGGGCAGCCATGCCAGCGCCACGCAGGCGAAGACGCCCAGCGCCGATAAGACCTGCAGCCCGCCGGGCAATTCCCCCGGCGCCCGCCGCCCTTTCACGAGAGAGATGACCCGTTCTAGAATCAAGTACAGGCCGTGCACACCGCCCCACAGGAGCATGTTCCAGGAGAGTCCGTGCCACAGGCCGCTGACCAGCATGGTCAGGAGGGGAGGGAGGAGGATGTGGATGGGATGGCTGCGCCGCGGGAAGCGCTTGAGCAGAAAGCGTGAGCAGGGGAAGAAAATGTAATCCCGCAGCCAGTTGGACAGACTGATGTGCCAGCGCGTCCAGAACTCGGTGAAATTGCGGGCGAAGTAGGGGACGCGGAAGTTGAGGTTCAGGTCGATGCCCAGCAGAGCGCTGACGCCGCGCACGATGCCGGTGTAACCGGCAAAGTCGTTGTAGAGGGCAAACGCATAGGCCAGCAGCCAGACGGCCAGCAAGGGGCCGGGGTAAAGGCCGGGATTCTCGAAAAGGTCAGCAGGCAGGAGGGCGTTGAGCGAATCGGCGAGCAAGACTTTGCGTGCCAGGCCGACCAGAATCAGGGACAGGCTGCGGGTCAAGCGTTCGCCGGAGGGCGCGGCCGGGGCCCGCAGGCGGCCGAAAAATTCGCCGGCCCGCTCGATGGGCCCGGACAGCAGTTTCGGAAAATAGTAGCCGTACAGGGCAAAGACGAGGGCGTCCTTCTCCGGCGGGATTCGGCCCTGGGAGACATCCACCAGATATGAAATGAATTGGATGGTCAGAAAGGATAGGCCGACCGGCATCAGCAAGCCGAGGGCGCCAGTGCCGGCCGCGATTCCCAGGCGGCTCAGAAAAGCGCTCAAAGCGGGGGCGTAGAAGCGGTGGTATTTGAAGAACAGCAAGACGCCCAGATTGAACAAAATACCCGCCCACAAAATCAGGCGCTTGCGCGGCCCGGCGAGGCGCAAGCCCAGCCCGTAGTTGACCGCCGTCACAACCAGCAGCACCAGAATGAATTGCCACGACCAGGTCGCCAGGAAGGCCATCGAACCCAGCAAAAGCCAGGGGAGGCGTAGCCTGGGAGGCAGTTTCCAATGCGCCAGGATAAACAAGGCGGCGCAGGCGAAGAAGAGGGGCGAGGTGATGCTCATCGGGCTCAGCGGGAGGGGGTGTAGAGGCCCAGCAGGGCGAGGCCCAGTTGACGGCTGAAGGCAGCCGCGCCTTGTCGGTTGAGATGATGCATGTCGATGTGCGCCTCGACCGGCAGGCCGGGTTCAGCGGGCAAGAAGATGCCCCCGCCCGGCGCCAGCGTCTCGGTCATGGCCTGTTGGAAATCGGCGCGATTCACCGCTCCGGTCATGCATTCGTACACGACCGGGTTGACCGGCATCTCGGCCACGATCAGCCGCGCTCCGTGCCGGTTGGCAAGCGCCAGCAGGGCGCGCAATTCCTCCAGCCGCCCGGCGCCGATTTCGATTTGCGGGTAATACTGCGTGCAGGCGGCCGAGTTGCGGATTTCGTTCAGGGCAGCCTCGTCGAGGGTGATGGTGTTCGTATCCGGTTCGTAGCCGCTCTCGGTGATCGTCACGGCGCGGTAAAGGTAGTTGTAAAACGTGTCGGGGAAATCGGCGCGCACCCAGTTGCGGTAAGGGAGGTACACCTGCAGCGCCTGTGAATGGTCGAACAGCCAGCCGGCCAGAGTCCATTCTCCCAAACGGTAACGGACCCACGGGTCCGAGAGCAAACGCGCTTCGCTGTTTGGCAGGTTGGCGTCGTCCAGGTCGCGCACGTCGGCGACGAAGACCAACACCTCCGGCTGATATTCCTCCAGCAGGAGAGCGGCCAGGGCAAGATTGCCGTGCAGCGTCAGCCCCTCGACCCCAAAGTTGTAAACGCCCACGGGCCGGCCGGTTTGTTCGGCGTACAAGGCAGTGATGACATCTGGGTCCACTCCCGTATTGGCCATCGAATTGCCCAGGATGAGGACGTCCACCCCCCCGTGTCGGGCGACGTAGCGCTCTAACCCGAACCACTTGATTTCGAACTGGTAATGGTCGTTGCCGAACGAACGATAGCGGGGCAGATGACCGGCCGCCCACGAGGAACGCGCCGCCCCCTCCAGCCCGCCAGCCAGGGCAAGGAAGAACAGGATTGCAAAGAACAGGCTGTGGAGCGGACGTTTCGGGGACGAAGTCGAGGTCATGGCCCAACCCTGTGGAAGAATTGCCGAGATTATACCCCACCGCCCCTTTTTGGTTTATACTGTCGGGCGTCCAAATTCTCTTTCAGGAGGTGTTCTTATGCGATGGGAAGAATTGACCGGCGACCAGTTTCCTCAGGCGGTCGAAAAAGCGCAAGGAGTTTGTCTTTTGCCGCTCTCCTGCATCGAACGGCATGGTCATCACTTGCCGCTCAATACCGACCTGCTGATTGCCCGCGAAGTCTGCCGGCGCGCCGCCGACCTTGAGCCGGCGGTGATTTACCCGGACTTTTTCTACACCCAGATTCTCGAGGCGCGCCACACTCCCGGCTGCATCGGCCTCGAACCGGACCTGTTCCTGCGCCTGCTGGAGGCGGTCTGCCGCGAGATTGCCCGCAACGGGCTGAAGAAAATCGTCCTGGTCAACGGACACGGGGGCAACGACTCGCTCATCTACTTCTTCGCTCAGTGCCAACTCGCCAGCCGGCGCGACTATGTCGTCTACGTGGCACCACCGCCTTATCGCGTCCAGGAGGCCGAATCCGGGCCGATTTGGGAGACGACCGTTGACGGCCACGCCGGCGAGCGCGAGACCAGCATCCTCCTGGCCATTCGCCCCGATCTGGTGGACCGCGCCGCCATCCCCGCCGACGGCGAAGGGCAGCCGCTGGGGCGGCTCAAGCCGCTGCGCGACCTGGACATCAGCACCGGCATCTGGTGGTACGCCGACCACCCCACCCATTACTGCGGCGACGGCCGCCCGGCCACGGCCGAGAAGGGCGAACGCTGGCTGACGGCGGCTGCCCAGGTACTGGCGCGGGCCATCCGGGTCATCAAAGAAGATACCGAGTCCAAACGTCTGCAGGACGAGTTCTTCGCCAAACTCTAATCTTCGAAAAGACCCGCTCCCTGACAGGGAACGGGTCTTTTCTTTTCAACGAATCAAATTCCTCAATACTGTATGCAGGATACCGCCGTTGCGATAATAATTGACTTCCACTTCTGTGTTGAGCAGGGCGGTGACCTGGAATTCGATGATCCGTCCATCCGGCTTGCGGGCCCGCACCGTGAGGAGACTGCGCGGCGCCATCCCGTCGTGCAGGCCGAGGATGTCATAGACTTCGCTGCCGTCCAGGCCGAGGGTTTCGGCGTTTTGGCCGTCCATGAATTTGAGCGGCAGGATGCCCATCCCCACCAGGTTGGAGCGATGGATGCGCTCGAACGACTCGGCGATGACCGCCCGCACGCCTTGCAGGAGCGGCCCTTTGGCCGCCCAGTCGCGGCTGGAGCCGGTGCCGTATTCCCGACCGGCGATGACGATGACCGGCACGCCCTCGGCCTTGTATTTCATGGCCGCATCGTAGATGGGCATCTCCTCGCCGGTGGGCAGGTATTTGGTCCAGTTGCCTTCTTTGGGCGCAACCAGCAGGTTCTTGAGGCGGATGTTGGCAAAGGTGCCGCGCGCCATGACCAGGTCATTGCCGCGCCGCGTGCCGTATTGGTTGAAGTCCCTGGGCTGAACGCCGCGCTCCTGTAAATACTTCCCGGCCGGGCTGTCGGCGGCGATGTTGCCGGCCGGCGAGATGTGGTCGGTGGTGATCGAATCGCCGAACAGGCACAAGAGGCGCGCCCCCCGGATGTCGCTCAACGGAGGCACGTCCAGGCTCACTTCCTGGAAATAGGGGGGATGGTGGATGTAGGTCGAGGCCTCATCCCAGGCGTACAGGTCGCCCTCGCTTGTTTCGATTTCCTGCCACATCGGCGAACCGCTGAAGACGTCGGCATACTTTTCGCGGAACATGTCCGGGCTGAGGTTGGCGGCGACCGCTTCGGCGATTTCCTGCTGGCTGGGCCAGATGTCGCGCAGATAGACCGGCTGGCCGTCGCGGCCGATGCCCAGCGGTTCGCTGGTCAGGTCAATGTCCACCGTGCCGGCCAGGGCGTAGGCCACTACCAGCGGCGGCGAGGCCAGGTAATTGGCGCGCGTCAGCGGGTGGACGCGGCCCTCGAAGTTGCGGTTGCCCGATAGCACCGCGGCGGCTACCAGGTCGGCGCTGGAGATGGCTTTGGCCACCTCATTGGGCAGAGGACCGGAGTTGCCGATGCAGGTGGCGCAACCGTAAGCGACCACGTTGAAGCCGAGTTTCGCCAGCGGCTCGAGCAGACCGGCCTTCCGCAAATACTCGGTGACCACCCGCGAACCGGGCGCCAGGCTGGTCTTGACCTGCGGCTTGGTTGTCAGGCCGCGCTCGACCGCCTTCTTGGCCAGCAGTCCGGCGGCAACCAGCACGGACGGATTGGAGGTGTTCGTGCAGGAGGTGATGGAGGCGATGACCACCGCCCCGTGGCCAATCTGGTAGGAGCCGCCGTTCGTGCCGACCGTCGCCTTCTTGTCGAGGTCTTCGGGCTTCAACTCGTAGCCGCGTTCCTTGACGGGGGCGGTCAGCGCCTTGCGGAAGGCGGATTTCATCTCGCTCAGCGGGACGCGGTCCTGCGGACGTTTGGGGCCGGCCAGGGATGGCACGACCGACCCCAGGTCCAGTTCGAGCACGTCGGTGAATTCGGGATCAGGGGTGTTCGCTTCACGGAACAGGCCCTGCAGCCGCAAATAAGCCTCCGCCCGTTCGATGACCTCCTCGGGGCGGCCGGTCAGGCGCAGGTAGCGCAACGTCTCCTCGTCGGCCGGGAAGAAGCCCATCGTCGCCCCGTACTCAGGCGCCATATTGGCGATGGTGGCGCGGTCGGGCAGCGACATCGTCTCCAGGCCGGGGCCGAAGAATTCGACGAACTTGTCCACCACGCCTTTCTGGCGCAGCATCTGGGTGATGGTCAGGACGAGGTCGGTGGCGGTGACGCCTTCCCTGAGTTTGCCATACAGTTTGAAACCGATCACGTCTGGTAGGAGCATGTCCATCGGCTGGCCGAGCATGGCGGCCTCGGCCTCGATGCCGCCCACCCCCCAGCCGAGCACGCCCAGGCCGTTAATCATCGTGGTGTGCGAGTCGGTGCCGACCAGGGTGTCGGGGAAGGCCAGCGTCTGGCCATCCTGGGTGCGGGTCAGAACCACCTGGGCGAGGTATTCCAGGTTGACCTGATGAATGATGCCGGTCATGGGCGGGACGACGCGGAAATTGGCAAACGCCTTCTGGCCCCATTTGAGGAACTCGTAGCGTTCGCGGTTGCGCTGGAATTCGAGTTCGGCGTTGCGTTGCAGGGCGTCGGGGGAGGCGAAGAAATCGATTTGCACCGAGTGGTCAATGATGAGGTCAACCGGTACGAGCGGGTTGATGCGTTTGGGGTCGCCGCCCAGGCGGGCAACGGCGGCGCGCATGGCTGCCAGGTCGACGACTGCTGGGACGCCGGTGAAATCTTGCATGACGACCCGCGCCGGCAGGAAGGGGATGCCGGGGCGGGTGCCGGATTCGGCCGGCCGCGGCGTCCAGGCGGCGATGTTCTTCACATCCTCAACGGTGATCTCGCGCCCGTTGCACTGACGCAGGGCGGCCTCGAGCAGGATGCGGATCGAGAAGGGCAGGCGGCTCAGGCGGGTCAGCCCGGCCTTTTCGAGGGCGTCCAGCCGGTAGATGAGATATTCGCCTGTTTTGGTTTTCAAAAGGTCATGCGCATGAAAAAAGTCTTGCATAGGGCACTCCTGACGAGGAAATTTGGAAAGGAGAGGCAAAAAAAGCGCAGAGCGCGCTGCAAGGGACGGTTTGAGAGGACCGGCGACAGGCCGGCGGCTAGAGGCCGAGTTCTTTGCGCAGTTTCGTCGTCAGGGCGCGGCGCTCGTCCTCTTTGAGGAAACCGGCTTCGGCGGCGGCCAGGATGCGGTATTTGAGCGCCTCCGGCGAGAGGCCAAGCCTTTCGCACGCCTGCCGATACTCGTCTGACAGGGTGATTTGCGAGATGCTGGGGTCGTCGGTGTTGAGGGTGATGGCCAGGCCGGCGCTCAACATGCGGGGCAGCGGATGGGCTTCCAGCGAGGGGACGACGCCGCTCTGGTAATTGCTGGTGACGCAGATTTCGAAGACCACGCCGCGCTCGCGTGCCAGGGCGGTGGTGTACTCGTCCTCGAGGACGCGTACCCCATGGCCGATGCGCCGGACGCCGAACTCTTCGATGGCCTGGCGAATGTTGGCCGGCTGGCCCCACTCGCCGGCATGGATGGTGGCCTCCAGCCCGGCCTGGCGGGCCTCGCGGAACAGGCCCACGAAGGGCGCGGCCGGAAATTCGGCTTCGTTGCCGGCCAGGTCGAGGCCGACCAGGCCGTGGTCGAGGTGATCAACGGCCGTCCAGGCTACCTGCTCGGCCAGTTCTATGCTCTCGTGCCGGTTGACCGAGGCAATCAGCCGGACGGTGAGGCCATATTTTTTGCTCGCCTGACGGGCGGCGTCACAGACCCAATCGGTCACGGCAGCCAGGGGGAAACGTTCGGCCCGGCTGAGCGCCACCGGCGTGAAGCGCAGTTCCAGGTAGCGCACGTTGTCGCGGGCGGCGTCTTCGACCGCCTCCATGGTGACGCGGTGAATGACCTCCGGCGAACGGTAGAACATGCGCAGGGTGGCAAACTTGGCCAGGAAATTTTGATAGGTAAACGGTTCGCCGTTCTGCACCTGCACCAGATTGCTCAGATGGACGATGTTGGCCGGGATGGTGATCTGATGGGCGCGGGCGATGTCGAGCATCGTCTCGAGGCGCAGGGAGCCTTCGAGATGGCGGTGAAGATCCACCTTGGGCAGGGCATGATAGTCGAGGGGTATGTTCATAACCGCAATCAATGCCGATGGCGCTTACGCTTCTTGCCGGGCGCAACCGGTGGGCCGCCTGCAGCCGCCAGCGCCGCGGCTGTCGGCTCGACTTCGGCCTCGGCGGTCTGAACGACCGCCCGGCGCGGCTGATAATGAAAAATCCGGCTGACCACTGCGGCGCGGATGTCGGCCAGCAGGGTTTGGAACATTTGTGAGGCCTGACTCTTATATTGTACCAGCGGGTCGCGCTGGGCGTAAGCCTCCAGGCCGATGGAGACGCGCAGGGCCTCGATGCGGGTCAAATAATCCACCCACAGTTCGGTGATGCTGCTCAGCAGCACTTGACGATAGACCTGGTTCATCACCTGGCGGCCGGCTTCTGTGGCGGAGACTGCCTCCGCCTGGCCGGCGCTCTGCCCCCAAGCGGCGCACAGCGCCTGCCGCGCTTGCCTCAGGTGGTCGAGAAGGCGCGCCTCCAATGCTTCGGGCGGCAGGCCAGAGACGAGCGCCCCGGCCAGGTAGATGTAGTTCAAGCGGTTGAAGTACAGGCGCACCTGCCGGTGCGTGCGCGGGTCGAAGACGGTGCGCGCCCCCTGGGCCATCAGCCCCAGCAGGCGCAGACGCGTCTGCTCGTCCCAGGGCTGCGGCTGGCGCTCGAGGGCCGCCTCCAGGTCGCGGACGATCTGTCCGTCGCCGCCAAGCAGGCGTTCGCGCCGCTCCTCCAGGGCTGCTGCCAGGCGGGTTTCGACCTGGGCGGCGATTTCATCCCAATCGAGCGGTTGCAAGTCGGCGGGGTTCAGGCCGAGCGGTTCGCCCAGCCGCAGTTCCAGGCCTCTGACCAGCCGTTCGACGGCGACGCCGGTCAGGGCGGCCTCGATTTGTCGGCTGAGTTCCTCCCGAAGTTGACGGTCGCCGTCTGCCAGCAGGCGGAGTTGCTGGTTGCTCAGGCGCAAGGGGGTGCGGACGGCGGTCTGCAGTTCCTCGAGCATCGCCTGTGGGCTGCGGCGGTCGCTTTCTTCAAAGTCGGAGATGGCGTCAAAGAAAATGTCCAGGGCGTCGCGATGCTCCTGCCGCTGGTTTTGCAGGGCGGCGCCGGCGCGTTCGATTTGCTCGGCGGCGGCTTCTGCGAAGTGATTCTGTTCGGCCTGGAGGGCGTCGGCGGCCAGTGCCAGCAGGCTGTCCTTGAGGTCGGCGTCGGCGACTTCGGCCAGTTGGTCGAGCAGGGCGCGGTAGGAGAAGGAGGGGAAGATGCCTTGCGGAGCGGGGAAGGAGGGTTGAGTCTGCTCCAGCCAGGCCAGCAGCCGCCAGTGGTGGCCGTTCTCTGTCGCCTCTTTGACCCGCCGCCCAATCTCCTGGCGGATGAGTTCGTCCACGTCCTCGCTCAAGTCCTCTTTCTCGAAGACGCGGTTGCGCTGGGCATAGATGCGCATGCGCTGGGCATTGAGGACGTCGTCGTATTCGAGCAGGTGCTTGCGGACGTCGAAGTTGGCGCCCTCGACGCGGTGCTGCGAACTTTCGATGAGGTTGCTGACCATGCGCGCCTCGAGCGGGTAATCGTCGTCAATGTTCAGGCGCTGCATCATGTTCTTGACCTGTTCGCCGCCGAACAGGCGCATGAGGTCGTCTTCGAGGGAAAGGTAGAAGCGCGATGCGCCGGGGTCGCCCTGACGGGCGGCGCGGCCGCGCAACTGATTGTCGATGCGCCGCGCCTCGTGGCGCTCGGAACCGATGACGTAGAGGCCGCCCAGGGCGCGGACGCGTTCCATATCCTCGAAGTACTGGAGGAAGAATTTGACCTCGCCCTCGTAGATGCCGAACAGGGACGGGTCCATCTGCTGAAGGGCGGCGCGGCGCTCCTGGAGGCTCATGTCGAAGGGGTCGCGGTAACCGGCCTTGCGCAGGACGCGGTTGACGGTGTTGAGCACCTCTTCGGCCAGTTCGCCGCCGAGTTTGATGTCCACGCCGCGGCCGGCCATGTTGGTGGCGATGGTCACCGCGCCGAAGGCGCCGGCCCCGGCGATGATTTGCGATTCTTCGGTGTGCTTGCGGGCGTTCAGCACCTGGTGCGGCACGCCGCCTTGGAGGACCGACTTCAGTCGGTCTTTATCGTTGTCCTGCAATTTCAAGATGACAAGCAGCCGCTCCAGGTTGGCCGGTTCTTCGGGGTTGAGCGAGAGGCCAAGTTCCTTCGCCATAGGCCGCAGGTCCTCGGGGCGCAGCGATTCGAGCGGGCGGTTGAACGGCCGCAGTTCGGGGATAGCGCGTCCATCTTCGATGCGTTGGTTGGCCTCCAGCCAGGCGTGGCGGATGAGCAATACCTGCATCAGGCGGCGCACCGGCTCGGCCCGCAGACGGCTGGAGAGCCGCTCCGAATTCTCGACCGAGGTGGTGCCGACCAGGAGCGGGCGGCCGCGCACATGTTCGCGCACAATCTCGCGCACGATGGCGCGCAGTTTGGCCTCGGCGGTGCGGTAGATGACATCCGGATAGTCTTTGCGCCGCCAGAAAACGACTCGCTTTTCCGGGTCGCCGCGGCGGGCGAAGTAGGCGTACTCGTAGCCCTCCTCGTCTCTGGCCTTGACCTCCACCAGCGGCGCGTTGGGGCCGAAGGCCTGATATTCCAGGTTGGTGGGAATCGGCAGGACTTCGAGTTTGTAGATTTTGTGAAATTCTTCCGCCTCGGTGAGCGCCGTGCCGGTCATGCCGGCCAGTTTGCGGTACATGCGGAAGTAATTTTGCAGGGTGATGGTGGCGTAGGTGACGTTTTCCGGTTCGACCCGCACGCCCTCCTTGGCCTCGACGGCCTGGTGCAGGCCGTCGGACCAGCGCCGGCCGGGCATCAGGCGGCCGGTGAACTCGTCCACGATGACGACTTTGCCTGCCTGGACGAGGTAGTCTTTGTTGCGCTTGAAGAGGTGCTGGGCGCGCAAGGCTTGTTCCAGGTAGCCCAGCAGGCGCGCCTGTTCAGGAGTCACGTCTTCGGGGCGGTCGGGGTCGCCGAGGGGCTGGCCGAGCAGTTGCTCGACGTGGGCGGTGCCGATTTCGGTCAGCGAGACGGTGCGGTCTTTTTCATCGACCTCGTAATCCTCGGGGCGCAGTTGGCGCACGATCTGAGCCATGCGCGGATACCACTCCACATCCTCCGAGGCCGGGCCGGAAATGATGAGCGGTGTGCGGGCCTCGTCGATGAGGACGTTGTCCACCTCGTCCACGATGGCGTAATGGTGGCCGCGCTGGACGCGGTCTTCCAGGCGCATGGTCATGTTGTCGCGCAGGTAATCGAAGCCGAACTCGGCGTTGGTGCCGTAGGTGATGTCGGAGCGGTAGGCCTCGACGCGGTCCACCATGCGCATCTGATGCTGGTCTTCGCGGGGATGTTCGCGTTCGGGGTCGTAGAGGAAGGCCTTTTTGCCGTTCTCCGTCACGGCGGCCATTTGCAGGATGCCGACCGACAGGCCGAGGAAGTGATAGATAGCGCCCATCCAGCGGGCGTCGCGGCGGGCGAGGTAATCGTTGACCGTCACGAGATGGACTCCCCGGCCGGTCAGGGCGTTCAGGTAGATGGGCAGGGTCGCGACCAGCGTCTTGCCCTCGCCGGTGCGCATTTCGGCGATTTGGCCGCGATGCAGGACGACGCCGCCGATGAGTTGCACATCGTAGGGGCGCAGGCCGATGGTCCGTTTGGCGGCCTCGCGCACGGCGGCGAAGGCTTCCGGCAGGATTTCGTCCAGCACCTGCCGCTCCACCTGGAGGCGGTCGTCCTCTTTCTCGATGCCCTCCGTTGCCGCTGCCAGCCGCGCCCGGAACTCGCCCGTCTTGGCGCGCAGAGCCTCATCGCTGAGGGCCTCGAATTCGGGCTCCAGGGCGTTGATACGGGCGACGAGGTCGCTGATTTTTTCGATTTCTTTCTTGTTGGGGTCGCCCCCGACGAGTTTGACGAATCTTTGGAGCATAGACAGCCTTTCGGCGGCGATTATAGCACAGCGGGGTTAGAGGAAAGTAAGAACCGCCGCCGGGGAGGCGATGGCCGCTACTCAGGGCGGGTAACGTCGAAGCCGCGTTTGCGCAATTGCTCCACCAACTCTTTGGGCGATGGGTACCACTGGCCCCATTTGCGCGAGATATGTTCCGTCCAGGAATAGTTATCGTAGGTGTAGGTCTCGCGCCGGCCGCCCTCCAGGCGGATTTTGGCCTTTTGTTTGACGTAGTATCCCTGCGCCAGGTAGCCTTCGTCCATCACCTTCATCGCCTCGGCGACCTGCTCGTCGGTGAATTCGGGGTATTCGTCCTCGAAGAGGGTGAACCACAGCGGCCAGCGCGGGCGCGGCGGGAAATCCTCGGCGGGGTAGCCCATCACCAGTTGGACGAGCGGGAAGACGCGCCGGGGCAGTTTGAATTCCCTGGCGATGCGCTCGGCCATGTGCGGGGCAGCACCCAGGAAACAGGAGAACAGCCCCAGGCTCTCGCCGGCGACGACCATGTTTTGGGCCATGTAGGCGGCGTCCTGAATGCCGAAGAAGAGTAAATCCAGGTCGTTGGTCACCACCTCCCAGCCGCGCAGTTTCATGAAGCGTTCCAGTTTGTACAAGTCAACGCAGATGGTGAACCACAGCGGCGCGCCAAAAGGCGCCTTCTTCTTGCGGGTCAACAGCACCGAATACAACTGTGACGCAAACGGCGCCTGCTGACCGGCGCGGACGATGGCCTGCACCACCTCGTCGGGCGGTTGGTCCTTCTTGTACTTGCGTACCGAGCGGTGGTTGAGCATGGTTTGAATAACGGCGTTGTCCATGACATTTCTCCGGATAGTTCGTTTCGATGAGAGGCGATTCAAATTTGCCCTGACTGCCAGGACAGGCACAGACGCGGCGGGGGATGAAATCCCCCGCCAGCGCCGAGCGGTTCATCAATGGACAAACCTTACCCTCCCCCGCCAAAACGTCCGGCGGGAGAATACGATGAGCCTGGTTTTACGGATTCAGCCGCCTGAACACACCGTAATCCGAGAATGTGGTGGGGCGGGGGGCGCCAATTTCGGCGTTCTCCAGGCGCATCGTGTTGGCGTCGGTAAAATCGAAGATCGTATAGATTCTGACGCCGTCGTCGTACAGCAAATCGAGTTGATAGGGGGTGACATTATCGTTCACCGTGTAGCGCCCGTGGCCGGCCACGTTCCCATTGATCGAAATGCTGAAATTGCCGCTGCTTTCGAAGACGAAACCGACCCGGTCGCCGCGGTAATCGGCCTCCCAACTACCTACAATGCTCGGCCGGGAACTCAAGCCGGGGATGGCGCAGGTGCAGGCAACGCTGACCAGCACCAGGACGGCAATCAACAGGTGGAAACGCTTTTGTTTGGATGGCATCATGACCTCCAGGGGGATGAGAGAAGCCTTGCAAAGGTTTATGCCCGAGATTTTCTTTCACCACCGGAAGCGGGATGCCTTCCAGACAGAGAACCCGTCGCGAGCGAAAACCGTTGCCCGATTCTCGGCAAACCAGACTGAGCCGCAACTTTGCAAGGATGGAAAAATGGAAACGAGCGTGATGGCATTATAAATGTTTTGAGAAAAACCGGCAATCAAATCCTTGCGGCGTAGCGTATAATTGTCCGCAGGAATCCGCCTTGCCTGTTTATGTGCAATGGGAGGAAACTTCTTCGAAAAGGAGAGATTGCATGTCCACACCCCGCACCGTTCGCGCCCCGCGCGGCAGTCAACTGACCTGCAAAAACTGGCTCATCGAAGCCGCCTACCGCATGATTCAGAACAACCTCGACCCCGAAGTGGCCGAGCGCCCGCAGGATTTGGTCGTCTATGGCGGGCGCGGCCAGGCCGCCCGCAACTGGGAATGCTTCGACGCCATCCTCGACTCGCTCCGCAACCTCGAGCCGGACGAGACTCTGCTCGTCCAGTCGGGCAAGCCGGTGGCCGTCTTCAAGAGCCATCCCGACGCGCCGCGCGTCCTCATCGCCAACTCCAACCTCGTCCCGCACTGGGCCACCTGGGAATACTTTGACCAACTGGCCGCCAAAGGCCTCATCATGTATGGCCAGATGACCGCCGGCTCGTGGATTTACATCGGCACGCAGGGCATCCTGCAAGGCACCTACGAGACCTTCGGGGCGCTGGCCAAACTGCGCGGCTGGGGCTCGCTCAAGGGCAAGTTCGTCCTCACCGCCGGCCTGGGCGGGATGGGCGGCGCGCAGCCCCTCGCCATCACCATGAACGAGGGCGTCGGCCTCATCGTCGAGGTGGACCCGGCGCGCGCCAAGCGCCGCCTCGAAATCGGCTACGTGGACGAGGTGGTGGACGACCTCGAAGAGGCCATGACCCTGGTCGAGGAGTATCGCGACAAAGAGAAGCCGCACTCCATCGGCCTGATCGGCAACGCCGCCGATGTGTACCAGGAACTGGCCATGCGCGGCGTCATCCCCGACGTGGTCACCGACCAGACCTCGGCCCACGAGGCGCTCATGTACGTGCCGACCGGCCTCTCGGTCGCCGCGGCGGACGAATTGCGCAAATCCAACCCGGAGGAGTATAAGCGGCGGGCGATGGCTTCGATGGCGCAGCACGTCAAAGCCATGCTCGAATTCCAGCGCAAAGGCGCGGAGGTGTTCGATTACGGCAACAACATCCGCCAGCAGGCCTACAACTACGGCGTGACGGATGCCTTCGAGTTCCCCGGCTTCGTCCCGGCCTACATCCGCCCGCTCTTCTGCGAGGGCAAGGGGCCGTTCCGCTGGGTGGCGCTCTCCGGCGACCCGGAAGACATCTACCGCACCGACGAAGCGGTGATGGAACTCTTCCCCGAAGACGAGCACCTGCGCCGCTGGCTGACGATGGCGCGCCAGAAAGTCCCCTTCCAGGGGCTGCCGGCGCGCATCTGCTGGCTCGGCTACGGCGAACGCGTCAAGGCCGGGCTGAAGTTCAACGAGATGGTGGCGGATGGACGCCTGAAAGCGCCCATCGTCATCGGCCGCGACCACCTCGACTGCGGCTCGGTCGCCAGCCCGAACCGTGAGACCGAGGCGATGAAAGACGGCTCGGACGCCATCTCCGACTGGGCCATCCTGAACGCCCTCATCAACGCCGTCGGCGGCGCCACCTGGGTCTCGTTCCACCACGGCGGCGGCGTGGGCATCGGCTACAGCCAGCACGCCGGTCAGGTCATCGTGGCCGACGGCACGCCCGAAGCGGCGCGGCGGCTGGAGCGCGTCCTGACCACCGACCCGGGCATGGGCATCGTCCGCCACGCGGATGCCGGCTACGAGCAGGCCATCGAAGCGGCCAAACGGCACGGAATCAAGATTCCGATGCTGGAGTAAACCTCATGGACGGTAGGCCGTGGACGGAAGCCGAATTCCACCCGCTTTCGGTCTACGGTCTATCGTCCATCGTCCGTGCTCAAAACGCGGTACAATTCCGGCCGTATTTTTTCTCCGGGAGAAGGACCTATGGCGACCAAACGAATTGCAGTACTGACCAGCGGCGGCGACGCCCAGGGGATGAACGCTGCTCTGCGCGCCGTGGTGCGCACTGCGCTCGATAAAGGCGCTGAGGTCTTTGCCATCACCGAAGGCTATCAAGGCCTGGTCGAGGGCGGCGAACGCATCCGCAGGATGGACTGGGATTTGGTCGGCGGCATCATGCATCTGGGCGGGACGATCATCGGCACGGCCCGCAGCGAAGCCTTCCTGACCCGCGACGGCCGACGCACAGCCGCCCGCAACCTGATTGCCAGCGGCATCGATGGGCTGGTCATCATCGGCGGCGACGGTTCGCTGACCGGCGCGCACGTCTTCCGTCAGGAGTGGCCGTCATTGGTCGCCGAACTGGCCGAGCGCGGCGAGGTCAGTGCCGAGCAGGCCGCCGCTTACCCGAATCTGGGAATCGTCGGACTGGTCGGTTCCATCGACAACGACTTCTCCGGCACCGACATGACCATCGGCGCCGACACCGCCCTGCACCGCATCGTCGAGGCTGTGGACGCCATCACCAGCACCGCCGCCAGCCACCAGCGCACCTTCGTCGTCAAGGTCATGGGACGCAACTGCGGCTACCTGGCTCTGATGAGCGCCCTGGCCTGCGGCGCCGACTGGGTGCTGATTCCCGAATCCCCGCCCGATGTGGACAATTGGGAGGACGTGATGGCCGAACGCCTGCGCGCCGGACGCCGCGCCGGCCGGCGCGACAGCATCGTCATCCTGGCCGAGGGCGCCCACGACCGGCACGGCAAGTACATCGGCAGCGGCGACGTCCAGAAAGCGCTCGAAGAACGCATGGGCGAGGAAGTGCGCGTCACCGTGCTGGGACATGTCCAGCGCGGCGGCCGACCCTCGGCCTACGACCGCATCCTCGGCACGCTGCTCGGTTACGAGGCGGTCATCACCCTGCTGGAGGCCCGTCCGCAGGACGAGCCGGTGGTCATCGGCATCCGCAACAACCGCCTGACGCGTCTGCCGCTCATGGAATCTGTCCAGCGTACGCGGGCGGTGGCCGAGGCCATCGCTGCCGGCGATTACGAGAAGGCCATGAGCCTGCGCAGCGCCAGTTTCAAGGATGCTTTCAGCACTCTCAAGACGATGGTGCGCGCCCTGCCCCATCCGCCTGACCCGGCTCGCAAGCACTTCCGCATCGCGGTGATGAATGCCGGCGCGCCCGCCCCCGGCATGAACACCGCCGCCCGTGCTGCCATCCGCCTCGGCCTGGACCGCGGCCACGTCATGCTCGGAGTCCGCAACGGCTTCGAGGGGCTGGCCAAGGGCGAGGTCGAAGAGATGAACTGGATGAGCGCCAGCGGCTGGGCGGCGCGCGGCGGTTCGCTGCTCGGCACCAGTCGGCTCGTCCCCCAGGGGCCCGATCTGTACGCCATCGCCCGCACGATCGAGACTCACCAGATCGATGCCCTGCTGGTCATCGGCGGCTGGAGCGGTTACGAGGCGGTTCACATCATGACCGAAAACCGCCCGAACTTCCCGGCCTTCGACCTGCCCATCATTTGCCTGCCGGCCTCCATCAACAACAACCTGCCCGGCTCCGAACTGAGCATCGGCGCCGACACCGCCCTCAACAGCATTGTCGACGCGGTGGACAAAATCAAGCAGTCGGCGGTGGCCACCCGGCGCTGTTTCGTGGTCGAGGTGATGGGCCACTGGTGCGGCTACCTGGCGCTGATGAGCGGCCTGGCGACCGGCGCCGAGCGCGTCTACTTGCACGAGGAGGGCGTCACTCTCAAAGACCTGGCCGCAGATGTCGAAAACCTGAAACGCGGCTTCGAATCGGGCAAACGCCTGGGCCTGATGATTCGCAACGAATACGCCAACTCGGTCTATACCACCCAGTTCATGTGCGCCCTGTTCGCCGAGGAGGGCCGCGGCGTCTTCGACGTCCGGCCGGCTATCCTCGGTCACTTGCAGCAGGGCGGCGACCCCTCGCCCTTCGACCGCATCCAGGCCACTCGTCTGGCCCGCCTGTGCCTCGAATTCCTCATCGAACAGTGCGAGCAGGGCAGCAAACAGAGCGCCTTCATCGGCTTTCAGCAGGGACAGTTGAAGTACAACGACATGCGCGATTTCGAGCGGATGATCGAGGCCGATTTCCAGCGCCCGAAGGAGCAGTGGTGGCTGGGGTTGAAAGAGGTGGCCGCCTTGCTGGCCAAATTAGGGCCAGGCACGGGATAGTCTATGCCGTCCGATACCCAAGTCATCTACTCCATGTACCGGGTGGGCAAGGTCGTCCCGCCCAACAAACAAATCCTGCGCGACATCTCGCTCGGCTTCTACTACGGCGCGAAAATCGGCGTGCTGGGACTCAACGGCGCGGGCAAATCCACCCTGTTGCGCATCATGGCGGGCGTGGACAAAGACTACGTCGGCGAAATCGCCATGAGCAAGGGCTACACCGTCGGCTTGCTGGAGCAGGAACCCAAACTCGATGAAACGAAGACCGTCATCGAGGTCGTGCGCGAAGCGGTGCAGCCCATCGTGGACCTGCTCGCCCGCTTCGACGAAGTCAACGCCAAATTCGCCGAACCCGACGCCGACTTCGACGCCCTCGTCGCCGAGCAGGCCAAACTGCAGGAAGAACTCGACAAGCACGACGCCTGGAATCTCGACAGCCGCCTCGAACTCGCCATGGACGCCCTGCGCTGCCCGCCGCCCGATACGCCCGTCAACATCCTTTCGGGCGGAGAACGCCGCCGCGTCGCCCTCACCCGCCTGCTGCTCACCGAACCCGACATCCTCCTGCTCGACGAACCCACCAATCACCTCGACGCCGAGTCCGTGGCGTGGCTCGAACATCATCTGCGCGACTACAAAGGCACGGTCATCGCCGTCACCCACGACCGCTACTTCCTCGACAACGTCGCCGGCTGGATTCTCGAACTCGACCGCGGCTACGGCATCCCCTGGAAGGGCAACTACTCCTCGTGGCTCGAACAAAAACGGGAGCGCATCCGCCTCGAAGAAAAATCCGAATCGAAGCGCCAGAAGACGCTGGAGCGCGAACTCGAATGGATTCGCATGTCGCCCAAAGCGCGGCAGGCCAAAGGTCAGGCGCGCCTCACCGCCTACGAAAAACTGCTCTCGCAGGAGAGTGAGAAACGCCGCGAAGACCTCGAAATCTACATCCCGCCCGGCCCTCGTCTGGGCGACATCGTGATTGAGTTCGAAAACGTGACCAAGGCCTACGGCGACCGTCTCCTGCTGGAGAATTTCTCGGCCAAGATTCCGCCCGGCGCCATCGTCGGTGTCGTTGGGCCGAATGGGGCCGGCAAGACCACCTTGCTCAGGATGATTATCGGCCAGGAAAAGCCCGACCGCGGCACCATCCGCATCGGCGAGACGGTCAAACTCGCCTACGCCGACCAGATGCGTCCGCTCGACCCTGAGAAAACCGTCTGGGAGGCCATCAGCGGCGGCGAGGAGGAACTCGTCCTCGGGGCGCGGCGCATGAACTCGCGCGCCTATTGCGCCTCGTTCAACTTTTTGGGCAGCGACCAGCAGAAGAAAGTCGGCGTCCTTTCGGGCGGAGAACGCAACCGCGTCCACCTCGCCAAGACCCTGACCGAAGGCGCGAATGTGATTCTGCTCGACGAACCCACCAACGACCTCGACGTCAACACCCTGCGCGCCCTCGAAGAAGCCCTCGAAGAATTTGCAGGCACAGCCCTCGTCGTCAGCCACGACCGCTGGTTCCTCGACCGCATCTGCACCCACATCCTGGCCTTCGAGGGTGAATCGCAGGCGCGTCTGTTCCTGGGCAACTGGTCGGATTATGAGACATACATGCGCGAGAAATTCGGCACGGATTTGACCCCCCATCGAGTCAAATATCGTACGCTCAAACGCTAGGCGAGATGTATCTTGCCGCCCTTCGCCGCGCCGAAACAGGTGCACCTCTTGTAATGACCGTATGCTGCGCCCCAAGTCACCCTTTTTCTGGTTTCTCTTTGCTGTGCTGCTCGCTGCCGGTCTGACTGCCATCGGCCCGCAGGAGCAGACGCTCGGCGAAAATGTGCGCGTTATTTATCTGCACGGCGCCTGGGTGCTGGCTGCCGAGATGACTCTAGCCGCCGCTGGCGTGACCGGCCTGCTGGGCATCCTCTTTCGCCGCCCTGATCTGCATCGCTGGTCGGCTGGTTTAGGCCGCAGCGGCATCTTCTTCTGGGTGGCCTCCCTTCCGCTGGCGCTGTGGGCCATGCAGACCACCTGGAACGGCCTCTTTCTGGCCGAACCGCGCTTCCGGCTAATTGTCACCTTTGCCGTCAGCGGCATTCTGATTCAAATCGGCCTGGCGCTGATCGCCCGCCCGACCTTCACCTCGCTCGGCAACCTGCTCTTCGCCGTTGCTCTGCAAATCGGCCTGTCCCAAACTGACTACGTCATGCATCCGCCCCCCTCGCCCATCTTTGGCTCGGCTGCGACCGCCATTCAACTCTACTTCATTGGGCTGCTGTTCCTGCTTTTGGCGGCGGCATATTACCTGACGAGGTGGTGGCTTTCCCGGTGAAACGACTTCGCCTTCAGATTCTCTTTTTTACCCTGACGCGAACCATCTTCAATACCCTGCATCGGATGGTCTATCCTTTCCTGACCGTCTTTGCCCGCGGTCTGGGGGTGGACCTGGCGGCTATGTCCTATGCCCTGACCGCCCGCAGCCTGGCCGGGACCCTTGGGCCGTTGGCTGCCGCCGTCGCCGACCGCCGCGGCCGCCGCTTCGGGATGTTGCTTGGCATGACGCTCTTCGGCCTCGGCGCGGCGCTGGTCGTTTTCTGGCCGACCTTCCCTGCCCTGGTTGCCGGCATCACCCTTGCCGCGCTCGGCAAGTACATCTTCGATCCCTCCATGCAAGCCTACCTCGGCGACCGCGTCCCCTATGCCCGCCGCGGCCGGACGATTGCCGTCACCGAATTCGGCTGGTCGCTGGCCTTCGTTCTCGGCGTTCCGCTGATGGGCCTCCTGATTGCGCGGGGCGGCTGGCTGGCGCCTTTCCCGCTGATGGCCATCCTCGGCGCTCTGATTTTTGCCGGATTGTTCTTCATGCTGCCGAGGGATGTCTCCTCCTCTGCCGGTGGAGGCTCGGCGGGGTTTCGCGCCGTGCTGACCACGCTGCCCGCCCTGGCCGGTTTGGCGGTCGGAATGTTCGCCAGCGCGGCCAACGAGGTGGTCAACCTCCTCTTTGGCGTCTGGCTGGAGGATTCCTTCGGGCTGCAAATTGCCGCCCTGGGGGCGGCGTCGGCCGTCATCGGCGTCTCTGAACTGGGTGCTGAGGGGCTGGTGGCTTTGTTCGTTGACCGGATCGGCAAGCCGCGTGCTGTGGCGATGGGCCTGGTCCTGAATTGTCTGGCTGCCCTGGTTCTGCCGCTGATGGGCCGCTCCGAAGCCGGGGCGCTGGCGGGGCTTTTCCTGTTCTATCTCACCTTTGAGTTCACGCTGGTCAGTTGTATCCCGCTGATGACCGAAATTCTGCCGCAGGCGCGCGCCACGCTGATGGCTTTCAACGTGGCGGCTTTGTCGCTGGGCCGCGCCCTGGGCGCCCTGACCGGCCCCTGGTTGTATCGTCTGGGATTCTGGCTGGTGGTTGGCGGGGCGCTGCTCTTCAATCTGCTGGCCCTGCTGGCCCTTCCCATCGTGCGCCGGCGCTTTTGACCCCCGGGCCGATTGCGCATACTTCTGTCCGCCCGGCTGGCGTGCTGGACGGGCATCCAGGGCTGAACAGTTCTCCAGCCGCGTTTATGGCAGATTGCATCGGAAACGTGCAAGCGCTTGGTTCAGAAGGTCGAGAGCCTGGGCTTGCTGGTTCGTATAGGCTTTCCAGCCGAATTGACGGTCGCCGCACTGCCAGGCAGCGGCCAGGCCTTGGGGGAGTATGGTCGAGGGGGTTGAGGCCAGCGCAACGTAAGTCACGGCGCGGCCGCCGAAGTCGGCCGTCAGGCGCGTCTCCTGGGGGGTGTCGGCCAGCAGGACGGTCGTCAACATGACGTTTGGATCGTAATCTCCGTATAGACGACTCCAGGCGAAAAAGATATAGACGCTATCCGAAAAGCCAATCAAGATGCCCTGTTCGTAACTGCTGCGATGGGTCAGGTAATCGTTCACGACCTCCAGGTCGAAAAACGGCACGCCGTCTGGGTGGCCGATGCAGAATTCATATTCGCAGAACAGGCCGCTGAGGTCGGGGGTGGGGTAGGGCGTGTAAGTAGGATAGGGGGTAAACGTCGGCTGGGGCGGAACAGACGTCAGCGCGGCCGCGACCGAGGTGCCGACGACGTCGATCGGCGGTGAGGCCGGCGCGGCCGTCTGCGAGCGGCAGGCGGAGAGCAGCAGGAGCGCAAATATCCACAACGTTTTGGTTTTCATTGTTATCCCTTTCCGGTAAATGACGGCTTCGTCCACTATACCGCAAAATGGGCGAAGGGGCAATTCGGCCGGGGAACTGTAAGGGCCGCGACCAACCGTCTAAATCTTAAAAAATAGTTCTTGACTTCGCGATTCCAATGTGCTAGAATGAATTATCTAAGTCTTTCGTGTAGAAGTAACCGTGAGCAACCCCCATCATCCCCTGCGACTCAATGTGGGTTTCCTGATCAGCGCGACCATTGGCACGAATCGCGATTTCGTGTTTGATTACGAGCGCATGCAATTGGGGGATGATTTGATGATGTCGGGTTTTGGCGGGACGGCGCGCTTCAGCCGCACGCCCCAGGGCCTGCTGCTCCAGGCGGACTTTCATGGCAGCGTGATGCTCGAATGCGTCCGCTGTCTGACGGAATATCAACAATTCCTGCACTGGGAATTTACCGATTTGTACGCTTTCGACCGGCGCTCGCTCAGCGAGTCCAATCTGCTCGTACCCGAGACCGGTCAAATTGACCTCGCGCCGCTCCTGCGCGAATATGCTTTCCTGGAATTCCCCATCAATCCGATTTGCAAACCCGACTGCAAAGGGCTGTGCCCCGTTTGTGGGGCCAATTTGAACGAGACCGACTGTGGCCATTCTTCTTCGGGCGCCGATTCACCTTTCGCGGCGCTCAAGGAATTGTTCGGCTGAGCCACATTCCAGGAGGACCACCATGACACTCTCTGACCGGCGCCGAAAACATAAAGAAGTCATGAACATGCTCCTGGAAAAAGCCTCGATGCAAGGGTATCTCACCACCGACGATTTGCTGGATGTCTATCCCGATGTGGGTAATGACGCCGAACATTTGACGGTCATCATGCTGGCTTTGCGCAACCGGGGGGTGGATATTCTGGATTCTGACCGTTACGATCTGGCCGTCATGGACGGGCTGGTGGAGCCAGAAGTGGACGGCTGGTCAGATCCTAACGGCGCCTCGCTGGCCGGCGATGACTCGGTCGGTCTGTATCTGCGCGAGATGTCGCGCGTCCCGCTGCTCAAGCCGGAAGAGGAATATGAATTGGCGGTCCGCATCGAGGAGGGGCGCAAAGCCAAGGCCGCGCTGATGCGCCTCCCCAGCCGGCGGCGCTCACCGGAACGCGCCCGCCTGGAAGCCCTGTTTCAGGACGGACTACTGGCTCGCGACCACCTCATCAAAGCCAATACGCGGCTGGTCGTCAGTGTGGCCAAGCGCTATATCGGGCGCGGCGTCCCCTTCCTTGACCTGATTCAGGAGGGGAATCTGGGACTGATGAAAGCGGTCGAAAAATACGATGTCCATCGCGGCTTTCGCTTTTCGACCTATGCCACCTGGTGGATTCGTCAGACGATTGCGCGCGCCATTGCCGACCAGGCCCGTACCATCCGCATTCCCGTCCACATGACAGACCGCATTCGCCAGTTGTACCGCATCACTCACGACCTGGAACAGCGCCTGGGACGTGTCCCCACCGCCGAAGAACTGGCCGAAGAGACCGGCCTGGATTTGAAAAAGGTGGAGTGGATTACCAAAGTTTCGTGGCAGCCTCTTTCGCTCGAAAGCCCGATCGGGGAGGACGAGGATGCCGAACTGGGTCAATTCATCGAGGACGAACTCAGCCCGACCCCGATGCAAAGCGCCTACCAGAACATGTTGAAGGAAAAAATTGACGAGATTCTGGGCACGCTCTCGCCGCGCGAGGCGCGCGTCCTGCGTCTGCGCTTTGGGCTGGACGATGGGACGGCCTACACGCTGGAAGAGGTGGGCGAGAAGTTCGGCCTGACGCGCGAGCGCATCCGCCAAATCGAAGGCAAAGCCTTGCGGCGTTTGCGCCATCCACGCCGGGCGCGGCAACTGAAAGAGTATCTCTGAGATGCCCGAGATGCAAAAAGACGACCAGGCTGTCGGCGGGCGGCCTGGTCGTTTCTGGTTTCGCGGGTTTTTTCAGGCAAGATATTTCAAACCCGAACCGGTATTGAAGAGGACGATCCGTTCAGCGGTATCTATCCATTTTACGGCAATCAGTTTCTCGAGGGCGGCCAGGGTGGCAGCCCCCTCAGGCGCCGCGAAAATTCCCTCTTCTCGTCCCAGCAGACGCTGGGCCTTGAGAATCTCCTCGTCGCTGACGGCGACAGCCAAACCGTCGCTGGCGTAGATATCGGCCAGGATGAGATGGTCGGCAAAACTTTTGGGCACACGCAGCCCGGAAGCGATGGTGTGGGCATTCAGCCAGAAGTCGCAGAAGGATTGGCGCTCCTGAAAGGCCTTGACAATCGGCGCGCAGCCCTCGGCCTGGACGGCAACCATGCGCGGCCGCTTCGTCTGTTCGAGCCAACCCAGTGCCTCGAGTTCGGCGAAGGCTTTCCACATCCCGACCAGGCCGGTGCCGCCGCCGGTGGGGTAGAGAATGACATCCGGCAGAGTCCAACCGAAATCCTCGGCCAGTTCGTATCCCATGATTTTCTTACCCTCGACGCGGTAGGGTTCTTTGAAAGTGGAGAGGTCGAACCAGCCTTCCTGACGGGCTTTTTCGCCGGCCATGCCGGCCGCCTCGCTGATCAGGCCGTCAATCAGTACGACCTCTGCCCCGGCCATGCGGCTTTCCTCGATATTGGCGTGCGGCGTGTCCTTGGGCATGAAAATATGCGCCCGCAGGCCGGCGCGGGCCGCGTAGGCGGCCATCGCTCCGCCGGCGTTCCCCGCCGTGGGGATGATGACTTTCCGAATCCCCAATTCCTTGGCCTTAGAGACGGCCGCCGCCAAGCCGCGGGCCTTGAAACTGCCGGTGGGATTGCTGCTTTCATCTTTGACAAACAGGCGGGATAGACCAAGATACCGCCCCAGGTTGGGAAGGGGCAGGAGAGGCGCATCGCCCTCGCCCAAAGTGACCACATGGTCGGGGTGCTGGACGGGGAGCAGTTCGTGCCAGCGCCACATGCCGCGTCGCCGGCGACGGATTTCGTCTCTGTCCACGTGGCGGCGCACGGCCGCCAGGTCATAGTTCGACAGCAGCGGCGCCTGACAATCGGGACAATAGGTATTGACTTGCGTGACCGGATAGGATTTCCCACAAGCAGAACATGAGACATCTTCGATATAGGAAAATTTCATATCTCAAATCATTCCATCTGCCACCAGACCGGGCGCAGGAAGAGCCACAGGACGATGACCAGCGAGAAGGTGAACAGGACGTTGAGCCAGGGCGTTCCGCCCAGGAATTCGAAAACGGCCGCCAGCCCCATCGAACAGACGAGTCCATACATGCCCCACTTGCGCCCTTGCCAGATGGCCAGCGAAAAGATAAAGCCAGCCAGGCCCAGGGTCGCCAGCCCCAAGATGTACCACCAGGGCGCCACCCAAAACACCGGCGTGGGCGCCAGCAGGAGGGCGCGCAAGGCGGTGAGAACGTTGGTCAGCAGTGAGAGAACCAGAATGGTTTTGACGGGCAGGGAATGCTGGACCGCCGGCCGGGACAAACCGTACATGCCGTAGGCGGCGGCCAGCAGGATGCCGGCGACGAACAAAACCAGAAAAACCCCATGTTGCACGGCCAGCGGGCGGTCGAGGCCGAAGAGGTCGATGGCCTGACTTTTGGCGGCCTCGCTGTACGATGGCCAGTCGCGGGCCAGGAGAATCATCCGGTTAATTCGCAAACCGTAAGCCATGAAGGAGCCTAACAGCAGGAGGACGGCGCTCCAAAACAAGACTTTGCGCCAGTTCATGTTCACTCGCTCCCGAAGACGATTTCTTCCTTGCCGCCCAGTTTGGCCTGGATGCGTTCCACGACGGTGTCCAGCGCCTCGGATTGGTGGACGTAATCCAGGTCGTCGGTGCGGATGGTCAACACCGGGCAGAGGTCGAAGGAGCGCAGCCACTCGTCGTAGAAGGTATCGAGCAGGGCGAGGTAATCGGCCGAGATGCCGGTCTCGATGTTGCGCGCCCGGCGGCGGATGCGCTCCATCAGCACTTCGACCGGACAGCGCAGGTAAACCAGCAGGTTGGGCGGCGGCAGGTTGCCCACCACCAGGTCGAACAATTTGCGGTAAGCCAGGTAGTCGCGCTCGGCCAGGTTGCCCATGTGATGCAGGGCGCGGGCGAAGATGAATGCGTCCTCGTAGATGCTGCGGTCGAGGATGGCCGAACGCGGGTCGGCGGCCGCCCGCAGGTACTGTTCGGCGCGATGGCCGAGGAAATAGATTTGCAAATGGAAGGACCAACTGCGCATGTCGGCATAGAAATCGGGCAAATAGGGATTATCGGCCACCGACTCGTAGTCGGTGCGCCACCCCAGCCGCGCCCCGATGCGCTCGGTGAGCGAGGTCTTGCCCGCCCCGATGTTGCCTGCCACGACCACCAGCCGCTTGGACATGTGCACCTCCTTCCTTAATTGACAATTGTACACGAAGTTGCCCTTGTGCTGGCGGCAAGTTCTGGCAGGGAATCATGAAATGCTCGTTTTCTGGTATATTACAGCCTGTCAGTATCTCACTTTGCTGTTTGGGAGTTTTCATGGAACAAATCTGCGTCATCGGTGTCGGTTACGTCGGCCTGGTCACCGGCGCCTGTTTTGCCGATTTGGGCAACCGCGTCCTTGCGCTGGATGTCAACGAGAAACGCATCGAGGGTTTGAAACAGGGCATCATGCCCATCTATGAGCCGGGGCTGAAAGAACTGGTCGAGCGCAACGTGCGGGCCGGGCGATTGTCCTTTACCACCTCCTACGCCGAGGCGCTCAAGGGGACGGGCTATGTGTTCATCGCCGTCGGCACCCCCTCGGGCGTCAACGGCGAGGCGGATATGCAATATGTGGCGGCGGCGGCCCGCAGCATCGCCGAGAACATGACCGGCCCGCTCATTATCGTCAACAAATCCACCGTCCCGGTCGGGACCGGCGACTGGGTGGCCGATATCGTGCGCTCTGCCCAGCCGCGTCCGCTGCCGTTTTCGGTCGTCTCCTGCCCCGAATTCCTGCGCGAGGGGACGGCCATCGCCGATTTCATGAACCCCCATCGCACCGTGCTGGGTTCGTTGGACCGACAGGCGGCCGAAAAAGTGGCGCAATTGCATCTGCCGCTCAACGCTCCGATTCTCATCACCGACCTGCGCACGGCAGAGATGATCAAATACGCCTCCAACGCTTTCCTGGCGACCAAGATTTCCTTCATTAACGAGATTGCCGATATTTGCGAGGCACTCGGCGCGGATGTGCGCGAGGTGGCCAGGGGAATGGGCTACGACAAACGCATCGGCCCGGCCATGCTGGAGGCCGGGCTGGGATGGGGCGGTTCGTGCTTTCCCAAGGATGTCAAGGCGCTGGCCTACATGGCGGAGGAGAAAGGTGTGCCGCCTTCCATTCTGAAGACGGTCATGACCACCAATTATGAGCGCCGCCGGATGGCAGTCCGCAAGGTGGAAGCCATGTTGGGCGCGCTGAGCGGCAAGGTCATTGGGCTGCTGGGGCTGGCTTTCAAGCCCAACACCGATGACATGCGCGAGGCGCCCTCCGTTGACATCGCCCAAGGGCTGATTGCGGGTGGGGCGCGCCTGCGCGCCTACGACCCGGTGGCGATGGAGAACGCCCGCGCCCTCCTGCCGGCAGTGGACATGTTCGACGATCCCTATGCCATGGCCAAAGGCTGCGACGCGCTGGTGGTGGTGACCGAGTGGAACGAGTTCAAGCAACTCGATTTGAAGAAACTCAAAAAACAGATGCGCACGCCGGTCATCTTCGATGGGCGCAACGTCTATGACCCGGCCGAGATGCGTAAACTGGGCTTTACCTACCAGGGCGTCGGGCGCGGCTACGAGGCAAAGGAATGAACGCAACCATCCGTCCCCCCGTCTGCGATTACGAAGGTTCCGATTATCAAACTTCCTTCTGGGAAAAAGGCGGCCGTGAGTACGAGGACCGCTGCGAGGCGATTGCCTTGCGGCATTTGCTGCCTCCCGGCGGTCGGTTGCTGCTCGAGGTGGGGGCTGGCGCGGGGCGCAACACGCCCCGTTACGCCGGCTTCGAGCGGGTCGTCCTGCTCGATTACTCGCGCACCCAGTTGGAGCAGGCGCAGCAGCGGCTGGGCCGCAGCGAGCGTTATCTCTATGTAGCGGCGGATGTCTATCGTCTGCCGTTTGCGGCCGGGCTGTTCGACGCCGCGACCATGATTCGCGTCCTACATCACATGGCCGACGCTCCGGCTGCGCTGCGGCAAGTGCGCGGCGTGCTGCGGCCGGGCGGGATTTTCATCCTGGAATTTGCCAGCAAGCGCAACCTGAAGGCCGTCCTGCGCTATCTGCTGCGCCGCCAGACCTGGAGCCCGTTCACGCTCGAACCGGTCGAATTCGCCCCGCTCAACTTCGACTTCCATCCGCGGGCGGTGCGCGCCTGGCTGGAGGAAATCGGCTTCGAGGTTCAGCGGGTGCGGACGGTTTCCCATTTCCGCATCGGGCTGCTCAAACGTCTCGTCCCGGCCCGTCTGCTGGCCGGACTGGATGGCCTCTTGCAGCCGACCGGCGGCCTGTTCCAGTTGACGCCCAGCGTCTTCGTGCGGGCGGCGGCAGTCGGGGGGGCGGAGGCGCCGCCGGGGGTGTTCTTCCAATGCCCGGAGTGCGGCCACACTCCGTTGGCCGAAGAGCAGGAGCGGCTGGTCTGCCCGGCCTGTCAGCGCGCCTGGAGCGTGCGGGAGGGCATCTACGATTTCCGCCAGCCGCTGTAGGTGAGTCAAGCAGAAAGAAGCCAGACTGCTTGGCCGCCCGAAAAGGCGCTAGGCTTTGATTATCGTCAAGAGCATCTTGAAGCGGGTGACGGCCCGCACGGCGTGCGGGACGTTGGCCGGCATGAGGATGGCCTGGCCGGCGCTGAGCAGGAAGGGTCTGTCGCCAATCTTGATTTCGGCTTCGCCATCCAGCAGGTGAACCAGCGCGTCGAAAGGGGCGGTGTGTTCGCTCAATTCCTGGCCGGCGTCGAAGGCGAAGAGGGTCACGTTGCCGGCCTCGCTTTTGGTGAGCTGGCGCGAGACGATGGCGCCCGGCTGGTATTCGGCCAGAGCGGCCAGGTCGAGGATTTCGGATGGGGGGACAGAGGTCATATCGGTTTCCTCTCAAAGACAGGTCAGCGAATCTCGAACTGGTAGGCTGCCGGCTGGCGCGTGAAGCGGGTCGTAGCGCCGACGACCAGCACGACCTCGTTCACCCCATCTTGCCCCACCGCAATGGGGATGACGGCGGTCTGATCGGCCTGGACGGGGATGAACTGAACCGTCGTCCCGCTCGCGCTGCGGGTGATGAGCGCCAGGCGGAAGGTCTGCGGCAGGATGTTTTCGACGCGGGCGAAGCCGGCGCTCTCCCAGCCGCCGTCGCCGGCCTCGAAGTCCTCGCGGTAGCCGATGGCCGGGATTTCGATGTCGTCGAGGAGCAAGCCTTCGCCGTTGACGGCCGCGTCGGTGATGTACTCGAAGCGGATGAAAACGACCTGGCCAGCATAGGCCGAGAGGTCCACCGATTCCTGAATCCAGCCTGTGCTGCTGCCGGTGTATCCCCAGCCGAAGGAATTGCCCATCGGGTTTTCGCTCGTTCCGGAGGGGGTAATCAGAATGTCCCAATGTTCGCCGTCGGTGGAGGCTTCCACGTAGGCGTAATCCCAGTTCTCCTCGATGTCGTACCAGGTCCAGTAAGTCATCGTGACCGGGCCGCTGACGCCGCGCAGGTCGAAACGGCGGGTCAGAGTCATGTTCGATTTGTCGCCCTTGTTCGACCAGAAGGCATAGTTGCCGGAATGAGGGTCGGCAGGCAGCAGAGAGACCGATGTGCTGCCGGCGAAGTAGAGGGTGTACTCGCCGGCGCAGGTGATGCCGATATAGTCGACGCCATACTGGTTGACTCGCCGGCTGGCGAGCGGGGAGGGGCAGGTGCGCACGAACTCGGTCTCGAAGGTCTGGGGGGCGCCGGTGTAGTTGCGGTAGGCGTAGCGCCCATCGGCGACGGACGGATCGTGCAGGAAGTTGGCGAGGACGAAGTCCATGAAGAAATCGTCCGCGCTGATGACCTCGCCGGTGAGGGGGTCGCGCACCTGGTGGGCTGTCAGCACGGCGTCGATACTGTCCAGGCCGTTGGCCTGCTCCTGGACGACGGCGCGGGTGATTTCCTCGCCGAAGCGGTCGAGGAAATAGACTGCAAAGAGAAAGTTCGCCCCGTAATGAGCGGTGTTGGAGCCGGGGTCGGAGAGCCAATCGGTGAGGGGCAGGTCGGGGTCGTTGGCGTAGTACAAGTCGAAGCCGCCCGTGTTGTAGCCGTTGAGGAACACAGCCAGTTCGGCGAAGCCTTCCTCAATGAATGAGCCTTCGTTTCCGTCCTGATTCCAGTGAATCATGTGCTGGAATTCGTGGGCCAGGACGCTGTAGGTGTAGTCGCTGCTCAGGCTCTGCGAGGCGTTGAGATAGAACATCTCATGGGTGTTGGAATATTGCTGGACGAGCGGATGGTATTCGTCGGAGGTCGAATAGTAACCGGCGACGCTGAAGCCGATGTTGTTGACGTAGAGGATGTAGATGTGCGGGTCGCCGTCCACGCCGGGAGTCCATTCGGAGCCGAAGAATTCGCGGTTGGTCGGATAAATTTGGGCCTCGAAGGTGTCCATCAGGCGACGCATGGCGTCCTCGTTGACGTTGACGCCGTCCTCGGCCCAGAAGTAGGCGTGGGGGGTGATGTAACGCAGGGTGGCCTGGACCTGGAAAGTGGCGTCGGTGTCGTTGTTGCTGACCCAGAAGGTCTGGCGGGCGCCGACCGCCAGCGGGACGGCGGGCGGGTCGAGGCTGGTGGGGACGTCACAAATATTTTGCAGCCGACAGGCAATTTGGTAGGGGTCGTTGAGGGGGACGATGATGCTCTGAAGAAGGCGCAGGGTCTCTGCGGAGACCTGTTCTGGGGGGAGGCGGGTCATCTCGAAGGGGGTGGGGGTAGGGCCGAAGGGGTCTGTGCTGGGGATCGGAGGAGCCGCCGTGGCCATTTCGCTGCCGAGTTGATAGAAGGCATAGAAGAGGCCGGCCGTTGCCAGAATCGAACAGCAACACAGAGCCAGCAGGAGGCCAATGAGGATGGGGACGGTCGAGGAGGATTTTTTCATGAAGATTATCCTGATAAAGAATGTCCTGATTTTACTATGAAGTGACGTAAATTTTACGAAATTCGCATAACATTGAATTGCACGAACGATTCGGGTTTTCTTGGGCGGCGGCGATTGGGGCGGGGGTTCCCCCAGGTTGCGGGCAGGTTCGGAAGGAGCCGGGCTTGCCTCCCTTTTGGCAGAGGCGGCTTCAGGAGAGCGGCCAGGTGGGCAGGACGTCAATGGAGAGGTCGTCGAGATGACCGAGGGCAAAGCGGTAGTAGCCGGCGGCGGCGACCATGGCGGCGTTGTCGGTGCACAGGGAAAGCGGCGGAATGTGGACCGGGAATTCGTTCTGGCGCCGGAAAGCCTGCCGCAGCGCCTGATTGGCCGAAACGCCGCCGACGACCAGAATTTCCCTGGCCCCGAACTGGCGGGCGGCTTTCATCGTTTTTTGGAACAGGACGTCCACGACGGCGGCTTGGAAGGAAGCGGCCATATCGGCGACGGGCAGAAGACGGCCCTCGAATTTCTGCGCGGCGTGCAGGACGGCGGTTTTCAGCCCGCTGAAGGAGAAGTCGTAACTGTCCTCCAGCCAGGCGCGCGGGAACTTGAAGGCGGTCGGGTCACCCGCCTCGGCAGCCTGCTGGATCGAGGGACCGCCGGGGTAGGGCAGGCCGAGCAGGCGGGCGACTTTATCGAACGCTTCGCCGGCGGCGTCGTCGAGGGTGGCGCCCAGGCGGCGGTAACGGAGATGATTCTCCATCAGGTTGATTTCGGTGTGCCCGCCGGAGACGAGCAGGGCGACGAGCGGGAACTGCGGTTCAGGCGGCGGCGGCTCATCGGGATGGTGTACCCAGGCCGAGTAGATGTGGCCTTCCAGGTGATTGACGCCGATGAGTGGCAGGCCGTGCCCCAGCGCCAATCCTTTGGCCAGGTTCAGGCCGACCACCAGCGAGCCGGCCAGGCCGGGGCCGCGCGTCGCCGCGATGGCGTCAATTTCGGCCAGACTCAGGCGGGCTTTGCTCAGGGTCGCCTCGATGACCGGCACGGCGGCCAGGATGTGCTGGCGCGAGGCCACCTCGGGGAAGACGCCGCCGAAGCGGGCGTGAATCTCCATCTGCGAGGCGACGGTCGAGGCGATCAGGAGACGGCCGTTTTCGAGCACTGCCGCGGCGGTTTCGTCGCAGGAGGTCTCGATGGCGAGGAGGCGGGCGGGAGGCAGGGGGGGCATCGGTGGTCGGTATTCGGTGTTCAGTATTCGGTGGTCGGTGGTCGGCGGTCAGGGGCGCCAGTGTTTCATTTCCAGGACGAAATCGTAAGGGTAGTCGGCCAGTCGTTCGAGGCGGCCGTCTGGCCTGACCCAGTAGGTATCTTCGATGCGCACGCCCATGCCCTTTTCTGGATAATACAGACCCGGCTCGATGGTGATGACCACGCCCGGCTTGAGCAGGTTGTCGTCGGCAGCGGTCAGGCCGGACCAGGGGCGCTCGTGGACGTTGAGGCCCACACCGTGGCCGAGCGAGTGGACGTAGCCCTCGACCGGTGCCTGGGTGTGGAGCGGGGTCGGGTGGCCGTTCTTTTCGAATTCTTCGCAGACCAGTTTCTGGTACTCTTTGAAAGGCGTGTTGGGAGCCAGGGCGGCGGTGACCTGCTCGTAGACGGCTTTGACCTCGGCGTAGAGACGCTGGGCCTCGGCCGGGGCGTATCCCAGGCTCCAGGTGCGGGTAAAGTCGTAGAAGTAGCCGCCACCGGCTTCGCACGGGTAGATGTCGAAGACGATGGTCTGGCCGAGGCGCAGCAGGTCGCGGTCGGCGCCGACCGAGTGGGGGACGCCGGCGTCGCGGCCGATGGCGAAGATGCAGCCCTCCGGGTTTTCGGCGCCGAGTTCGGCCAGCCACAGGTGGATGCGGGCGCGCACGTCGCCGATGGTCAGCGGCGAGCCGTCCTCTTTGAGGAGGACTTCATCTTCCCGGACCGGCGAGGTGGTCAGCCAATCGGCGACGCGGCCGACGACCGTGGTCGTGATGCGGCCCATCCGGCGGATGCGGGCCACCTCGGCCTCGTCCTTCGTTTCCATGGCGTACATGAAGAGCGAGCCGTCGCGGGTCTCGCCGACCAGTTCGAGGTCCGGCATGCGCCGGCGCAGGTGGTCGAAGATGGCCAGGACCGAGCCGATTTCGGTGTGGCCGTAGACACCCACTCGGCCGCGCACTTGCTGGTCGGCGAAGATACGCTGGTAGCGCAGGGCGGCCGCCAGGGCGGGGTCGCCGTTGGCTTCTTTGAGCAGTTCTTCGTAGGGGTAGAGGCTGTAAGAGAGGACGTGCAGGCCCGATTTGGCGGCCTCGTCGCGCTCCATGTCGTTACAGTACAGGACGGCTGGCGCGCCGCGTTTCTTGAGGAGCGTGGCCGCCGAAACGTGCCCGCCGCCGGTCAGGTAGTACATAGGCGGATTGTGGGTGGCGTTGCCGAGGACCAGGATGGCATCGAGATTTTTGGATTGCATGAGGGTGTCGAGATCGGATTTCATGAGGTTTGTCCTTTTTGCGTTGAGCGGGTTCGGCCGGCGTCTTTCAGGGCCTGTTCCAGGCTGGCAATCAGGCTGTTTTCCTGTTCTGGCAGGACGGTGCGCGGGTCGAGCAGCACCCGGCCGTGTTCGGCGCGGGCGATGACGGGCGGCGAAGCCCGCCGCAGGGCCGCCAGGAAGCGGTCGGGGTTTTCGACTGCCAGGCGCAGGACGAAGGTGGGGAGCGTCTCGCCGGGCAGACTGCCGCCGCCGACGGTCGACTCGCCGGCTGCCACCTCGCCCTGGCCGAGGCGCTGCGCCCAGGCCTGGGCGCGCTCCCGCAGCGCCTCCGCCGGGGCGGCGATCATGCGCCAGACGGGAATCGCCTGCTCGGCCTCGTCGCGCAGGTAGTGCAGCAGGGTGGCGCTGAGAGCCGCCAGACAGGTCTTGTCGGCGCGCACGGCCCGGGCCAGGGGGTGCTTTCGGATCTTCGCCAGCAGATCGGCGCGGCCGAGCAGAATGCCCGCCTGGGGGCCGCCGAGCAGTTTGTCGCCCGAAAAGCAGACCAGGTCGGCGCCGGCGGCCAGGGATTCCTGGACCATCGGTTCGTGGGCCAGACCGTAACGTTCGGTGGGCAGCAAGGCGCCAGAGCCGAGGTCGTCGAGGCAGGGGATGCCTGCCCGGTGGGCGGCGGCGGCAATGTCGGCCAGAGAAGGCTCTTCGGTGAAGCCGATGATGCGGAAATTGGAGGCATGGGCGCGCAGAACCAGCGCCGCCGGTTCATCCAGGGCTGCCTCGTAATCGGAGAGACGCACTTTGTTGGTCGTGCCGACTTCGACCAGCCTGGCCCCGGATTGTTTCATGACCTCCGGGATGCGGAAGCCGCCGCCGATTTCGATTAACTGCGAGCGGGCGATGACGACCCGCCGGCGGGCGGCCAGGGCGCTCAAGGCCAGCAGGAGGGCCGCGGCGTTGTTGTTGACGACGACCGCCGCTTCGGCGCCGGTCAGGCGGGTGAGCAGGGCCTCGGCATGGATCAGGCGCGAGCCGCGCTTGCCGCTGTCCAGGTCGAACTCCAGGCTCGAGTAGCCGCGCCCGACCGTCTGCATGGCGGCGGCGGCCTCGGCCGAGAGCGGGGCGCGCCCCAGGTTGGTGTGCAGAATCACGCCGGTGGCGTTGACCACCGGCTGCAGGCTGGGACGCGTCCAATCGGCCAGCAGATGGGCGCTGTGCTCCAGCAGGCGGGCGCGGCCGGGCAGGGGCGCGCCCTGCGCCGCGGCGGCGCGCGCTTCTTGGAGGGCGGCGCGCAGCGCGGCGACGGTCAGCGGTCGGCCGTAACGGGCCATCAGGTCGGCGGCCGGCTCGCTTTGCAGGAGTTGTTCGACCGAGGGGAGGGCGCGCAGGTCAGTCATCGGAAGTCGGCGGTTCGGCGGAGGGCGGTGTTTCCTCGGCGATGACCGGTGGGCGCCAGCGCGAGCGTTCAATCATGCGGATGATGTATTCAACGACAATCAATCCCAACGCCCAGCCCAAGGCAATCCAGAGGGTCACCACGCCGTTGGCCTCCAGCCAGGCCAGCACAGCCCCGTAGACGCCGAACCAGCTGGCCTGGCGCACAATCACCGGCCATTCGGCGGGCGGGCTGCTGGGGAAACGCAGGTTCAGGAACCAGACCACCGGCAGGGCGGTGCCGGTCAGAGCAAGGGTCAGCAGGGCAAAGAAGAGCCAGCGCGCCCAGACGGTGGGGGTGAGGGTGAAAACGACCAGCGCCAGCCCGCCCCAGCCGAGAATCAACAGTCCCAGGGTGGAGGCCAGATAGGGCCGAAAAGACGGAGGCGGGGAGGCGTGCATGCACAAATTATATCCCAGAGTAGGTATAATAAGCAGAAAGAAGCGCGTCGAGGCGCACCGAGCGGCGATTGATTGGGGTCTTCCCGAGGAGGCATGATGAGCATTGCGATTTACAATCAAAGCGCTCTCGTGGGCGGCGTTTTGATCGAGAGCGAAACCATCGGCTGGCTGTACCGCGGGGCGGAACGAATCGGCCGTGTGGAGGTGGATTGGGGCGAGGAGGACCAGGAACACGAGGCAACGGTTTTTGTCGCCGGCAATCCCTGCGCCGGGGTGACCGTCGAGCGCTATGGCCGCAGCCTGGGACGGATTCACCGCGGCCTGAGTGATGTGGGCGAGGTGCGCCCGGAGGGAACGGGGGTGTGCGCAATCTACCGGGATGCTCAGAAGATAGGGCGGCTGGAAGCGAAGGCGACAGGGCTCAGCATGAAACACTTGATGTTGTTCGGAGGGGCCGGGGCGGCGGTCTTGCTGGGTTTGTGCGGCTAGTCGGCGCGCCGACAGACATTTTTGCACACATGGAGAGGAATTCTCACGATGGATGCTTCTTTAACTCCTTTTTTCAATCCGCAGGGCGTGGTCGTGGTCGGCGCTTCGACCAATCCCGTCAAACCGGGCTACGGGGTGGCCCGTAACCTGGTCAATTCCGGCTATCGGGGGGCGATTCATTTCGTCAGCCAGAAGGAAGGTGAATTGTTCGGCCGCCCCATCTACACCTCGGTCGCCGAAGTCCCCGATCCGGTGGACCTGGCGGTCATCATCGTCCCGGCCCCGGCGGTGCCGCAGGCGCTGGAGGCCTGCGGCGGGCGCGGCATCCGGGCGGCGATCATCCTGGCGGGCGGATTCCGCGAGGTCGGTCCGGAGGGGGAGGCGCTGGAGGCTGAAGTAATGCGCATCGCCCGCGCCTACGGCATCCGCATCGTGGGGCCGAACTGCGTCGGCCTGACGGACGCCTATCTGCCGCTGGATACCAGTTTTCTGCCCGAACCGGCCCCGCCCAAGGGCAACGTGGCCATCGTTTCGCAGTCGGGGGCCATGTTGCTGGTGATGATTGATTGGGCGCGCAGCGAAGGGCTGGGTTTTTCGCGCCTGATGAGTTTGGGCAACAAAGCCGACGTAGTCGAGGCGGACGTGCTGGAGGCCGCCGTCGGCGACGCGCAGACCGCCGTCCTGGCGCTCTATATCGAGGCGCTGGTGGATGGGCCGCGCTTCATCGCCGAGGCGCGCAAGGCTGCCCGTCGCAAGCCGCTGGTCGGCCTGAAGGTGGGACGCTACAGCGCCGGTCAGCGGGCGGCTGCCTCGCACACCGGCGCCCTGGCCGGTTCCGACGCCGCCTACGCGGCCGCGTTCGACCGCGCCGGCATCCTGCGGGCCGAGACCAGCGAGGAACTCTTCGACCTGATTATGGCCTTCTCGTACTGTCCCCTGCCGGCCGGACGGCGGGTCGCCATCCTGACCAACGCCGGCGGGCCGGGGGTGATCGCCTCCGACGCGGTCGAGGCCTGTGGCCTGGAACTGGCCAAACTCTCGGAGAAGACCGTCGCCGCCCTGAAGGAATTCCTGCCGCCGGCGGCCAACTTCCACAACCCGGTGGACATGCTCGGCGGTTCGCTCCCGCAGGATTATTCCCGCAGTCTGCAGTTGCTGCTCGATGACCCCGGCGTGGACTCGGTGATGGTCATCCTGCCGGCTCCGCCGATGTGCCGGGCCGAGGAGGTCGCCGATGCCATCATCCCGCTCATCAAGGCGACCTCCAAGCCGGTGGTCGTCAACCTGCTCGGTCAGATGCTGGTGAGCGAGGCCTTGGGGCGCTTCCGCCGCGCCCAGGTCGCCGCTTATCCGTTCGGGGAACGGGCAGCGATGGCGCTGGCCGGTCTGACCCGCCGGGCCGAATTCGAGCGCAGCCCCGATTTGCCGTTGCCCGACCCGGCCGGCATTGACCGTCAGGCGGCGGCCCGCGCCTTGGAGACGGCTGTCCCCGGCGCCTGGCTGGACCCCGAGTCTGCCGACCGTTTGCTGACGGCCTACGGCATCCCGACCGCGGCCGTCAAACTGGCGCGCAGCCCGGCAGAGGCAGCCGAGCTGGCGGCGCGCCTGGGCTTCCCGGTGGCCGTCAAGGTGGCCTCGGCGGACATTCCCCACAAGTCAGATGTCGGCGGGGTGGTGCTGGGGGTTGGAACGGCCGAGGCGGCGGCCGAGGCCTTCCGGGCGGTCACCGAGCGCGCCCAGGCGGCGATTCCAACGGCGCGCCTCGAGGGTGTCCACATTCAGCGCATGCTGCCGCCCGGCCAGGAGGTGATCGTCGGCGCGGCGCGCGACCCGGTTTTCGGCCCGCTGATGATGTTCGGCTCCGGCGGCGTGGAGGTGGAGGGGCTGAAAGACGTGGCCTTCGACCTGGCGCCGCTGGCCGAGGCGCACGCCGAGCGGCTGCTGGCCCGCACCTGGGCCGGGCGCAAACTGGCCGGCTTTCGCTCCATCCCGCCGGGCGACGCTGCTGCCGTTAAAGAAGTGCTCATCCGGCTGTCTTGCCTGGCCCGCGATTTTCCGCAAATCAGCGAAATCGAAATCAATCCCCTGCGGGTGCTGGCTCCCGGCGCCGGCGCGGTGGCGGTGGATGTGCGCGTCAAACAGTGAAGCGCAGGCTGGACAGATTCCCGCCCCTCATGTAAAATTGGACGCCGTGCAATTGCTCATTCATCTGGAGGAAGTAAGTGGCTAATATCAAGTCTCAACTCAAGCGCAACCGTCAAAACGAGAAGCGCCGCCTGCGCAACCGCGTCGTTCGCGGCGAGGCGCGGACGGCGATCAAGAAGGCACGCCTCGCCATTCAGACCGGCGATCCGGAAGCGTCCAAAGCGGCCGTTCTGATGGCCGTCCGCAAGTTGGATCGGGCCGCTCAACACGGGGTCTTGCATCCCAATAACGTCGCCCGCCGCAAGAGCCGCCTGATGAAAGCGCTGGCGGGCATGGAAGTGAAGGAAACGGCTGCGCCGGTCGTCGCGGCCCAGGCGGAAGCGGCCGAGGCGCCGAAGCCCAAGCGGACAGCCAAGGCCAAGGAGGAGGCTGCCGCCCCCAAGGCCAAGAAGCCGGCCCCGGCCGAGAAGAAGACCGCCGCCAAAAAGACGAGCGCCAAAGAGTCCTGACGTTCGCGGCTTGCAAAAATCTTGAGCGGGAGCGCCCAGAACGACGGGCCTCCCGCTTTCGGTTTTCGCCCGTTATAATCTGTCTCTGTGAGCGCCGAGATGTTCCAGACCGAACAGCAACTCTTCGAACGCCAGATTCGAGCCTACTGCGAGGCGGAGGGGATTCCCCTCGCCGCGCTGGATTGGAAACCGATTCCCTTCAGCGGGGAATGGGGCGTCAGCACCTCGTTCTTCGCCGCCGCGGCCGCCGAGGCCAGGGCGGGACGGGGAAGCGGCCTGCCGGTCCCGCAGCGCGCCCAGCAGATGGCCGAGCAGGTCAGGGGTCAGATCCGGGCGGCGGGCGTCAGCCGCGTCGATGCGGTGAAGGGCTATCTCAACATCTACTTCGAGACCGGCGCATACGCTCGGCGGGTCGTCGAGACCGTCCTGGCGGCGGGCGTGGACTTCGGACGCGGCGCGCCCAAAGGCGAGCGCGTCATGGTCGAGTACGCCCAGCCCAATACCCATCACTCCTTCCACATCGGCCACTACCGCAATACCATCCTGGGCGAGGTGCTGGCGCGTCTGCTCGAGTTTGCCGGTTATGAGACCATCCGCGCCTCTTACCCCGGCGACATCGGCCTGGGCGTCATCACCGTCCTGTGGATGTACGACAAGTTCTACAAGGGGCAGGAGCCGCAGGGGGTGCATGAACGCGGCCAATGGCTGCTGAAACTGTACACCGAGGCGACCGCCCTGCTGGAGAAGAAAGAGAACGAGACCCCCGAAGAGATGGCGCGGCGCGAACAGTACGAGGCCGAGCGCCGCGAAATGTACCGCAAATGGGACGCCGGCGACCCCTACGTGCGCGGCCTGTGGCAGCAGACCCGCGAGTGGAGCCTGGAAGAACTGCGCGACATCCTGCGCATGATGGACGTGGAGATTGACGTCTGGTTCTTTGAGAGCGAGGTGGATGAACCTGCCAAGGCCATCGTCGAGGAACTCGTCCGGCGCGGCATCGCCGACGACGAGCGCCCGCAGGGCGGGGCGGTCCTCGTCCGCATTGACGAGAAACTCGGCCTGAAACAGGAAAAGTACCGCACCAACATCATCCTGCGCTCCGACGGGACGACCCTCTACCTGACCAAAGACCTGGCGCTGGCGAAAATCAAGTTCGAGAAATACGGCGTGGACCGCTCCATTTACGTGGTGGATGTGCGCCAGTCGCTGCACTTGCAGCAGGCCTTTGCCATTCTGCGCCTGATGGGCTTCCCGCAGGCCGAGAAGTGCTATCACCTCGGCTATGGCTTCGTCAGCCTGCCGGAGGGCGCTATGTCGGCACGGCGCGGACGGGTGGTATTGTTCAAGGATGTCTTCGACGAGGCGGCGCGGCGCGTCCTGGCGGTCGAATCGGAAAAATCGCCGGAGATGAGCGAGGCCGAGCGCCGCCGCGTGGCCGAACAGATTGGGATGGGCGCGCTGGCCTATTCCATGCTGGCCGTGGACAACAACCGCGACATCGTCTTCGACATGGACGCGGCGCTGTCGTTCGAGGGGCGCACCGGGCCATACATCCAAAACGCGCACGTGCGGGCGAATTCGATTCTCAAGAAGGCGAAAGCCGAAAGTCAAATATCGGATGACCTTCGGCCTGTGACCTTCGACTATGAATTGACCAAACACGAAATCGAACTCATCGAGCAAATTTCGCGCTTCCCGCAGATGGTGGAGCAGGCTGCCAACGAGTACCGTCCGCTGGTGATGGCCGCCTACGCCTACGACTTAGCGAACGCCTTCCACTCGTTTTATCACGCCGTGCCGGTACTGCAAGCCGGAGATGAAAATGTCCGCCGCGCCCGCCTGGCACTGGTGGCGGCAGCCAAACAGGCAATCGCCAATGCCCTGCGCCTGCTGGCCATTCAAGCGCCAGAGGTGATGTAATTTTGTTTCCCGGTGTCACATTGCCCTGTGTTACGTGACACTGGACCACTTGACACTCAAACACCTGACACCGAAACACTTTATAAAGGAGACCCTATGCCAATCCGTACCCTTATCATGGGCGCCGCCGGGCGCGACTTTCACAACTTCAACGTCGCCTTTCGCGACAACCCCGATTACGAAGTGGTGGCCTTTACCGCTACGCAAATCCCCGACATCGAAGGCCGCACCTACCCCGCCGCGCTGGCCGGAAAGCGTTACCCCAAGGGCATTCCGATTTACGCCGAGAGCGACCTGCTCAAACTCATCAAAGAATTGAAGGTGGACCAGGTCGTCTTTGCTTATTCGGACGTGCCGCACGAATACGTCATGCACAAGGCCTCGATGGTGCTGGCCGCCGGCGCGGACTTTCGCCTGATGGGGGAGAAAGCCACCCAGTTGAAGTCCAGCAAGCCGGTCGTCTCGGTCTGCGCCGTCCGCACCGGTTCGGGCAAGAGCCAGACCACCCGCCGCGTCTCGCTCATCCTGCGCGGCATGGGCTTCAAAGTCGCCGCCATCCGCCACCCGATGCCCTACGGTGACCTGGTCAAGCAGGAAGTCCAGCGCTTCGCCACCTACGCCGACCTGGACAAGCACGAATGCACCATCGAGGAGCGCGAGGAATACGAACCGCACCTCGACAACGGCGTCATCGTCTATGCCGGCGTGGATTACGAGAAGATTCTGCGCCAGGCCGAACAGGAAGTGGACGTCATCCTCTGGGACGGCGGCAACAACGACTTTCCGTTCTACGTCTCGGACCTGAAGATTGTGGTCGCCGACCCGCACCGCCCCGGCCACGAATCCACATACCACCCCGGCGAGGTCAACGCCCGCGACGCGGATGTCCTCGTCATCAACAAGGTGGATACCGCCGACCCGCAGGCCGTGATTCGCGTCCGCGAAAACCTGCGCGCCCTGAACCCGACCGCGACGGTCATCGAGGCCGCCTCGCCGCTCTTCGTGGACGACCCCTCTGCCATCCAGGGCAAGCGCGTCTTGGTCATCGAAGACGGTCCGACTCTGACCCACGGCGAGATGGCCTATGGCGCGGGCTATGTGGCCGCCCAGCGCTTCGGGGCGAAGGAAATCGTCGACCCGCGCCCGTTCGCGGTCAAGTCCATCGCCGAGACCTACAAGAAATATCCCAAGACCGGCCCCATCCTGCCCGCCATGGGCTATGGTCGCCAGCAGATGAAAGACCTGGAGGCCACCATCAAGAAGGCCGATGTGGATATGGTCATCGTCGGCACGCCGATTGACCTGACGCGCGTCATCAAACTGGACAAGCCCTATCAGCGCGTGCGCTACGAGTTGCAGGAAATCGGCCGGCCGACGCTGGAGGATATTCTCAAGCAGAAGTTTGGGAAGAAATAGTCGAATAGTCCGATAGTCGAATGGTTTGATAGTCGGCTGCTGAGACAAAATGCAAAAAAGGACCGGTTTGCGCCGGTCCTTTGTGTTTCCTGCTGCGGCCGGTCGGGGATTTACACAACGCGTGCACTTCTCTTATTCCATGAGGCTGCGTGGACATCTACGCCACGTTGCAGACACCAAGTTCACCGAATCTGGGCTAAAATCAAGGAAATCTCTATTCTCTGGAGTTCAAATGATTCGCACCTTGTATGTTTCCAGGCATACGCCGCTCGATGCGGCTTACCCAATCGAACAATTGAAGCAGGCACTTGGCAATAAAGCCGGCTTGTTATGGGTGGACTTTTGCGGCGAGCCAAACCAGACCTGCGAGCCGATTCTGCGCGACGTCTTCGGCTTCCATCCCCTGGCGGTGGAGGACGCCCTTCAGCAAACCAACCTGCCCAAGGTGGACGATTGGGGCGAGTATCTATACATCGTGCTGGACGCCCTCGATTTCGCGCCCGATGGCGGCCTGCATCCACTCGAATTGGACGTCTTCCTGGGGCCGAATTATATCGTCACCCATCACGATGACCCCATCCCGGCCATCGAGCGGGCTTGGGAGGCTTGTCAGCGCGATATCCGCCACACGCAGGATGGCACCGATCATCTGCTCTACCGCATTGTGGATTATGTCGTTGCTGCTTACATACCCATTGTCGAGCAGATGGACCGCGAGCTTGACGAAATCGAAGATCGGCTGTTCATCTCCCCCTCCTCCGACACCGTCGAGCGCCTCTTCACCCTCAAGCGCGCCCTACTGGCCATGCGCCGCACCATTACCCCCCAACGGGAAGTGCTGAACAAACTGGCCCGCGACGACTACCGCGTCATCGACCGCCGCGACCGCATCTTCTTTCGCGACGTCTACGACGCCCTCGTCCGTCTGCACGACCTGAACGAATCCATGCGCGACCTGGTCGGTGGCGCGCTGGACACCTATCTCTCGGTCATCAACAACCGCATGAACGAGGTGATGAAGACTCTGACGGTCATCACAACCCTGTTCATGCCCCTCTCCTTTATCGCCGGTTTCTTTGGGATGAACTTCTTCGGCCCGGTCGCCGATTTCTCCGCCTGGACCAGTACGCCCGCCTTCTGGGTGACGATGGGCATCCTCGTCCTCCTGCCGGTAAGCATGTTCTCGTGGATGCGCCGCCGGACGTGGGTGTGAGTGTTTCAGGAAGGTCTCTGCACGTCTGGAGACGCGTTTTGGTCGGCAAACCGGCCTTTGATAAATCACCGTTATAATCCACTGCATGTTCCTGCCGACCACCCCCGAAGAAATTCGCCGCCTGGGCTGGGATGCGCTCGATGTCATCCTGGTGACCGGCGACTCGTACATTGACAGCCCGTTCATCGGCGCGGCGGTGATCGGCAAAGTTCTGCTGAACGCCGGCTACCGCGTCGGGGTCATCGCCCAGCCGGACATCTCGGACGTGACCGACATCGGACGCCTCGGCCTGCCGCGTCTCTTCTGGGGCGTGACCGCCGGCTGCGTGGACTCGATGGTCGCCAACTACACCGCCCTGAAGAAAAAACGCCGCTCGGACGATTACACCCCCGGCGGCGAGAACACCCGCCGCCCCGACCGGGCGACGATTGTGTACAGCAACTTGATTCGGCGGTTTGCCAAAACTGTGGGGCAAACTGGAAGTTTGCCCGCGCCACCCATCGTCCTGGGCGGAATCGAAGCCAGTTTGCGGCGCGTGGCGCACTACGACTATTGGGACGACGCCATCCGCCGCTCGATTCTGTTCGACGCCAAGGCCGATTACCTGCTCTACGGCATGGCCGAGCGCAGCGTGCTGGACCTGGCGGCCTGCTTCCGTGACGGACGCGACCCGCGCGGCGTGCGCGGCCTGTGCTACATCGCCAAAGAGCCGCCCGCCGACTACCTCGAACTGCCCGCCTACGAGACCGTCGCCGCCGACCAGGAGGCCTTCACGCGCATGTTCCACCTCTTCTACCGCAACAACGACCCCGTCAGCGCCCGCGGCCTCTACCAGAAACACGCCGACCGCTACCTGGTCCAGAACCCGCCCGCCCCGACCGAAACGCAGGCCGAACTGGACGCCATCTACGCCCTCGACTTCGAGCGCCGCCAGCATCCCTTCTACGAGAAGCAGGGCAAGGTCAAGGCGCTCGAAACCATCGGCTTCTCCATCGCCACCCACCGCGGCTGTTACGGCGAGTGCAACTTCTGCGCCATCTCCGTCCACGAGGGGACGACCGTGCGCTGGCGCAGCCCCGAATCCATCCTGGCCGAGGCCGAGCGGCTGGCGCGTCACCCCGACTTCAAGGGCTACATCCAAGACCTGGGCGGCCCGACTGCCAACATGTACGGCTTCGAATGCCCGAAGAAACTGGCCAAAGGCATCTGCACGGCCAAGCGCTGCGTCTTCCCCGAAGTCTGCCCGCTCCTGCCGGTGAACCACCAGCCCCAGACCGAACTGCTGAAGAAGGTGCGCCGCATCCCCGGCGTGAAGAAGGTCTTCGTGGCCTCCGGTCTGCGCTACGACCTGCTGCTGTGCGACCGCGAACACGGCGACGCCTACCTGCGCGAACTGGTGGAACATCACGTCTCCGGGCAGATGAAGGTCGCCCCCGAACACGTGGACGACCGCGTCCTGGGCCTGATGGGCAAGCCCGGCCGCGCCGCCCTGCTGGAGTTCAAGCGCCGCTTCGATGACCTGAACCGCAAAGCGGGCAAGCGCCAGTTCCTCACCTACTACCTCATCGCCGCCCATCCCGGCTGCAGCGAGGCCGACATGCAGCGCGTGCGCGCCTTCGCCAGCCGCGAACTCAAGATTCACCCGGAGCAGGTGCAGGTCTTCACCCCCACGCCGTCCACCTATTCCAGTTTGATGTACTACACCGAGCGCGACCCGTTCACCGGCGAGCCGCTCTTCGTGGAGAAAAACCTGCGCCGCAAGGCGCGTCAGAAGGAAGTTGTGACGAACCGCGAAGGACACCCAGGAACACGAAGGAAAACACAAAGGAAACTTTCGTGAACCTTTGTGTCCCCTTTATGTCCTTTGTGTTATATGGAGACTCTTTTCCCTTGACCAACTCGGATGAAAACAGTATAATTTGGGCCACTTGGAGATAATCGAAATCTGCGATCAGCGGCGAGCGCTTAGACGGAACGTCTGAAGCGCTTGCTTTTGCGTGTCCCTGACGCCGGTGTGGCGCAGGTGCGCCAGTCAAAAGACGAGGAGACGGAACATTGGAAACGAAGGGGCTTACCTCACTAAAAATCAGCCTGGCATCGCCGGAAACCATTCGGTCATGGTCCTACGGCGAGGTTCTCAAACCGGAAACCATCAACTACCGTCGTCTGAGGCCCGAAAAGGATGGCCTGTTTTGTGAAGCCATCTTTGGGCCGACGCGCGACTGGCAGTGCTACTGCGGCAAATACAAAAACCCCCGCTATAAAGGAATTACCTGCGACAAATGCGGTGTCGAAGTGACCCGTTCAGCCGTCCGGCGCGAGCGCATGGGCCACATCACCCTGGCCACGCCGGTCGCTCACATCTGGTACACGCGGCGCATTCCCTCTTATCTGGGCCTGCTTCTCGACATCTCCCGCCGCAACCTGGACCGGGTGCTTTACTTTGCCCAGTACATCGTCACTTACGTGGATGAGGAGGCCCGCCAGAAGGCTCTCAAGCGCCTGGAAGAGGAAATTTCGGTTTCGGAGCGTGAGCAGGCGGCCCAGGTCAACGCCAAGATCGCCGAAATCAAAACCGCTCGCGACAAGACCCTGGCCGAATTGCAGCACAAACGCGCCGAAACAGAACGCCAGTACGATGAGCAGATTGCTGCCCGACTGGATCCCATCATTCGGGAGGGCCAGCGTCTCGAGCGCCTGCTGCAAGAGCAAATGAATCAAATCACCCCGACCGACATTACCTTCGGCGGCAGTGATACCGTCATCGTCGAAGCCGGCCACAAGGTGACTGCCGCCTCGCTGACCAAGGTGCAGAAGGTCGTCCAGAGCCGCCTGGAGGGCATCGAGAACGAACTCAAGGACGAGAAAAACCGGGTTCTGGAAGAACTCAAAATGGAGGCCGCCCGAATCAAGGCCGAGGCCGACGAGCAAATGAATGCCCTGCGCTCGCAACTGGAGGATCAGACCACCAGCAACCAGGACCAGAACGCCCGTCTGCGCGATGAACTGCTCGATCTGCGCCCCTTCACCTTCCTGGGCGAGACCCGCTACCGCGAATTGAAACAACGCTGGGGACAGGTCTTTCGCGCCGACATGGGCGCCGAGGCTTTCTACGACATTCTGCGCCGCCTCGATCTGGACAAACTTTCGGAGGAACTCTGGCGCGAGGTGCGTACCTCGAAGAGCAAGCAAAAGCGCAAGAAGGCCACCACCCGCCTCAAGGTGGTGGAGGCCTTCCGCCGTTCGGGCAACCGCCCCGAATGGATGATTCTGACTATTCTGCCGGTCATCCCGCCCGACTTGCGCCCGATGGTGCAACTGGACGGCGGCCGCTTTGCGACCTCGGACCTGAACGACCTCTACCGGCGGGTCATCAACCGCAATAACCGTCTCAAGCGTCTGCTCGAACTGGGCGCCCCGGATGTGATCGTGCGCAACGAGAAGCGCATGCTCCAGGAAGCGGTCGACTCGCTGATTGACAACTCGCAGCGCGGCAAGGCCCTCAGCCGACGCGGCCGCCGCGAACTGCGTTCGCTGAGCGACATGCTCAAAGGCAAGAAGGGCCGCTTCCGCCGCAACCTGCTCGGCAAGCGCGTCGATTACTCCGGCCGCTCGGTGATTGTGGTTGGTCCACAGTTGAAACTCTACCAATGCGGTCTGCCCAAGAGCATGGCGCTCGAACTCTACCGGCCGTTCGTCATCAGCCGGCTGGTCAGCCACAACTACGCCGCCAACGTCAAGGGGGCGCGGCGCTTCATCGAGCGCAACCGGCCGGAGGTCTATGAAGTCCTCGAAGAGGTCATCAAAGAGCGCCCGGTGCTTCTCAACCGCGCTCCTACCCTGCACCGTCTGGGCATCCAGGCCTTCGAACCGGTCCTCATCGAAGGCTCGGCCATTCAACTGCATCCGCTCGTCTGCCCGGCCTTCAACGCCGACTTCGACGGCGACCAGATGGCCGTCCATGTGCCGCTTTCCGACAAGGCCGTTCAGGAAGCGCGCCGCCTGATGCTGGCCTCCAAGAACCTGCTCAAACCTGCCGACGGCGAACCGATCATCGGCCCGTCGAAGGATATGGTGCTGGGCGTGTTCTACATGACCATGACGGACGCCAAAGAACACCCCGGTGACGGGCGCGCCTTCGTGGACATGGACGAGGTCGAGATGGCCTACCAGTTGGGGCAGGTGAGCATCCACACCCGCATCAAGGTGCGGGTCAACACCTGGTACGCCGAAAACGGCGACCGTCTGCCGGCGATGGAGAACCGACTCATCGAGACCACCGTCGGGCGGGTACTTTTCAACCGCGTCCTGCCCGAAAAAGTCCAGTTCGTCAATCGTCAGTTGGAAAAGGGCGGGGTGAAGGACCTGATTGCCGAGGTGTACGAACTCTACGGTCAGGAAGTGACCACCGAAACCGCTGACGCTATCAAGCGCATCGGCTTCGAATACGCCATGCGTTCCGGTACCACCATTGCCGTCTCCGACATCACCATCCCGCCGCAAAAGCAGGAAATCATCGAGGCGGCCTTGAAAGAGGTCGAACTGGTACAGCGCGACTTCCGGCGCGGCCTGCTGACCGAGCAGGAGCAGAACGAGCGCATCATTCAAATCTGGCAGCGCACGACCGACGAGGTCGCCAAGGCCGTCAAGAAAAGTATGGACCCGGATGGCAACCTGGCCACGATGGCCAACTCCGGGGCTACCAAGGGCGGTTTCAGCCAACTCTCGCAACTGGCGGGCATGCGCGGCCTGATGGCCGATCCCTCCGGGCGCATCATCCCCTATCCGATCCGCTCGAATTTCCGCGAGGGTCTGACGGCTTTGGAATACTTCATGTCCACGCACGGCGCCCGCAAAGGCCTGGCCGACACCGCTCTGCGCACCGCCGACGCCGGTTACCTGACCCGCCGCCTGGTGGATATCGCTCAGGATGTCATCATCAACGAGTACGACTGCGGCACGAAAGAGGGCTTCTGGATTCGCAAGCAGGATGATGTCGCCGGTCAGTCCATGGCCAGCCGTCTGTACGGACGCCTGGCGGCCGAGCCTGTGCTCGACCCGCAGACCGGCGAGGTGCTGGCCGAACGCGACGATGTGATCGACCACGAACTGGCGCGCAAGATCGCCGCCGCCGGCGTTGCGGAGGTCAAAGTCCGCTCGCCGTTGACCTGTGAACTGCAACACGGCATTTGCGCCAAATGCTACGGCATCGACCTCGGCCGCGGCACGATGGTCGAACTCGGCGCGGCGGTCGGCATTGTAGCCGCGCAGTCCATCGGCGAGCCCGGCACCCAGTTAACTCTCCGGACATTCCACACCGGCGGTGTGGCAGCCGGCGGCGACATCACCACCGGTCTGCCGCGCGTCGAGGAACTTTTCGAGGCCCGCAAACAGCCCAAGGGTGAGGCGGTCGTTTCGGAAATCAACGGCACGGTGCACGTCGTCCAGTCCGACAAGTACGCCGATATGCGCCTGGTGCGCATCGAACACAGCGAACTGCTCCAGGACGAGTACGAAATTCCGGCTGAGTGGAAGATCGCCGTCAAGACCGAGGACGAAGTCAAGGCGGGCGATGTGCTGGCTACCCTGGGTGAGGCGACCATGCTTGCCCAGCACGGGGGCAGGGTGCGCGTCGAGAAGAAACATAAAGTCATCGTTGCCTACGAACAGCGCGAAGAGGTGGAACACGAGATTCCAACCACCCTGCGCTTGCTGGTCAAAGAGGGTGACAAAGTCCAGGCTGGCCAACCGTTGACCGAGGGCTCACTCAACCCCCACCGCGTCCTGCGCATTCAAGGGCGCGAAGCCTGCCAGATGTACTTGTTGACCGAGATCCAAAAAGTCTATCGCTCGCAAGGCCAAAACATTCACGACAAACACTTCGAGGTCATCATCCGCAAGATGATGTCCAAGGTGCAGGTCAGCCGTCCGGGCGACACTCCCTATCTGCCCGGCGACGCCGTCGACCGGCTGGAAATCCGCAAGGTCAACGAGAAACTGCTGGCGGAGGGCAAACAGCCCGCCAAATACAGCGAACTGCTCCTGGGCGTCACCAAAGCCTCGCTCTCGACCGATTCGTTCCTCTCGGCCTCTTCCTTCCAGCACACCATCAAGGTGCTGGCCGGCGCGGCGATTGCCGCGGCCACCGATCCGCTCTATGGCCTGAAAGAGAACGTCATCATCGGCAAACTCATCCCGGCCGGGACGGGCTTCGTCCATGGGCGCTTCCAGGCGCTCGAAAAGGGCCCCGAAGGTTCATCCCAGTGGACCGAAATCCCTGACAGCAGCGCCGGCGACTAACTGACAAAATCAAGGACCCGTTTCCTTCAAGGAAACGGGTTCTTTTTTTCTTTGGGTGACATTTCGGGGACTTGTCTGAGGCTATCAAAGGAAGTATGATGGATGCGGTTCAATTGCGCCAAGCCGTTTCCGATCGCCATTTAAGGAGGATGAAATGAAATTCTCTCGTTTCCGTCTCGTTTTTCTGATGCTCATCCTGACGGCCTGCAACATGCCGGGCGGAGGTGGTATAACGACCACCTCGCCGCAGGGAAGCGAGCAAACTGCTCCCGGTGATCCGCAGGCTGCCACAGCCCAGGCGGCGACCGCCATCCAACAGGTGCTGGAGGCCACGATGACCGCCATGGCGACGCCCATCCCGCCCACGCCTTCTTTTACCGACACCCCCGCACCGACCAACACGCCCAGCGTGCCGATGCTGAGCGTCACTGTGGCCACCAACTGTCGCACCGGCCCGGGGACGGCCTATGACATCCTCGGCGGAATTACCCCCGGCCAGCAGGCCGAGGTCGTCGGGCGGGACGCCACCGGCAATTACTGGATCGTCCGCCTGCCGAGCAGCCCGACGGTCATCTGCTGGGCCTGGGGCCAATATGCCACCGTCACCGGCAACGTCGCCGCCTTGCCCATCTTCGATCCGCCGCCCACGCCCACCCCCGCCCCCGGTTTCACGGCATCTTATATCGAGATGGTCAGTTGCGCCGGCCAATATGCTTTCCGCTTCCAACTCTCCAACACCGGTTCTGTTACCTGGGAGTCTGTTCGCATCGTGGTTACCGACAACACCGCCGCCACGAACTTCACCCACCAACAGGATTTCTTCCGCGACTATCCCGGTTGTGCCATGGGAGAACTAAACCAGGACCTGATGCCCGGCGAATCTGGCAACGTAGCCAATGTCAACCCCGGTCACCTGGGCTATAACCCGACCGGCCACAGCATCACGGCGACCATCACCGTCTGTTCGGCCAACGGCATGGGCGGGACCTGCCTCTCGCAGACGCTCAACTTCACGCCGTAGGAAAGAATTGGGCAGCAGAGACAAGAGGCCAGGTCTTTCTCAAGAGGCCTGGCCTCTTCAGTTCCGCTCCTCCTTGACGCCCGCTCTCTTTCCCCGTAAGATAAAGCCAGATTCCTTCTGGCCTTTTTTGTTTTCGTCCCCTTTGTGTTTAATCCTCTCCCCCGGAGCCACCTATGGAACTCGGCCTCGTCCGCAAAATAGACATTGACCAGGAAATGCAGCAGGCCTACCTGGACTACGCCATGAGCGTCATCGTCGCCCGCGCCCTGCCCGATGCCCGCGACGGCCTCAAACCCGTCCAGCGGCGCATCCTCTACGCCATGTATGATATGGGCCTGCGCGCCGAGAGCGCCTACCGCAAGTCGGCGCGCATCGTCGGCGAGGTGCTCGGCAAGTACCACCCCCACGGCGACCAGGCCGTCTATGAGGCCATGGCGCGCATGGCGCAAGATTTCACCATGCGCCTGCTGCTGATTGACGGACAGGGCAACTTCGGCTCGGTAGATGGCGACCCGCCCGCCGCCATGCGCTACACCGAAGCCCGCCTCGCCCCGCCCGCCCTCGACCTGCTGGCCGACATCGGCAAGAACACCGTGGATTTCGCCGACAACTTCGACGGCACGCTCACCGAACCGACCGTCCTCCCCGCCGCCCTCCCCAACCTGCTCGTCAACGGCTCCTCCGGCATCGCCGTCGGCATGGCCACCGACATCCCGCCCCACAACCTCGGCGAGGTGGTGGATGCCTGCGTCTATCTCCTCGAACACTGGGACAAGATAGACGAGGTCAACGTGGACGACCTGATGGACTTCGTCGCCGGCCCCGACTTCCCCACCGGCGGCGTCATCCTCGAACAGAAGGGCGAGGAGGGCATCGAGGCCGCCTACGGCAAAGGCCGCGGCCGCGTCACCGTGCAGGCCAAAGCCCACATTGAAGAGATGGAGCGCGGCAAGAGCCGCATCATCGTCACCGAACTGCCCTATCAGGTCAATAAATCGGCCCTCATCGAGCGGATTGCCGAACTCGTCCGCGAGGGCACCCTGGAGGGCATCACCGACCTGCGCGACGAATCCGACCGCCAGGGGCTGCGCATCGTCATCGAACTGACCAAGAACGTCGAACCGGAAAAGGTGCTGGCCGACCTCTACAAGCGCACCCCCATGCAGCAGACCTTCGGCATCACCCTGCTTGCCCTGGTGGACGGCGAACCGCGCCTGTTGACCCTCAAGCAGGCGCTGCGCGTCTACCTCGACCACCGCCTGACGGTCATCCGCCGCCGCGCCGAATTCGACCTCGAAAAGGCGCGCGCCCGTGCCCACATCCTCGAGGGGCTGATGGTCGCCCTCAAACACCTGGACGAAATCATCGCCCTCATCAAAGCCGCCCCCGATGTGGAGACCGCCCGCGCCCGCCTGATGAAGCGCTACAAACTGACCGAAATCCAGGCCAACGCCATCCTCGATCTGCAACTGCGCCGCCTGGCCGCCCTGGAGCGCAAGAAAATCGAGAGCGAGTACAAAGAGACCCTCGCCCTCATCAAGGAACTCGAAGCCCTGCTCCAATCGCCCAAGAAGATGCGCCAGGTGGCCGCCGAGGAACTGCTCAAGGTCAAGGCCGCCTACGCCGACCGCCGCCGGACGCAAATCGTCAGTTTGCGCGGGCGCAAGGCGAAGAAAGCCCCGCTCACCGCCGCCGAACTCCTGCCGGAGCAGACCGTCTGGGTGGGGATGACCGCCGAGGGCCTGCTCGCCCGCACCCGCGACGACAAACCGCCGCGCCTTTCCGGCTCCGAGGCGCCGAAACTGCTCGTCTGCGCCGGCGCCGCCGACACGCTCTACCTGGTCAGTGAGAAGGGCCTCGCCGCGGCAGTGGCCGTCCACACCCTGCCGGAGGCCGAAAAACTCTCCGAGGGCGTCCCGTTCCACAAGGTCTCGCCCCTGCACGCCGATACCCCGCCCGCAGCCGCCTTCGCCCTGCCCGCCAAACGCTCCACCCTGCCGCAGGAGACCTTCCTCCTGACCGTCACGCGCGGCGGCATGGTCAAGAAATCGGCCATCTCCGAACTGCCCGGCCCCTCCGCCCAGACCTTCAAACTGGTCAACGTGAACGAGGGCGATCGCCTCGGCTGGGCGGCGCTCACGGATGGGAAGAAAGAAATTTTGCTCGTCACCGCCCTCGGCATGGGCATCCGCTTTAGCGAGGAGGAAGTCCGCCCGATGGGGCTGATTGCCGCCGGGGTGAACGGCATCAAACTGGGCGTCGGCGACGAGGTGGTGGGCGTCCAAATCCTGCCGGCGACGGGCGACCTGTTCGTGGTCACCTCGGATGGCAAGGCCAAGCGCATCGCCCCCAGCGACTTCCCCGCCCAGGGACGCTACGGCAAGGGCGTGCTCGTCTGGGAACTGCCGCGCGGCGTCAAACTGGCCGGGCTGGCGCTGGGCAAACCGAACGCGGTCGTGACCCTGCACCTGCTGCGCGCCGCCCCGAAGATGACCCGTCTGGACGCCGCCCCCCTGCGCAAACGTTCCGCCGTGCGCGGCGAAGCGGTGGTGGAGGTCAAGCCCGGCGACGCGCTACTCGGCCTGACCGAAGGCTGGAGCGTGGAACGCTTCGTGGAAGCGGGCAAAACGAAGAGAGAAACCAGGTCTCGCTCCCTTCAGAAAGAAACCAGGTCGCTTTGATACTTCTCGGCAAACAACGCCGGCTGTCCACCGGTGTGCCAGAATAGAACTGTCTCGTCCCGTTGGAAGAATCCCTTGCGGACCAGGTCGAGCAAACCCGCCGCGGCTCGCCCGGTGTAGACGGGGTCGAGCAGCAGGCCCTCCGTCTGGGCGAAGAGGCGGATGGCGGCGTGCTCGGCCGCGGTCAGGACGCCGTAGCCGGCCGCGCAGTAGTCGGCGTTGACCAGCACCTCGGCGGGAGCAAAGTCGAGCCGTTGGCCGAACTTTTCGGAGGTTTCTGAAGCCAGTTTTGCTACCCGCTCCTGCAGGACGGCCTGCGGTTCATCTACACTGATGCCGAGGATTTTGCCCGGATAGCCGAACAGGCGCTGACCGAGGACCAGGCCGGCCTGCGTCCCACCCGAGGAGGAAGCAAAAACGATCCAATCGGCCGGCACGCCCTGGGCGACGAATTCCTGCATGGCAAAGGCGTAGCCCAGCGCGCCGGTCGAGTTCGAGCCGCCGTAGGGGACAAGGTAGGGTTTGCGGCCCTGTTCCCTGGCGGCCTGGCAGACCTGTTCGAGGACAGCCTCGCGTTGGGATTTTTGCGTCCAGACCAGGTGCGCCCCGAACAGGCGGTCGAGAAGCAGATTGGCGCTGGGCCGATCGGGCGGTTCGCCGACCAGGACGAGGCTGCAATCGAAGCCGAAGCGGGCGGCCGCGGCAGCCGTCTGACGGCAATGATTGGATTGGAGCGCCCCGGCAGTGACGAGCATGTCCGCGCCCTGGGCCTGGGCCTCGGCGACCAGAAACTCCAGTTTGCGGGTCTTGTTGCCGCCAAAGGCCAGACCCGTCTGGTCATCGCGCTTGACCAGCAGAGTGGGGCCGCCAAGCGCCGCCGAGAGCCGGGGGAGAGACTCGATGGGGGTGGGCAGATGGGCAAAATGCAGTCTGGGAATCATGTTTCCTCCACAAAAATTTCTCGAAGATAGGCCGACTGGTTCGAGGGGGAACAGCGGAAGCGCTTCCCCTCGCCCGGCTGCAATCATAGCACAGAAGGCTGTGAAGGATTGTCGCTTCGTCCTTGTAAGTCTGTTTCTATCCGACACAACTCTGGGCCACTTGCTTTTCGAACAAAATCATGTATAATAGCGGCGCGGACAGGGAAACCCAGTATGCATCTCTGCTACGGAGATGCACATTTTTTACCAGGATCGAAAAAATGCCGACTACATTCCTGACCAAAGAAGGCTATCAAAAACTCCAGGAAGAACTCGACTACCTGCGCACGGTCAAACGCCAAGAGGTGGCCAACCGTTTGCACGAGGCGATGGAAGGCGGCGAATTGATCGAAAACGCGGAGTACGAGGCTGCGAAGAACGAGCAGGCCTTCGTCGAAGGCCGCATCCAGGAATTGGAAATGATCCTGGCCTCAGCGCGCATCATCGAGGAGACGACCGACAAGAAAGACAAACGCGGCCTCATCCAGGTCGGCTCGACTGTGGTCATCAAGGAAGAAGACGGCCCGCCCGAACGCTATACCATCGTCGGCGCAGCGGAGGCCAACCCGCGCGAGGGGCGCATCTCGAACGAATCGCCGATTGGCAAGGCCCTGCTGAACCACCGCGCTGGCGACGAAGTGATCGTCGAGGCGCCTGGTGGCACTTTCAAAGTCAAAATCGTCAAGGTCGAATAGGCCCGGGGCAAGCCCGTCCAGGCCCCGCGCATCTTGCCTGATGCGCGGGGCTTTTTGCGCCCGGCATCCCGTCCGCGAATGGTAAAATAACGCTCAGAAAGGCTAGCCCATGCCCGAATACACCTCTCTGGAAAAAATCCGCCTCGAAAAATTGCAAACTTTACGCCGGCAGGGCATCGAACCCTACCCCTCCCGCGCCGAGCGGACTCATACCAGCGCCGAGGCCATTGCCGCCTTCGAGGCCGCCGAAGCCTCGGGTGACACCGCCGCCGAAGTGCGCGCCACCCTGACCGGCCGTCTGCGTGCCATGCGCCCGATGGGCAAATTGACCTTTGCCCATATCGAAGACGGCGAGGGACGCATCCAGTTGTTGCTGCGGCTCAACGAGATCGGTCCCGAACGTCTGGCTTTCTTCAACGATTACTTCGACCTGGGGGATTTTGTCCAGGCTGCCGGCGTTCTCATGCGCACCCGCTCCGGCGAGGTGACCCTGCTGGTGCACGACTACAACATGCTGGCCAAGGCCATCAGCCCCCTGCCCGCCGCCAAAGATGAGACCCTGCCGGACGGCACCGTCATCCGCCACGCGGCGCTGGAAGACCCGGAACTGCGCGCCCGCCAGCGCTACGCCGACCTGGCGGTCAACCCCGAAGTGCGCGAAACCTTCCGTAAACGCGCCGCAATCGTCCGGGCGCTGCGTGAGTTCCTGGACGGGAACGGCTTCCTCGAGGTCGAGACGCCCATCCTCCAGCCGCTCTACGGCGGCGCAGCGGCGCGTCCCTTCGTCACCCATCACAACGAACTCGACCAGGACATGTACCTGCGCATTTCCTTCGAGTTGTATCTCAAACGCCTGCTGGTGGGCAACCTGGAGAAGGTGTACGAAATCGGGCGCGACTTCCGCAATGAGGGCATTTCGTACAAGCACAACCCCGAATTCACCCAACTGGAGTTCTATTGGGCGTATGCCGATTACCTCAAGGTGATGGAGTTGACCGAGCAGATGCTGGCCTTCGTCTGCCAGCAGGTGACCGGCGGGCTGAAGATTACTTACCAGGGCCACGAACTGGACTTCACCCCACCCTGGCGGCGGCTGGAAATGCGGCAGGGACTGCTCGAAACGAGCGGGATTGACATCGCCGCCCACCCCACCGCCGATTCGCTCTATCACGCTCTCGTCCGGGCCGGCAAACAGCCCGACCCGCATGCCACGCGCGGCAAACTCATTGACTTTATGCTCTCCGAATATCTCGAACCGACCCTCATCCAGCCCACCTTTCTCTACGATTACCCGCGCGACATTTCGCCGCTGGCCAAGTCGAAACCGGGCGATCCCCTGACCGTCGAACGGTTCGAGGGCTACGTGGCCGGATTCGAACTCTGCAACGCCTTCACCGAACTCAACGACCCGCTCGACCAGGAACAGCGCTTCCTTGAGATGGGCCGCGATTACGCTGCCGACGACGAAGAAAAACATCCCCTGGACGAGGACTACCTGCGCGCCATGCGCTACGGCATGCCGCCCAACGGCGGCTTCGGCATGGGCGTGGACCGGCTGACCATGCTCCTGACCGACAAACACAGCATCCGCGAGGTCATCCTCTTCCCGCCGGTGAGGAAAGAAGAATGAAACCGCTCTCCCGCTCAATTTTGCTCCTGGCCAGTGGCGACACGGTTGCAATTGCCGTCATTACGCTGATCGGCTTTGCCTCGCACGGTGAATTGCAAATCTCCTTTGCCGGGCGCATGTTGACCACCTTCGCGCCTCTGCTGGCAGGCTGGTTCCTCATCGCCCCCTGGCTGGGACTTTTCGACCAAAAGGTGGTCTCCAATCCGCGTCAACTCTGGCGGCCTGTGCTGGCCATGTTCCTCGCCGCCCCGTTGACCGCCGTCCTGCGCGCCGCCCTGCTCAACTCGGCGGCCCTGCCGCTCTTCGCCCTCATCCTCGGCGGCAGCGCCGCCTTGGGCATGGTCTTCTGGCGGGGAGCGTTTCTCCTCGCAAAGCGGGCCCAAAAAACCTGAGCCTCTCGCCATAGATGCCACCCTGGAGCAAATCCAGGGCGGTAGTGTTTGATGGCTCGGAGCGATACGGTTTTTTGGCATCGGAGGACACGAATGGAACGAATAGGACTTACGCAGGACGAACCGCCAGGACACGGAGAACGCCAAGATAGGTATCAAGACGCCAAGCACACTTGGCGAACTCTGCAAAAGTTTGGCGTCTTGGCGGTGAAATGAATCTCATTTTGCGTAAGCCCTGACGAATTTTCTTCAGCCCCGGCATCGTCCCGCCTCTGTGGTGATAAAATATTCCCGATGGACGAACCCTCCCTCATCCGCTCGGCCCAGCGCGGCGACCTGGAGGCTTTCAACCGCCTCGTGCTGGCCTATCAGGACGCCCTCTACAACACCGCCCTGCGCATTCTCGGCGATGAAGAGCTGGCCGCCGACGCCACCCAGGAAGCCTTTCTCTCCGCCTTCCGCGCCCTCAACGCGTATCGCGGCGGTTCCTTCAAAGCCTGGCTGCTGCGCACCGTCACCAATGCCTGCTACGACGAACTCCGCCGCCGTAAGCGCCGCCCCACCACTCCCCTCGAACCGGAGAGCGACGACGGCGAGGAAATCGAAAGCCCGCGCTGGCTGGCCGATCCCGCCGCCTCCCCCGAAGAACAATTCGACCAGGCCGAACTTAACCATGCCATCCAGCACTGCCTGGATGCCCTGCCCGCCAACTTCCGGGCCGTCGTCGTGCTGGCCGATATCGAAGGACTGGATTACACCGAGGTCGCCCGCGCCGCCCGCCTCCCGCTCGGCACGGTCAAGAGCCGCCTGGCCCGCGCCCGCCTGAAACTGCGCGAATGTCTGCAGGCCTTTTGGGAACTTTTGCCCGCCGCCTTCCGTCTGGTTGTGGAGCGTGAGGCATGAAGACGACTTTTCGCGACCTCGAGCAACTTTCCGCCTACCTGGACGGGCAATTGCCGCAGGCCGAAGCGGCGCGCCTCGAGTCCCGCCTCGCCGCGGACCCCGCCCTGGCTGCCGCGCTGGAAGAATTGCGCCAGGCCCGCGCTGTCCTTCGCCGCGCCCCGCGCCGCCGCGCCCCGCGCGCCTTCACGCTGACGCCCCAAATGGCCGGTCTCAAGCCGCCGGTCCCGCGCGCCGTGCCGGTCTTCTCCTGGGCCTCTGCTCTGGCGACGCTGATCTTTCTCTGCGCCTTCGGCGGCGCGTGGATGGGTCAACTGACAAGCCGCTCCGCCGTCCCGGTGATGGAAAGCGGCTACGGCGGCGGCCCGGCCGAGACCCAGGAGGTCATCACCGAGGCGGCGCCCATGCTCGCTGCGCCGTCTGGCCAAGAAGCCGCCGACACCACTCGGCTGGCAGAGGCCACCCCCACCCTGTCCGCAACGCCTGAGGCAGCCTCGTTCACCGCTCAGGAACAGCCTCTTCCGCCGCAGGCGAAACGCCCGGCGGTCCGGCCCTGGCCGTTCGTCTGGCTCGGCCTGGCGGCTCTGCTGGGAGGCGCCGCGCTTTATCTGCGCTGGGCCGCTCAGCGCCGTTTCCGGCGCAGGTACCCTCGCTAGGCGCATTCGCCCCCGGCCTCGTCAAATTCCAGAAATGAATCCTGTCGGGCAACCTGAGCAGGTGCGCTATTGCAACCTTTCCCGGCCGTGCTACAATTGAAAGGAAACCGATTCAACGGAAAAGGAGGCCGTATGACCAGCATTGCTCCTGTCCGTCCTTCGCCGATTGCCGGCGCCTGGTATGAGGGCAATCCGGCTGCTCTGGCCCGCGCCGTGGACACCTACCTCGACCGCGCCGAACTGCCCGAACTGGGAGGGGAAGTCGTCGGCGTCATCGCTCCCCACGCCGGACACATCTACTCCGGGCCGGTGGCGGGCTACGCCTTTGCCGCCGTGCGCGGCCGGACCCCCGACCTGGTGGCCGTTATCTCGCCGATGCACCAGCCCTACTACGAGCCGCTGCTGACCACCGCCCACGAGGCCTATGCCACCCCCCTGGGCGAGATTCCGGTGGACAAAGAAGCCCTTGCCGCGCTGGATGCCGAACTGGAACGGACGATTGGAATCACCACGACCCCGGTGGCGCGTGACCGCGAGCATTCCCTCGAAATCGAATTGCCCTTCCTGCAACGCGCCCTGGCCGCGCCGTTCAAACTCCTGCCGGTGATGGTGCGCGCCCAAGAGCCGGGCATCTCCCAGGCGCTGGGTGAGGCTTTGGCCGAGGTCCTGCACGGCCGCAACGCCCTCCTGGTGGCCTCCACCGACCTCTCCCACTTCTACGACCAGGAAACCGCCCGGCTGCTCGACTCGGAGATGCTGCGCTGCTTCGAAGCCTTCGACCCGCCGGCCATCTTCGCCGCCGAAGCCAGCGGCCGCGGCCAGGCCTGCGGAGGCCCCGCCGTGGCTGCCGTGCTGTGGGCGGCGCGCGGCCTGGGCGCGGATACCGTCCGCGTGCTGCGTTACGCCACCTCCGGCGATGTGACCGGCGACTACTCGTCGGTGGTCGGCTACGGCGCGGCGGTGGTGTTGAAAACAAAGTGATTTACGCCCGCGTTGCCGTCAACGTCCCCGCCCTGAGCGGGGAATTCGACTACCACCTCCCGCCGGAACTGGAGGGGCGCGTCGGCGCGGGACATCTGGTGGTCGTCCCGTTCGGCAAGCAGACCGTCCAGGGGGTCGTCCTGGAGTTGACCGCCACCGCCTCCGTCGCCGAGACCAAACCCGTCCTCGACCTGCTCGACCCGCTGCCCGTCCTGACCCCTGCCCAGATTGCCCTGGCGCGTTGGATGGCGGCGCATTTCCTCGCCCCGCTGGCGGCGATGGTAAACCTGATGCTGCCCGCCGGGCTTTCGCAGCAGGCGGATACGCTCTATGCTGTCAGTCGCCGCTCGCCGGTCGCCGCTCGTCAGTCCTCGCCGGTGGAGGGGCGGCTGCTGCGCCTGCTGGAGGAACGCGGCCCCTTGCGCGGCCGGCAGATTGACCGCCACTTCGCCAAAGTGGACTGGCGCAAGACGGCGCAGTATCTCGTCCGCACCGGGCTGTTGACGGCCCAGTCGGTGCTGCCGCCGCCAAGCGTGCGCCCCAAGTTCGTGCGGACGGCGCAACTGGCCGTCCCGCCGCAGGAGGCCGAGGCCGCCCTGCCCACCCTGGGGAAGACGGCTGCCACGCTCGCCCGCCGTCAGGCCGCCTTGCGCTTCCTGATGCGCGAGCCGCAGGCGGTCAACGTGGCGTGGGTCTATGCCGAGAGCGGCTGTACCCTGGCCGATTTGCAGGAACTGGAGGAGCGCGGTCTCATCGTCCTGCGCGAGACCGAAATCTGGCGCGACCCACTGGAAAGACTGGGCGAACCAGAAGCGGGCAATCGAGAAATTCAATTGACCCCCGATCAGCAAGCCGCCTGGGAGCAAATCCGCCGCGCCTTTTCTCGCTCTCCGGCTGCCTTCCTGCTCCAGGGCGTGACCGGCTCCGGCAAGACCGAACTCTACCTGCGGGCGGCGGAGGAAGCGGTGCGGCGCGGCAAGGGGGCGCTGATTCTCGTCCCGGAGATTGCCCTGACCCCGCAGACGGTGCGGCGTTTCCTGGCGCGCTTCCCCGGCCAGGTGGGGCTGCTCCACTCGCGCCTCTCGGACGGCGAGCGCTACGATACCTGGCGGCGCGCCCGCCTGGGGTTGCTCAAGGTGGTCATCGGGCCGCGCTCGGCGCTCTTTGCCCCGCTGCCCGAAATCGGCCTGATTGTGCTGGACGAATGCCACGACAGTTCCTACTCCCAGGCTGAACCGCCGTTCTACCACGCCGTCACCGCGGCCCGGCAATATGCCCGTCTGTGCGGGGCGGTTTGCCTGCTCGGCTCGGCCACCCCGAGCGTCGTCCAGCAGTACGAAGCCGAGCGGGGGGAGAGGCTGACCCGCCTCGAGTTGCCGGAACGCGTCGAACGCCGCGCCCTGCCCGAGGTCCGCGTGGTGGACATGCGCGCCGAACTCAAATCCGGCAACCGGGGCATCTTCAGCCGCGAACTATCCGCCGCGCTGGAGGAAGTCCTCGCCCGCGGCCAGCAGGCCATCCTGTACCTCAACCGGCGCGGCACGGCCACTTACGTCTTTTGCCGCGAGTGCGGCCACGCCCTGAAATGTCCCAACTGCGAGACGCCATTGACGTATCACGTTGCCCCGTCCTCCGGTGTTCCTGGAAGACCGGAACACGAGACCCGGGAACACGTGGGCACTCTTACCTGTCACCGCTGCAACTATCATCGCCGTCTGCCGCAGACCTGTCCCGCCTGCGGGAGCAAGCACATCCGCGCCTACGGCCTGGGCAGCGAAAAAGTGGAGGCCGAGGTGCAGGCGCTCTTCCCCTCTGCCCGCACCCTGCGCTGGGACTGGGAGACCACCCGCCAGAAGGACGCCCACGAAATCATCCTCAGCCACTTCGCCGCCCACCGCGCCGACGTACTGGTCGGGACGCAGATGCTGGCCAAGGGACTCGACCTGCCGCTGGTGACGCTGGTTGGGATTGTGCTGGCCGACGTGGGCCTCAACCTGCCCGACCCGTTTGCCGCCGAGCGGACCTTTGGCCTGCTGACCCAGGTGGCGGGCCGCGCCGGCCGTTCGGCGCTGGGCGGGCGGGTCATCCTGCAGACCTTCCAGCCGGAGCATTACGTCATCCAGGCCGCGGCGCGGCACGACGTGGCCGGCTTCTACGCCCGCGAACTGGAGGAGCGCCGCCGGCTGGGGTATCCGCCCTTCGCCCGCCTGGTGCGGCTGGAGTACCGTCACTTCGACCCGCTCAAAGCCGAGGCCGAGGCGAAACGCGTCGCCGAAAAGATTAAGCAGCAACTGGCAGCCGGCGACTACCGCCAGACCACGCTCATCGGTCCCGCGCCGTGCTTTTTCTCCCGCCTGGAGGGCCTCTACCGCTGGCAGATTATCCTGCGCGGCCCGCAGCCGGAGGGGACGGTGCGGGAGATGAACCTGGATGACTGGCGGGTGGAAGTGGAACCGCTAAGTTTGCTATAATTAGTCCATCTTATCGTTTTTGAGGTGTTCCCATGCAATCCTTCGCGCGCGGTTGGTCTTTTCTCAAGCAAACCTGGCAGATGACCATCAAGGATAGAGACCTCCTCCAGGCTCAGGCCGCCGGGTCTGCTCCGCTCTGGGCTGTTCTGGGCTAGTTATGCAGGCCGGTCCGCGCAACATCATTTTCTCGTGGGACGATGTCCATCGTCTGATCGATTCCCTGCTGCCCAAGTTCAGGGGGGAGTTCGACGCGCTGCTGATGGTGACGCGCGGCGGGGTCATCCCCGGCGGTCTGCTGGCCGAGAAAATGGGCCTGACCACGCTGCTGACGGCGGCGGTGGATTTCCCCGCCTTGCTGGCGGCCGAAAAGACCTCGCTGCTGGCCTGGCCGACCTTTATCCAGTTCCCTGCCGATGAATTGCTGCGCGGCCGGCGCGTCCTGTGCGTGGATGACGTCTGGGGTTCGGGGCGGACGATGACCGCCGTCAAGAACCGCGTTTCGGCGGCCGGGGGCTTCCCCGAGACTTGCGTCCTGCATTTCAACCCTTACCGCTCGCTGTTCGGCACGCTGCGACCAGATTATTACGCCGAAGCCACCGACGCGTACGTTATCTATCCGTGGGAGGTCGACCGCGGCGCCGACCATGTGTTGACGGGCGCAGACGGTTGAAAACGGATGCTGTCACGGAATCACGGTTGAAAACGGACGCTGTCACGGAATCACGGATGGTTGGAAACGGATGCTGTCACGGAATCACGGATGAAAATGGACGCTGTCGCGGAATCACGGATGAAAACGGACGCTGTCACGGAATCACGGATAGGAACGGATGTGGAAACGGATGCTGTCGCGGAATCACGGATGGGAACGGATGTGGAAACGGATGCTGTCACGGAATCACGGATGGGAACGGATTTCGCGGATAAGGAATCGGAGTTATGAGGGTTTTAAAGGTCGAATTCGATGAAAAATTGAGTGCGCTGCGCGAGAATCCCTATTTCGAGAGCCTGCCCGAAATGGAATTGCGGCGTGCCGCCGATTGCACTTCTCTACGCCAGTTCGAGCGCGGCGAGCCGCTCTTTTGGGAAGGGGAACCTTGCGCCGGATTGCACATCGTGCGCCATGGCTGCATCAAACTTTATCGCCTTTCGCCCCAGGGACGCCAATATATTGTCCGCCTGGTGCAGGAAAAAGAGACCTTTAACGAGGTCTCGGTCTTTGACCAGGGCGGAAATCCAGTCAACGCCGAGGCGCTCGAAGAAAGCCGCGTCTGGGTGGTCGAACCGGAATGCATCCGTCAGACAGTGGCCGCCAACCCCGATTTTGCTCAGAAGGTGATTCATAACTTGTGCGCGAATTTGCGCCACCTGGTGCAGGCAGTCAGCGAGATGGCGTTCTATCAGGTCACTCACCGCCTGGCGCGCTTGATACAGGAAACGCGCCGCGAGATGGCCCGCACGCCACTGACTCAGGATCAGATGGCCGCCCGGCTGGGGACGGTGCGCGAGGTGGTCGCCCGTTCGCTGCGTGAACTGGAGCGCTCGGGAGCCATTCGGGTGGAGAAACGCCGCATCACCGTCGCCGACCCGCACTTGCTGGAGCAATGGACGCAGGGGCCATGGAATTGACCATCTATACTCTGGAACAAAAAGGCTTCGGAGACAGGCAAATCTCCGAAGCCTTTTTCTCGCGCCGGGGGCGGTTTACGGCGGCGAAGCGGGAACCGGCGGCGGGTCAATGGTGTAGTAGATGCCGGTCTGCAGCAAGTCGAGGTTGCCGGTCGCCTGGGCGGCGAGCATTTGCGCCTGTCGGGCCAGATTGGTCGCCTCGGTCAGGATGGAGAGGGCGTATTCGGGGTTGTGAAAGCCCATGCTGTTCTCCGCCGAGACGAAGTCCCACATGAATTGGGCGCGGCGGTGCAGTTGACGCGCCTGTTCGAGCAGAGCGGGATCGGCGCGCGGGTCGGCGGCCGCGGCGGTGAGCGCGGTGATGGCATCCACCAGGGCGTCCTCGGCCGCGATTTTGGCGGTAAATACCTGATCCTGGATGGCATTCACCCGCCCGATCACATAGTCAACATCGGTATGGCATTGGCCGCAGGCGGCCATCGGGTCGAGCAGCGGCGAGTGAATGTTGTGGCTGGAGTATTTGGCCGCCCCGTCGCGCAGGTAGGGCATGTGACAATCCGCACAGGCAACGCCCGCCTCATAATGGGTGCTGCCCGCCGTAAAGAACTCGAATTCGGGGTGCTGCGCCTTGAGCATCGGCGTCCCCGTGCCGGGATAGGTCCAGTCGGCAAAACCGATTTCATCGTAATAGGCAATGATCTGGTCAATGCGGGTGCCGTTGGCCCACGGGAAGGTCAGGATTTTGTCCTCGCCGACCATGTAATACTCGACATGGCAGTTGGCGCAGACGACGCTGCGCATCTCCTGGCGGGAGAAATCGCGCCAGTCCACGCCCTGGGCCTCGAAGGCGGCCTCGAGCGAGGGGTTGGTGACGATCAGGCGCATCGTCCCGGCCTCGTGACAGTTGGCGCAGCCAATCGAGTATTCCATGCGGGGGGCGATTTCGGAGAAGAGCATGGCGTCATATCCTTCCAATCCCATCTCGGCCCACAGGGCCGGATTGTTGGAGGATTTGCACGAATAGCAGGTGGCGTGGGTGGAAGCCGTGACGCGGGCGGTGGCCTCCACGTCGGTCAGGGCATAGGCGTGGCCGTGGTCGTCGTTGTATTCCCAACTGAAGGGATAGCCGGCGAACAGAATCACCTGGCGGGGATCGCGTTCCAGGTGCGAGAAGCCGCTCGAGCCGCCGTATTCGGTGTCGGTGCGATTCTCGGCTGTCAGCAGCATGCTGCTGTACTGATTGGGAAAGTTCTCACCCCAGACTGCCGAATCGGGTTCGAAGGGCGCCACCGCGACGATGGGTTGGAAGGCGCGCGGCTGGGGCGGCTGGTTTTTCAGGAAAACCAGCACCCCGACCAGCACGGCGGTCAGAATCAGGATGACGCCGATCAGAATCAGATGTGTGTACTTCTTCATCGGTCGTACACCTCCTCGTCATGATAGGGAGACTGCGAGAGGCCGCGCAGCCCATGGGCCACGTCGCGGTGACAATCCCAACACGGGCGCTCGAACGGCTGGGAGGCCGCGACGAGGCTCTCGACCGTGTCGAAATGACAACGGATGCAATTGGCCTGAATGATGGCGCGCGTCCGCTCGGTGGCGCGAATGCGCTCCGGATAGGTGCCGGTCGAGAAGACGAAAACATCGTGCAGGCCGGAGCGGCCTTTTTCGTACCAATAGGCGATGAAATTTTCGTGCGGCAGATGGCAATCGGTGCAGACCGCCCAGCGTTGGTGCGGGGCGTGGAACCAGTTTTCGTAGGCCTCGTGCATGACGTGGCAGTTGTTGCAGGTTTCAGGTTCGTGGCCGGCATAGGCCGGGGCGTCGCTGGCCCAGGCGAACACTGCCAGGGCAATCAGCAATGCCAGCAGACCGACGATCAGCGGCCAGGAAACGGTAAATGTTTTCATCACTTCCTAATTGTAACGATTCCGAAAAAGAAGTTCGTGATTTAAGTCACATTTCTACGATAGCGGCGGCCTTTCCAGGTGACTCCCTGCCCGGAGAGCACCTTCCAGGCCGAGGCGAACATCATGGCCGCAAAGACGGCTGCTCCCAGCGGCACGGTCAGAGCATAGAGACGCGGCACGTCCATGCCTCGCAACGCCAGGACGCGCCAGAAGATGAGATAGCCCCACAGCAGCGCCGCCTCGCCCGCTACCACCAGCGCGGCGGACCCGCCGCCGGCGGCGTACCAGGCCAGGCCGCCCGCCAGCCAGAGCGGCAGGGCAAGGGCGGCCATCAGGCTGAGAAAAGCCCCCAAGGCGCCCAGCAGGAGCATTCCGGCCGAACTTTTCAGGCCGAGAAAAATGTTCTTCGTCCAGCCTTCCCACATCTCCGGCAGGGAGGTGTACATGCGCGTCGCGGCGACTTGTCGGCCGTCGGCCATCACCAGCCGATAGCCTGCGCCCTTGACCAGGACGGCCAGGTCTTTGTCCTCCACGATGGAGTCTCGGATGGCTGCATGTCCGCCCACTGCCTCGTAGACGGCGCGCCGGATGAAGATGAATTGTCCGTTGGCGATGGCGTCTTTGCGCTGCGGGTCGTTGACCTTGCGCGGCGAGAAACCCACCGAGAGGGCGGTGAAAACCAGCGGCAAGATGACCCGCTCCCAAAAGGTTTTCACTTCTTGGGCGGTCATGATGGTGAACAGGTCGGCGCCGGTCGCCTGCGCCTGGGCGAAGACCGAGGCGAGTGCCTGGGGAGCGAGGAAGGTGTCGGCGTCAACGAAACACAGCCACTCGCCGCGCGCCTGGGCCGCGGCCTGGTACAAGGCGTGGGGTTTTCCGGCCCAGCCGGGGGGCAGGTCCGCCCCGCGCAGAGAACGCAGGCGGGGGTTTTGTTCGGCCAGTTCGGCCAGGATGCGCGGGGTGGCGTCCGTCGAACGGTCATCCAGCACCAGAATCTCGTAGTCTGGCCAGGTCTGGGCGAGCAACGCCTCGATGCAACGCCGGATGTTGCGCTCCTCGTCGCGAGCGGGGACGATGACCGAGATGCACGGCCCGCTCGCCGGCGGCGGAACCGGCCGGACGACGAAATCCAACTGGTGTTGATTGTGCAGCCAGGTGACGATGGCGATGCCGGCCAGACAGGCCAGGGTCGAGAAAAGGGCCAGGAATACCCCGTTCATCCGATTACCCTTACCTGCGAGCCTCTGTCTGTCTTCTCGACCTCGATGCGGGTGGGGAAAGCGTCCTTGAGTTCATCTATGTGGGTGATGACCAGGATTTTGGCAAAATCGGTGCGCACGGCGTTGATGGCCTCGATCAGCCGCTGGCGGCCCTGGACATCCTGCGAACCGAAGCCCTCGTCGATGACCAGCGTTTGCAGGCGGGCGCCTTTGCGGGCGGCCAGCACCTGGGAGAGCGCCAGCCGGATGGCGAAATTGACCCGAAACGCCTCGCCGCCCGAAAACAGTTCGTAATCTCGCTGCCCGGTGCCATCGCTGATTTGAATCTCCAACGTCTCGCGCAGGTCGTCGCGCTTTTTGTCCTTGTAGCCGGCCTGGGTGACGAAGCGAACCGACATGCTGCCGTCCGAGAGACGGTCGAGCAATTCGTTGGCGCGCGCCTCGATTTCGGGCAGGGCCTGCTCGATGAGCAGCGCCGGGACGCCATCTTTGCCGAAGGCGCGCTCGAGGAGTTTGTAGCGGCCGATTTGCCGCGCCAGTTCCTCTCGTTCCGCTTCGAGACGTTTGCGGCGTGCTCGCAGATCGTCCAGCACATTGACCTTTTGCCGCGCCGCGCCGACCTCCTGATTCAACCGGTTTTCTTGTTCCTGCAAGTCGAGCAGCGTTTGTTCGGCGCGCCGAACCTCGTCGGCGCTGGCTTGTTCCTGACGGGCGTATTCCTGTCCGGCGAGCAGGGATTCGATTTCGGCCAGGCGTTTGGCTCCGCCCGCCTCCCAGGCCTCAACAGTCTTTTGGGCGCTCTCGAGCCGTTCGCTCAGTTGGGCGAGGGCGCTCGAGGCGGCCAGACGTTCGCGCTCGGCGGCCTCGAAAGCGGCCATCTGCCGGTCGTAATCGGCAATCTGGCGGGTGAGGTCGTCCAGGACGGCTTTATTGGCGCGGAAGCGGTCGCCTTTTTCGCGGCCCTCGGCGTTGAGTTTTTCCAGGGTGGTGCGGCGGTGTTCCTCGCTGAGCGGCTGGCCGCAAAGCGGACAGGCCGCGCCCCCGGCGGCTTCCAGGCGCTCGATGCGCTCTTTGAGTTCGTCCATCTGCGTCTTGAGCAGGTCGTTTTCGGCTTTCAAGTGGGCGAACTGTTCGCGCCCCGCGTTGCGGGCGGCTTCGACCTCGCCCCGGCGGGCGATTTTCTCTTCGGCTGCCGCCAGCGTCTTCTGCGCTTTTTCCCTCTGCGCCGTCAGGTCGGCCAGGGCGGCGCGTTGGCCGTCCACCGCTCTGGCCTGCTCGGCCAGGCCGCGCCGTTCCTCCTCCAGCCGCGCCTTCTCGGCCGCGGCCTGCGAGGCAGCCGCCTTGCGCAGGCTTTCCAGCGCGGCCTGTTGCGTCTGGCGGACGGCGATCAGCCGCGCCAGTTCAGTCTCCAGGGCGGCCAGCCTGGCCTTGCGCTCGGCCTCCTCGGACAGTTCGGCTTCGATTTCCTGCAGGCGGCCGTCAATGGAGGCCAGATCGCCCTCGACGTTCTTGCGCTGTTCGGCGGCGCGCTGGCGATACGTCTCCCAGATCTCCAGTCCGAGGATGCTGCCCAAGATTTCCTTGCGCCGCCCCGGCGTCTGCTGGGTGAACTGGTCGGCTTTGCCTTGCAAGAAGAAGGCCGCGTTGATGAAGGTGTCGTAATCCAGGCGCAGCACTTGTTCGATGCGCGCCTGTGTCTCGCGGCTGGTGCGCTCGGTGAGGGGGCGCCACTCCGGCGGTTGGTCGCCGACGGCTGCCTGCTGGATCTGGAACTCCAGGCTGGTCGTCTTGCCGCGCGGCAGCGAGCGGAGCACGCGGTAGATGTTGCCCTCGTACTCGAAGGTGAAGACTACCTCGGCGGCCTTCGATTGCAGATTGACCAGCGACTCGTCGCGTTTGCGAGCCTGCCCGAAGAGCGCCCAGGTGATGGCGTCGAGCAGTGACGATTTGCCCGCTCCGTTGTGGCCGGAGATGCAAGCCAGGTCGAAGGTCGTGAAATCGACCTCGGCCGGGTCGCGGTAGGAAAGAAAGCCGGAGAGTCGCAAACGAAGCGGAATCACGTTCTAATTTTACCATTGTGATTTGCTCCTCCTGCAAATCCGGCCGAGGCTGGCGGATGCTCGAACGCGTTCCTGGAGCGGTTGGGGAAGCAGCCGGCGCGGTCGGCGCCCGGCGCGGCGGATGGGTCTCTTTTGGGCCGGCGGGAAAAACAGCCAGGGTTCGGACATGCCGAACCCTGGTGGGGTCATTCCTTGTCGCTTTCCTCGCCCGGTCCAATGCCGAGCGGTTTCCATTTCGACTCGTCTTTCAGGCGGTGCTGGATGCCGTGACGGTCGTGGACTTCGTCGAAGCCCTCCGACTTGATGAACATGCGCTCGCCGTCGAGCAGAGCGGTCAGTCCCTCCTGGCCCGGTTCGGGGCGTTTAGGGCCTTTCCATTTGGCGGCCATGGCAGGGGTGTAATCGGTTGGCTCCTCGTAGGTGGTGATGTAGCCTTCGAAGTTGCGCAGGACGATTTTGTGGTCCGACATGGTCATCAGGTAGTTGGGCATGACCGGAATCTTGCCTCCGCCGCCGGGGGCGTCGATGACGTAGGTGGGGACGGCGTAGCCGGAGGTGTGGCCGCGCAGGCCCTCGATGATTTCGATGCCTTTGGCCACCGGTGTGCGGAAGTGGCCGGCGCCCTCCACCAGGTCGCACTGGTACAGGTAGTAGGGACGGACGCGGATGCGCACCAGGTCGTGCACCAGTTTGCGCTGCAGATGGACGTTGTCGTTGATGCCCGCCAGCAGCACCGACTGGTTGCCGAGCGGGATGCCGGCGCGGGTCAATTTGTCGCAGGCAGCGGCCAGTTCGGCGGTGATTTCGTTGGGGTGATTGACGTGGATGTTCAGCCAGAGCGGGTGGAAGCGCTGGAGCATGTCGGTCAGTTCGTCGGTGACGCGCATTGGTATGAAGACCGGGACGCGCGAGCCGATGCGGATAATCTCGATGTGCGGGATTTCGCGCAGGCGGGTGAGCAGTTCCTCGAGGACGCGCGGGGCCAGCACAAGCGGGTCGCCGCCCGAAAGCAACACATCGCGGACCTGCGGGGTGCGCTTCAGATATTCGATTTGCAAGTCGAACTCCTCGCGCTTGAACGTGGCCGCCGGGTCGCCGACGATGCGCGAGCGGGTGCAGTAGCGGCAGTAGGAGGCGCATTGCGTGGTGACCAGCATCAGCACCCGGTCGGGGTAGCGGTGAACGAGGCCGGGGACAGGCGAATGGCGGTCTTCGGCCAGCGAGTCAGCCATCATGGCGGTGAACGGCACCATCTCGCGGTCGGTCGGGATGACCTGCTTGCGGATGGGGTCGTCTGGGTCGTCTGGGTCAATCAGCGAGATGAAGTAGGGCGTCACCTCGACTCGGAACAGCCCGGAGGTGCTGAGCGCCTTGCGCTCAGACTCGGTCAAGGGGAAGACCTTTTCGATTTCTTCGACGGTGTTGAGCCGGTGGCTCAATTGCCAGCGCCAGTCGTTCCATTTCTCATCGGGGATGTCGGCAAAGACGGGGGCGCGTTTGGAAGGGAAGGGGTTGGGCATATTTCTCCTCATTCAGGCGAATCTTATGGATAACGGTAAAGGTCACGTTGGATGGAGGGGATAAAAAGGAGACTATGTTTGCACTTTTGAATTTTTGTGCCATATCTGGCGTTTCGATGACTGTCCACATGGCAAATGTGGCGGTCTGACCCTAAAAGTGCAAAGATAGTGAAAAGGACTTACTCTGTCCATAATTTGTGTTATTGTAAAGAAAAGGAAGGGATGAGTCAATATGCGAATGCTGGTAGAATACTTAAAATTTTCTGGAGGTGTTTTCATGTCTCGCCTGGACGAATTTCAAGCCTATCGCGCCCGCATGAACGCCCGTATTCTGAGCATTGACCACTTGGGCATTAAGCGCTTTTTCAACCTGGACACGATGGCCTATGCCGACGGCGCTCTCTCGGCAAAGACGAAGGAACTGCTTGGCCTGGTGGCTTCAATGGTCTTGCGCTGCAACGACTGCATTGATTACCACATTTTGCAATGTGTGGATGCCGGCTGGACGGACGAGGAATTGTACGAGGCGTTCAATGTCGCCCTGGTGGTGGGCGGCAGCATCGTCATCCCCCATCTGCGTCATGCGGTCGAGAGTCTTGATCTGCAGCGTGGCCGGGAGGTGCAGGCATGAATGCAGAATTTGCCGTCCGCCACAATGTGCAGGCGGGTCGTTTCGAGGTCGAGGAGGATGGTCAACTCGCCGTGCTGGAATATCGGCTGGTGGGCGAGAGGATGGTCATTACGCACACAGGCGTCCCACCGGCGCTGGAGGGGCGGGGAATTGGTTCGCGGCTGGCACGGGTGGCGCTGGACTATGCCCGGCTGCAACAGCTGAAGGTGACGGCGTTGTGTCCGTTCGTGGCCGCCTATTTCCAGAAGCACCCGGAGTACCACGATTTGGCGGGGTGATCTACTTTTCTAGGGGATGTAGATTTCGCAGAAGCCGGCGCTGATTTCGCAGCGTCCTACCTCTTCGTTCATCCATAGAACGCGGAAGTGGGTGCTGTCGGGGCGCGGCGTCCAGAAGATGAGGTCACTGGTGCGGGGCAGGATGCGGGTGCTGTAGTAGTGATTGCGGCAGATGGGTGGATTCAGGTACAGGTAGGGGCTGGACTGGATTTCGATGCGCATGCAGCGGCCGGCATGGAGCGTGGGGTAGAGGTCGGACCATAGCAGGCCCTCGAAACGGTTCAGGACGTTGTCGGCGCTGCCGAGGCGCTCGAAGGCGATCGGCGAGATGGAGCGGTTGGTGTCGGAGGCATTGTAGATGTAAAAGCCGGATTGGTCGTAATACAACCACATGCGTTTGTAGTTCGGATAGAGCGGCGTGGTCGTGGCGGTATCGAGCGGCGTTAGTGTCAGAGTGCTTTCGGCGGCCGCAGGGGAGGCGGTGAAGGTTTCATCGCTGGTCGGCGCCGGGGGAGTGGCTGTGGCAGTGGACGTGGCGGTGGGAGTGGACGTCGGCGAAGGGCTGGGCGTGGCGGAAATCGTCGGGCGGAGGGTGGCGGTCGGGGCGAGGGTGCGCGAGGGCAGGAGGGTGGCAGTCTCGGTGGGCAGGAGGAGCGGCGCAGGGGCGTTGGTGGGCGCGGGTGGCAAGGCGGTGGGGGTGGGAGGAAAGAAGAGGGCGGTGATTTGGTGGGGGTACAGGTAATAGACGGCGAGCAGAGCCAGGCCGAGCAGAAACAGGAGCGGGATGAGGACCGATTTGCGGCGCGGCCGGGAAAGGGCAGGCGGTGGGGGGGCTTTGCGGGCTGCCGGGCGGGTCTTGCCGGCGACGACCGAGGCGGGCAGGGGCGGCAGCGGCAGGATGCGTTCGGTGGTCGGCTGGGTGGCGGCCAGCGCCTGTTCGAGGGCGTCCATCAGGGCTGCGCCGGTCTGATAGCGCTCGGCGGGGTCTTTGCTGAGGGCCTTGAGCAGGACGGCCTCCGTCTCGGCGGACAGGCGCGGGTTCAGGCTGCGCGGCGAGGGCGGCGGCTGGGTGATGTGCTGGAGGGCTAGGCTGGTGGAGGCCAGGTCGTCGAAGGGGGTGACGCCGGTCAGCATTTCGTAGAGGATGACGCCCAGCGAGTAGAGGTCGGATTGCGGGACGGCGTCGGTCGAGCGGCGAGCCTGTTCGGGGGAGATGTAATGGGGCGAGCCGAACGCCTCGCCGGCGGAGCCTTCCTGAAGGTCAAGGGCCAGGCCGAAGTCGGTCAGGATGACCCGCCCGTCCTTGGATAGAAGGATGTTGGAGGGTTTGACATCGCGGTGGATGACGCCGTGTTCGTGGGCATAATCGAGGGCGCTGGCGACGGCCCGCCCGATGCGAATGACCTCCTCGGCCGGCGGCAGTTCGCCGCGCAGGACGAATTCCGAGAGGTAAGCGGCCAGGTCCTGCCCTTCGATGTATTCCATGACGTAGTAGTAGAAGCCGTCCTGGTCGTCGGCAAAATAGATTTGGATGATGTTCTCGTGCCGCCAGCGGGCGACGGCGCGGGCCTCCTTGACGAAGCGCTGAGCGTAGAGCGGCTTACCGCGGAAGCGGGCGTCGATGACTTTGATGGCGACCGGGCGCTGGAGTTTGATGTCCACGCCGTAGTACACCTGAGCCATCCCGCCACGCCCCAGCACGCCCTGAATCAGGAAGTTGGAAAGTTTTTTGCCGATGAGAGGGTCTTCGTTCATAGCATCCCGCTGTTGGACGGGTTTATTTTAACCCATCTGACTCGAATTGTCTGGTTGAGGGGCCTGCGGCGCGGCCATTCTGGTTTCACGGCTGGCGGCGGTGATGCGCCAGAGTTCGCGGACGTAGCGGTTGAATCCCTCGGCGTAGGCGTCCAGGTAATCCTGGGCGATGCGCTGGGCGAGGTCGGGGCGGCCGAGGGTTTGCAGGGCGGCGACGTGCGGGCGGAAGTCGCGCAGGCTGATGTGCAGGATGCCGTCCGAATCGGTGAGCAGGCCCCAGACGAGTTGTTTCTGGTCGTTGTCGTCCTTGGCGGTGACGAAGCGCCGCAGGGTGCTGGTGGGGACGACGGCGCCGACGTTGGAGAAGACTTCGCTGCCCTTGAGCAAATTATTGAGCATGCCGACGCGGGCGGGGATTTCGTCCAGCGAGCGGCGCAGGGGGGCAGGGAGATGGGCCAGCAGTTTGATGGCGCCCACGCTGGCGCTTTCGCCTTGCAGGGCAATTTCTTTCAGGCGTTCGAAGAAAGTGCCCAGACCGGCCAGCGTCCCCAGGTAGGTGCGCTGGGCGCGGTCGAAGGCGCGGTAGGCGGCGGCGCGGTCGCCGGAGGCGGATTCGTAGGCGTCGAGGCTTTGGATGGCCCGCTGGTGGAGCGCCAGGAGGTCGAGTTCGGCGAGGGGGACTTCCATGCTGAGCGGGTAGAGGCGGTCGCGCGGTGAGCGGCGGCTGGCGTCGATGGGGATGAGCAGGGAGGGGTTCTGGCGGCGGGATTGTTCGATGGCGGCGCGGATTTGGGCTGCCAGGGGGCGGGCGGCGGGGTTGGCGGCCAGGGCGTCCAGTTCGGCCAGCAGGGCGGAGGAGGGTCGGTAGCAGGCGGCGTGGATGGCGCGGTAGAGCACCAACAAGTCATTGACGGTCAGTTGCAAAGCCTGGCTGCGCTGTTTGAAGAGTTTGCGCAGAGCCAGGCAGGTTTTCAGGTCCACCTGATGGGTTTCGGCGCCGGCTTCGGGGGTGACTTGGGGAGTCTGGTGGATGAGTTCGAGGTCTTGGGGTGAGAGAGGCAGGGTCAGGGGGGTGTAGAGGGCGTGCAGGGCCGGGCGGGCGGCGGGCAGGGAGTTGAGATAAACGGCCCAGGAGAGAGCCTCGTTGGTGACGATTTCGGCCAGCGCCGCGCCCAGGATGCCGTCGAAGAAGATGTGGGACTGGTCGAAGACGAAGGTCGACTCGGTCTGGAAGATGGTCAGGGCGTGGGAACCGAAGCCGCGCTCGGCCTGCCGCAGTTCGGTGAGCAGCAGGTCGGCCGGGCGCGGGTCGGCGTTGATGAGGACGGGGACGTAGCGCAAGGCTTCCAGGCTTTCGCGCAGGGCGGGGGAGAGACGGCGGAAGAGGGCCGGCAAAGCCTGACGGCGGACGCGCGCCAGCGGAGTCAGACAGGCCGGGGCCGAGATGGGCTGGGCCAGCAGGGCAGCAACCTGGGCGCGGACGGTCTCGGCGTCGAGCGGCTCGTCGCTGCCGGGGGCGAAGAGGGGCAGCAGGTAGTAGCGTCCGCGCAGAATCAGGCCGATGCAAGCCTGTTGGAGGTCGTAGGGCTGGCGCGTCTCGCCGTAGGGGCCCGGTTCGAGGTAGGCCAGGATGGACATCTGGCGCTGATAGGCGGGCAGGTCGGCTTCGGCGGCTTGCATGCGTTCGTGCCAGGCGGCGCGCAGATGCGGCGGCAGGTCGCGTAGCGCTTCTTGTAAGAAGCGTTCGAATTTGATGCGCCGATAGGCCGGGTAGTCGTAGGCGGGGGCTTCGGCGCCGCGCCGGTAAGGGCGCTGGACCTCCCACTCGCGGTAGAGGCTGGCGTAGCGGGCGGCTTGCGGCAGGGTGGCGGTCAGGTCGCGCAGGATGGCGGTCGAGACGCGTTCGCGCCATTCGACTTCCAGCAGGGCGTCGTATTGCTGGAGGCAGGCGCTGACCGCCATGATCCAGGCGGTCAGGCGGTCGGCCTGGCTGAGGTGAATGCCGTGCTGGCGGAGGATGGTGTCGAAGCCGTGGGTTTCGTTGACGTGGCGGGCGGTGTCTTCGCGCAGGGCGTACTCGACGTAGAATTGCCAGATGCCCTCCGGGAAGGCGGAGTCGATGTCCTTGCCGGCCAGGCGCAGGAGAGTCTGATAGCCCCACAGGACGGCAGCCGGACCGGCGAAGACGGCTCCGTAGGTGACCTTGTCGAGCAGTTTTTCGACGCCGTCGAAGAGGGCGGCCAGGTGCTGGCGGACGGTCTGGGGCGGGAGGCGCTGACCGGGCAGGCGCGTCAGGCCGCTCAGAATCATGCCGGGGATATTGCCGGCCGGGATGATGCGGGCGACCAGGTTGACGGCTGCTTCGATTTCGGGCAGGGTCAAATGCGAGAGGCGGCGCACGTCTTTGGAGCGGGCGACCGTGCCCAGGTCGCGGGCGGTCTGGACGGTGGCCTGCTCGAGGGAGGCAGAAGAAAGAGGCTGGTTCATGCATTTCCCCGGATGTTTTCTGGTCGAGGGCGTCGGTGCTCTCGCCGGCAGGGAGGCCTTTCCCCTGTGAGTATAGCACGGAAGACGCTTTCGGGCAGGGGTGATGCGACGTTTGAGATTCGGAAATATTCATATGCGCTTAATCTATGTCGCTGCACTTGGACGTAGAATGAGAGGAAAAGGGACGTTGCAAAAGGAGAGTGAATGATGAAACCAGTTGCTGTTTTGACCGACAGCACCGCCAGTCTGCCCGAAGCGATGCTTGCCGAACTCAACATTCGGACGGTGGCTTACTACATTCACCGCGGCCAGGAGGTGTTGCGCGATTTGGTCACGGTTCAGCGGGAGGAATTTCTCCAGTGGCTGATGAGCGCCCGCATCCTGCCGACGACGGCCAGCCCTGGGCCGGGGGATTATTTCGAGGCCTATCAGGAACTGGCGGATGAGGGTCATGAGGAGATCGTCAGCATTCACATGACTTCTAAAGCCAGCGGCGCGTATCAGGCGGCGACGGTGGCGCAATCCATGATGCAGGAACAGAGACCGGAGGTGAAGATCGAAGTCATCGACACCCGCAACGTTTCGCTCTGTCAGGGCTGGATGGTGATCGAGGCGGCCCGCGCCGCGCTGGCGGGGCTGCGCCTGGAGCGAGTCGTGCAACGCGTGCGCGCCATGATTCCGATCACGCGCATGATTCAGACGGCCGATACGCTCAAGTATCTCTACATGGGCGGGCGGATTGGCAAGGCCAAGCATCTGGTCGGCACGCTGCTCAACATCAAGCCGCTGATTGGCATGGAAGACGGCGAAATCGTCCCCCTGGGGGTGGCTCGCAGCCGCAGCGGGGCGTATCAGGCCATGGCCGAGAAAGTGGCCGAGGCGGTCGGCAAGGGGAAGGCGCGGGTGGCCTACGTCCATGCCGGGGCGCGGCAGGAGGTTGAGAAGTTGCGCCGGATGGTCTCGGAAAAGGTGCAGGTGGTGGAGGATTTGATTGCCGAACTTTCGCCGGCGCTGATGGTGCACACCGGGCCGGGGACGGCTGGTCTGTGTTTCTTTCCGGTCGAGGGCTGAAGCGGGCAGCGCCGGTTAGACGGCAGATTTCAGGTATTCCAGGATTGCCTGGGCCAGGCGGCGGGCGCGCTGGGGGGCGTCGCCGACGTAGGCGCCGGCGTCCATCAAACGGGAAATCTCCTCGCTGGGGAGGTACTCGCCCATCAGCGGGTCGGCAGCGAGCGCCTCGGCGAGGGGATTTTCGCGCCCTTGCTGCAGGGCCTCCCAGGCCTGGAGGGCATGGCCGCGCAGGCGTTCGTGCATGGCTTGCCGGTCGGCGCCGGCTTTGACGAGGGCCATCAGCACCCGTTCGCTGGCCGCAAACGGGCCGTAGGCGGCGAGGTTGCGCCGGATGGCTGCCTGATCGACGCGCAGGCCTTTGAGGATGCTGAGGGCGGTGCGCAGAATCTCATCGGCGGCCAGGAAGGCTTCTGGCAGCAAGATGCGCCGGTTGGCCGAGTCGTCCAGCGTCCGTTCGAGCAGGGAGTGGGCAGCGTTGTCCCAGGCCAGGCGCGGCAGGCCGGCCAGGTAGCGGGCCAGCGAGTCGATTTTCTCTGCCCGGATGGGATTGCGCTTGAAGGGCATGGCTGAGGAGCCAACCTGGCGGGCGCCGAACGGTTCGCCCAGTTCGCCGAGCGGGGGCGATTGGAGCAGGCGCAGATCGAAGGCGAATTTGTAGAGAGAGGCGCCGAGAGCGGCCAGGGCGGAGAGGATTTCGAAGTCCTGGCGGCGCGGATAGACCTGTCCGGCTACGGGGTAGAAGGGCAGATCCAATTTATCGGAGAGTTGCTGTTCGAAGGCGCTCAGGTTTTCGGGGCCGAGCAGTTCGGCGTAGGAGGCGCACGTGCCGACCGCGCCCTTGAATCCCTTGCCTCGGATGGCAGTCCGGCGGGCGGTCAGCGCCCGGTGGTCTTCGAGCAGGTCCTGGGCATACAGCGCCAGCCGATAGCCGAGGGTGGTCGGTTCGGCGGGCTGGAGGTGGGTAAAAGCCATCACGGGGGTCTCGGCGAAGGTTTCGATTCGTTCGGCCAGGAGGCGCAGCAAATCGGCCAGGGAGTGAAGAATCAGGTCGAGGGCGGCGCGCAGGCGCAGGGCGTCGGCGTTGTCTTCCACATCCATCGAGGTGGCGCCCAAGTGGATGATGCCGCCGCCCAGCGGACATTGGTCGGCGAACAGGCGCACTTCGGCCATCAGGTCGTGCTGGATTTCGGCTTCGATGTCGAGGGCGCGGGGAATGTCGATTTCGTCCATGTGGGCGCGCAGGTCAGCGGCCTGTTCGGCGCTCACCAGCCCAAAGGCCGCCTGGACCTCGGCCAGGGCCACCCAAATGGTGCGCCAGAGACGGCGCTTTTCCTGCTCGGACCACAGTTTGCGCATGGCGGTGGTGCCGTAGCGCCAGGTGAAGGGGGAGAGATAGGATGTGTAGTCGTTCATGGAGGCCTCGCAGGTCCGATTATATGCGGAAATCGAGCCTTGTTCGTACAAGAAAGAGGCGTTTCCTCCGCAGAGTGCTTCGGGCAGCGGCTCGTTTTTGGTCGGCGAAACGAATCGGGAGATCGAGCGTTAATCTATACAGAAAGTGAGAGCGAGCGATGCTGACGTTTGCGGTGGTGAGCCTGACGGTGATGGTGGTGGCGGCGCTGACGGAGACCATCTGCGCCTTTTTCGATGCCGAGGATTTGCGCGAGATGGGCATTCGGGAGTAGGGGGTCGCTGCAGCCCATGGGCCTGGCGCGGCGTTCCGCGCCAGGTTTTCTTTGCGCTCATCCGACCCAGCCCCAGATGGCAAATTGCGCCGAGAGGAAGAGCAGGCCGATCCAGGAAAGATACAAAATCAGGCGATGAATCCGAGGGCGGCTACCCCATCTTGCCAGGAGAAGAAAGGCGGGAAAGATTTCCAAGCAGTAGCGCGCCATGCTGACCAGCGGCTGAGGCGATCCCATCCGGCTGAGGAAGAAGAGCATCAATGTGGCGGCGTACAGGCCATAGAGGCGCGGAAGCATTTTCCAGATGAAAACGGTCAGAAGGATAAAGAGCAGGGCAAATCCCAGTTCGAGGCTGTTTTCCAGAATCAGTTCTGCAGAGACGATGCGCTGGAGGGCTGCGAGGAGATTCAGGCCGGGAAGGGTGAGGTGGCCGCCGCGCTGTTGCAGCGCCTCCAGCACGACGGTGGGAGGCTGACCCAGGCCAAACCAAAGCCAGGCGTACCAGGTGGCTGTCAACGCGCCCATGCCGAGCGGCGCCAACCAGCCGCGGCGGTCTCCCTGACGCCATGCTTCCCAGGCGGCATAGGCCAGGGGTGCGGCGAGCACAAGGCCGGGGATGCGGGCCAGGGCGGCGAAGCCGCCGGCCAGGCCGGCGGCCAGCCATCGTCGTTTGCGACTGAAGTACAGGCACAGGATGGCGCTTAACAGAAAAAGCGACTCGCTGTAGGCAGCCATCAGGAAGAAGGCGGTGGGGAAGGATGCCAGGTAAATCACCGTCCGCATGGCGGTGGAGGCGTCGTCGGATTCCAGCAGGCTCAGACGGTGGATGGCGAACAGGCAGCCCAGGAAGGCTGCCGTCGAGACGAACAGGCCGGCGGCGAGCGAGTTCCCGTCAAAGAGCGGCGTCAGCCAGCGCATCAGGTAGGGAAAGAGCGGAGGCGTAAAATAGGCGGTATCGAAAGCGGCATACCCCCGCTCGGCAATGGCTTGATAGTGAAGGGTGTCCCAGCGCTGCCAGGGCTCCAGCCAGGGATTCGTTTCCGGCGGCACCCCCTGATAGTATGTGGCTGTGATGGAGGCGGGCAGGCCGGGGAACAATTGACGGATGAACCGCATCCAGAGCGTCCATCCCACCGTGAAACTCAAGAAAGTGAGGAGGATGGGGAGGGTGAGAGATTTTCTGTGAAGGGGCGTCATTTCTCTGCAGTGGCCCATAGATTGAGGCCGAATTCAAAATAGCCAAACCGGACCTTGTCCATCGCAAAACCGGCCCGGCCAAAATACCAGCCCAGCAGGGGGAGGGTGTAGGCGTAGATGTGTTCGTCTATCTCGGCTTTGCTCACCAGGTTGAGGCGGGCCATGAGGCGCAGGAGACCGCTGGACCATGCCGCCGGTGTGGTCAGAATGACCCGGCCGCGCTTCTGTAACACGCGGTAAATATCGCCGAACAGAATGGCCATGTTGTGCGGGTCAATATGTTCGATGACGGCCAGGAGTGTGACCACCGAGAAAAAGTCCGATTCGAAGGGCAGGGAGGGGCGTGAGTCGAGGTCCAGGTGGTATAACTCGATTTGCAGGTCGGCGGCGATTTTCTGGTCGATGGGTATCTGATCCACCCCGAATTTTTCGACGAAGGCGGTATGGGCCAGGAAGTACGGATAGGTGCCGCAGCCGATGTCTAGAATGCGGCCGCCGCGCAACTCGCCCGGAATCAACCGGTTGGCGCGCCAGGCCCGCTGACGCGCCAGGAACGATTCCAGCAGCCCATCGCCTCGGGTGTGGCGCACGGTTTCAACCTCGTTGCCGGCAAATGGAAGGCTGGGATGAGCACAAACTGGCGGGGAATCTGCTCATTGTAAGGAGAGAGACGCCGGTTGAGACGGGCGGACGGGATGGTATGGGTTACGTGGAGATGTACTCGCGCAGGTTGTGTTCCACGGCGTAGGCCGCGGCCTCGGCCCGGTTGTTGACCCCTAATTTGGAGAGGATGCTCGAAACATAGTTGCGCACCGTTCCCTCGCCCAGGAAGAGCGCCTTGGCAATCTCGCGGTTGGTCTTGCCTTCTGAAACCAGCAGGAGGACATGTCTCTCTTGCTGGCTGAGATTGGCAAACGCGGCAGCCTCTTCCTCGCGAACGGCGCGCCGCACTTCCTGGAAAACGCGCTGGGTGACGGCCGGATCGAGCAGGCCCTCGCCGCGGCCGATCGCCTCCAGCGCCCGAATCAGATCCTGGCTGTCGATTTGTTTCAGAATGTAACCCGCCGCCCCGGCGCGAATGGACGAGAAGAGCATCTCGTCTTCGGCGTAGGAGGTCAACATGATGACTTTGGTGTTGGGGTAGCGCTGGGTGATTTCCTCGCAGGCCTCGATGCCTGAGGTGCCGGGCAGGCGTATATCCATCACAACCACGTCGGGCTGGAGGTTGCTGACCAGTTCGATGGCCTCGCGCGCCGTAGACGCCTCGCCGACCACCTCGAAGTGCGGATGGCGTTCGAGCAGAGCCTTGATCCCCAGCCGGACGACTTGATGGTCGTCTACCAGTAAGATGCGTTGTTTTGTCATGCGTTCTGCACCTCCGGCTAAGAGTATAGCCGAGAGTGAATGGCCTGACAAGGATGGGATCGGAGGGGCAATGGCCGGCTGCGGGCACAAAGAATGCGCCCCGCTGCCTGTGGCAGGGGGCTCAGGATGTTTTGTTTTCTCCACCCGAAGCAGAGGCCGGGCGGTGATCGGTAACATAAAAGCCGCCGACTTTGAAAACCACGGCCGGAGCGGCGTAAATCCGGCGCGCCCCGCGATGACCGGCCGGGCAGGTAATTTCTGCCGGCGCACCGTTGAAGGGCAGATTCTTCTCGAAAATTTGTCCGCAGATAGGGCAGGAAAAATCGTAACGGGGCATGGTTTTTTCCTCGACACAAGGGCACAGCGCCCTGGTTCGGCCGGCGCTGTGCCCCTGCTAGAAAATTATTTCGCTTTGACGGTGATGGTGCGCGGCTTGACCTCTTCGGCCTTGGGCAGCGTGATGGTCAGGACGCCGTTCTCGAATTCGGCCTTGGCTTTGTCGGCCACGATTTCGGTGGGCAGGCTCACGGTCCGCTCGAAGGCGCCATAGCGCTGTTCGCGCACATGATAGGCCTTGTGCTTGTCCTCTTGCTTTTCCTTGAATTCACCTTTGATGGTCAGCAGGTCGCCGGTAATCGAGATTTGGACGTCCTCGGCCTTGAGACCGGGCAGGGCGACCTGGACGACGACCTCGTCATCGGTCTGGTACAGGTCGAGCGCCGGCATGACCACGCTCGCCGGCAGGCCGAAGGGGCGAGTGAAGGCCTCATCGAAGAGGCGGTCCATGGCCTCGCGCAGGGTAATCATTTCACGCATGGGCTCGAAACGGATGAGATTGGACATACGACAGCACCTCCTTTCTCTACCGAAATTTTCTAGCCAAAATATACAGGGCTTGCGTTAGAAAATCGCAAGCCCTGCGTAAAAAAAACGTTAGAGGTCGACTCAGGCGGCTTTTTCTCGCCGGAAGTCAACGAAGCGGTAGCCGACGCCGCGTTCGGTCAGGATGTACTTGGGATTGGCCGGGTCTTTCTCCAGTTTTTGGCGCAGGTAGTTGATGTAGAGGCGCACGTAGTGCGGCTCGTCGCGGTATTCGTAGCCCCAAACTTTGGCCAGCAATTGATCGTGGGTGATGACCCAGCCGGCATTTTGGACCAGATGGTAGAGCAGGCGATATTCGGTGGGGCGCAGTTTGACGAGTTTGCCCTCCAACCAGACTTCGCGCCGGTCGAAGTCGATCTTGAGGCGTTCGTCCACCTCGATCAGGCCGTGCATCGAGCCGCTGACGCCCTCCACCCGCCGCAGGACGGCGCGGATGCGGCTGACCAGTTCGCGCTGGCTGAAAGGCTTGGTGATGTAGTCGTCGGCGCCCAATTCCAGGCCGCGCACGCGGTCGTCTTCTTCGCCCTTGGCAGTCAGCATGATGACCGGCACGTTGCTGATTTCGCGAATCATTTCCAGGACCTCAAAGCCGCTGAGGTCGGGCATCATCACGTCCAGCAGAATCAGGTCGGGGGTCTGGTCGCGCAGGCGCTGGAGGGCTTGTTTGCCGTTGTAGGCCTCGACGACGGTAAAGCCGTCGTGTTCCAGGTTGATGCGGATGAAGCGCACCATGCGCTCTTCGTCATCCACGACCAGGATTTTGTAGCGTTTGGTTTCTTCGGGCATGTCAGTCTCTCACGAAGCCGATGATTTCTTCTTCCGCTTCGGTGGGCAGGATTTCGATGAAGGCGATCTGGCTGATGGGCCAGATGACGGTCACGACGTCGCTTTGAAGATAATGAAGGTCTTTGCCGTCGCGGCGGCGGGGGTTGTGGACTTTGATATTGGTATCGGTAGGGGAGGGGAGTTCGTCCACTTCGCCGACAATCGGGTCTTCGTTGGCAATGTGGAGAACAATCGTCTGAGCCATGAGCACACCTATTCTGTTTTTTGGTCTTGGCCTTTGGGACCAAAGAGGACCTGGATTTTGAGTTTGCCCAGGTGGATGAAATCGCCGTGCTGGAGGGGGCACTCGACATAGGGGGAGAGGCGGGTGCCGCCGACGTAGGTGCCGTTGGAGGAGCCGAGGTCCATGATGATGATGCGGTTGTTGATTAATTTGATGACGGCGTGCAGGCGCGAGACCCCATGCGCATAGGCATTGTAGGGAGTCAGGTCAACGTCTGGCATGATGGGCTGGCTCTCGGCAACGCGGCCCAGCGTGAATTCGTTGCGGTCGGCCAGGGTCAGGATTTGGCCGGTTTCGGTGATGTGCAGAGACAGCCAGGAATCGATGGCTGCCGGAGGCGGCGGGCGGAAGTTCGAAGTGGTTTGCTTGAGGTTGGCTTTCTTGCCCTCGGCGGTCTCGATGAGATGAGTTTTGGCGGTCTCGGCTTCCAGCAATTGAGCACCGCAACGACTGCAGAAAACCGCTCCCGAAACTTCTTTATGCTGGCAATTCGGACACAGAATCATGTTTCTCTTTCTCCAGTCCAGAGAGGAGTAAGGCGCGGGTGCCGTATTTGATTTGCTTGTCTCCTTCTTGCGAGAAGGCCTTGTTTCTTTGGATGTGCTCGGCTTCCAGGAGGACGGTGCGGGCCAGGCCGCGTTCGCCGCGGGCGAGCAAATGGGTGGCCAGTTGGTGCAGGTGCTGGACGGCTTTATCGTGCTCGCCGGCGCTCACTTCCAGCCGCGCCTGTTCCTGCATCCGGTAGAGAGTCAATTTGGAAAGGGCGTCGACGATTTCCTGCGGGGGCGGTTCCGGGTTGGACTCGGCGGCGACCGGCCGCGACAGGCGCAGGGGCAGAGGCGAGAGGGGCGCGGCGAGAGCCGCGATCGAAACGTCCAGGCTTCCCTCCAGGATGACGGCCGGTTCTGCCTGGACGGCGGTCGGTTCGATGAGGAATTCCATCAGGACTTTCAGACTGTGGTCGCGCAGGATGGGGCCCATGAGGATGGGGCTGTCGAGGGCGAGGAGGCCGGCTTCGGGCTGGAGGCGGAAGGCATAGCGCAGGTGGACGCCGGGGGGGAGGCGGAAATCGAAGCGGACTTCGTCGGCGAAGACTTGCCACAGGAGATTGAATTTTTCGATGAGCAGGCGCTGGATGTCTTGAGGGCGGCTGACGTACATGCTGCTGCCGCCGGTGCGGACGGCGAGTTCGTCCAACAGGGCGTCGTTCCACTCGTGGCCGATTCCCAGGCCGCTGATGCCGATGCCCTTTTTGGCTGCCTCGGCCGCCAGTTGCAGGCATTGTTCTTCGTCGCCGTAGGTGCGGCCATCGGTCAGCAAAATGATGTGGTTGACGTTGGAGCGCTTCAGGTGTTTTTGAATCTCGGTGTAACCGGCCTGTAAGCCCTGGAAGATTTCCGTTGCGCCAGCGGTTTGCAGCATTTGGATGCGGGCTTCGAGTTTGGCGAGGTCGGCGTTGCGGGTGGAGGGGACGATGGTTTCGGCCCGGTCGCTGAAGGCGACCACAGAGAAGATGTCTTGCGGGCGCATGCGGCGCAGGATTTGGATGGCGGTGGCCTTGACCATGTCCATGTTCAGGCCCTGCATGGAGGTCGAGCGATCGAGCACCAGGCACAGGTTCAGGGGCGGGGCGGCCGGTGAGCGGGCGTCGGCTGCGGCGGCGTATTCGAGGAGGACGTAGATCAGTTGGGGTTCGTCCAGGCGGGTGAGGGATTTGCGGCTGAAGAGGATGGATTCCCGCACCGGGGTGTCGGCGGTTTTTTCGGGCGGCAGAGAGGCGTCGTATTGGGCGCGTTTTTTGGCGTCTGAGAGGACTTCGTAGGCCTCTTGGACGTCCAGAAAGAATTCGGTCTCGCCGGGCGCGGTGTTCGTATCCGGATGGAGACGCCGCGCCGCCTCGAAGTAGGCTTTGCGAATCTCTTCGGGGGTGGCGTTGCGCGGCAGACCTAAGACAAGGTAATAATCTTTTTGATTCGGCATCAACTTAGCAATTGAACCAGGACGACGCTGATGTTATCCGGTCCGCCGGCGGCGTTGGCTGCCCGGACCAGTTCCTTGCAGGCTTTGTGCAGGCTGGGAGCATTGTAAACGATTTCGACCAGTTCGCTTTCCGGAAGGACGCCCCACAGGCCGTCGCTGCAAAGCATCAGGTAGCCCGGCTGGGGGAAGGGGATGATGAAGATATCGGGTTCGAGGGCTTCGCCCTGGCCGATGGCGCGGTAGAGGACGTTGCGGTCGGGACGGGAGGCGGCCTCTTCGGGGGTGATGTGGCCGAGTTCTTCCAGCCGGCGGACGAGGGAGTGATCGCGGGTGAGGGTTTCGACTCGTCCATGGGGGCGCAGGGCGTAGGCGCGGCTGTCGCCGACGTGGGCGATGATGGTCTGTTCGCCGAGGACGAGGGCGGCGGTCAGGGTGGTGCCGCTGCCCGGGGCGGCGTGCATGACGGCTTTTTGGGCTTCGCCGACCGCGCCGGCCATCAGTTCCTGGAGCGACTCGTCCAGTTTGGCCGATGGGTCGGCCAGGAGGGGATGAATCTTGCGCAGAATGTAGGTCGAGAGGCTGCGGACGGCGGTGTTGCTGGCGACTTCGCCATATTGGTGACCACCCATACCGTCGGCGACAATATAGAGGCCAAGGGGGATATTGGTGCTTTCACTACCGATGCAATAGGAAAAGGCGAACAGACAATCTTCGTTATGGTCTCTTTGCTTGCCCGCCGATTGGCCGCAGGCGGAGATTAATTGGGCGGGTTCGTAATGCTCCGTTTCCAGGGCTGACGGTCCGCCGGAATCGGGGAGAGGGATGGTGTCAACCTTGGTGTGGCTGAGCGGTTGGGTGCGTTTTTTGCTGCGAAAGAACTTGAATATTGAAGTCACAGAATACTCCTTGGGCTGTTTCAAGCGAGCAGCGCGTAGAGGCAATGGTCGGCAGAGCCCACGTAGAGGATGTCGTCGTACACGAGCGGTGCGCCGGTGATCGGTCCGCCGGTGGCAAATTTCCAGCGCAAGCGGCCGGTGCGGTATTCGAGGCAGTATAACTGCCCGTCGGCGGTGCCGCAGTAGAGCGAGTCTTTGTAAATGACCGGCGAACCGCTGACCTGGTGTTCGGTGCGGTAGCGCCAGATTTCTTTGGCGGTGCGCGCCTCGATGGCGTAGATGAAGCCATCGGCGGCGCCGGTGAAAATCATTCCCTCGGCCATGGCCGGGGAGACAATCGAGCCTTTGCCCATGCGGAAGCGCCAGATGACCCAGCCGGCTTTGGCATCCAGGGCGTAGAAACTGCTGTCCAGCGAGCCGAAGTAGATGACGCCATCGGCTCCCCACGGCGAGGAGGTGACGGCCAGTTTGGCTTTATGGCGCCATTTCAATTCGCCGCGAAAGTCAATGCAGTAGAATTCGCCGCTTTCGCAGCCGAAGTAGACGGCGTTGTTCATGATGAAGGGGGAGGAACGGATGGCGGCGACGGCCTCGAAGCGCCAGGAGGCCCGGCCGGTGAGCAGGTTGACGGCATGCAGGTGGTGGTCGTCCGAGCCAAAGAAGATGTGTCCCTCGGCGATGCGCGGCGAGGACAGGACGCGCCCGTCGGTGTAGTAGGTCCAGTTGACTTTGCCGGAACGGGCGCTGACCACGTGCAGGCGCTGGTCTTCTGAGCCGAAGTAGATGTTGCCCTCGTAGGCGGCCGGACGGGTTACCACGCCGCCGTCGGTGGGGTATTTCCACAAGAATTTTCCCTCGGCGGCACTGACGGCGTAGAGGTTGTGGTCATACGACCCGATGAAAATGGCCCCGTCGTAATACAGCGGGGTGCTGCGGATTTCGTCCTCGCATTTGAAGGCCCACAAAGGTTTGATTTGGCTGGTCGTGATGGCGGCTGCCACGTCGGGGATGCGGTTAAGCAGGCCGGTCTTGCGCCCGCAGGCCACGAGGGCTTCCTTCATCTCGGCGGCGCTTTTGAAGCGCTTCTCCGGCTCGTACTCCAGGGCGGTTTCGATGATTTTTTCCAGTTCTTCTGAGACGGCGGGGTTGATCTTGCGCACCGGCCTTTCGGCGAAGGAAAACGGCGGTTCGATGCGCGGATCGCGGCGGGTGAGGGCGTGGTGGAGCGTGGCGCCGAGGGCGTAGATGTCGGCCAGAGGGGTGGCCTCCCCCCGGTATTGTTCGGGCGGGGAATATCCTTCGGTGCCGATCATCGTGCCGCGCTGACCAGCCTGGAAGGTCTTGGCGATGCCGAAATCAACCAGGACGACGTGCCGGTGCTGGTTGATCATCACGTTGGACGGCTTCATATCCCGGAAGATGATGGGATCGGGTTTGTGCTCGTGCAGGAAGTGAAGCACATCGCACAATTCGATGGCCCAGCCCAGCACATCTTCCTCGGACAGGAAACCGGGCGTCTCGTTGATGATGGCTTCCAGGTCCTTGCCGTTGATGAATTCCAGCACCAGGTAGGAGCGCTCTCCCTGGGTGAAGTAATCATAAATGCGGGGAATAGCCGGATGGGTGAGCGTGGCCAGGATGTTGGCCTCGCGCTCGAAGTTCTGGATGATGGTCTTGCGGACGAGGGGGTCGGGGGCGCGCAGAATCATTTCCTTGACCGCCACCAGTTTGACCACGTTGGGAAAGTGCAGGTCGCGGGCGCGGTAAACCGACCCCATGCCGCCGACGCCAATCACATCCTGGATGACGTAGCGGTCCACCAGGGTGGTGTTGGCAAGCAACTGCTGCCCGCTTTCTTCCTCGTCCGGTTCGAGCGGCATTTCGATCCGTTGGGTGTCCAGAGGCGCCTCCAGCGTGTCTGTTTCCATGATTATAGTCCAGCAAGGGCTGGAATGGCAACATTAATACCTTGCGGGGTTGTAAGGTTTGAGGCAAAATACGGGCGATGAAGATTCTGGCTGTCAGCGATCAGGTGGATGACCGTCTTTATTCCTCCCATGTGCGGGAACGTTTCCCGGATATTGATTTGATCGTCGGCTGCGGCGATTTGCCGTATGAGTTCCTGGAATTCCTGCTGACGGCCTTGAACATCCCGCTGGTGTACGTGCCGGGCAATCACGATCCCCGCTACAATCCGGCCGATCCGGAGAGCCGCGTGGAGGGCGGTTTTTTCCTCGATCAACAGGCGCTGTACCTGAAAGGTCTGTTGCTGGCCGGCATCGGAGGCAGCGTGCGCTACCTCCCCGACCGGGTCAATCAATACAGCCAGAGAGAAATGTATCGTCGCTTGTGGCCGCTGGCGCGGCGCGTCGTTTGGCAGCGCTGGCTTCACCGCCGCCCGTTAGACATCCTGGTTGCGCACTCGCCCCCTTTCGGCATCCACGATGATAACGACCTGGCCCACACCGGCTTCAGCGCCTTCCGTGACTTCATCCGCATCTTCCGGCCACGCTATTTCCTGCATGGACACACCATGTATTACAAGAGCAATCTAGAGTCGCCGGTGACCCGCCTCGGCGAGACGACGGTCATCAACATCTTTCCCTACCGCGTTATCGAAATCGAACCCTGATGCTTACCCATCTCCTTGCCCGCGCCAGAGCCGACTTTGCCCGCGCCCGCCTAAAGGCGTTCTTGAACCGCGTCCGCAATCTGCTGGCGGGGCAGCCGCACACGCTGCTCTCCTATGAGGAGGTCAAGGAAAAATTGCGCATCGGCGGGCCGATTTATCGCGGCGTGCGGACGGTGGAGGTAGCCAAAATCGTCGGCAGCCTGAACCGTTATCACCAGTTCGACCGCGCTTTCTTGCCGCTCGAAAACACCAGCGCTTCCCGCTGGCAAAGCGTGGACATGGCCTTCTACCAGGAAATCAATTTGCCGCCGGTGGTGCTTTATCAGGTCGGCGAAGTTTACTTTGTGGTGGATGGGCATCACCGCGTCTCGGTGGCGCGCCAGCAGGGGCAAATCTTCATCGAGGCCGAGGTGCGCGAATGTTCGACCAAGGTCAGCGTCACCCCCGACCTCAAGCCGGAAGACCTCGAAATCTTGGGCGCAAAAGTCCAGTTTTTGGAGCGCACCGCCCTCGACCGTTTGCGGCCAGAGGCGGCCCTCCACCTCACCATCCCCGATGGATTCAGCCGCATGCTCGAACACATCGCTGTCCACCGCTACTTCATGGGCCTCGATATGCAGCGCGACATCAGCGAGGAAGAGGCCGTGACGCACTGGTACGATCACGTCTATCAACCGATTGCGCGCGTCATCCGGCGCAGCGGCATCCTGAAGGCTTTTCCAGGCAAGACGGAGGGCGACCTCTACCTGTGGGTGCTCGACCGTCAGCGCTATTTGCATGCCGAGGGGAAACGCTTGATGACGCCGGCGGCTGCGGCGCGCGAATTCGTCCGCAAGGTGAAAAAATGAGTCCACATTCGCTGGCGGGCGTCTATGCCGCCGCCGTCACGCCGCTGAAGGAGGATGGGCAGCCCGACCTGGCTGCCATTCCGCCTTTTTTAGATTTCCTCGCCCGGCGCGGCTGTCATGGCGTCCTGCTGCTGGGAACGACCGGCGAGGGACCTTCCTTCTCTCCGGAGGAACGCGCCGCCATTTGGCGCGCCGCCCTCGAGGTCCGCGCCGTTCACCCGACCCTGAAATTGCTGGCTGGCAGCGGCACGCCCAGCCTGACCGAAACGATTGCCCTGACCCGCCTGGCGTTCGATTTGGGCTTCGACGCTGCGGTCGTGTTGCCGCCTTATTATTTCCGCAAGGCTGACGAGGAAGGTCTGTTTCGCTACTTTGCGGCGCTGATTCGCCAGGCCGTCCCTGCCGACGGCTGTCTGCTGGGGTATCATTTTCCGGCGGTGGCCGGAATTGGCTTCTCCCTCGACCTGCTGGCGCGTTTGAAAGATGCTTTTCCGCGCGCTTTCGCCGGCCTCAAGGATTCCTCCCATGACCCCGATTTGGCGCGCCGTCTGGGCGAGCGTTTCGGCCCCGATTTGCTGGTGTTGACCGGCACCGATTCGTATTTGCAACTGGCGCTGGAGCAGCAAGCAGGCGGCTGCATCACCGCCCCGGCCAATCTGATTTCTCCCTCTTTGCGCGCCATCTGGGATGGATTTGCGCGCCGCGAGGATCTTTCGGCTTTGCAGGCGCAAGTTGCCCACAAACGTCACGTTCTGGAGCAATACCTGCCTTTTCCGCCCATTCTCAAAGCCCTCTTGCATCGAATGTACGGCCTGCCGCGCTGGGAAGTTCGGCCTCCGCTGGTCGAAGTCGGGCCGGAAGACGAGCAGCGGGCGCTGATGGAGATGCAAAATGACTGATACCTGGCGTTTGCTCTTGACCCCGCCGGCGCGCGGCGCCTGGAACATGGCGGTGGACGAGGCCATTCTGGAGGCGGCGGGCCGCGGCGACTCCCTGCCCACCCTGCGCCTGTATGCTTGGGACCCGCCCTGTCTTTCTCTGGGCTATGCTCAACCCTTGAGCGACGTGGATGTGCCGCGCCTGCGGGCGCGCGGCTGGGACCTGGTGCGCCGTCCGACCGGCGGACGGGCGATTCTGCACACCGATGAACTGACTTACTCCGTCACTGCTCCGCCTAATGAGCCGCGCCTGGCCGGCACCTTGCTCGAATCCTACAACCGCCTGGCGGCGGCCATCTTGCGCGCCTTGCACATCCTCGGCTTGCCGGCCGAGATGCAAGACCAGCATGTCCCTGCGCCGGCGTCCGTCAACACCAATCCGGTCTGCTTCGAGGTGCCTTCGATTTACGAAATCACCGTCGGCGGGAAAAAACTGGTCGGTTCGGCGCAAGCCCGCCGGCGGGAGGGCGTCTTGCAGCATGGCACGCTGCCGTTGACCGGCGACCTGACGCGCATCCTGCAGGTGCTGGTCTTCCCCGACGAGGAAAGCCGCAGCCGCGCCGCAGCCCGTCTGCTCCAGCGGGCGACCACCGTGGAAGGATTCCTGGGCCGCAAAGTCTCCTGGGATGGCGCCGTTCAGGCCTTCGTCACCGCCTTTGGCGAGGTGCTTTCCATTGATTTCCGGGCCGGAGAATTGAGTGCTGCCGAGCGTCAGCGGGCCGAGGAATTGGCCGAAAAGAAATATGCCCATCCGGAGCGGATGGGCAGGCGGCAGGGATAAGCGCCGATTTTTTACCTAGGGGACGAAGAGAACATTGGGGTAGCCCAGCGCCGCGAAGAAACGGTCGAGGAACAATTCGGCGTTCGTGCGGGCCTGTTCGAGAATGCCGTCGTCGAGGGCGGCTTGCAGGATTTGCTGCTCGGCCGCCTGACGCGCCAGCGTCTCCAGGTTGGGGTTGCCGTGGGTCAGCAGGCCGGTCTCGCGGTCGTAGACGTAGGACTGCTCGTTGTCCAGCGTGGCGTCGAAGATTTCGGCCTCCGGCAGGCGGACGTTGAGCACATCGCCCGTCAGCCACATATCGGCCTCGCCGAGTTTGGCCATGTCGATGCCGGCGGTCACATAGCCGTGGGCGACGAAGAGCAGGCGATCGCCAAAGAGCGGCGCCAGCATGTCCTGGCCCTGTTCTACGGTGATCACTTTCTCGATGGTGTACTGAATCGTCTCCAGCCTGGCCAGGGCATTGACCTCGTGGATGATGGTGACCGGGTCGGGGATGACGGTGGGTGTGGGGTGAAGTAATTCGGCCACCTGGGTGCTCAATTGATTGTTGGCCTGCTGCAGCGGGTTGAGCGCATTGGCCATAGATCGGTTGAACCAGTTGATGGCCGACCAGATGCCGATGACCACCAGAAGCACCAGGATCACCGTCAGGATCGTCTTTACGGGGGAAGAAGCAGAAGGCGACATACCGTGATTATACCGGAAAAGAGAGCGTTGTTCTTTACAAAATTGTTCTGAATGGGGCTTTGCGGCCGGCTGTTTTTGACTTGCCTAATCCTCAAAAAAGGATTATTATCTTTAAGCGCTTTCTGTGAGCGCAAAATTCCCAATTCTCACCCGTGAGAGGAGAAGAATCTATGAAGAAGTTGTTCGCGTTCATGTCTCTCTTAGTGGTGGCGGCTCTGTTGTTGACCGCATGCGCCCCGACCGAAACTGAGGCGCCGACCGAAGCGGCAACCGAGGCCCCCACCGAGGTGGCGACGACGGAAGAACCGCAGCCCACCGAACCGCCCGCCCCCGAACTGGGCACGCCGGAGAATCCGCTGATTATGGCTCTGGCGCCCTCGGCGACGACCGACACCCTAATCGCCGGCGGTCAGGCGATTGCTGATCGCCTGTCGGAAATGACCGGCTACACCATCCAGATCGTCGTCCCGACCAACTACGCGGCCCTGGTCGAAGCCATGGGCGCCGGCAATGCGCACATTGGCTGGCTGCCACCGGTCGCTTACATCGTGGCGCACGAGAAGGGCTATGCGGATGTCGGCCTGATCACCCTGCGCAACGGCGCCGACCACTATTCCTTCCAGGTGGTGGTCAATGCTGCCCGCGTGGCTGATGGCACCTTCACCGTCTACTATGACCCGGCGAGCGGCACGAATACCGCCGATGCTGCCACCGCCCTGGCGCAGTTCAACGGCAAGCGCCCGTGCTACACCGACCCGCTCTCGGCTTCGGGCTACCTGGTCCCGGCCGGCTTCCTGGCGACCAATGGCATCAGCACCCGCGCCGGCGCCTGGGTGCAGGGCCACCCGACCGTCATTAAGTCCATCTACCTGAGCCCGCGCGGCGAAATCTGCGACTTCGGCACCACCTACGTGGATGCCCGCACGGCGGTCACCAGCGACTTCCCGGATGTCAATGACCAGGTTGTCATCGTCTGGGTCTCCGACCCGCTGATCCCCAACGATAACGTTTCCTACATTTCATCCATGCCGCAGGAAATGCGCGACAATCTGACCAATGCCTTGCTTGAACTGGCCGCGACAGAAGATGGCATTCAGTTGCTGCGCGATGGCGGCTACAGCATTGGTGGTCTGGCGGCCGCGGACGATACCTTCTATGATGAGTTCCGCGTCTTCCTCGAATCCATCAACTTCGACATCAACGATTTCCGCTAAATCGTCCATCGAGCGAGGGAGGGCTTTGCCCTCCCTCTTTTTTTCTCTGTGGGATGATCCTGACGATGAAATGCAGACTTCAATCCGCTTGCCGGTAGCCGATTGAACTCTGCATTTCATTTCTCTCCAAAAAGGTGCCTCATGCTGCGAATCGAGAATCTCACGAAAATTTATCCCAATGGGACCCGCGCCCTGCACGAGGTCAGTTTCGAAGTCCAGGACGGCGAATTCCTGGTGGTGATTGGCCTGTCGGGTTCGGGAAAATCCACCTTGCTGCGCTGCATCAATCGCCTCATTGATCCGACCAGCGGTAAGATTTTCTGGGACGACATCGACATTACAGCCGCCTCGCCGGCCGAACTGCGTCACATCCGCCGCCATATTGGCATGGTCTTCCAGCAGTTCAACCTGGTCAAGCGTTCGAGTGTGATGACCAATGTGTTGAGCGGACGGCTGGGGTATGCCAACCCCTGGCTCTCGCTGCTGGGGATTTGGCCGGCGGTGGACAAGGAACGGGCGCTCAAGGCCCTCGAGCGGGTCGGCATTGCCGACAAGGCCCAAAGCCGCGCCGACGCTCTTTCGGGCGGGCAGCAGCAGCGGGTGGGAATCGCCCGCGCCCTGATGCAGGAGCCGAAGATTATTCTGGCCGATGAACCGGTCGCCAGCCTCGACCCGGTTCTCTCGCATTCCATCCTGCAATATCTCGAACAGTTGAATCGCGACGGTCTGACAGTCATCTGTAGCCTCCACTTCCTCGACCTGGTCCACCGCTACGCCACGCGCGTCATCGCTCTCAAGGACGGCGTCAAGGTCTTCGAGGGGCTGCCGCAGGAGATTGACCGGGCCCGGTTCAAAGAAATTTACGGCGAGGAGGCGCAGGAGGTGCGCGCCGCCTCCTTTGAGGCGCAGGCATGAAGGCGAAAGCGTCCAAGCAACCTTCTCCCTGGCTGGCCGGGGCGCTTTCGCTTGTCCTCCCCGGCTTGGGACAGGTCTATGCCCGCCAGCGTTATCGCGGCGGAGCGGTCTTGATTGCTTTCCTGGTCGTGCTGGGCATGGTCGCTTGGTACGGCGAGCCGCGCTGGTACTTCGCGCCGGTGGGCATTTGGCTCTGGAATATATGGGACGCGGTCGGCCAGGCGCGCCAGCGGCGCGTTGCGGCCTGGCTTCCGCTCTTGCTGGGGCTGACCGCAGCCTACAGCATCGGCTGGCAGATGGTGCGGGTTGACTTTACCTCGGCCAACTGGGAGCGCGGCCTGGCCGTGCTGCGCCCCATGTTCCGTCCGGACCTCTTCGAGCGCCGCGCCGAATTGAACCGCATGTGGACGCCCATCAGCGTGCCTTGTTCGGCTGCCCAGGAAGCCCCGCCTGCCCGCCGCCAGGAGGGCGATAAACTGGCTTTTGCCACCCCCGACTGCGCTGGCGTCCTGGAGACGGTCATCGTCTCGGTCTCCGGCATGTGGCCCAACACCGACACCGAAATCTGGTGGGAGACCAATATCGGCGACGATAAACCCCTGGGCGGCAACGAAAATGCCCCGCTCATCGTCCAGACCGACGAAACCGGCTCGCTGACGACCACCATTCGCGTGCCCAGCACCATCCTGATCGCCCAGCCCGATCCGACCCTGCAATTGACTCACCGCATTTACTTTGATCAGCGCCGTCCGATTGGCGGTTTGCAATTTTCGACCAACGGCGGCTTCGTGGTCAAAGGGATGACCGAATCGGTGACGATGGCTTTGATGGCGACCTTCCTGGCCGTTTTGCTGGCCGTGCCGGTGAGTTTCCTGGCGGCCCGCAATTTGATGTCGGCCAACCCGTTCACTTTTGCGGTCTATGTGGTCGTCCGCACCCTCCTCAATTTCGTGCGTTCCATCGAGTCGTTGATTCTGGCGATTGTCTTCGTGATTATCGTCGGGCTGGGGCCGTTCGCGGGGGTGCTGGCTTTGACCGTTCACTCGGTGGCGGCGCTGGCCAAATTGTATTCGGAGGTCATCGAAGGCATTGACCCTGGACCCATCGAGGCCGTGCGCGCCACGGGAGCCAATTGGGTACAGGTCGTCCGCTATGGGGTGATTCCGCAAATCGTCCCGCCTTTCACGGCGTTTACGATTTACCGCTGGGACATCAACGTGCGTTCTTCGACCGTCATTGGCATGGTCGGCGGCGGTGGAATCGGGTTCTACTTGATTCAGTGGATTGCGCTCAATGACATGCGCGCCGTGGGGGCGGCCTTCATTGCGATTGCCCTCGTGGTGATGACGCTCGATTACGTGAGCGCCCGCATCCGGGAAAGGTTGGTGTGACGATGAAGAAGAACCTCGCTCCCATCGCCCACCTCTTCTGGAATACGCTGGGCATTGCCGTGCTGGTCTTCCTGTTCGGCGCTTCTTACCGGGTCACTCAAATCGATTTCCCGCGCTTGGTGAGAGACGCTCATAAAGCGCGCGATTTCGTCATGGCCTTTCTATCGCCAGATGTGCTCACGCGCGATGTCGAGACGACCATCATCGAGGTGAATTTCCCCGTCCCGTGCGGCTCGGCCCCCGAGGCGGCCGTGCCGGCTTCGGGTCCGCACCTGGTGACGAGCGTTCCCTGTGCCGAGGCGCGGGAGACATTCGTCCTGGAAGGGTTCGACTTGCTGCCCAACAGTGAAGTCAATGTCAGTTGGCTTCTGCCGGAGGGCGGAACGCTGCGCATCGGGCGCGTCACGACCGACCAGGACGGCCACTTCCTGGCCGAGGTCGAGGCGCGGCCCATCACCGCGACCCAGGACGGCGTGCCCAGCCGAATCACGGCCGAGACGCTCATCCCGGTCGGGCCGCCGAAACCCAGCCAGGCGTTGCAGGACGTCATGCGCGAGATGTTCGTCACCATTTTCATGGCCCTGCTTTCGACGACCGTCGCCACCATTGTGGCCGCTCCGCTCAGTTTCCTGGCGGCCAGCAACATCACCCGGCGCGGCGCCATCGGCACGGCGGTTTACTACATTGCCCGCTCGTTCTTCAATTTCATCCGCTCGTTCGAGCCGCTGGTGATGGCCTCGGTATTCGCTTTCTGGCTCGGTTACGGACCTTTCGCCGGTTCGCTGGCCCTGACGGTGGTGACGACGGCCTCGCTGGGCAAATTGTTCTCCGAGGCGGTCGAGAGCATCGATGCGGGACCTATCGAGGCGCTCCAGGCGACCGGCGCCAACCGCATGCAGACCGTCTTGTACGCTGTGGTGCCGCAAATCGTGCCGGATTTCATCTCGTTCATCGTGTACCACTGGGATATCAATGTGCGCATCTCGACCATCATCGGCTTTGTCGGCGGCGGCGGCATCGGCTACTACCTGAACGAGCAAATCAACTCGATGGTCGGTTACCACCGGGCGGGAACGGCCATTTGGGCGATCATTCTTGTGGTCTGGGCGCTCGATTTCCTCAGCGCCGAGGTGCGCAAACGTCTGACCTGATGGATAAGGATTCCATGAGAGAACGGGTTCCCCGCCGGAACCCGTTCTGCATTCTTGGTAAAATCCGTTTATGAAAAAGGCCGTGGTTGTGTTTTTCCGCATTTTGTTGGGTTTGTTGCTGGCCGGGATGGTTTTCCTGCTGGCGGCGCGCCTCGTCACGGCGCGCTACGCCCGCCCGCGCCTGTATGCCCTCCAGGAGGTCCCGGCCCGGCGGGCGGCGATTGTCTTCGGCGCCGGCCTGCGCCGGGATGGCACGCCCACCGCCGTCCTGCGCGACCGGGTCGAGATGGCGGTCCGGCTGTATTTCGCCGGCAAGGTCGAGCGCCTGCTCTTCAGCGGCGATAACCGTTTCGTTGACTATAACGAACCGGCTGCCATGCGTCAGTACGCGCTTGCTCTTGGGGTGCCGCCAGAAGTTATCGTACTCGATTACGCCGGACGGCGCACCTATGATACCTGCTACCGCGCCCGGCACATTTTTCGTCTCGAGCAAGCCATCCTGGTCACGCAGTCGTTTCACCTGCCGCGGGCGCTTTACACTTGCAATCGGCTTGGTCTGGAGGCTATCGGTGTGGCCGCCGATTTTCGCACCTATCATTTCAGTTCCATGCTATACTGGAAGATGCGCGAAGCGCTGGCGACGGCTGGCGCATTCTGGGATCTCTATGTGAGCCATCCTTTGCCGGTGTTGGGCGAAGAGGAGCCGATTTTTCCGTGACCGGCAGGGAGGCTGTTCCTGCAGGAGGTAGCATGACCCGCGACGAGGCCCTGGCCATTGTGCGTGAATTCGTCCGCAACGAAAATCTGGTCCGGCACATGCTGGCGGTCGAGGCGGCGATGCGTTTCTATGCCGAAAAATACGGGGAGGACGCCGATTTGTGGGGGCTGGCCGGCCTGCTGCACGATTTCGACTGGGAAATCCACCCGAACATGGAAATGCATCCGCAGGCAGGCGCGCCGATTCTGCGGGAGCGCGGCGTGCCGGAGGAAATCGTGCGGGCGGTGCTGAGTCACGCCGACCATACCGGCGTGCCGCGGCGCTCGCGGATGGAGAAGGCCCTGGCCGCCTGTGACGAGGTAACCGGCATGATTACGGCGGTGGCGCTGGTGCGCCCGTCGCGTTCGCTGCTCGACCTGGAAGTTGCCTCCGTCAAGAAGAAATGGAAAGACCGCGCCTTCGCGGCCGGGGCCAATCGCGACGAGATCGAAAAGATGACGGCGGAATTCGGGGTCGATCTGTGGGAGCATGTGGGCAATGTGATTCAGGCCATGCGCCGGATTGCCCCGCAGTTGGGGCTGGTTGGCAATCCTGTCCAGGGTTCATAGGAGGAAGAGATGGCGCTCCAGGGAAAAGGTTTCTTCACTTACCTCTTGCGTGAGACGGAGGGCGGCGACCCGGCCGCCATCGTCGATCTGGCAAAATCGGCCGGACTGAGCCATGTGCTGGTCAAGATTGCCGATGGGCCGGTCGAATTCGGGGTGGATTCCACGAGCGGCGATTACACCGCCCCAGTCGTCGCTGCCCTGCGCAGCGCCGGAATCGCCGTCTGGGGCTGGCATTATGTTTACGGCGACAATCCCAGCGGCGAGGCGGCGGTGGCCATCCGCCGCGTCCAGGCGCTGCAATTGGATGGCTATGTCGTCGATGCCGAGGATGAATATAAACGGCCCGGCAAAGCCTTCGCTGCCCGACGTTTCATGAGCGAGGTGCGGGCCGCGCTGACGCTGCCGATTGCATTGAGTTCCTATCGTTTTCCCAATTATCACCCCGAATTGCCCTGGTCAACCTTTCTCGAATTCTGCGACTACAATATGCCGCAGGTCTATTGGGAACAGGCCCACAATGCCGGCTGGCAGTTGCGCGAGTCCAAACGTCAGTGCGATGCGCTGCCGAACGCCAAACCCTACCTGGCCACCGCCCCGGCCTATGGCGTCGGTGACTGGGCGCCGACGCCCGAAGACCTGCTCGATTTCATGGAAACGGCCCGCGCCCTGCAGATTTCGGCAGTCAACTTTTTCCAGTGGGGATATTGCCGCAAGCATTTGCCCAATTTGTGGCGGACGATTGCGGAGTATGCCTGGCCAGCGCCCGTCCAGGTGGCCTCTGTCCAACCGGTCGGCGCGCCGGCGGAGGGCGCGGCGCCCGTCCCGTCGTCTGGTGGGGCGCCCGGAGGCAGTCAAACGCTCATCGCCGCGCCGGACGCGTTTACCGCCAAATATTTCGAAGCGCTCAACACGCGCCGCGCTGCCACCATGATGAGCCTCTATCAGCCCAACGCCATCCACGTGCGCGGCGAGCGGGTGACGCGCACCTTCAGCAATATCCGCAACGATTATTCCACCTTCTTTGCCTCGGCTCCGGTGGGCACATTTTCACCGAAGAGTGTCGAGGTCAACGGCGACATCCGTTACCTGACCTGGAAACTGGGCAGCCGTACCGGGACCTCGATTGTGGTATTGAAGGAAGGAAAGATCATCCTGGATTATTTCAATCTGATTTGATCGTCCGGCGTTTTCTGGCCTCGCAGCCCTGGGAGGCTGTCCGCATTGGACCGGCGGCATGTTCTGTCAACGACCGCTGCAGCCGCGGCCGCTCGCCGGGCTTTTTACGCGGCGTTTGCGAGGACAAACGGCCGCTCTGCTTGCGTGAGCGTGCTTCGTTGTATAATCGGACCTTGCAAAAGCCATTTCCACGATTTCAGGAGTCCTATGCCGAAAGCAAAACACCCTAAAACCGAAGTCGAGGCGAGCCGTCGTCTCAAGCATCCCTGGCCGGTGGTATATCTTATCCTCTTTTTCGTTGTCGTGGCCGGGATGGTTGTGTTTGCTGTTTATGGTTTCCCGACCGCCGTCGCCGGATTTACGCGCGGCTACATTGGCGTCACCCTGCAAACCGATCAACTCGGCCGAATTGTGCTGACGCCTTCTGAAGACTCGGGGGCGGCGAGTGCCGGCGTGGAAGCAGGAGATATTCTAGTGGCCGTCGATGGACAATACCTTGGGGCGGGCATCGACCCATTCGAGATGCTGCGAGGGCGGGTCGGCGAACCGGTCTCTATCACCGTCCTCAAGCCAGATAACACCGAGGCCACTTACACCATCGTCCGCTCCCAGCATTACGCCGAGACTTTGCGGCAGGCCGGCCTTTCGGTGGATGTCATGGCCGGCTATTTCATTGGCCTGTCGCTCTTGCTCACGCTGGCGTTCATCGTTTTGGGCAGCATCGCCTTCTTTCACCGGCCTCAGGATGGCTTGTTCGTGCTGGCGGCTTATGCCTTGCTATTGCTGCCCGTCAGCCTGAACATGGCGAACGTCGTCAGCAACGGGGCGGCGGTGTTGAATGTCCCCTGGATCTTGTCCCTGTTGCGGGTGATCGGCCTTTTCATGTTGTATTATCTGGCCCTGGTCTTTCCAGATGGAAGGCTGCACAGTGACTGGGCGCGCCTGGCCTTGATGTTGATGGGTATCTGGCTGGTGCCCTATTTCCTGTCCTTGATTGTAGAGGGCTTTCTCACCACCACCGCCCAGTTGGTGATCTGGGTCATCCTGTTCTTGATGGGGGCGGCAGTGATTGCCCATCGCTTCTTCTCGGTCTCAACCAAGAAACAGCGCTGGCAGACCCGCCCTCTGCTGATTGCGGCAGCGACGGCGCTGGGGGCTTATTTGCTGGTCATCGGCCTGGGCTTTTTGCCCGAGACGACGTTCAGCGAACCGGGCTGGGTCTGGTATTATTTGATTGCCGAACTGCCGTTCACGCTGGGCTTGCTCTATGTGGGCATCAATCTTGTGTGTGCCCTGCGCCGCATCTAGCCGCGCAAGATAAGGACCCGTTGCCTCCCCAGGGAGCGGGTCCTTGCGTGCCTGCTTGTTGTTTCTGCTCCTTGCCAGAAGGCTCCGTTCGCTCCCCGGGGAACGGGGCCTTGATTGCTTTGTCGTTATTTCTGCTTTTCCAGCCAGCGCTCAAAGCGGCGCTGTTCGATGACTTGCACCAGCCAATGCATAGGCAGGAAGCGGTCGAGACAGAGAATCAGCCAATAGATAGTGGAGGGGAAGACCCGCATCCGATCGCGGCGGATGCCGGCCTCGATTGCCCGCGCCACAGCCTGGGGCGATTGACTCGGCCAGGGGAGGGGAACACCCTCCCCGGCGGCGCGGAAGAAGCCGGTGCGGGTCGAGATGGGATACACCACCATTAACTTGCGCGGGTCGTCCAGTTGCCAGCGGTAACTGTCCACGAAGCGATCGAGGGCGGCTTTGGTGGAGGCGTAAATCGCATAGCCAGGGACGGCGATTTGGGCCATGGCCGAGGCGGTGATGACCACCTTGTAAGGCCGCCTCCCGTACAGCGCCTGCATCTTTTCGACGGCGTAAATGGTGTTGAAGACGTTAACCCGGTAGATTTTTTCCAGCCGCTCCCAATCGGGTTTCTCAATTCGTTCGTAATAGGCGAAACCGGCGTTGGCGATGAACAGGTCGATCCGGCCGAGGCGGGCGATCGCCTCCTCGAACAGGCGGTCCACCGCCGCGGCGCTGGAGAGGTCGCACGCCCAGGGATGCAGGCGGGCGGGGCCGGCTGTCAGCCGCCGACGGGCCGCCTCGAGCGCCTCGGCGTTTAGGTCTGCGGCCAGGAGGCGCACCGGATGGGCTGCCAGGCGCTCCAGCAGAGCCAGCCCAATGCCGGAGGCGGCGCCGGTCAGGACGATGGATTGATCGGCAAGGCGCATGGCAGGTCCCTGTTACTCGAATCGCAACAGTTGCAGGATGTCGGCCAGCGCGGCGGCGAAAATTTCCTGCATAATCTCGTCACTCACCCGGTACCTGCCGCCGAAGGAGCCATCGCCATAGACCTGACGCGTGCGCTCCGCGTCCATCACGCTGGAGGGGACGACCGGCGGCGTCTTTTCCCCCTCCGGCAGGTCGCCGACGATGGTGAACGGGAACGCCTCCAGCCAGTTGGCATGCGCCGGCTTGATTTCGTGACGCAGAGCCACTTCTTCCACGCTGTGCGCCTGCCACCAGGCGTACCAATCCATCCGCAGGCCGGAGAGTTCGTTGACCAGTTCGGCCAGCCGGGCGCGGACGCCCGCATTACCGCCGTGACCGTTCAGCACCAGGATGCGCCGAAAGCCCTGTCCGTAGGCCGAGCGGACGAGGTCCTCCACCGCGTCCATCAACGTGGAAAGCCGCAGGCTGAGCGTGCCGGGGTAGGCGAGAAAGTAGGGGCTGGAGCCGAAGTTCAGCGGCGGCGCGACCAGCACGCCGGTCTGCTGCGAGGCGGCATCGGCCAGGGCCAGGGGAATCTTGATGTCGGTCAGCAGGCTCAGGTAGCCGTGCTGTTCGCAGGCCCCGATGACCAGCATGAGGCGGTCATCGTGCTTGAGATATTCCTCTACATCCATCCAGTTCAGGTCTTCGATACGCATGGTGGCTCCTTTGGATTCACCGCCAAGGCGCCAAAGCGCCAAGTACATCTGAAATCGCCAAGGCTTACGCTGTTTGACCGCCAAGACGCCAAAGCGCCAAAAACGTCAGGGAAAGTTGTGTTCCTTTGTGTGGCGTCTTGGTGGTTTCACAAGCGACCTCTATTATAATCGCCTCATGCCTGTCGTTCCCCTCCCGTCCCTCTTCCTCGACCGCATGTCCCGCCTGCTGGGCGCGGAATTCCCTGCCTTCGCCGCCGCGCTGGAGGGTGAACCCGTCAGCGGCCTGCGCGTCAACACCCTGAAACTGACGGCGGACGAATTCCGCCGCATTTCCCCCGTCCCGCTGGGCGAACCTATCCCCTGGGAACCTTCCGCCTTTTCCCTTCTCCCTGCTGACATCTCCCCCGGCTTGCATCCCTACCACCTGGCCGGACTCTACTACCTGCAAGACCCCTCCGCCATGTCGGCCGCGGCGCTGCTGGACCCTCAGCCGGGGGAACGCGTCCTCGACCTGGCGGCGGCCCCCGGCGGGAAGACGACCCATCTCGCCGCCCGGATGCGGGGAGGCGGGCTGCTGGTGGCCAACGAAATCAAGGACAAGCGCCTCGGCCACCTGGCCATGAACGTCGAACGCTGGGGGGCGGGCAATGTGGTCATCACCAACGAGACCCCCGAACGGCTGGCCGACCACTTCGGCGCGTTCTTCGACCGGGTGCTGGTGGACGCGCCCTGCTCCGGCGAGGGCATGTTCCGCAAAGACATGGGCGCCCGCGCCGACTGGTCGCCGGAGATGGTGACGGGCTGCGCTGCCCGTCAGGTCAACATCCTGCGCGTGGCGGCCAAACTCGTCTGCCCCGGCGGGCGCCTGCTCTACTCCACCTGCACCTTCGCCCCGGAGGAGAACGAGGCGGTCATCGCCGCCCTGCTGGACGAATTCCCCGAATACGCCGTCGAGCCGCTCCCGGATTTCCCCGGCTTTCTGCGCGGCCGCCCGGACTGGTGCCAGGGCGACGCGCAAAGAACCAGAACGGAGTTGCGCGGGGCGGTGCGCTTGCTGCCTCACCGAGTTACCGGCGAGGGGCATTTCGTCTGCCGGCTGCGGCGGGGGGAGGCGGCCGTCCCCCGTCCGCCGCGCCAGATGCGCCCGTCGGGGCGCGCCGCCCTGGCCGAGATGAACCGCCTCCAGGCCGGCCTTTGGCGGGATTTCGCTTCAGACGCGCTGACGGTTGATTTAACGGCGGACAGGCTGCGGGTCCGCGCCGAGCGGCTGTATTTCGTCCCCGAGGAGATGCCCGATTTCGGCAGTCTGCGCCTGGTGCATCCCGGCGTCTGGCTGGGGACGTTCAAGACCGGACGTTTCGAGCCGGCCCATCCGCTGGCGCTGTTTTTGCGCCCCGGCGGGGCGCGCCGGAGTCTCGACCTGTCTCCCGATGACCCGGCGCTGGCCGCTTACCTGCGCGGCGAGCCGCTCCCCTCGGCGGGCGAGGCGGGCTGGACGCTGGTCACGGTGGACGGCTGGCCGCTCGGCTGGGGCAAGCGGGTGCAGGGGGTGCTGAAAAATCATTTCCCGCGCGGCTGGATGCAGGCGTGAGTTTTGGCCGTTGCTTTTAATCTCTTTTTGGGGTAAAGTGGACTTACAGCCAAAAGGAGGTTGACATGCCATTCACAGCCATCAAGGGGACGTTTCACATCGTCGGCTACTCGCCCGACGGGGATTCGATTCGCTTCAAGGCTTTCGACCCGGCCAACTGGAGCGCGCTGGACGGCAAGAAGGTGGCGCTCAACGCGAAGGGGCACGCCCAGTTGCGCATCGAGGCCATTGACACGCTGGAGACGCACTACAAGAATCAGCATCAGCCGTTGCCATGGGCCGACGCGGCCGCCCTGCGCCTGTTTGGCCTGCTGGGAATTAAGAACGTGGTCTGGAACGCGGCGCACTCGAAGGTGACCTCCGCCGAGGATGGGGTGGAGGGCTTCATTGTCACGCGCACGACCGAGGAGAATGGGCGGCCGGTCTCGTACGTGTTCCCGGCTTCGGCGGGCTTGCAGGATGGGCAGGTGATGTTCCTGGAGAAGCCGCTGGTGCGCAAGTCGGTCAACTTCCGCCTGCTACGCGAGGGGTTGGCTTACCCGACCTTCTACGACGGCCTGTTCTACGACCTGCGCGAACTCTTCGCCGCCGAGACGAAGAAAGTGCGCGCCAGGAAGGTGGGCGTCTGGTCGGGCGATATGTCTCATACCTTTATGCGCATCAGCAGTCTGGCCGACATCACCGACCGGCTGGTGCTGCTGCCCAAGTTGTTCCGCCGGATGGTGGCGTATTTCAGCGTCAACCCCGTCTTCGACCCGATTCAGTTCCTGCAATTCGTGGACGCGCTCAACGAGCGGGTGCTCATCCTGAGCAAATTGCACTTCACGCATTTGGAGGACATCCTGGAAATCAACGCCCAGGGCGAAATCCGGCTGGTGGAAGAGCCGGAGGGCCTGGTGTTTTTGGCGTGAGGTCTGCCTTTCTGTAAATCGAAAAGCCCCTGAAGGCTTGCAACCCTCAGGGACTTTTTGTTCGACGGTCAGACCATCCGACTAAACGACTATGCTGACCAACTTCTTCTGGGCGATGATGACCTTCTTGGGCGGTTTGCCTTCGGTGAACTTCTGTACCGCTTCGCTGGCCAACGCGGCGGCCTGAATCTGCTCTTCGGTGGCGTCGGCCGGGACGGTGATGCGGTCGCGCAGTTTGCCGTTGACCTGCACCGGGATGACAATCTCCTCCTCGCGGGCGGCTTCCTCGTCCACGCTTGGCCAGGATTGGGTGTGGACGGAGTACGTCCGGCCGGCGCGCTCCCACAGTTCCTCGGCGATGTGCGGGCAGACGGGGGCCAGCATGCGCAGGTAAATATCCACGGCTTCGTTCCATTCGGGCGTGCCGTAGGCGCCGGCCTCTTTGGCCTTGGTCATCTCGTTGAGCAGTTCCATCAGCGCCGAGACGATGGTGTTGAACTCGAACTGCTCGAAGTCGCGCGTCACCTGCCGCAGGGTCTGGTGGACGCGGCGGCGGAGGACCCGCCGGGTTTGGTCGGAGCAGGCTGCGGGTCCGGCGGGAGCGGTGACCAGCGCCCACAGGCGGCGCAGCCAGCGAGCCGTGCCTTCGATGCCGGCGTAACTCCAGGGGGCGCCCATGTCCCAGCGGGCGAAGAACATCAGGTAGGCGCGTACGGTGTCGGCGCCGTAGCGATTCACCAGGTCATCCGGAGCGACCACATTGCCGCGGCTCTTGGACATCTTCTCGCCGTCTTCGCCCAGCACCATGCCCTGGTTGCGCAGTTGAGTCATCGGCTCGCGGCCTTTGGTGATGCCCATGTCGCGCAGCGCTTTGTGGAAGAAGCGGGTGTAAATCAGGTGCATGGTGGCGTGTTCGATGCCGCCGGTATAAGTGTCCACCGGCATCCAGTAGTCGTACTCTTTGGGGTCGAAGGGGCCTTGGTGATACCAGGGGCTGAGGTAGCGCAGGTGATACCAGGAGGAGCACATGAAGGTGTCCATGGTGTCGGTCTCGCGCTCGGCCGGGCCGCCGCAGACCGGGCAGGTGGTCTCCTTCCAGGTGGGGTGGAGTTTGAGGGGGGATTCGCCGGTCGGCCGCCATTCGACGTCCTCGGGCAGCAGGACGGGCAGGTCGGATTCGGGAACGGGGTTCCAGCCGCAGGCGGGGCAGTGAATCATCGGGATGGGCGCGCCCCAGTAGCGCTGACGGGAAATCAGCCAGTCGCGCAGTTTGTAGGAGACGGCCTTCGCGCCCAGGCGGCGCTCTTCCAGCCAGGCGATGACTTTCTGCATGCCGGTGTCGGCGTGGCCTTTGCCGCTGACGTAGGTGCCGTCCATTGGGCCGCTGTTAATCATCCGGCCGGGGCCGATGTAGGCGGCTTCCATCGTGTCGCCGTCCAGGAGCGGTTCGCCCTCCGGCTGGATGACGGGGATGACCTTCAGGCCGTATTTGCGGGCGAAGGCGAAGTCGCGCTCGTCGTGGGCGGGGACGGCCATGATGGCGCCCGTGCCGTAGGTCATCAGGACGTAGTCGGCAATCCAGACCGGGATGCGCGCGTCGTTGACCGGGTTGATGGCGTAGCCGCCGGTGAAGACGCCGGTCTTTTCCTTGTCGGCGGCTTCGCGGTCAATGTCCGATTGGCGGGCAGCCTGCAGTTTGTAGGCCTCGACCTCGGCCTTGTGTTCGGGCGTGGTCAGGATGTCCACCAGGGGGTGTTCGGGGGCCAGCACCATGAAGGTCGCACCCCAGAGGGTATCGGGACGGGTGGTGAAGACGGTAATCGGTGGACAGTGTTCGGTGTTCAGTTTTTCAGTTACGGAAGGCTGCTCATCGGCCACCGGAAACTGAACCTGCGCGCCTTCGGAGCGGCCGATCCAGTTGGTCTGCAGGACGCGGACGCGTTCGGGCCAGTCCATGCCTTCGTAACTGAGCAGGTCTTCGGCGTAGGCGGTGGTCTTGAAGAACCACTGTTCCAGGTCTTTCTTGATGACGGGCGTGCCGCAGCGCTCGCAGTGCCGGTCTTCGCCCCAGACCTGTTCGCGCGCCAGGGTGGTGTTGCAGTGCGGACAGAAGTCCACCGGCGCCATTTTGCGGTAGGCCAGGCCGTGCTTGTAGAGTTGGATGAAGAACCACTGCGTCCACTTGTAGTATTCCGGGTCGCTGGAGATGGCCTCGCGCCGCCAGTCCCACATGGCGCCCATCGAGCGCAGTTGCTTGCGCATGCGTTCGATGTTCTGGTAAGTGCGAATCTTGGGGTGAATGCCGTCCTTGATGGCGGCGTTCTCGGCGGGCAGGCCGAAGGCGTCGAAGCCGATGGGGAACAGGACGTTGTAACCCTTCATGCGCATAAAGCGGGCGCGGGCGTCGGAGGGAGTCATGGCGTACCAGTGACCGATGTGCAGGTCGCCGGAGGGGTAGGGCAGCATGGTCAGGGCGTAGTGCTTGGGGCGAGTCGGGTCAATATCGGCGTGGTAGAGGCCGTCGGCTTCCCATTTTTGCTGCCATTTGGGTTCGATTTCTTGCGGGTTGTAGTTGCTCATGTTTGCCTCTGTGGTTCGGTGTCAGGTGTTTCCGTGTCGGGTTTTCCGGTGTCACGTGGACGATGGACCGTCAGCCGTCTGCGGTCGGCGGTCTGCCGTCCACAAACAAAAACTCCCTTCCTCCACTCTGGGACGAAGGGAAGGCCTCCGCGGTACCACCCGGATTGTAGGGCGAAATTAATTCCGCCTTACCGCTCAAATGCTGTAACGGGCTTACCCGGCGCCGACTACTGTGAGTTCACCGGCGCAGTCTCCCTTGCGGGTGACAGGCGAGTTCGGTCTCAGGCGCTCCCGCGTGCGCCGTGAAGGGCTTCCACCTCGCTCTCCCTTCTCGCTGACGGGATGACGTACTACTCCTGTCCTGACTATTGCTGTTTGGGTAATTATAGCACAATCGCAACCAGTTTCCTGATTGCGATTTTGAGTGGACCCAGCGAGATTCGAACTCGCGACCTTCTCAATGCCATTGAGACGCGCTCCCAACTGCGCTATGGGCCCAGAATTCAGTTTGCAGTGTTCAGTCGTCAGTACCCAGTCTGTTCAGTGCTCGACCACTGCTCACTGAACACTGAACAGTGGACCTGAGGGGATTCGAACCCCTGACCTCCTCAGTGCGATTGAGGCGCGCTCCCAACTGCGCTACAGGCCCGGCTTCCTTCAGGGCGACGGCTATTCTACCTGAGACGGGAGGGAATGTCAAGCACCTTTCAGGGGGCCGGCACAGACCAGGGCAGGAAGTAGGCAAAACGCTCGAGGTCCCAGCCGTAGAGCACTGGCCGGCGGGCGAGATAGTACAGGCGGTCGAAGTTCTGTTCCAGGTAGGGGCCCAGGCCGAGGGCGGCGGTGTAGTTGGCGCGTACTCGCGCTACGATGGACTCGTTGTCGTTGCCCAGCCCATATGGATAGGCGAAGGTCTCTACCGGTACCCCAAGGGCCGCTTCGAGAACCAGGCGGGATTGGCGGATTTCCCGGTCCAGGTCGGGGCTGGTGCGTAAATCGGCGTGGGTCATGCTATGGCTGCCCACCTCCCAGCCGGCCGCGGCTAGTTCCTGTAATTGAGAGACGTTCATGTATCCCTCCACTCCCAGGCGATTGGCAACCAGATAGTTCACGCCCACGAAACCGAATTGGCGCAGAATGGGAAAGGCGGTGGTATAGACGGTGATATCGCCGTCGTCGAAAGTGATGACGACCGGTTTCTCAGGCAGGCGGGCGCCTTCGGTGATGGCGCTGACCAGCAGAGAAATCGGGATGGCGGTATAACCCCAGTCGTTGAGCGCCTGCATTTGCTCGCGGAAGGCTGCCGGGGTGACATAATAATCGTTTGGAAAAGGGGGCTCAGCGATGCGATGGTAGAGCAGGATCGGGCAAACGATTGGCCCCGGTCCTTGCCAGGG
>JBEULG010000039.1:0-4576 GCA_041287425.1 Anaerolineales bacterium | reverse complement strand
CTCGAAGGCCTGGCCCAGCGTTACCGCACCAGCCCCAACCTGCTGGCTCAAAACAACTGCCTGCTGACCAGCAGCCTGCCGGTCGGTTTCGTCATCTATGTGCCGCCTCTGCCTCTCCCCACCGCCACCCCCTGCCGCCCGCCGCGCGGCTGGGTCGTCTATATCATCCAGCCGGGCGACACCCTGTCCAAAATTGCGGCGCGCTACGGGATTCGCTATCCCGAACTCCAGGCCGCCAACTGCCTGACTTCCACCATCCTGTACGCCGGCCAGCCACTCTATGTGCCGCCCTGGCCGCCTTTTACCTCCACCCCCAACCTGACGCTGACCCCGAGCCCGACCACCACAACGACGGCGAGTGAAACTCCCACCTCCACGCCGAGCGCCACCCCTGCAACGCCGTCGCCGACCGCCACCACCGAACCGCCGCCCACCTCCACGCCGACGCCTAGCAACACGCCTACCGAAACGCCCTCCTCCACGCCGACCACCCCCTCCCCATGAATTCTGTCCCCTCGAACGGCGTTGGACTGGCCTGCCAGCCCCTCCTGCCGCCGCGGCTGCGCCGCCTCTTGCTCCCCTGCCTGCTCCTGACGCTGCTGGCAGGATGCAGCGATCTGGCCGCCCTCCAGGCGACGCCGATGATGACCGTCACCCTGCCGGCTCAGCCATCGGCCACCGCCACCCCTTTCGCGCCGCAGGAGACCCAGGCGGCCGCCACCGCTCTGCCGCCCTGGCAGACAGCCCTCGCCCTGCAAGCGACGCCTGCCGCCACCGGCCTGCCGGCCCCCGCCGCGCCGATTCCCCAGCCGGCAGGTCAGGTCTCGATCCTGCTGCTCGGCTCCGACCAGCGTCCGGCAGGCGGTTCGTTCCGCACCGACACCATCGTACTGCTCAGCCTCCGCCAGGGATCGCTCAGCCTGGTCGGCTTCCCGCGCGACCTGTACGTGTACATCCCCGGCTGGCAGATGCAGCGCATCAACACCGCCTACCCGCATGGCGGCTTCGAACTGCTGGCCGATACCCTGGCCTACAATTTCGGCGTCCGTCCCGAGTACTTCGTCCTGACCAATCTCAGCGGTTTCAAAGACATCGTGGACAGCCTGGGCGGAATCGAAGTCGAAGCCGCCCGCGCCCTGACCGACCAGCGCGATGGATACCCGCGCCTCTACACCGTCGGCCCCGGAACTGTCCACATGGACGGCGAAACGGCCCTCTGGTACGTGCGCGCCCGCTACAGCACCAGCGATTACGACCGCCTGCGCCGCGCTCAAGAAGTCCTGGTCGCCATCGGACGCAAATTGCTCAGCCTCGATGGGCTGAACCGCGCCCCCGAACTGTATGCCCTCTACCGCGACTCGGTCGAAACCAACCTCGACCTCGAAACCGTTCTGCGCCTCCTCCCGCTTCTACAATCCATTGACCTGCAAAACGTAGAACGGTACGAAATCGGCGCCGAGCAAGTCACCCCCTGGATGGAACCCGAAAGCGGCGCCCAATACCTGTTACCCAGGCCAGAGGCCATCCAGACCATCCTCCAACAGGCGGTCGGCATCCGATGAAACGATTCTCGTTCCTGCTCCTGCTCGTGAGTCTGCTGAGCGCCTGCGCTCCCGCCCCTGCCGCGCCCACCAACGCCTCCGGCGGCCATTTCGTCCCCACCTCCACGCCGACCCCCTTTCAGCCTCTGCCGCTCGAAGAAGACGCCCTGCCCACCGCGACCCAGCCGCCCACCGTCACGGCCATCCCCATCACCGCCGAGGCCCTCCCCACCCCTCAGCCCTCCCCGACGCCCACGCCTGTCCTGCCGCCTGCCAGCACCCCACAGCCCACCTATGACCCCGCCGCTCTGCTGCCCTCCGACTGGACGCCCCCCAACTTTGCCGGCCCGGCCTATGCCCCCGCCCCTGCCCCTGTCCTGACCGACAACCAGACCGTCACCTTCCTCCTGCTCGGCTCCGACACGCGCGGCGGCCCGTCCTTCCGCACCGATACCATCGTCATCGCCGCCGTCCGCCCGCTCAACGGCCAGGTGACACTCGTCTCCGTGCCGCGCGACCTGTGGGTGTACATCCCCAATCACGGCATGGACCGCATCAACACTGCCTACCTGTACGGCAACCGCGAAGGCTACCCCGGCGGCGGTCAGGCGCTGCTCAAAGATACCATCCTGTACAATCTCGGCATCCGCATTGACCATCTGGCTATGGTCGACTTCAACGGTTTCCGGCGCATCGTTGATACCCTCGGCGGCATTGACGTGCCGATTGCCTGCCCCTACACCGACTGGCGCCTGCGCGCCCCCGACCTCGACCCGAACAACGAGAACAACTGGGCGCTCTACACCGTCGGGCCGGGGCTGGTCCACATGGACGGCGACCTGGCGCTCTGGTACGCCCGCTCGCGCCAGCGTTCGAGCGACTTCGACCGCGGGCGACGCCAGCAGGAGGTCCTGCGTGCCATCTACGCGGCCGCCCTGCGCACCGATGCCATTGACCGCCTCCCTCAACTCTACGCCGACCTCAGTTCCACCGTCACGACCGATTTGGACCTGCAAACCATCCTGCAACTCTCGCCCCTGGCCGTCACGCTCACCAACGCCGATATTCGCAGTTACTACATCAACCGCGAATACGTCACCCCCTGGACGACGCCTGCCGGCGCGAGCGTCCTGCTGCCCAACAGCCCGGCCATCCAGGCCATGCTGATTCGCGCCCTGGCGCCCGCCGCCCGCACGCCGCAAGCCGAGGCCGTCGTGGTCGAAATTCGCAACGGGACGCTCTACGCCGGCTGGGATTCGCTGGCCGCCGAACGCCTGAACTACGCCGGTTACGAAACCCGTCTGGCGCCCGCCGACCGCCGCGATTACCCCGCCACCTATCTCTACGACCTGACCGCCGACCAGGACTCCGGCCGCGCCGCTTCTCTGCTGGCCGTTCTTGGCCTGCCGCAAAGCGCCCTCATCTCCGCCCCTATGCAGGCCAATGTTTCCTACGTGGTCATCGTCGGCGCAGATTATCAACCCTGCTTCAACCCCGACCACATGGCTCCCTGACGTCCCCGCCCGCCGCTCTCCCGCCGGGGCCGTTTGCCCTTTCTCAATCTCCAGCCCTGTTGACACGAATCATCTTCCTTTGCTAAACTATACGCAGCAAGGAGGTGTCCATGTCTGGAACAACCGCTCACCTGACCCCTCAGACCGGCCTTGCGCCGGCCCTGAGCGCCTGGGAAATCTTCCTCTACGACCAGGGCCGCTCGCCCAACACGGTCAAGGCCTTCCTTTCGGATGTGCGCCTGTTGAGCGAGTACCTGCCGCCCGACCGGCCGCTGGGCGCTATCACCACTGCCGACCTGAACAACTTTCTCGAATGGATGCAAAGTGAGCGGGGCGTGCCTTGTTCCCCCAAGACCCTCGCCCGGCGGATTACCTCCCTGAAATCCTTCTTCCGCTGGCTGCACAAAGGCGGGGTCATCCTGGTCGATCCGGCCGAAAAAGTGTTGCAGCGTTCGGTCGTCAGCCCCTTGCCCGAGGTCCTGACCGAGGCCGAAATGGAAGCCGCCCTCCTGGCCGCCGACCGTTACCGCCGCAAAGCCAAACCCGATGCCCGCCCCTACACCCTGCTGGCCCTCCTGCTTTCCACCGGAATCAAAAAATCCGAATGCCTGGGAATTCACCTCAACCATATTGACCTGGAGGCCGAGGGCGGGCCCATCGTTTTCATCCGTTACGCCAGCCCGGCCAACCGCTACAAGGAACGCAAACTGGCCCTGCCCGACGACTGGATTCCCGCTTACGAAGAGTATCTGGAGCAATACAAACCCGTCGACCGGCTCTTCCCCTGGTCGCCGCGCCGGTTGGAGTACCTGCTCGAAGACATTGGGCGGGATGCCGGCCTGCGCAAACACCTGTCCTTCGACATGTGCCGCTGGACCTCGGCGCTGCTCGATTACCTCAACAACGTCGAAGCGGAGAAAATCCGCCAAAAACTGGGCGTCTCAAAGATTCAGTGGCGCGAAATCCAAATCAAACTGCGTCAACTGGCGGAGCAGTGATTTTGTCCCTGGCCTGAGCCGGGGGTTTTCATCCCCGACCAAGGCAGGCAGTTACAATTGGGAGAGGGGGTGATTTTTTTTGAAAGCAAATCCAGTTGCTCCAGGTGGTGCAGCAGGAGCCACCGGTGCAGCCCCAGGTGCAAGTAGTGAAATTACAGATTGGGTAGGAGCCGGGTGCGGTGTATATGGGGGTGGGTTGACCAGAACAACCAGAGCAGTTGGAGGCGACGCAAGCGCATTGTCCAGCAGAGGCGGAGCAGCGAAAGCCGATGTTGCAGGAGCCGGAGCAGTTGGGAGCAGCGCCGCCGCAGGGAACTTGGATGGGGGTGGGTATTTTTGGGGTCGGGGAGGCGGCGGTGGTTGGTTGTCGTGTTAGGGTTGTGGTGGGAGGGCAGGGCAAACAAATGCCACCGGTGCAAGAATTTTGGCTGCAACCACATGGACACTGTGAATAATCGCAATAATATCCAGCACAGTTGAGAGTGTCACTGCAATAACCGCAAGGACAGCGTTCTGGAAAAGA
>JBEULG010000038.1:0-67197 GCA_041287425.1 Anaerolineales bacterium | reverse complement strand
GTGGGGGTCAAGGGCGAAGTCGGCGGTCCCGAGGCTGCCGCCGGCGGTCGGGTAAGAGGCGGTGACGAGCCAGTGTCCGCCGGCGGGGTCGAAGTGGACGAGGCCGCGCGCGAAGGCCGGGTCGAAGGCGGAGGGATGGGGGAGCGGGGTAGGAGTGAAGGTGGGGGTAGGGTTGGGCGTGCGGGTGGGCGTGACGGTGGGCGGTGGGGTCGCGGTCTGCGGTCCGCCGTCTGCCGTCTGGGGTGCGCAGGCGGCGAGGAGGGTCAGGACGAGGAGCAGGGCGCAGGTTGTGAGACGGGAGGGCGTGAGGCGGGACATGGGGGACCTCCGGCAAAAGTCTAAAGCCGATTATACGCCCCTCGCAGCCGGCTTTCAAAGGACAGCGGCCGGAGAAGCACTTCTTTGTAAACAAGGAAGCGCCATCCATTGCCAAAGCGTAAATCCTCTCTCCAAAATATGGTATCCTTAACCCATCCTCCCTGCCGGAGTGTGGACGTATGTACATCGCCATCGAAGGCGTCATCGGCGTCGGCAAGACCACCCTGGCGCGGCTCCTGCAGCCCCGCTTCGACGCGGAACTCCTGCTCGAAGTCTTCGAAGAAAACCCCTTCCTCTCCGACTTCTACGCCGACCGCGAACGCTACGCCTTTCAGACGCAAATCTTCTTCCTGCTCAGCCGCTATCACCAACAGCACCGCACCGTGCCCGAAATCCTGGCGCGCGGCCGCCCGCTCATCTCCGACTACACCTTCGCCAAAGACTCGCTCTTCGCCCGCATCAACCTGAAGAACGACGAACTGAGCGTCTATCAACAGGTGCACGAGGCCCTGGCCGAAAAAATCACCCGCCCCGACCTGCTCGTCTATCTGCGCGCCAGCACCGATACCCTCATGCAGCGCATCGCCATGCGCGACCGCTCCTACGAGCGCAACATGGAACGCGCCTACATCGAGACCCTCAACCAGACCTACGAAGAATTCTTCTCCAAACCCTACGACGACACCCCCGTCCTGACCATTGACACCGACCCGCTCGACTTCGTCCGTCACCTCAAACATCTCGACCTGATCGAGGCACGCATCCGCGCCGTGCTGGACCTGCCCCGCCCGGTCCAGGAGGAGAGACATGCGTCTCACGCCTGATTTTCTATTGCGCATCGCCCGCGAGACCTCCCAAAAGCGGGCGCTGGCCGAACCCGACCTGGCGGCCGTCTACCTGACCGGCTCCCTGCTGCGCCCCGACCCGCTGCTGGGCGGCGCCGGCGACATCGACCTGGTCATCGTCCACGCTGCAACGCCCCCCGTCCAGCGCGAAATCGTCCCCCTGACCGCCGAGGTGCACCTCGACATCCTGCACCGCAGCCGCGCCGACTACGCCCGGCCGCGTCAGTTGCGCGCCGACCCCTTCCTGGGGCCGGAGTTGTACAACCCCGCCTGGCTATATGAAAGCCAGCATTTCCTCGAATTCGTCCAGGCTGGTGTGCGCGACAAGTTCGACGCCCCCGAAAACGTCCTGGCCCGCGCCCGTCTGCTGGCCGAGCGGGCGCGCCAGGCCTGGAGCAGCCTGCAAACCAGCCCGGAGGAGACGCCCGCCCGGATTCTCGCCTACCTCGAGGCCGTCGCCGACGCCGCCAACGCCGTCGCCGCGCTGAACGGGCCGCCGTTGGCCGAACGCCGCCTGCTGCTCGAGTTTCCGTTGCGGGCCGAGGCTGTTGGCGCCCCCGGCCTGGCAGGCGAATTGTTCCGCCTGCTCGGCTCCGAGATGTCCACCGGCACCGTGCTGGAGGATTTGCTGCCCGAATGGGAGACCGCCTTCCTCGACGCCGCCAGCCGGCCGAAGGTCGAGGCGCGCATCCACGCCGCCCGGCTGGGATACTACAAACTCGCCTTCGAGGCGATTCTATCCACCGACAGCCGGCGCGCCATCCTCTGGCCGCTGCTGCACACCTGGGCGCTGGCCGCCCTCGTCCTGCCGGCGCCCAAACAAGCCCGCTGGCTGGCCGTCTGTGAGGCGCTTGGCCTGGCCGGGGTCGGCTTCTACGCCCGCATGGAAAGCCTGGACGGCTTCCTCGACCTGGTCGAAGAAATCCTGGACAATCTGGCCAGGGAACAGGGCCTTTAGCCGCCTCTCTACTTGCTCCATATTTGGGGGAGCGCCCGGCCTGAAATCTGCCCCAAGGTGTGGATAACTGACCGAAATCTGTGGATAAAGCGGGCAGGTTGTGGAAAAGACGCCCAATTGTTCTATCAGGGTGACGCCAGATATGGGGGCATATATCTGGGAAAGCCTAAATGTGGAAATGGACGACGAGGCCCTTTTTAGCGGCGACACATCTTTGCGGCGTTATCCACAAGGCAAACGGGCGCTCTGGGCCCCGCCAGCCGAAAATGTGGGAGAGGCTTCGCTTCCAGCCGCCAGCCATGGGGGCGTGCAGATCTTTTCCACATTTCCACCCATTCTGCTACGAAGACTAAATCGTGATTCAATTCTAAATGATCATCTTTTCTTTCTGCACATCCCCTGCGAAGTTTCCTGGCCAGATGATTGGCTGTCCACAATTACCCTCCCTGATAACTACAGAAGGGTCTCTTGACAGGCGCTTTCTTTCGTGATAATCTTGCCCCCGTTGCACGCGCCGGGTACTGCCGGAAGTTGGCGGGCCGGCGCAAACTATTTTTGCAAGGAGAAAGAAAAAATGTCTGAAGAACGGTTCGTCGGTACGGTCAAATGGTTCAATGCGACCAAGGGCTACGGCTTCATCGGCCGCGAGGACGGTGAGGACGTCTTCGTCCACTTTTCGGCGCTCCAGATGGAGGGCTACAAGAAGTTGGAGGAGAATCAAAAGGTCGAGTTCTCGATCGAGCAGGGCCCGAAGGGCCTGCAGGCTGCCAATGTGGTCGTGATCGGCTAAGATACTTCATCGCTGCAACCGACACCGGGCTCCAATCGGGGCCCGGTTTTTTCATGCCTGCTGCCGGTTTTGCTCGATGTTCATAATCGCAGGAATGAAGAGCGCCGCCAGAGTCATCAAGATACAGGTGCTGCCACCGGTCAGATACCAGAAGCGCACGCCCAGCGCATCCGCCAGCGGACCGGCGATCAGCAGGCTGAGCGGCATCATGGCGGTCGCTCCTGCGCCGATCAGCGAGAAGACGCGTCCCTGATAATCCGCCTCGACCGCCGTCTGGAAAATGGCGAGGATTGGCCCGTTGGCAAATACCTGGGTGAGGCCGATGAGGAAATTGGCGGCCAGCAGCAGCCAGAACATGCCGGCCGGCGCCAGGCCGGTCAGGATGACGCCTGCGCCGATGCCGAGGATGCCCGCAAAGGAGGTGAGAATGCGGCGTTTGAATCCGCCCCAGACGCCCAGAATCGAGCCACCCAGGATGATGCCGACCCCAAAGGCCGATTCGACCGCTGCCAGTTGCGGTGCCCCGCCTTGAAATTCCTTCAAAACCAGGAGCGGCAGGAGAGATGAACTGGGGCTGAGCAAGAAGTTAAGCAGCATGGCAAGCAGAATCAAACCGAGCAAGCCCGGCCATCGGACGACATAGCGCAACCCGTCGCCCAGATCGTGCCAGTAGGAGGTGACCGGGGCCGCACGGTTGGCCTGACGCTGCGGCTGGGGAATGGACAAGAAGAGGAGCGGCAAGATGGCCAGGGCCGCCGTGCCGACATCGATTGCCAACACGCCCTGGGTCGGTAAGAAGCCGAGCAACAGGGCGCCCAATGGCGGCGCAAAGATGCTCAGGAACCCCTGCAGCAACTGGTTGAGGCCAGAGAGGCGCGTCAGATGGCGGTGGGGCACCATCAGCGAGGTTGAGGCGGTCATGGCAGGGTGATGGAAAGCGCCGCCGAGGGAACGGAGGAACAGGATGGCGTAAATGTGCCAGACCTGCACCAGGCCGGTTGCGAAGAGAAAAATCAACACGCCGGTCGCGGCGGCGATGGAGGCGTCGGCGATGATCATGATCAGGCGCCGATTCCAGCGGTCAACCAGCGCACCGACGAAGGGGCCAAGCACGATTTGCGGCAGCAGGGCAACGAGCGAGGCGGTGGCCAGGATGGTCGCCGAGCCGGTCTGCTGCGTCAGCCACCAGACGAGGGCAAATTGCACCAGCGCCGAGCCGATGAGGGAGAAGGCTTGCCCGGTCCAAATGGTGAAGAAGCGGGCGGCCCAGCCGCGCCGGTCTTCTGATTCAGAGGAAGGAGGAAGCGTGTTTTCCATGGGGGTCATCGTATCCTGTCGGCCAGGGCGGCCCTGACTTCTTGGCTGGCCTGGAAGATGCCGCGCACCTGGACCGATTCCACCACCGCCTGGGCCAGGTCGGCCGGAATGTCGTCGGTCAGGACGAGCAGCCCCACCACCGTTAATTTGACCTTATCGCCGCGTTCTTTCAGCCGTTCGAGGTCTTTGCGGGTATAGACGAACACGCCGATACCGTACGAATGGCGCGTTACCGATTGCTGGATTTCCAGGGTGTGCTTGTCGAGCAGGTTGCGGATGGCGGTGCGGATGAAGTCGGTGCGGTTGGAATAAAGTCCCTCCTGCACCAGCAGGTCGATTTTGCCCAGGTCAACGGCCGACATGTTGATGGTTACTTTTTCGGCATCGGGCATGGCCTTCTCCTTTAGCGATTTTATCATCCAAGTACCATCCATATGGATGGTATTTGGATGGTGCAATTATATTCACCCCGGCGATTTTGTCAAGAAAAATATCCCCGCGCCACCGCTGGGATGGGCGGGGATGAAGCCGTGACAGGCAGGCGGCTAGGGACGATGTCCGCCGGGGCCGCCCGGCCCTCCCTGGCCGCCTGGGGTGCCTTGCGGCCCGGGGGTTGGGTCGGGCTGGCGGGGGCCGCCCGGCGTTTGTTGAGGGACGGGGGTGCTTTCAGGGCCGCGTTGCTCCCCCTGGTTGCCGTTGCCGGCGGGCGGCGTGGCGGTTTGGCCGCTATGCACTTCCTGCTCCTGGCGCAGAGTCTGGCGCAGCCCCTGCGGGTCAGTCAGGCCGCTCTCGATCAGGCGCATGCGGGTCTCGATCGTCTGCCGCGCCTGAATCAGGCCGGCAGAGGCCTCGCCGCCTGCTCGGAGCATGATTTGTAAGTCATTTTGCAGAGCGATGTGGATTTGCTGCAGGGTGGCCAGCATGGCGGCGTCATCCAGACCGGCGGCGAGGTGCAAGGCCTGGCTGAGATGTTGTTCGAGGCGCGCTTGGACCTCGGCGGGCGGGGTGAGGCCCTGGGCGCTGAGGGCCACCATCTCTTCGACGCGGCGCTGGGCGAGAATCATGAGCAGGTGGACTTCCTGTTGAGGGTCGGCGGTCAGGTCCAGGCGCAGGTCCTCGCTCCAGGTCTTGAGGGGGTAGAGGGGCTGGCCGGGCAGGTCGTCCTGGGCGGCATAAACGGTGGCGGCGCCTCCACTCAACAGGAGGGTGAATACGGCCAGGATGGAAATCAATGCATTCATGGCAAATTTCTCCTTTCGGGCAGGTGTTTTCCATCCTGTCTGACGTGATTTTGCCTGGCCAGGTACGGGTTGCAAGTCGGCGGCTTCAGCCAAGAAGCGCGCCCGGCCGCGGGCTGCAGCCCGCGGGTCGCGGTCGGCGACCGCTTTCAGGTCCTGGAGGGCGCGTTCCAGTTGGGGGTCGATTGTTTCGTTCATCGCAGTTCCTCGTTTGCCAGCAGACGCTGCAGGCGCGTCAGGGCGCGGTGTTGCAGCGACTTGACCGCTCCGACCGGCTTGCCCAGGGCGCGGGCGATTTGTTCGTTCTGCCAGCCTTCCAGGTATTTGAGGGCGATGACCTGGCGCTGTTCAGGGGTCAAACGCTGGAGCGCCCGGCGCAGACGTTCCCGATGGCTGCGGCGGGCGACGATTTCTTCGGGGGCGGCGGCGAGGTCGGGGAAGCGCTCGTCCAATTCGGCAGCGGGCGGCGGCTGGCGGCGGTACTGATCGGTAATCCAATTATGGGCAACGCGATAGAGGTAGGCCTGCAGGTAATTGCGCGGCCCTTTGCCTCGCCGCAGCGCCTGCAGGAAGCGGCTGAATGTCTCGGCGAGACAGTCCTCGGCGGCAGAGGCATCGCCCAGCAGACGCAGGGCGTAGCGGTACAGGCCAGGACTGTATAGGTCGTAAATCTCGGCCAGCGCCTGGCGGTCGAAGGTCTGGGCGCGCTGCAACAACTCGCTCTCCGAAGCCACAGAACAACTCATCTTATGTGACGCCTGAATGCTTGGTGGGATATGGGCACATTATATCTGGATGGCAAGGAAAAACGAAACTGCGGCAGGAAAGTTTATCCATTCTTTACTTTTCCTTCATGCTGGCTTTTCGCTCTCCGGTTATAACAAGGACAAATCGCGTTGCCCGTATCTTTTGGAAGGGTACAGCGTCACATCGAGTAAAACGAAAGGAGACTCACATGAAGAAGTTCAGCGTTATTTTACTGGTTCTGGTCCTGGCGCTGGCGCTGGTGGCGCCGGCGGCGGCTGCAGGGAACGGCCCCGGCAGCGGCGGCAGCGGCAACGGGAACGGCCAACAAGGGCCGCGCGGCACGTTTGCCATCACCGGTACGATTACGGCGATTGGCCCCAACACCGTGACCGTTCAGGTGTACCGCGGCAACACGCTGGTGCAGCCGTACCTCGGCACGCCCGTGACGGTCACGGTCACAGCCGGCACGCGTTACCTGTTCAAGAGCAGCAGCGCGGCCACGGCGACGGCGATCACCTTCGCCGATTTGCGGGTGGGCAACCCGGTCAGCGTCAACGGGACGCTGGCCAACAACGTCTGGACGGCCAGCCGCATCACGGTCGGCGCCAGCCTCTCCTGCCTGCCCTGATCTCCGGGGTTCTCCCCCCCAAGCAGACGGGCCGGAATTGCTCCGGCCCGTCCTTTTTGGCTTATTTGCCCAGTTTCTTTTTCAGGGCGGCCGTCAGGGCGGGGACGATCTGGTACAGGTCGCCGACCACGCCGTATTGGGCCACCTGGAAGATGGGGGCGTGGGGATCGGTGTTGATGGCTACGATGACCTTTGCCGTGCGCATGCCGGCCAGGTGCTGAATGGCCCCGGAGATGCCGCAGGCGATGTACAGGTCGGGGGAGACCAGTTTGCCGGTCTGGCCGACCTGATGGGCGTAGGGGATGAAGCCGGCATCCACGACGGCGCGGCTGGCCCCGACTGCGCCGTTCAGGACGGCGGCCAGTTCGCCGAGCAGGGCGAAGCCTTTGGCAGCGGCGGATTTCTCGTCCAGGCCGGGGAAGACCGTCAGCCCGCGCCCGCCCGAGACGATGACGTTGGCGTCGCTCAGACTGACCCCCTCGCTGGTCGTGTAGCCGGCGACGCTGGTCTGCGTCTCGGCTTTGACCTCGATCTTCGTAACCGGCCCGGAGCGGCCGGTTTGTTGCTCCGGTTTGGGGAAGGCGCGTCCCCGCAGGGTGACGAGGGCCGGTTTGGAGGCGCAGACCTCGCGCACCAGCACTTTGCCGCCATAGACCGGCCGGGTGGCGACGACGCCCGGCGCGGCGACTTCCAGGGCGGTGACGTCCACCAGCAGGCCGGCGTTCAGGTCGGCGGCGGTCATGGCGGCCACCTCGCGGCCGCGGCTGGTGGTCGGGAAGAGGAGCAGGTCGGGGGTCTGGGCTGCGGCGGCGGCGCTCAGGGTGGAGGCGAAGGCCTCGGCGCGGTAATCGGCCAGGGCAGGGTCATCGGCCAGCAGGACGGAGTCGGCCCCGAAGTCGAAGGCCGCCTGAACCGCCTCGTCCAGGTGATTGCCCAGCATGACGGCGGCGGCGTTCCCCAAGCGCTTGGCCAGGCCGAGGGCTTCCCAGGAGACGGGCAAGGGAGTCCCCTTGAAGTGGTCAATGTAAACCCAGATGTTCATAGGATTTTCTCCGCCAGGATTTTGTCGGCCAGTTTTTCGGCGATTTCGGCGGGGGAGGCGCCGGCGATCATCTCGCATTGGGCTGTGCGGCGCGGCGGCTCGCTGAATTCTCCCCAGGTGACGAGGGCGGCCGGGGCGGGCAGGCCCAGGTCGGCCAGCGACCAGACGGGAATCTCGGCCCGGTCGGCCTTGCGTTTGCCCATGAAGGTGGGGTAACGCGGCTCGGCGAAGTCTTTGACCACGCTCAAGACGGCCGGCAGGGCGGCAGTGACGATTTGGCGGCCTTCTTCGATGGAACGCTCGACCCGAATCTGGCCGGCCTCGATTTTGACGGCCGAGGCGAGGGTCAGGGCCGGCCAGCCGAGCAGACGGGCGGTCTGGGCGGGGGTGACGCCCGAGTCGCCGTCGATGGCCTGGCGACCAAAGCAGACCAGGTCCACGCCGCCGAGTTTGCGGATGGCAGCCGCCAGGAGGCGGGCAGCGGCGAGGGTGTCGATGGCGGCCAGGGCGGGGTCACCGATGCGGATGGCATCGTCGGCGCCCATCGCCAGGGCGTGCTTGAGGGCCACGTTCGCCTGTTCATTGCCGAGGGAGAGGGCGGTCACCGTCCCGCCGAGGGCTTCCTTCTGCTGCAAGGCGGCTTCGACGGCGTACTCGTCCCAGGGGTTGATGATTTGCGGGGTGTTGTCGAAGACGAGTTGGCCGCCTTCGACTCTCACCTGCGCTTCGGAGGGCAGGGTGGTCTTGACACAGACGACGATTTTCACGAGAACCTCCCGGATTGGTTTGCTCCAAATTATACGTTAATTCGGAGGCGCGGTGAGGGGAAGCCAGCCGCTGGCGGACCGCGGCCGGTGGAGGTTGACAAAATGGTGGATTCGGATAAAATACAAGCCGCAACACGCCGAAGTGGCGGAATTGGCAGACGCGCTAGGTTCAGGGCTTAGTGGCCGCAAGGCCGTGAGGGTTCAAGTCCCTCCTTCGGCACAGGAACCCGCCCCGGGGCGGGTTTTTGTTTCTATGGTAAAACAGGCCTATGAACCGCCTTTTCCTTTTCCCCGATACGACCAAAGTTGAGGGCGATGGACTGAGCATCGGCGGCTGCGACCTGGCGGCGCTGGCGGAAACGTTCGGGACGCCTCTCTATGTGTACGACCGGGCGACGCTCGACCGGGCGGCAGCCGCCTACCGGCAGGCGCTGGCGGAGGCCTACCCGGCCCCCTCCGGCCTGACCTATGCCGGAAAGGCTTTCCTGTGCCGGGCGCTGGCGGAATGGGTCGGCCGGCAGGGGCTGTGGCTCGATTGCACCGGTCGGGGCGAGATGGCCATCGCCCTGGCGGCAGGTCTGCCGCCTGAGCAGATTCTGGTTCATGGCGTCAACAAGTCGGCTGCCGACCTGGAGATGGCCTGCCGTCATGCGGGCGTGATTGTGGTGGACAACCTGAGCGAAGTGGCGCGCCTCCTCTGCCGGCCGCGTCCGCTGCCCCGTTTGTGGTTGCGCTTCCGGCCGGAGGTGAGCGTCGAGACGCATGCCCACATCCAGACCGGTCAGCCTGAAAGCAAGTTCGGCATGGGGGAGGCGGAGATCATTCAAGCGGCGGGCTTGTTCCGCCGCTCCGGCTTGCCTCTTGCCGGATTGCATTTCCATTTGGGTTCGCAACTGCGCGACCCGCGGCCGGTGGCCGAGGCCATCGGGCGGACTCTGGCTCTGGCGTGCCGGCTGGGGGTGAGCGAGGGCTGGACTCTCTCCCCTGGGGGCGGCTGGGGGGTGGCCTATCACGAGGATGATTTGCCCCAGCCGGACCTGGCGGCCTACGTGGGGGCCGTCGCCGCGGCGGTGGTGGAGGGCTGCCGGCGCTTCGGGCTGCCGCTGCCGCGCCTGCAATTGGAACCGGGCCGGAGTCTGGTGGCGCGGGCCGGGGTAGCCGTCTATCGGGTTGAGACGGTCAAGCAGGCGGCCGGTCGGCGCTGGCTGCTGCTCGACGGCGGCCTGGCCGACAATCCGCGCCCGGCATTGTACGCCGCCCGTTACAGCGCCCTGCCGGTGCGAGGGGTGGATCGGCCGGCGGCCGGGCCAGCCTGGTTTGCCGGTCCGTATTGCGAGAGCGGCGATGTGTTGATTGCCGGTCTGCCGTTCCCCGAGGTGGAGGAAGGCGAATGGGTGGCGCTGCCGGTCAGCGGGGCGTATCAGTTGAGCATGGCGAGCAATTACAATGGGGCCTGCCGCCCGGCGGTCGTCTGGCTGGAAGGCGGCCGGGCGCGCCTCATCCAGCGCCGCGAAACGCCCGAAGACCTTCTGCGCCGCGACCTCGCAGCCGAGGGGAAAGATCTCTTCTGAGTCGTCCGCCGGCAGATTGTGCCTTGTTGCGCGATTTCTGGTGATTGCCCCGATCTTTGTGCAATCACCGGCGTCATTTTTATTGACGATTTGCGCAGGGTTATGGTATCATCAGCCCGCTAAAAACCAGCCCTGTGCTGGGTTTGCGTTATTGAAACGAGGAGAAACATATCAGCGCCAACGAGTATCGAGTCAACGAGGGCATTCGGTCTCCCGAAGTACGGTTGATCGGCCCCACTGGTGAGAATATAGGCGTCGTCGCCATCCGCGAGGCCTTGCGCATTGCCCGCGAAGCGGAACTCGATCTGGTGGAAGTGTCACCGACCGCCAATCCGCCGGTTTGCCGGGTGATGGATTTCGGCAAATTCCTGTATGAGCGGGAGAAGAAAGAGCGCGAGGCGCGCAAATCGCAGACCAAGATCGAGGTCAAGGAAATCCGTCTGCGGCCCAAGACCACCGATCATCACCGCGAGTTCAAGGTCGAGGACGCCCGCCGCTGGCTGGAACACAACATGAAGGTGCGCGTCACCATCCGCTTCCGCGGCCGCGAAATCACCTACCCGGAGATTGCGCTCGAAGACTTGAAAGAGATTGCCCAAAGCCTCAGTGATGTGAGCATCGTCGAACAGCCGCCTGCTATCGAAGGGCGGGGCATGTCGATGATGCTGGCTCCCTCCAAGGGTGGCAAGAAGAAACCCGCCTCTTCGCCGCCCGGCGCTGAAGAAAAGGTCAAGGAAAGCGAATCACCGCGGGAGTGACCTCCCGCGGAATCATGTGTAAAGGAGTGATTGCTGTGCCTCGCAAGCCGAGAGAAGGTAAGTTTAAACTCAAGACCCACAAGGCCACGTCCAAACGCTTTGGCGTGACCGGCTCGGGCATGGTCGTGCGCACAAAAGGCGGCAAGGCTCACCTGCGGCGGAAGTCCGCCAAGCGGGTCAAGGCCTTGTTCCCCAAGATGATTCCCGTCCAGGGACGCGGAATCGTCAAGCGCATCCGGCGTCTGGCGCCGAACATGAAGCCCTAGGCTTCAGGTATCGTATCCGTTTCGTTTGCGGACTACCGGGTGTACGCAACTGGCAGACAGGCTAACCCTGCACCGACGCCCGGAGGTTCGCAGGAGGTAAAACCATGGCACGTGTAAAAGGTGGACCTTACGGTCGCCTGCGTCACAAGAAAGTTCTGAAATACACCCAGGGGCAACGGGGTGCCAAACACCGCCTCTTCAAGCGTGCGAATGAGGCCCGCCTGAAGAGCATGTGGTACGCCACCCGCGACCGGCGCATGCGCCGCCGCGACATGCGCAAGTTGTGGATTGCCCGCATCAACGCTGCCGCCCGCCTGAACGGCACCACCTACAGCCGTCTGGTAGCGGCCATGAAGAAGACCGGCATCGCCCTCAACCGCAAGATGCTGGCCGACCTGGCCGTGCGCGACCCGCAGGCCTTTGCCGCCGTGGTGGCGCAAGCCAACCGCTAAGCCAATCGAATTCACCACAGAGATGACCCGCGTCCTACACGGCGCGGGTCTCTTTTTATTTCTGGCTCTGGCTTTGTGTGCATGACAGGCGGCGGGAAAACTGTAAGGTGGCCGTTTTTTATTGGTTGAAATTTTCGGCAACTATTGACATGATATTGAAAATTTGCTATCATAATACTGAAAAATTTCTATATTTAGAAAAGGATTTCTCGTGCCTAACATCGGTCTTCGCCTTCGGGAATTGCGTCTGGCACGCGGCCTGACCCTCGAGCAGGTCGCCGCCGATACGGGCTTGTCGGTCTCCTTCCTGAGCATGCTGGAGCGCGACAAGGTCTCTGTCAGCGTGGACAATCTCGAACGTCTGGCGCGCTACTACCAGGTCCACATGGTGCACTTCTTCAGCGGCGAGGCCGACAGCCCGGTGATGGTCACCCGCCGCACCGACATCCTGCGCCGCCTCGAGGAGAATGGGCAGAGTCCCGCCTCGGTGACGCTGCTGGTCAACCGCCCCAACCCGCGCATGGAGCCGCTCCTCGTCCACATTGCGCCGGGGCGCGAGGAACCGCACTTCCGCCAGCACGAGGCCGATACGCTGGTGTATGTCCTCAACGGCCGCGCCCGCCTCGTCTCGGAGACGGGCGAGGAAACAATGCTGGAGCAGGGCGACCTGGCCTATTACGTCAACCTTCCGCACCGCCGCTTCATCAACGCCAGCCAGAACGAGCCGCTGACGCTGGTCATCATCACCGCCCCGCCGACCAGTTCCCTGGACGAGTTGCTCAAAGCCCGTCAGGGGTTCTGGGCGATGGAGGAGAAAAAATGAGTCTTTGCCGCGCTTGAGCGCGGCTTTTTATTTGCACCCTCTTGGTCGAGACATTCGAGAAAAAACGAAAGGAGCGAGGATGCACTACGACGAATTCCACAACCACAAATGGGCGCGCAACCTGAAGCACGCCCGCCAACTCCTGGCCGAAAACCGGCTGGAGGCCTTCTATCACGGCGAAGACCTGTCGGACGGCGATGTGTACCCCGGCATGCGCGTCATGGCCGCCTACTGGGTCTCGGTGGAACACGAGATGAAACTGCGCTTCCGCACCCTGCTCGAAGGGGCGGGACACCCCGAATGGGCGCACGACCCGGAGTTGACCGCCCAGGCGGATGAATTCTTCGTCCGCTACCTGGACGACATGCGCGAACTGGTCGTCCGCGATGGGATTGTCCCCGCGGCGCGGCTCGACGCTCTGGCCGCCTCCGGCTGGGAGACGCCCGCCGACTGGGCCGAATCCATGCAGGCCTGGCAGCAAGCCTCGCTGGCGGCGATGGAGGCCGGGCAGTTTCCCGCCGACCTGGCCGAGCAATGGTTCGATTCCTGCCTGCGCTCGGTCGCGAACTATAACCGTTATCTCATCGGGGGCGCGGTCAACGCCGCCGCGCTGGTCCGGCGCGAGGGTCCCGACGCGCTGCGCCGGGCGGTGGACGCGACCTCGGAGCAGTTCATGTGGGCGGTCAGCAAGGAATTCTTCGCCACGGTTCTGCCTGCCGCCGGATTCGAGGACATCGGCGACCTGATGGAACTCGGTCTGCGCGGCATGTACGCTGACCAGTACTACCGCAAAGGCGAAGACCGCGAAGAGGGCGAGAAGACCATCCGCCAGAGCATTCTGAAGAATTGCGAACTGGCGGGCATTTATTACCGGGTGGCCGAATGGAACGGCCTGCCCCGCCTGGCGCTCGGCTACGGCATCTGCCGCTACTGTGAGGTGCACGGTCAGGCGACGATGATGATTACCATGCCGCCGATGGTCTCGCCGCAGTACCGCCGGGTCGTCTCGCTGGGTATGGACGGCGAGGCCTGTCTGTTCGAATTGACCACCGTCCCCGCCGATGACATGGAACGCATCCTGATGGTGCAGGAAAAAATCTTCGGGGCGGTGGAGTAGAGGTAGCGAAAGATGAAAGCGGAGCGCTTTCCCCTGTGGGTCAAAGTCCTGATTTTGCAGGTCGTCTTTCTGCTGCTGCATTTTCTGTACGAGTGGGCGCCCGGCCCGCTGACGGCCATCTTCAGCGCGACCGACGAGTCCATTTACCAGCACATGAAGGTGGCCTTCTTTGCTTATCTTCTCGTCGCGGCGCTGGAATATCTTCTGGTGCGCAAGCATCTCGCTGCGCCCGCCCGTTTCCTGCACGCCCGCGCCCTGACGGCAGTGCTGTTTCCGCTGCTGGTCATCCCCTGGTACTACACCTCGGCGGCCTACTTTGTCAGAATCGAGTCTATTTTTCTGGAAGTGATATTTGCCAATCTGGCCACCCTCCTGAACTCGATTTCCGGCGTGCTCATCGAACAGCATCTCGAAAAAGCCGTCTTTAGCCGCGGTCTGAAGTGGTGCACGGCGGCGCTGTTTGTCGTCAGCCTCTCTGAGTTCATCATCTTCACCTACCGCCTGCCCTGGCTGGATGTCTTCGCCAATCCGCCGGGCTGGTAAATTTTCAACCATTTACTCGAAAGGAGAACCCAAAATGTCCACAATCAAGGAAGTCATGCTGAGTCTGCCCGGTCTGTTCAAGCCCGAAAAGGCCAAAGGCTGGAACCGCGTCATCCTGTTCGATTTGCAGGGACAGGAACCGTCACAATGGACGCTCATCATCCAAGACGGAACGGCCACCATCGAGGAAGGCCAGACGCGTGAGCCCAAACTGGTCATTACCGGCAACAGCGAATACATCGTCCAGATGTTCACCGGCGAAGTGCCGCCGATGAAACTGGTCAACGCCAAATTGCTGAAGATGAAAGGCCCGATGATGGACGCCATCGCCTTCTCTGGCCTGTGGAATTTGCCGAAGAAGTATTAGACCGACCGCTGACTGCGGACTGCTGAGAGAGTCCGCGCTCTGAAGACAGGAGGTTCCCTTGAAAACAGGCATTCTCTCCTACGGCGTGGCCGTGCCGCGTCACCGCATCGAGGCGGCCGAAATCTGGAAGGTCTGGAAGAATCTTTCGACCTCCTTTTTCGACCTGCTCTCGATTGGCGAACGCGGCGTGCTGGGCCCCGAAGAGGACACTCTGACCCTGGCCGTTGCAGCCGCCAAACAGGCCCTGGAGCGCGGCGGGGTCGGGACCGAAAAGATTGGCGCGCTGTTCCTGGGCAGCGGCACCAGCCCCTACGCCACCAAAGCCGCCGCGACCGTGATGGTGGACGCCCTCGGCCTGCCCGAAAGCGCCCTGACGACCGACATCCAATGCGCCGACAAATCCGGCTCCACTGCCCTGTGGCTGGCCGCCGGCTTGATTGAATCGGGACAGATAGACTACGCCCTGGTCGTCGCCGCCGACAGCATCAACCGTCACACCCAGCCCGGCATGGTGCTGGAATACGTCGCCTCGGCGGGGGCGGTCGCTTTCCTGCTCGGCAAAGACAATCCGATTGCCGTGCTGGAGGCCTTCGCCACCCACAGCCACGACCAGAACGACTATTTCCGCGTCGAGGGCGAGCGCTTCATCCAGCCCGGGGCGGGATTCTACGGCTGGGTGGCCAACTGGGGCCTGCTCGACCACGTCGTGCCGGCGGGCAAGGCGCTCTTCGAGAAAACCGGCCTGACCCCGGCCGATTTCGCCAAGTTCGCCGTTCCGCAGAAAACCGGCATCCGCCCGCTGATGACGATGGGCAAACTCGAACTGGACATGATGCAGGTGCTGCCCTACGTGCTGACCGCCCAAATCGGCGATTGCGGCGCGGCGGGAGTCCCGCTCTCGCTGGCGCACATCCTCGACTTTGCCGAGCCGGGCGAACGCATCGGCGTCATTGACTACGGGGCAGGAGCCGGCTGCGACGCCTGGTCGCTGGTTGCTACCGAGGCCATCGCCGAGCGCCGTCCGCAGAGCGGGCTGGTCATCCAGCAACTCGAGGACAAAATCATGGTGGACTACGCGACGATGACCAAGTACGAGCAGAAGTACATCCAGTCGCCGCACCGTTTGAGCAATTTCTACTAAACGTACTTTTTAGCCTGCCGTGACAGCCGGAAAGGCTGTCCTCCTCGGAGGTACTGATGGGAAAGATTCTACGCAGAGTGATGATGATTGGCGGGGCGATTACGCCTCCCAATATTCCAATGGATTGGACCTGGCGGCAGATGGCGGCGGAGGCCTTCTGGAACGCCCTGCAGGACGCCGGCGTGCCGGTCAAAGATGTTGACCTGGTGGCCTGCAACTACAACGACCGCGCCATCGCCGACTCCTCGCCCGGTCCACAGATTGCCGATGCTCTGGGCATCCTGCCCAAGCCGGTCATTCCGATTGCCAATGCCTGCGCCGCGAACGGCATCGCCTCCTACGCAGCCTGGAACGCGATTGCCTCCGGCCGCTGCGACGTGGTCGTCTCGATGGGTTTTGCCCGCTCCGACAACTACGACGCCATGGAAGCGATGAACTCGCAGGGCAACTACGTGGACTTCGACTACATGCTCGGCCTGACGCACATCAACTACGGCGCGATGCGCGACGCCTATTACCGCCGCAAGTACAACGTGCCGCTCGAAGCCGCCGGGACGTGGGCTTACTGGTGCAACTGGTACGCCCGCCGCAATCCGCTGGCGGCCAATTACTCCAAGCCCATGCCCGTGCTGGAGGAACTATGCGCCGACACACCCGAAGCGGAGCGCGACCGTCAGGCCACCAACCGCGGCGGCGTGGCGAGCGCTATGGTCTTCGTCGGCGAGGACGTGGCCCGCAGGTACACCGATAAACCGGTCTTCTTCGACGTGGCCTACGCTTTCCGCCCGCCGTATGTAGGCAACTTCTTCCACTATCCGGTAAACGGGATGCGCGAGTACGACATGGCCGAACTGCCCGGCCTGATGGTCGCTGCCCGCGAGGCCTATGAAATCGCCGGAATCAAAAAAGAGGACATCAACCTCGTCCAGGTTCACGACCTGACGGCTTACGAGGGGATGATGGCCCTCGAAGCCCTCGGCCTGTGCGAAATCGGCAAAGGCAAGGACTACGTCCTTGCGGGCGGGATGACGCTGGAGAGCAAATGCCCGGTCAACACCTATGGCGGCGGCCCGGCCTTTGGCCACGGCTCGGCCGGCTCCGACTTCCAGGCCGGCGTGCTGGAGAACTACTGGCAGATTCTCGGCAAGTGCGGCGAACGACAGGTCAAGGACGCCCGGGTTGGCGTCAACACATCCTACGGCACGCACCACTCATTGGACGTGGTCGGCGTGGTGCAGAAAGGCTGGTAACGATGAGCGACCAATTCCCCGAACAATTCGTCCGCTGGGACACGTTCTCCTCTGCCTTGTGGTACCGCACCCGCGCCGCCCGCTACCGGCTGGAGGGAACGCGCTGCACGGCCTGCGGCGAGAAGTTCTTCCCGCCGCGCACCGGCCTGATTTGTCCGTCCTGTCATGCCCGCGCCATGGAACCCTACCCGTGCGCCCAGACCGGCGAAATCGTCGCCGTGGCCCTGGACGACGTTGGCTTCCCGGCGGTCGGCTATGGCGACTACATGCCGCGCCTCCAGGCCATCGTCCGCCTCGATGACGGCATCCACCTGATGGTGGACATCATGCAGGTTGCCGACCCGTCCGAAGTGCAGGTCGGGGCGCGCGTCAAGATGGTGCTGCGCAAGCACAAGCGCGAGGATACCGGCGCGTGGGTCTATGGCTACGGCTTCGTTCTGGATAAAGGAGAGTGACATGGAGGCCTATCCCCTTTCGATTGCCCTGTTCGACTTCGTCCCCGTGACGCTGTTCCTGATAGGGGCGTTCTTTCTGGTGCGGATGGCCATCCAGATGCGCGGTTCGTCCTGTGGACGGATGGCGATGGCCGGGGCGCTGCTGGTCTTCCTGGGCGGCTTCCTCAAGGCGACCTGGAAACTGCTCTATGCCGCCGGCCTGGCCGACATCCGCTGGATGAGCGAGGTGCAGTTTGCCCTGGTTGCGCCGGGTTTCCTGGCTCTGCTGGTGACAGCCATCCTGATGGCGCGCGGCCGGCGCAAGGCCGCCGCGCCGCCCGTGATGGCCATCGCCGCCTGGAAGATTCCCCTGCTGGCGGTCATGACCCTGTCCAGCATGGGGGCACAGGGCATCCTGGCTTATCTTTCGTTCCGGCGGCGCGTCCCGCTGGCGGCGGTTGGCTTCATCGTCGCTTTCCTGTGCCTGGTGGCGATGGGCAGCATGGCCTCCAGCGAGCAGACGGTCGCCAAGCAGTGGATCGAGGAGAGCATCAATACCTTTGGACAACTGGGCTTCATGGTCGGCGCGATTTTGCTCCAGCGGGATGTCCGCGCCAAGGGCTGCTGAGAGGAAAAGCAGATGGACGACAAAAAACTGAAGAAGAAATACGGCAAGCAGTACGGTTACGAGGCGCTCTTCAAAAACCAACCGACGCAGGTTGTTGGAAAAGTCGGCGTCATCATCGGCGAACTGGGCATGCCGGAGGAGTACGAGCCGGAATTCTACAGCCGCTTCATGGAGCATGTCTTCGAGTACATCATGCCGCCCTTCCTGGTCGGGATGATTCTGGCCGACCGCGGCATGGGGCTGATTGACCCTGAAAACCCGCTGGCGCGCGAACCCTTCCAGCCGCGCCAGTTGGTCGACTCGGATGGCTCGTTCGTCAACGAGGCTGGCAAGCCGTATGTGGAGTGTCCGGTCAAGTGGGTCAATCCCATCAAGAAGAACCCCTGGGACCACGGCTACTTCCTCTACAAAGGCGACGGTCCCAACGGCCGCCCGGATGTGTGCGACAAGGTGGGGGCCAAAGTCGTTGGCTGGTACTACGGTCACCTCCTGCCGGAAAAAAAGGTCGCCTGGCGCAGTCAGTTGCGCAAGGTCTATGAAGAGGCGGTCGCCGAACTCGCCAAGCGCTTCCCCGCCGTAGAGTTCCGCAACGCCTACTACATGTACCCGGAGACCATCCATCAAGCAGTCGAGGAACTGCTCGCCGCCGGCTGCGAGACGATTGTCTATCAGAACATCAACAACCCCATCTATTGCGACTTCGAGGACTACGGTTACGCTCTGGTGACCGTCCACGAGGCGGTGGCCGGACGGGCGCGCGTCATCATGGCCGACCAACTCGGCAACCAGCCCTCGCTGCGCGAGGCCTACTGTCAGATTTTGCGCGACCGGCTCGCCGGTCTGGATCGAAACGCCAGCGTGCTGGTGATTCTCTCGCGGCACGGGCATCCCTTCAAAAAGGAGACGCAGGACGAACGCGCCCCGCTCTACCGCCAACCGCTCGAAGCGGGCGTCCGGCAGGTGATGGCCGATTGGCCCGGCAAGTGGGAGGTGGTCTGGTCGTTCGATGAATACGCCGATGAGTACTGGGACCCCAAACGCACCAAGTTCGGCACCTACGACGCCTACCGCAAGGCCATCGAGGAAGGCTACGATTACGCCATCGAACTGCCGACCGAATTCCCGGCCGAGAACACCGACCTGATGATTTTCCACGCCATGAAGAAGTTCTGCGCCTTTGCCGAGTACGACCGCAACGCCCCGATTCCGTACCCGGACTGGGAACAACCGCTCGTCCGCACTTTCCGCGAAGGCAAGACGACCGGCATCTACGCCGGCTGCCCGGTCGGCCCGTACCGCAAGTACGTGGCCCAGGCGGTGGTGGATTCGATTGGTCAGGTTTTGTCTGCAAAATAGGAGGCGGCGATGAAAACGGCGACCGGTTTTCGTCCCTGGCTGAAGGGCCTGCTCTTCTGGGTGACCTTCCTGCTCCTGTATGTGCTGCGCAAACTCGCCCCGGTCATCCCCATCACGCTCATCAGCGGCGTGAATGAGTCGAACTTCCAGCACTACAAGGCGACCTTCTTTGCCTATCTCATTCTCTCGCTGGTCGAATATCTGATTTTCCGCAAACGGGTGAGCGAGCGCGCTTCCTACTGGTATGCCCGGCTGACGGCGGCCATCTTTGCCCCCTGGATGGTCTTCCTGACCTGGTACGGGATGGCAGCGGTGACGGGGCAGATGCCCCTGCCGTTGGAAATCCTGTGGGGCAATGTCGCCACGCTGCTGGTGGGCATCCTGGCGGCGGTTTTCGAGCGCGGCTTCGAGCAGATAACCTACGGAAAGTCTCTGAAAACTGCCATCTGGGCGCTGTTTGTCATTTCCATTCTCACCTACATCATCCTGACCTTCCGGCTGCCGTGGGCAGATGTCTTCACCGAGCCGGACTGGCAGACTCATTCTCTCTTGTTGTGGAGGCTGTATGTGTAAACGTTTCGAGAACAAAGTCGCTATCGTGACCGGCGCGGCGTCGGGCATCGGACGCGCCGCGGCGGTGCTGTTTGGGCGCGAGGGCGCCAAAGTGACCGTCTGCGACGTGAACGAGGCCGGGCTGGAGGAGACCCGCGCCCTGGTCGCCGCCGAAGGGGCCGAGTGCCTGGCGGTGAAGGTCAACGTCCGCGTCCAGGAGGAGGTCGAGGCCTGCGTGGCGGCCACGCTGGAAAAATTCGGCACGATTGACATCCTGGTCAACAACGCCGGCACGGGGCAGTTCGTCCCCTTCGCGATGATGGACAACGAAGAATACGACCGCGTGATGGACATCAACGTGCGCGGCATGTTCTTCTTCAGCCGCGCCGTCCTGCCGACCATGATGGACAAGGACTACGGCAAGATTGTCAACGTCACCTCCATCATGGGCGAAGTGGCCGGGCAGGGACAGTCCATCTACAACACCAGCAAGGGCGCGGCCAAGATGATGACCCAGGGCATCGCCGTGGACTGCTCTGGCTATCACATCAACGTCAACGCCGTCGCACCCGGCATGGTGCTGACCGGCCTGACCAAGAATATGCTCGGCGACCCCGACCAGGTGCAGTATTTCCTGGAGAAGATTCCCATGCGGCGCATCGGCGAGCCGGAGGACATCGCCCACGCCATCCTCTTCCTCGCCAGCGACCAGGCTTCCTACATCCACGGCGCGACCCTGCACGTGGACGGCGGCATGATGTGTACGCGTATGTGACAGAAGAACGCTTCTAGAAAGCGCGTAGGTCGGATTGCCAATCCGACCTACTGCACTTAAAATACACTTTATGAACGCCGTCCTGGCCGAAACCCGCCTGCCCGGCGGAGCGCTTCTCCAACTTGTGCAGGGCGACCTGACCCGCGAAAGCAGCGATGCCATCGTCAACGCCGCCAACGCCTACCTCCATCACGGCGGCGGCCTGGCCTGGGCCATCGTCCAGCGCGGCGGAGAGACCATCCAGCGCGAATCGGACGCCTGGGTGCGGGAACACGGCCTCGTCACGCACGACTCGCCTGCCGTGACCTCCGGCGGGGCTCTGCCTTGCCGCTACGTCATCCACGCCGTCGGGCCGGTCTGGGGCGAGGGGGAGGAGGAGGCCAAATTGGCCGCGGCAGTTACGGGGTCGCTGCGCCGCGCCGACGAGTTGGGGCTGACCTCCGTGTCCCTGCCCGCCATTTCGACCGGCATCTTCGGCTTCCCCAAAGAGCGCGCCGCCGAAGTCACCCTGGCCGCCATCCGCGACTATTTTGCCGCCCGCGCCTCCCATCTCTCGCTGATTCGGCTGGTCTTGTTCGACGGCGAAACCCTCCAGGCCTTCCGCGCTGCCTTGAACCTCTTCGAAAACAGCCCCTCCCCATGATTACCTCTTCCCACAACCCCAAACTCAAACTCGTCCGCGCCCTGCTGGGACGTCCCAAAGCGCGCCGTGAGGCCGGGGCCTTCGTCGCCGAGGGGGTGCGCCTGGTGGAGGAGGCCCTGGCCGCCGGATGGCCGTTCCGCTTCGTGCTGGCCGGCGAGACGTTGAGCGAACGGGGACAGGCGCTGCTTGCCCGTCTGCAGGCCCAGGGGGTGGACGTGGAACGGGTCGCCGACGGGCTGCTGAACTCGCTGAGCGATACCGACAACACCCAGGGCATCCTGGCCGTCCTCGATCTGCCCGTCCCCGACTTGCCGCCTGCGACGTTCGACTTTGTCTTGATTCCCGACCAGATTCGCGACCCCGGCAACCTCGGCACGCTCCTGCGAACCGCCGCTGCGGCCGGGGTGCAGGCCGTCTTCCTCCCGCCGGAGACGACCGACGCCTTCGCGCCGAAGGTCGTCCGCGCTGGCATGGGCGCCCACTTCCGCCTGCCGATTCTCTCCCTGACCTGGGACGAGATTCGGGCGCGGACCTCCGGCCTGCATCTTCTGCTGGCCGACATGGACGGCCTCCCCTGCTGGGAGACCGACCTGCGTGCCCCGCTGGCGCTCATCGTCGGCGGCGAGGCGGAGGGGGCCTCCGCCGCCGCGCAGGCGCTGGCGAGCGCAAAAGTCAGCATTCCCATGCCGGGCGGCATCGAGTCGCTCAACGCCGGGGTTGCCGGTGCGATTTTGATGTTCGAGGTCGTCCGGCAGAGACGGGCAGGTTAAAGCATCGAATAGGCGCGAATTTCTCGAAAAAATCCGGTCAATTCGCGTCATTCGATGCCGGTGCTTTTCACCAATTCGTTCCATTCGCGTCATTCGATGCCGATACTTTTCACCAATTCGTTCCATTCGCGTCATTCGATGCCGATATTTTTCACCAATTCGTTCCATTTGCGTCATTCGATGCCGGTGCTTTTCACCAATTCGTTCCATTCGCGTCGTTCGATGCTTGCACTTCTTAATCCCGATGAAGTCAGGATACCGAACCGATGAAAATCCGCGCCATCACCTACTTCTGCAACCCCGGCTGGCCGCTGGAGGAAAAGACTCTGCGGCGGGCGGGGGCGTTCCTGGCCGAGGCCAAAGCCGCCTTCGAGGCCGAGGGATACGAAGTCCAGACGACGCGCCTGGCCACCGTTCCCTTCCCGCACCTGCTGGGCAAAAAGGTCGGCGAAACGCCGCGCCTGGCCGAGAGTCTGAGCCGCCTCTTGCCGGAGATTGGCATCGCCTACGCCTCGCTGGGGCCGGCGCTGCCGGAGTCGCCCGACAGTTACCCGCTCATCCCGGAGGCGATTGCCGCCTCGGAAAACGTCTTCTTCGGTGGGGTGATGGCAGAAAAGGGGCAAATGTATCCGCAGGCGGTGCAGGCCTGCGCCGAGGTCATCGTCGCCGTCGCGCCGCTCGACCCGAACGGTTTTGCCAACCTGCGCTTCGCGGCGCTGGCCAACGTCCCGCCTGGTGCGCCGTTCTTCCCGGCGGCCTACCATGAGGGCAATTCGCCGGCCTTTGCCCTGGCGATGGAGACGGCGGACGAGGCGGTCAGCGCGTTCGAAGATGCCTCCACAGTGGACGAAGGGCGGCAGCGGCTGGCGGAACGTCTCACAGAAAGCGCCCGCCGCCTGAGTCGCGTGGCCGATTTTCTCAAATTCAAGCATCAGGCGCGCTTCGGCGGGATTGACTTTTCCCTGGCGCCTTTCCCGGAAGAGTCCAAATCACTGGGCGCGGCCGTCGAGCGGATGGGAGTCCCGAAAATCGGCCTGCACGGCTCGCTGGCAGCCGCCGCCATCCTGACCGAGGCCATCGAGCGCGCCGGGTTCCCGCGCGCCGGCTTCAGCGGTTTCATGCCGCCGGTGCTGGAAGATTCCGTCCTGGCGCGGCGCGCCGCCGAGGGGACTCTGACCGTCAAAGACCTGCTGCTCTATGCCGCCGTCTGCGGCGCGGGGCTGGATACCGTCCCGCTGCCCGGCGACGTGACTGCCCCGCAGATTGCCGCCCTGCTGTTCGACCTGGCGGCCCTCGCCCTGCGCCTCGACAAACCCCTCACGGCGCGGCTGATGCCCATCCCCGGAAAGCGGGCGGGCGAGGCGACCAACTTCGATTTCGGCTTCTTTGCCAACAGCCGGGTGATGGACCTCCAGGCCGGGCCGCTGACCGCTCCGCTGGCGGGCAGCGACCCCCTGACGCTCTCGGCTTCCCGCAAGAAACGGCGCGCCCTTTGACATCGCTGCCTCTCTTAAAATTTCCCAGTCGCACTTGACCAGACAAGCAATCTGGATATACTAGCCCCAGTCCCACCATTTGAGGGGGGTGACGATGAAGGGGAATTTCTGTTTTTGTGAAGTGCAACGAATTGCCCGCAGCAGACTGCCGCGCTGGCTCTGTGTGGGGTTGCTCTTTTTGCAGGGCTGCCGGGCGGAACCCCAGGCGGCGGCTCACCTGAATCTGCCGCCCACGCCGCGTCCCTCGCCGACGCCGACCGCCTCACCCACCCCCCTCCCGCTTTCTGCGCTGCCGATGGTTGCTCTGCCGCCGCTCACCGACTTTTCCCTGCCCGTAGAGTCCGCCTTCACATCGCCGGCGGCGGTCCTGTTTACGGCCGGCCCCGGCGCGGCCCAATGGTCGGACCTCTACGTTCTGAATCCGCAAGGCGGTCAGGCCGTCTGCCTGACCTGCGACTTGCGGCTGAGGCTGGAACAAAACGGCTGGTACAACGCCCCGCGTTTCGATTCCCCGGCCTGGGCGCCGGATGGCGAGCGCTTCGCCTTTGTCTTCCAGTCCGTCCAGCGGAACAGCATCCTGACGGTTGACCGGCAGGGTCGGCTGCAGGAACTGCGTGCCAGCCGGGATGAGTGGTTTGCCGACCTGGCCTGGTCGCCGGCGGGAGACGCCCTGGCTTTCAGCCTCGGCCCGCTGGCCGGCGCGGACTGCGGCAGCAGCCTTGTCTGCGTCCTGGCCCTCGACCGTTCGGCAGCCGCCGAGCCGCTGTGCGCCGCCGCCGGGCGGGCCAACCGCTTCCCGGCCTGGTCGCCGGAGGGGGAACGGCTCCTCTTTTCGGCCGGCGAGGGACCCTACCGCCCCGACGGCCGTCCGATGGACCTCTTTCTCTGGGACCTGACCTCCAACCGTCTGACGCGCCTGACCGAGACCGCTGACCGGTCGGAGGTCGCCGCCCGCTGGTCTCCGGACGGGACGCGCCTGGCCTACCTCGTTCAGGTGCGCCGCGCCCTCGGCCAGGCCGATTCCAGCCTCTGGCTGGGCGATGCCGCCGCTCGGCGCGCCGCTCCCTTGCCCGGCACGCAAGATGTCCGCGCTTTCGCCTGGTCGCCGGACGGCAGACAGATGGTGTGCACCCGCCTGGCCTCGCCGCCAGCCGAATCCGGCTGCGGCGATTGCCTGCCTTTCACCGAGATGGTTTTATTCGATGTCGAAAGCGGGGACGTCATCCCCCTGACCGATGGGAGCGGCTGGGTGGATCAGCCGGCCTGGCGGCCCTAATCGCGCTGGATATCCCAGACTTTCTCGACCAGGTGGAGCAGTTGCTCGAGGCCTTTTTCCAGCGGCGGCAGGTGAATGTACTCGTGGACGGTGTGCGCCCCGCCGCCGTTCGTCAGGCCGATGGCGATGGCGGGCAGGCCGCGGCTGAGAGGCAGGTTGGCGTCGGTCGAGCCGATGTTCAGGCGCGCTTCCAGGCCGAGGTTTTGCAGGGTGGCCTGCGCCAGCCGGACGAGCGGGTGCGAGGCCGGGATTTCGCCCGCCGGCCGCGCCCCAATCGGTTCCACCTCGACCGTCACGCCGGGGCGGCGCGCCGCCGCGCACAACCCCTCGACCTGCTTCGCCAGCCCGGCGAGGGCTTCGGGCGCCTCCGAGCGCAGGTCGAGTTCGAGGGCCGCCTCGGCTGCAATCGTATTGACCGAGGTGCCGCCGGCGATGACCCCGACGTTGAGCGTGGTGCGGGGCCGGGTCGGCGGCTGAAGGGCCGTGATGCGCGCCGCCAGGGCGGTCAGTTCGTGGATGGCAGACGGGCTGCCGTAGTCAATCCACGAATGGCCGCCAGCGGTGCGGACGGCAATCCGGTAGCGGCGCACGCCCAGGCCGCGGTGGTAGATTTGGCCGAGGGCCATGCCCTCCAGGACGAGGTAGGCCAGCGGCCGTTCCCCGAAGCGTTCGACCACCGCTCTCATGCCGCGCAGGTCGCCCAGCCCCTCCTCGCAGACGTTGGCCACCAGCCACAGGTCGCCCGGCAGGCGCAGACGGCGCCGGCGCAGTTCCCACACCAGGCCGAACAGGCCGGCCACGCCGAGGGCGTTGTCGCCGATGCCGGGGCCGGCGAGGCGTTCGGCCTGGCGCTCGATGGTCAGCGCCACGCTGAGGGGGAAGACGGTGTCCAGGTGGGCGCTGATGACCAGCGGCCGGGCGGCGCGGCGGCTGCCTTTCAGGCAGGCGTAGATGTTGCCCAACGGGTCGCTTTGCAGCGGGCGCAATCCTTCGGCCTCGAAGCGGGCGCGCACGAAAGCGGCCCGCTGCGCCTCGTGGAAGGTGGGGGCGGGGATTTGCTGAATCTCGACCGCCAGGTCGAGGAGGCGCGAGAGCGTATCTGACATCTTATCCCTGCCGGACGAGGCCGCGCAGCGATTCGAGGCGGGCGCGGGCCAGGCCGGGCAAGGCCTCCAGGGCATGGAAAGCGCCCGATCCTTCGATGGTCAGCGAGGCCGAAATGTTGCCCCGCAAGACGGCTTCGAGCGGATCGTAGGTTTGTTGATAGCCGATGAGGAAACCGCCGCAGAAGGAGGCTCCCGCGCCGGTCGGGTCAACCAACCGGGCGGGGTAGGCAGGCACTTCCCAGCGTTTGCGGGAGGCCGAGTCGTAGAGCATCTGGCCGCGCCCGCCGCGCTTGATGACCACCAGTTCGCAGCCGCAGGCAGCAACCGCCTCGGCCATGGCCCACAGGTCATCGGTCTGACCCCAGAAGAGGGCGCGCAGTTCCTCCTCAGAGGGCAGGAAGGCGGTCAGCCCTTGCAACAGGGCGCGCACCTCGTTCCAGGCGCGCCGCTGCAGGTAACCGGCCGCCGGGTCGAGGCTGCGGGTGACGACGCCCGCCTGCTGAAAGGCTGCCAGCAAGCGGCTGGCGCTCGGATAGTCGAGCGGACACAGGTGGACGGCGCCGGCGTCCAAATAGTCGGCCGGGATGTCGGTCAGGCGCGGTGAGGCGGGGTGGATTTGCCGCAGGTCGTCGCCGGGCGAAGGTTGATAGCCGAGCAGCGTTTTGGGGAAGGGCAACCCCAGACGGGCGAAATGCGAGACGGGCTGGGTGGTCTTGGGCGTGTTTGGGTCGAGATAGGCCAGGAAGTAACGCAGGTCGAGCGCCTCGGGCAGGATGTGGATGCCGCGCGTGTCCCAGCCGCGGCGGGCGAGGGCCTGGAGCCATTCCTGCGGGTATTCCTCGCCGACCCGCGCCAGCAGGGCGGGTGCGCCCTCCCACACGGCCAGACCGGCGGCGGCGTAGAGCAGGTCGCCGCCCGGCACGTCGATCAGCGGGCGGCCAGAGGGGGGCAGGAGGTAGTCGCGGCGCAGGCGGCCGGCCAGGACGAAGACGGGCCTCATGGTTCAGGGCAGGAAGACTCGACTGGCAGCGCTGGACTGACCCGAATCCAGCGGCAGGATGAAGGTGAAATTGCTGCCCTTGCCCTCGACGCTCTCGGCCCAAATGCGTCCGCCGTGCATTTCGACCATCACTTTGGCCACCGAGAGGCCCAGCCCCATGCCGCCGTGCCGGCGGGTGAGGTGCGATTCGACCTGGTAGAAGCGCTCGAAGATGCGGCCGAGGTCCTTGGCCGGGATACCGATGCCGTCGTCGATGACCGAGACCTTGACGTAACCGGGGATGCGCTCGGCGACCACGAAGACATGTCCGCCGGGGTTGGTGAAGGTCAGGGCGTTCTTGACCAGGTTGGTGAGAGCAATCGAGATTTTGGAAGCGTCCCCCTCCACCAGCAAATCATCCTGACCGGGGTCAACCCGCAGGCTGATTTTCTTCTCCTTGGCCTCGTCCTGGAAACCGGCGGTGACTTCTTCGACGACGCGGCGGATGGAGACGGAGCGGCGGCGGACGCTGGCCATGCCGCGCTCGACGTTGTCCATGTTGGCGATGTTGTCGATGATTTCTTTGAGGCGCATGGCGTTGCGGACGATGATGTCGAGTTGCGGGCGGTTTTCGCTCTGGATGACCTCCCGCAGGAAGGTGGCGTGGCCGAGAATCAGGCCGAGGGGGGTGCGCAACTCGTGCGAGGCGACCGCGATGAAGTCGCTCTTCATTCGGTCGAGGTGGCTGGCCTCCTCCTGCACCTGGCGGATGCGGTTGAGGAGGCGGTTGTTTTGCATGGCGACTGCCAGTTGGGAGGCCAGCGTCTCTAGAATTGTCAGGTCGTCTTCGGTATAATGGGCCTGATTTGCCTTATTGACCGCCTCCAGGACGCCGAGGGTTTCCCCCTTGTAGATGATGGGGACGGCCAGGATGGAATGAGTCTGGTATTGGGTTGCCTGGTCGGCGCCTTTGAAATGTCGTTCCGAGTTCTTGGCGTCTGGCACTACGGCGGGCTTGCCGTTCTGGAATACCCAGCCGGCTACGCTGGCGTCCATCGGCACCTGCACCGTTTGGAGCGGCTCGCGATGGAACCAGGGGACGGCCAGGAAGCGCAGCGTGTCTTTGTCGCTGGCTTCCAGGATGGAGGCGACCTCGCTGCCGGTCAGTTCGGTGGCGACCGACAAGACCGCTTGCAGGAAAGGCTCCCAATCCAGTGAAGCGCTCAGGTTGCGGCTGACTTCCAGCAACCGTTCCAGGCGTTGGATGCGTTCGTTCATCGTCATGCGTGATTCGCGTTCGAGACTTGATTCGATTATACAACAATCGCCGGAAATGGGATTTGCCCCCTCCCCTCGCCGGCGGAAACTTTTGCAGCATAAGGAGAAAACATGAGCAAGAAGAAAGTCCGTGTGGCCATTATCGGTGTGGGCAATTGCGCCTCCTCGCTCGTCCAGGGCGTGCAATTCTACCAGGACACGCCCGACGAGGCGACCGTCCCCGGCCTGATGCACGTCAACCTGGGCGGCTACCACGTCCGGGATATCGAGTTCACGCTGGGCATTGACATCAATGTCACCAAGGTCGGCAAGGACCTGTCGCAGGCCATCTTCGCCGAACCGAACAACACCTACAAATTCTGCGAGGTACCCAACCTGAACGCCCCCGTGGTGCGCGGCATGACCCACGACGGCCTGGGCAAGTACCTCTCGCAGGTCATCAAGAAGGCTCCCGGCCCGACCGCCGACATCGTCGGCCTGCTCAAAGAGACCAAGACCGATGTGGTCGTTTCGTACCTGCCGGTCGGTTCGGAGATGGCCACCAAGTGGTATGTCGAGCAGGTGCTGGAGGCCGGCTGCGCCTTCGTCAACTGCATCCCGGTCTTCATCGCCTCCCAGGACTACTGGGCGCGGCGCTTCAAGGAGCGCGGCCTGCCCATCATCGGCGACGACATCAAGAGCCAGGTCGGGGCCACCATCCTGCACCGCGTCCTGACCAGCCTGTTCGTTGACCGCGGCGTGCGCATTGACCGCACCTATCAACTCAACTTCGGCGGTAACACCGACTTTCTCAACATGCTCGAACGCGAGCGCCTCGAGTCCAAGAAAATCTCCAAGACCGGGGCGGTCACGTCCATGATTCCCTATTCCCTGCCCGAAGACGACGTCCACGTCGGCCCCTCCGACCATGTGCCGTGGCTGACCGACCGCAAGTGGTGCTATATCCGCATGGAAGGCACCACCTTCGGCGAGGTGCCGCTCAACGTCGAACTCAAACTGGAGGTCTGGGACAGCCCCAATTCGGCCGGGGTGGTCATTGACGCCATCCGCTGCGCCAAACTGGCTCTCGACCGCGGCCTGAGCGGCCCGCTCTACGGACCCTCGGCCTACTTCATGAAGACCCCGCCGCGTCAGTTCAAGGATGAGATTGCCCGCGCCAAGACGGAGGCTTTCATCCGCGGCGAAGAGGACCGGCCGGAATGAAGCCGCGCCGCCCGCTCGTGTTCGGCGTCCTCGGCCTTCTGCTGCTCCTGGGCGCCTGCGGGGGCGACCCCGCGCCTGCCAGCCTCGACCCGAACGCGGCAGCCACCCAGGCCGTCGCCACCCTCTACGCCGGCCTGACTCAGACCGCCCAGGCGCTCGTCCCCACATCTACCCCCACCGCCGCCCCCACGGCCGTCCGCACCCCGCCGGCCCTGCCGCTGCCCTATCCGGCTGCCGGTTACCTCAACCCGCTCGACACGCCGCACACTTACATCGAGGACGCCTGCCAGTACCTGCGCGCCCGCTGGACTTCGACCAACGCCGCGCCCGGCACGGTCGTGATGGTCATCATGTTCCATTCTATCGTTGCGCCGGGTGGAGAGGCCAGCGATTACAATCAAATCGAGGCCGGCCGCTTCGACATCCTGATGCGCGACCTGCACGAACAGAATTTTGTCGCCATTACGACCGCCCAACTGGCCGATTTTCTGGAAACCAATGCCTACATCCCGCCGCGTTCCGTCCTGCTGGTGGTGGACGACCGCCATTACGCCCAATACTTCGACACCTACTTCCGCCCCTATTACGAGCAATGGGGCTGGCCGGTGGTCAACTCGTGGATCAGTTTGAACGACGCCATCGGCGCGGCCGCCCTGCCCGAAAATATCGCCCTCTCGCAGGAGGGCTGGGTGGATTACCAGGCGCATGGGGTGGTGCACAATACCCCCATCTCGGAATCCGTCAGCGAGGAGTATATGCTCGGCGAACTCCAGGGTTCGTGGGACGCCATCGCCGCCAATTTCGGCCGGCCGCCAATCGCCTACATCTGGCCGGGCGGCGGATTCACGCCGCGGGCGGCGGAACTGGCCCGCCAGGTCGGCTACCGCCTCGGTTTCACGGTCAACCCGCGCGGCCCGCTGATGTTCAACTGGATTCCCCTGGCCGACGCCGCCGACCCGATGCGGCCTTCCTACCTCCCCGAGGGCGCGGTCGGCGACCCGCTGATGGTCCTGCCGCGCTATTGGGCACCCGACGCCGACTTGCAGATTGACAACGTCCGCGTCATGGGACAGGAAGCGGCCGCCTACGCCGAGGCCAACCGCGCCGTCGAATTGGAATATTACGATATCGTCTGCGCCCCGCTCTACGGGCCGATTCCATGAGGCGAGAGATGGACTGTATTTTTTGCAAAATCGTGGCCGGCGAAGCCCCTGCCCGCATCGTCTATCGCGATGACCTCGTCACTGCTTTCCACGATGTCCACCCTGCCGCGCCGGTGCATCTGCTCATCGTCCCCAACCGGCATGTTGCCACGCTGAACGACCTGACCCCCGCCGATGAATCCTGGAGCGGACATTTGCTGGAGACAGCCCGCCGACTGGCCGCCGAACAGGGTCTGGCGGGGTATCGGCTGGTGCTCAACGTCGGCGCGGAGGGCGGCCAATCCGTGTTCCACTTGCATCTCCACCTGGTAGGCGGACGGCGGCTGCAATCCCATCTGGGGCTGGCGTGAGAGTCTTTTAGAACAAATCGCCGTCTCGCTGCCACAAAGTCCGAGGCCTTCTCTAGAGAGGGCCTCGGATTTTGTTTTTTGGCTCAAGCCGGCGCGCGGGGGCGTTCCCTGGCGCGCCTGGAAACGCGCAGGCTTCTCGGCACTCGCGGTTCTTCGTGTTTTGGTTGCAGCCTCACATCATCGGCCAGAAGCGCGGCAGGAAGACGCGCAGCAGGGTATCGGCCAGCAAGCCCAGAATCAGCAGGCCGCCGAACATGCGGTTGTGATAGAAGGCAAAGCCTGAAAACCAGGTCGGCCAGGCCGGCCAGTCTTTGGGCGGCTCGGACGGGCGGGGGCGGGTCAAGACGCGCAGGGCCAGCAGGGCGCGTTTGCCGGCCAGGAAGACAATCAGCATGACCGGCGTGAAGTAACGCGGCACGAAGACGAGATAGACGATGACCGCATAGGTCAGCACCAGGCCGGCCATGTTGACGTAACGGGCGGCCTTCTCGCCAATCTTGACCGGCAGCGTGCCGACGCCTTTGCGCTTGTCTTCGTTCAACTTGTCGATGTGCTTGCCGACGTTGATGCTGGCCACGCTCAGGCCGAACGGAACGCCTGCCAGGGCCACGTTCCAGAGATGGGTCAGGTTCTCCGGCTGGCCCTTTGCCAGGACGATGTAAACCCCGGCAAAGAAGATGGGCCCCCAGATGAGGAAAATCATCAATTCGCCCAGCCCTATGTATTTGAGCGGCCAGGTGTAGAACAGCACCATCAACGCCCCAAAGCCGAACAGGCCGAGGACGAGCGGCGAGAAGCCGGTGTACCACAGGGCATAGAAGCCCGCCGCGCAGGCCAGCGCCCCGCTGACGACGAACCAGCGCAACTGCTGTTTCTTGCTCCAGAAGCCCTGCACCAGCGGATGGACGCCGTACTGGATGCGAAAATAATCGTCTTTGTCCACCCCCCTGCTGAAGTCGGTGTAATCGTTGAGCAGATTGTTCGTGCCATGGGCCAGGAACAGGCCGAGGGTCACGATCAGCCACGGCAGCCAGGCAAAGTACCCGTCGCGCCAGGCCAGGAATCCGGCCATGACGCAGGCGTAGATCGTCACCGTGGTGACGGCCGAGCGGGTGGCAATCAGCCACTTCGAGACGACATCCAGCGCCTCCCATTCCTCTTTGCTGTCCATTTTGACCAGGGTCGAGAGCGCCTTGCCCCACATTGTGAAATTGATTTTCATGGTGTCTCCTCCTTGGGGTGATTATCTTCACTTTCAGAGGCCGACCGGCTGGCCAGTTGCCGGGCGCGTTCGATGACCTTGCGAATCAGGCCGCTGAAGATGAAGCCATGGATGGGATAGAGCAGGTACCAGTATAACAGACCGGGCAAGCCTTTGGGTTCGAAGAAGGCCGTCTGCATCACCAGGTTCTTCCCTGGCGATTGAGGCATGACCTCGAATTGCAGCCAGGCTTTGCCGGGCACTTTCATCTCCGCCCGCAGGCGCATGAGGCGGTTGGGTTCGAGGGCTTCCACCCGCCAGAAGTCGAGGGCGTCGCCGACGCGCAGTTCGTCGGGATGACGGCGGCCGCGCCGGAAACCCACCCCGCCGATCAGCCGGTCGATGATCCCGCGCGCCTGCCAGACCCAGTTGGCGTACAGCCAGCCGCGTTCGCCGCCCAGGCCGGTAAAACTGCGATAGACAGTCTCGGCGGGGAGCGTCGTCAGGAAGCGGCGGCGTTCGATGAGCAGGCCCTCCTGGGTGGTGAGCGTGACGGGGATGACGTCGCCGGTGGTGGAGACCTGGGAGTCGCTCCAGGTGGTCTCGACCTGGTCGGCGGAGATGCGCGCCAGGGCGCGTTCGAGCGAGGTGGCGTAATCGCGCGGCCGGATGTCGGGGAACAGGCGGCGGGCCGAATCGTCGCGCACCACCACCTCGTTGCGCATGCCTTCGATGAGCGCAAAGACCAGGCGGGCCGGGATGGGCGTAATCCAGTGCAGCCAGACCGCGCATACTTTGAGCGGCAGGAAGGGCAGGGTAATCATGGGGCGGCGCAGGCCGCGCGCCTGGGCGTAGCCGCGCATCATCTCGTGGTAAGTGACCACGTCTGCGCCGCCGATTTCGACGATGCAGCGCTGCCCCACCTGTTCGTCGGGCAGATCGAGGGCGGCCATCAGGTAATCGAGCACATCGCGCACCGAGATGGGCTGCAGGTGCGTCTCGACCCAGGGCGGGCAGAACAGGATGGGCATGCCCTCGACCGTGTAGCGCATCATCTCGAAGGCGGCGCTGCCCGAGCCGATGATGACCGCCGAGCGGAATTCGATGACCGGGACACCGCAGGCGGCCAGCGCTTTTCCCACTTCCTGGCGGGAACGCAGGTGCGGCGAGAGGCTGTGTTCCGGGTCGCCCAGGCCGCCCAGGTAGATGATTCGCTTCACCCCGGCCTGTTGCGCCGCCAGGCCAAAGGCGCGGGCGGCTTCCAGGTCGCGCTGCTGGAAGTTGTTTCCCCGGCTCATGCTGTGGATGAGGTAATAGGCTGCCTCGACCCCTTGCATGGCCTCGGCCAGGACCGCCGGGTTGAGGGCATCGCCCTGCACGATTGTGACGCGCGGCAACCAGGCCCGGCCCTGCAACTGGGCCGGGTTGCGGACCAGCACGCGCACCGAGTAGCCGCGTTCGAGCAAACGCGGCGTCAGCCGCCCGCCGATGTAGCCGGTCGCGCCGGTGACGAGGATGGGATTCATGCCCCGATTTTAATTCACTTTCCGGTCGGAAAATCGGCCGGCGCGTTGGGGCGCGGCAGGGTGGGAAGGGGCTTCATTTGCCGTTCGGGCTGGGGGAGCGCCTCTTTAAGTACATGGACGGCTCGCGCGGCGGAATCATGCCCCAGCGGGAGGCGCCCAGGTAGAGAATTTCGAGAATCAAATCGGCGTAGGAGATGCCCTGGGCGTTGGCCATCAGACACAGGTCCGAGTAGTCGGGGGTCAGGCCGGGCAGGGTGTTGATTTCGAGCAGGCGCGGGTTGCCGTCGGCATCCAGGCGGATGTCGGTGCGGGAGACGTCCAGTGCGCCAAGCACGATGTGCGCCCGCAGGGCCAGGTGCTGGAGTTTCTTTTCCAGTTCCAATTCGATCTTCGCCGGGCAGATGTACCCCGGCGCGCCCTCTGCGCCGACCGACTGAGCCTTGGCCTCGATGCCGTACACGCCCGGCGTAACCGAGCGGCTGCTGTCCAGTTCGAGGATGGGGAAGCGGTGGAAACCGTCCTTTTCGTACCAGGCCGGGTGACGGGAGTAGCGGGCGGCGTCGGGGCGGCCGAGCACGCCGACCGTGAACTCGCGCCCGGGCAGGAAGATTTCGACCAGGGCAGGTTGCTGGTAGGTGTGGATGATGTAATTGGCGCGCTCGCGCAGTTCGGCCGGGGTGTGGACGATGGCGCGCTGATCGACGCCCATACCGGTGCCCTCGCGGGCCGGTTTGACGAAGAGCGGGAAGTGTTTTTCCAGTTCGGGGCGCAGCGGTTCGTCGCCGAAGGTGAATTCCTGAAAGGGCGCTACCGGCAGGTTGCGGTCGCGCCAGATGCGTTTGGTGAGGGTTTTATCGAGCGAGATGGCGTTGGCCAGGACGCGCGAGCCGGTGTAAGGTATCTTGAGCAGTTCCAGCAGGGCGGGCGTTTGGGCTTCGCGGGCATCCCCTCCCAGTCCCTCGGCGATGTTGAAGCAGATATCGGGTTGAACTTCCCGCAGGGCATAGGGAAGGTTGGAATCGGCCGGGATGAAGACGGTCGTATGGCCGTCGGTTTCGATGGCGGCCCGAATGTGGTCAATCGTTTCGATGTAATCGTAGTCCGCGCCGGCATCGGGTGGGACGTCAGGCGGCAGGGGCTTGCCGCGTTCCTTGATATTGGCCAGGACGGCCACCCGCCAGTACCGCGCCAGGCGCGGCCGCGAACTGGGGGGTTTTTTGGCTTCCTTTCCGTGTTCGCTGGGTTTCATAGTCTCCTCGCTTGACAAGATTTTGCAGAGAGGTAGTATATAACATTCTCTGCAAATGACAAGAGTAGGACTTACGCAGAACGATGTTTTTTTCCCCGCCAAGTCGTCAAGCCGCCAGTTTGTAGCGAGTTCTCCAACCATTCTTGGCGTCTTTATACGAATCCTGGCGTTCTCAGCGCCTTAGCGGTTATTTTGTGTAAGTCCTGAAGGGGAAAGAAAGCCGAGGCTTTAGCCCCGGCTCAGGTCCTGCAAGCCCGCTCGTGGCGCAAGTCGGAGACTTGCGCAAAGCCTCACGCCCTCAGACGGAGGCTTTTGTCTTCCTGCCCAGGAACCTGAGCCGGCCGCCCGCCGGGGATTGAAAATCCCCGGCTCAGGTCCTGCAAGCCCGCTAAAGCGGGCTTGGCAGGGATGAGGGCGGAGAGGTATTTCGATCCATTCGTATCATTCGATGCTGAAATCCTACAATACTCCTGCACGCCGGCTGGCGGAACTGGACAATCATCCCTGTTTCAGGTATCATTAGCGTCGCCTTTCACCAGGTGCCAGTCCGAGATTGCGCATTTTGTCTGTGGAGACGCCCTATCGCATGGAGTGGTTCGGACGCGTTCGACAATTGAAGCGCCTGCCGCGCCCGGATCGGGATTCCCGTCCGGGCTGTTGTGCGTAGAACGAGAGAGGCTCAAGCGCGTGTTCAGCGTTTGCATCCAAGCCGGGAGGCCAAATGGCAGACCTCATCAAACAAATCACCAGCGACTTACAGAAGCAAATCGAAGCCTACCAACCTGAAGTTGGAATCAGCGACATCGGGACGGTGCTGGAGGCGGGCGACGGCATTGCCCGCGTCAGCGGTTTGACCAACGTTCGTTCTCAGGAACTGGTTCAGTTTCAGAACGGCGTCATGGGCATCGCCTTCAATCTGGAAAGGGAAGCGGTCGGCGTCATCATCATGGGCGATTATGCCGAAATCGTCGAGGGGATGACCGTCCGCTCGACGGGGCGGATCGCCTCGGTGCCGGTCGGCGACGCCCTCATCGGGCGGGTGGTCAACGCCCTGGGCCAGCCGGTGGACGGCAAAGGGCCGATCCAGGCGACGGCCTATCGGCCCATCGAACGCATCGCCGCCGGCGTGGTTCAGCGCCAGGACGTGGACACGCCCGTCCAGACCGGCATCAAGGCCATCGATTCGATGATTCCGATTGGCCGCGGCCAGCGCGAACTCATCATCGGCGACCGGCAGACCGGCAAGACGGCCATCGCCATTGACACCATCATCAACCAGAAAGGCAAAGACCTCATCTGCATCTACGTCGCCATTGGGCAGAAGAAGGCCGCCGTGGCGCGGACGGTGGCGCTGCTCGAACGCTACGGCGCGATGGAGCACACCATCGTGGTGGTCGCCTCGGCCGATGAGGCCGCTGCTTTGCAGTACATTGCGCCGTATGCCGGCTGCGCCATCGGCGAGGAGTTCATGGAAAGCGGACGCGACGCCCTGGTGGTCTATGACGATCTCTCGAAGCACGCCTGGGCCTACCGCCAGGTCTCGCTGCTTTTGCGCCGTCCGCCGGGCCGCGAGGCCTATCCGGGCGACATTTTCTATCTGCACTCCCGCCTGCTGGAGCGCGCCGCCCGCCTGGCGAACAAGTACGTGATTGTCAAGAAAGATTTCACCGCCGACCTGGCCGAGGAGAAAGACGCCGTGGACGGCAAGGTCTATGGCGGGCCGCGCTCGCATCATGACGCCGAAAAGGCGCTCGAGGCCATGCCCAACGCCGGGGACTACAAGATTGTCAAAGTGAAGGGGTCAGGCGGTTCGCTGACCGCCCTGCCCATTATCGAAACCCTGCTGGGCGACGTTTCGGCCTACATTCCCACCAACGTCATCTCCATCACCGACGGGCAGATTTACCTGGTCAACAACCTGTTCAACGCCGGCATCCGCCCGGCGGTGGACGTGGGTATCTCGGTCTCGCGCGTCGGCGGCGCGGCGCAGACGAAGGCCATGAAGCAGGTGGCCGGCAAACTGCGTCTCGACATGGCCGCTTACCGTGAACTGGCCGCCTTCGCCCTGATGGCCTCCGACCTCGACAAATCCACCCAGGCGCAGTTGACGCGCGGCCAGCGCATGCAGGAAATCCTCAAGCAGCCGCAGTACGAGCCGATGCCGCTCGAAAATCAGGTGATGGTGCTGTTCGCCGGCACGAATGGCTTTGCCGACACCGTGCCGATCGAGCGGATGAAAAAGTGGGAGGCCGATTTGCTCCGTTATCTGGCCGCCTCGCACCCTGAGATTGGCAAGGACATCGCCGAGAAAAAGCAAATCACGCCGGAGACCGAGCAGAAATTGCGCCAGGCGCTCGAGGCCTTCAAGGCCACCTGGCAGTGAGCAGGTAGCAGGCGCTCAATCAACAAGGTAAACAGGTATCAGGAATGCCTTCAGCCCGTGAAATGCGGATGCGAATCCGCAGCGTCAAGAACATTTCGCAGGTGACCCGCGCTCTCGAGGCGGTCAGCGCCAGCAAAGTCCGCAAGGCGGTAGCCGCCGTGCAGGAGACGCGTCCATACGCGACCAAAGCCTGGCAGGTGCTGACCCACATCGCCGGTCAGCCCGGGCAGGCGACTCTGCATCCGCTGCTCAGTCGCAGGCCCGAGGTCCGCCACGTGCTGGTGGTGGTCATCAGCAGCGACCGCGGCCTGGCCGGGGCGTACAACACCAACATCATCCGCTATGCCCTTCAGCACTTCGAGAAATGGAACGCGCCGGTCAGTTACCTGGCGGTTGGTCGTAAGGGGCGCGATATGTTGCTGCGCCGCCGCAAGCAGGTGGTAGCCGAGTTCAGCAACCTGCCGCCGGCACCATCCTTTGCCGATGTCTCGGCTATCGGCCGCCTGGTGGTGGACGATTTTCTCAACGGGACGGCGGATGAAGTCTGGCTGGTGTACACCGATTTCATCAACATGGTCCGGCAGGAGCCGGTCGTCCGCAAACTCCTGCCGCTGGAGGTCGGCGCGGCGCAGGAGCGCGTCCAAGCCTTTGAGCATCAGCATTTGAAAGCAGCCTACATTTACGAACCCGGCGAGCGCGAAATTCTGGATAACATCATCCCGCGCTTTACGGCTTTGCAGGTTTACCAGGCCATTCTCGAAGCGCAGGCCTCGGAGCATGCCGCCCGCATGGTGGCGATGCGCAATGCGACCGACAATGCGCTGGAACTGGTGGGGCAGTTGCAATTGGATTACAACAAGGCCCGCCAGCAGACGATTACCAACGACTTGCTGGACATTGCCGGCGGCGCAGAGGCGCTGGCGCGGGCAAACTCCCAGCAATAGATGATTTGGAGGCAGTTGCATGGCAAAATTGACCGGCCGCGTGGTCCAAATTCAAGGAAGTGTTGTTGATGTAGAATTCCCGCAGGGCGGGCTGCCCGAAGTGTTTGAGGCGATTGAGATTGCCCGTCCGAACGATTTGCCGCTCGTGCTGGAAGTCGAAAAGCACCTGGGGGACAACTGGGTGCGCTGCGTGGCGATGGACTCGACCGACGGCCTGCAGCGCGGGGTCGAAGCCGTGGCCACCGGCGCGCCGATTCGCGTCCCGGTTGGGCCGGACACGCTGGGGCGCATCTTCAACGTCCTCGGCCGGCCGGTGGACGAGAAACCGGAACCGGTCCGAGCCGAGCAGTATTATCCCATTCACCGCCCGGCGCCGCCTTTTGCCGAGCAATCCACCCGCACCGAAGTCTTCGAGACCGGCATCAAGGTCATTGACCTGATTGCGCCCTTCACCAAAGGCGGCAAGACCGGCATCTTCGGTGGAGCGGGCGTGGGCAAGACCGTCATCATCCAGGAACTCATCCGCTCGGTGGCGGCCGTCCACCAGGGCAACTCGGTCTTCGCCGGCGTCGGCGAGCGGACGCGCGAGGGCACGCAACTCTACCGCGAAATGCTCGAATCGGGCGTCATGAAAGACACCGTGATGGTCTTCGGCCAGATGAACGAGCCTTCGGGCGTGCGTCTGCGCGTCGCGCTGACCGCTCTCTCGATGGCCGAATACTTCCGTGACCAGGGCCGCGACGTGCTGCTCTTCATTGACAACATCTTCCGCTTCACCATGTCCGGCTCGGAGGTCTCGGCGCTCCTGGGGCGCATGCCCTCGGCGGTCGGTTACCAGCCCACGCTGGCGACCGAAATGGGCGAATTGCAGGAACGCATCACCTCCACCCGCACCGGCTCGATTACCTCCATGCAGGCCGTCTATGTGCCGGCGGACGATTACTCGGACCCCGCGCCGGTGGCGACCTTCACCCACCTGGACGCGACCATCGCCCTCGAGCGTTCCATCGCCGAGAAGGGCATCTACCCGGCCGTGGACCCGCTGGCTTCTACCAGCCGCATCCTCGACCCGAACATCGTCGGCCCCGACCACTACAACACCGCCCGCGAGTGCCAGCGCGTCCTCCAGCGCTACAAGGACTTGCAGGACATCATCGCCATCCTGGGCATTGACGAACTCTCCGAAGATGACAAATTGGTGGTGGCGCGTGCCCGCAAAATCGAGCGCTTCTTCTCGCAGCCGTTCTTTGTGGCCACGCAATTTACCGGCCTTGAAGGTCAGTACGTACCCATCAAGGAGACCGTGCGCGGCTTCCGCGAAATCCTGGACGGCAAATGCGACGACCTGCCCGAACAGGCCTTCATGATGGTCGGCACGATTGACCAGGCGCGCGAAAAGGCCGAGAGACTCGCCAAGAGCGCATAAGTGTTCCAGTGTCAAGGGTCACGTGCGCTGCAACACGTGACACCGAAACACTTGACACGGGAGAACCGAGATGCCGATTCGATGTGAAATCGTTTCGCAAGATAAGATGGTCTTCGAAGGCGAGGCCGATATCGTCATCCTGCCGGGCACGGAAGGGGAGATGGGCATCCTGCCCCACCATGCTCCGCTGTTGACATCGTTGAAGTACGGCGTCATCACAGTCCGCAGGGGTGGGGAGGAGGAACATTTCACCGTGGCGGGCGGCATCGCCGAGGTCCAGCCTGAGATTATCACCATCCTGGCCGACGCGGCCGAGAACGTCGCGGAGATTGACGTGGCACGGGCCGAGGCGGCGCGCAAACGCGCCGAAGAAGCGCTGGCCAAAGGTCCGCCGCCGGATACGGATGCTTACCTGGCCATCGAGGCGGCCTTGCGGCGCTCCAACCTGCGCCTGGAGGCGGCCAAGCGTTACCGGCGAAGCGGCCCGAAGCCGGGCCGAATCGGGGAGGAGAAGTAGATGAGCGCCTTCTCGAAGGATTTGGGCATCGATTTGGGGACGATTCAAACCCGCATCGCCGATGCCAGTGGCGTGTTGGTAGACGAGCCGACCATCGCTGCCATCGTTGTCGAAGAGCAGAAGGTAGTCGAATACGGCAAGGCTGCCCGCGAGATGCAGGGGCGGGTCCTGCCGGATACCATCGAACTGGCTCATCCGCTCCAGAACGGGGTCGTGGCCGATTACGAAATCACGGAGGTCTTGCTGCGCGAGTTGATGCGGCGCGTCAGCGGGCCGTTGCGCATTTTCCGGCCGCGGGCGATGATCACCGTCCCCTATGGCGTGACCAGCGTGGAATCGCGGGCGGTTCACGAGGCCGTCCTGGCGGCGGGCAGCCGCGAAGCCTATCTCATCCAGCAGCCCCTGGCAGCCGCCATCGGCATGGACTTGCCCATCGGCTCACCGACCGGCAGTATGATCATCTGCCTGGGCGGCGGCGTGACCCAGGCGGCGATTATTTCGATGTACAGCATCGTTTCGGCAGAAACTTTGCGGGCGGGCGGCCTGCAACTCGACGAGGCGGTCGTCACGTATGTGCGCCGTAAGTACGGCGTGATGATCGGCCCGGCTACCGCCGAGCAATTGAAAATCAAAATCGGCGCGGCCGTGCCGCAAGACCGTGAAGAAAGCCTCGAGGTGCAGGGGCAGGACCAGGTCAGCGGCCTGCCGCGGCCGGTCACGCTGACCACCGGCGAGGTGGTCGAGGCGCTTCAGGAGCCGCTCAAGCAGGCCCTCGAAATCTGCCGGCGCGTCCTAGAAAAGACTCCCCCCGAACTCATCTCCGACATCATCGACCGCGGCGTGGCCTTGTGCGGCGGCGGCGCCCTGCTCAAGGGCGTGGATAAGTTGTTCACCAAAGCCCTCGGCATCCCGGCCTATCTGGTTGACAATCCGACTACCTGTGTGGTGGAAGGGGCGGTCAAGGCCTTTGCTCTCTATCCGCTCCTGCGGCGCAATTTGCCGCCGGTGTGAGCGGTGGGCGGCTTAATGATTGGCATCGAAGGGGGCGAGGGGGAGAGCATCGAATGGCGCGAAGGGCGCGAAGGGGGCGAGGGAGGAGAGCATCGAATGACGCGAAGGGCACGAAGGGGGGCCAGGGAGAGAGCATCGAATGGCGCGAATTGAACGAAAGGAGAGCATCGAATGGCGCGAAGGGGGCGAGAGAGGAGAGCATCGAATGGCGCGAAGGGGGCCAGGGAGAGAGCATCGAATGACGCGAATTGAACGAAAGGGGGGCTTCGCATGAGGCGAATTGGGTGGACGTAGGGCATCGGATGACGCAGATAGATATAGAAAAGATTTGCGCGATTGGAGACCCCCTCGCCTCGATTTTTCTGCCAAAAACGGCGCCGCTTGGACGCCGTTTTTTCGTTCACTCTCCGAGGTAATAAGTCATCCGCTGCAAGCCGACCGACGGATCAAGATACTGGACGCGCACGCCCGGCGGGACGCTGAGGCTGATGGGCGCATAATTCAGGATGGCGACAACTCCGGCCTCGATTAACTTGTTGGCCACTTCCTGGGCGGCCGAGGCCGGCACGCACAGCATGGCGATTTTGACTCCCGCCTGACGGATGGCCGCCCCCATCTCGCCTGCATCCTGGATGACGTAGGCGCCTACCTTTTGCCCAATCTTGGCCGGGTCGTTGTCGAAGACCATCGCCACCCGGAAGCCGCGGTCTTTGAAACCCTGGTAACGCGCCAGGGCGTGGCCCATATCCCCCATGCCGACGATGACCGTCTCCCACACCCGGTCCACTTTGAGAATCTCGCGCAGTCGGTCGCTCAGGAACTGGATGTTGTAGCCGGTGCCTTGTTTGCCAAATTCGCCGAACTGCGAGAGATCTTTGCGGATCTGGGCTGCCGAAACGCCTACCTGCTCGCCGAGTTCTTTCGAGGAGGTGATGGTTTTCCCCTGCGCCTGCATGTGCTGCAGAGCGCGCAGATAGACCGGCAACCTGCTGACGATAATGTCGGGTATCTCTTTCATGAATTCTGCCTGTCTTCTTGAAGATAGATGACCAAAATAGAATTTACCATAAAAAAGGGCTTCGTGCAATTCGAATCGTCCTACTTTCGCGCCTCCAGATGAACCTCGAACGGCGTCTGCCCGCTCAGCCGGACCAGCGCCAGGGGAAAGGGCAGGTAGTGAATGGGAGGATAATCCAGGTCGGGATTTTCGGGGCGGGACAGGAAGAGGAGCGCCGAGGGATATCCCTGCGCCCAGAGGCGGGCGCTGGCGCGGACCTCGAGCCGGAGTCCCTGGCGCGGCCCCCACTCCCAGGCGTCTGCCGCAAGCAGGCCGGCATATTCCCGGCCGCCGAAGAAGAATTCCCCCGGATCCACCACCAGCGGCAGAGAGGTCTGGAGAGGCGAGGCGCCCGCCTCGATCTCGGCGGTCAGACCGTCGGCGGCGAGGCGGAAGGTCTTGAGGCGCTGCCCGTCGGCGGTGGAGAAGCGCAGGGTGTTCTCGTCCATCAGGAGGGCTTCGTAAGGCTCGAAGGTGCGGTCGCGGTCGCTGAAGGCGCCCATCACCTGACCCGGATCGGCAGCCTGCCCGGCAGCCGGATTCCACAGGGATGAGTCGCTCATGCCGAGCAGGAACTGAGCGGTCGGGCCGATCAACTGGTGGGCGCCGTCTTGGTCGCGGTAGAACAGGTGTGTCAGGCGGGCGCCCTCCAATTCAAAGACGGCGAAATATTCGAGGCTGGCAAGCACACATTCGGGCTGACCATCCCGGTCAGGGTCGTCGGCGCAGGAGGCGCGCTCGTACGGCCTCGCCGCCCAGGCGCTGCCGGCCAACAGGACGCCGATCTGCCCCTGGTAGGCGGTGCGCAGTTGGGAAGGGCTGCCGACGAGCATGAAATGGACCTGCCAGGCGGCATCGGTCAGGGCGTTGGAGGGGGCGGCCTGCAACTCGGCCAGGAAGGGATCGGCGGCGGCCGGGAGCGGGGCGGGGATGGTTTGCGGCTCTCCGAGCGGGAAGGTCAAGAGGGCGGGGCCGTCCAGGACGTCAATCCAGGGGTGGGCGGCCAGCCAGGCCAGGCTGGGGGCGGCCATGTCGGCATCGCCCCAGGTGCTGTGCGGCAGGCTGCCGCCCAAGACGACCAGGTCGGCGAGGTCAGAGGAGAGGGCCGCATCCATCAGGGCGCGGCGCAGGTCGAGGGCGGGGCCGTCGGCGGTGGCCTGGAGGGCCTCGGCGGGCGGAAGGGGAATCAGGCGCAGGGCGCCGCGGCGGCTCAGGTGGGAGGCGTCCGGCAGGGCTAGAAATTGGGCGCGGTAACCGGGGACGAGGCTGCCGTCGGCGGCGTAAACGAAGTCGCTGGCCGGCAGGCGGAAGGTCCGGGCGGCGCGCCGGTTGTAGGCCAGGGCGGTCTCGGCCGGCTGGCCGTTGACCACGTCGGGCAGAATCAGGAGGCCATCGGCCTGCAGGGCGGCGATTAGATCGAGGCCCTGGAAGGCATTCAGGATGGCCAGGCTGGCGGGCGTCTTCAGGTCGAGCAGGAAGACGGGCAGGCGGCAGCGGCCGGCGGCCTCCAGCAGGTAGCGCAGGCCGTGGCGTTCGCCGGTCGGGCCGGTATGGGCGCCGTCCCAGCGCCGCAGGGCCTGGGCGGGGGTGGCGGCCGGAAAGGCATCCCAGAAGGCCAGCAGGACGGCAGCGCGTTGGCTGGGGGGCAGGGCATCCGAGCGCACGCCGGTGATGGAATCGGCCACCTCGGACGAGGCGGCGCGGCTGAAGAGGTCGAGCCGGTAAGGGCTGGTGAGCAGGGCGCGGCTCAGGGAGAGGACGACGGTATCGAGGGCGGGGTCATAGACGAGGCGGGGGCGGATGGCGGGCGCCGGATGGCCGGGCTGGGCGATGACGGTTGGGCTGCCTGCGGCGAAGTGGATTTCGAGAGGGGCGGAGGCAAAGCGCGCCGAATCCCACAGCCGGAGGCGGAGGTCGTAGCCGCCGGCAGCGGCGAGGTCGAGCAGGTCAATGCGGATTTGGATTTCCTGGGCGGTCAGGCGGGTGTAAACGGCCAGCAGGTCGCTGGCGGGGGTCGGGGCGTCGCCGGCCGGGTCGAGGGCGCGCAGGTCGGCGGGCTGCCAGGGGGAGGCCGGCTGCGGCAGCGGCAGGCAGGCGCTCAGCAGGGGCAGGCAGAGGACGACGAGGAGCAGGAGACGTTTCACAGGCGGCGGCCGGGCGGTCTCTCTAGGACTGGGCTGTTTCCAGGCGCGCGCCGCCTTTGCGGCCGAGCAGTTTGTAGATGCGCACCGGTTCGGCCTTGCCTTTGACAGGCGCGGCCTCGATGAACTCGACCTCGAACTCGCTCTCGATGGCCCGCGCCGTGCTTTCGCTGACGATGATGGGCCAGGCGTAGGTCTTGGTCAGGTCTTGCAGGCGGGAGGCCAGGTTGACATTGTCGCCGATGACGGTGTAGTTGATGCGCTGCGCCGAGCCGATCAGCCCGACGAAGGCTTCGCCGCTGTTCAGGCCGATGCCGATCTCAAAGCGGCCGGAGAAGATTCCCTCGCTTTTCCATTTTTCCCGCAACTCGGCCAGGCGGACCTGCATTTCGACGGCGGCGCGGGCGGCCCGCAGGGCGTGGTCGCGGTAGGGGACCGGCTCGCCGAAGAAGGCCACGATGGCATCACCCTCGTATTTGTCCACCGTGCCGCCGTGTTTGTGGATGACGCCGGTCATCGCCTCCAGGTAGGGATTGAGCAGGGCGACGACCTCTTCGGGGGCGAGTTTCTCGGAGAGCGAGGTGAAGCCGCGGATGTCGGAGAACAGGATGGTGAGCGTAGCGCGCCGATTGAGCGAGCGGATGTCCTGCGTCTCGAGCAATTGGTCTACCATTTCAGGCGAAACGAAGCGGCTGAACAGGCTGCGGACACGGCGCTTTTCGATTTCCTGCGAGACGGCCTGTTCGGTGGCAGGCAGCAGGACGCCCAGCAGGAGCATCAGCAGCGGGGCGGTCATCGGCAGGTACCAGCCCGCCCGGGCGAAGGCCAGGTAGGCGACCGCCAGGTACAGGAACAGGCCGCTGCCCATCAACAGCAGCGTCAGGCTGGGGCGGCGCAGACGAATCAACAGGCTGGCGAGCAGCGCCATGCCCAGCAGAATCAAAAGGGAGGCCCACAGCGGCAGGATGCGCAGATGCTGGCCGGTGAGCAGGGTGTCAATGGCGTTGGCGACGATTTCCACGCCGGGCGTCTGTTCCTGGGCCGAGAAGGGGGTGGGATAGATATCCTGCAGGGTGATGGTGGTGGCGCCGATCAGGACGATTTTGTCGCGGAACAGGTCGGGCGGATAATCGCCCAGCAGCAGGCGGGCGGCCGAATAGGTGGGGTACGTGCCGGCCGGGCCGGCGTAATTGATCAACAGGTTTGCGTTGTAGAGGGGAATGCGCTGACCGGCAAAGGTCAGGCCGGTCGCCGTGAAATCGGACGGCCGGTCGGTTTGCAGGGCGAGGGCGGCCGCTTCGAAGGCCCAGTTGTAGTACGGCTCGTCGCCGTAGAACTGAACGGCGCGCAGGCCGCGCACGATGGCGTCGTCATCGCGGGTGACCACCGTGATTCCCACCCCATCTACGGCCGAACGATAGACCGGCAGAGGCAGTTTGATGGTCACCGTCTGCTGGGACTCGTCGCTGAAAATCTGGGCGACGGTCACAACGGAGGGGCTTTGCTCGAGGGCGGCGGCCAGGGCCGGGTCGCCGGCCGGGTCGCTGTCGGCTTCGAACAGGAAAACGTCCAGGCCGATGAGCCGCGCCCCGGCGGCGTTGAGCCAGTTGACGATTTCGGCCAGATAGGCGCGCGGCCAGGGCCATTGATAACCGGTCCAGTTGAAGGAGAAATCGTCAATCGCCACGATGACGATTTGTTCGTTGGGCGGCCGCTCCCCCCGCAGACGCATCAGGCTGTCGCGCATCGAGAATTCCAGGCGTTCGAGCGGGGTGGTCAAATCGGGCAGGGCGGCAAGCATCTCGTGAAGGACGAGAAGCAAGATGACAACCGCCAGCAGGAGGCTGGAGGGGGAAAAACGCGGCGGGGAGACGGGCTTCTTCATAGCCCTATTGTATAGAAAAATCGGCGCACCGACAACCTGGTGCTCCCTTTTCAGGCGGGCGGCCGGATGACCTCCAGCCCGCCCATCCAGGGCCGCAGGACCTCCGGCACAATCACCGAACCATCGGCTTGTTGATAATGTTCCAGCACGGCGATGAGCGTGCGCGGCAGCCCCAGGCCCGAGCCGTTCAGCGTGTGGACGAAGCGCGCCTTGCCGCCGTCGGCGGGGCGATACTTGATGTTGGCGCGCCGCGCCTGGAAGTCGGTCACGTTCGAGACCGAGGAGACCTCCAGCCATTCCTGCAGCCCCGGCGCCCAAACCTCCACATCGTAGGTCATGCTGGAACCGAATCCCAGGTCGCCGGTGCACAATTGCTTGACGCGGTAGGTCAACCCCAGGCCGGCGCAGGTCGCTTCGGCGTCCTGGAGCATTTTTTCGAGCATGGCGTCCGAGTCTTCGGGTTTGCAGTAAATATACATTTCGACCTTGTCGAACTGGTGGCCGCGTTTGATGCCGCGCACGTCGCGGCCGGCGCTCATTTTCTCGCGCCGGAAGCAGGGGGTGTAGGCGGTGTAAAGGCGCGGCAGGGAAGCCTCGTCGAGGATTTCGTCCATGTGCAGGCCGGTGAGCGGCACCTCGGCGGTCGGCACCATCCACAAGTCCTCTTCGACGTCGTGATAGAGATTGTCGGCGAACTTGGGCAATTGACCGGCGGCGAAGAGGGTCGCCTCCTTGACCAGGAAGGGCGGGTACTGCTCGAGGTACCCCTGGCGGATGTGCAAGTCGAGCATGTAGGCGATCAGCGCGCGCTGCAAGCGCGCCCCGGCGCCGGTCAGCACGTAGAAGCGCGAACCGGTGATTTTGACGCCGCGCTCGAAATCCAGGATGCCCAGCGCCGGTCCCAGGTCCCAGTGGATTTTCGGCTCGAAATTGTATGCGGGCAGCCGTCCGACCGTGCGCACGACGCGATTCTCGCTCTCGTCGCGGCCGACCGGCGTGCGCGGGTCGGGCAGGTTGGGCAGGCTGGCGACGAGCGCCCTGAGTTCCTGCTCCACCCTGTCCACCTCGCCGTCGAGGGCGGCAATCCGCTCGCCGACCGTCCGCATGGCGGCAATTTTCTCCTGGCGGGCGGCGGCGTCCTTCATTCGGCCAATCTCTTTCGAGACGGCATTGCGCTCGGCCTTGAGCGTTTCCACCTCTGCCAGCAGGGCGCGGCGGCGCTCGTCCAGTTGCAGAATCGAGTCCACCACTGCCGTCTCCATCTGGCGGTCGTCGAGCGACTTTCGCACCCGTTCGGGTTGTTCGCGGATGAGGCTCAGATCCAACATGTTGCACCTCCAAAGGAAAAAGAACGCGCCCCCTCACGATTGCAGGACGAGGGGGCGTCTCGTGGTGCCACCTGCTTTCGTTGCGACTGCGGTCGCAACCTCGTTGACGCGCTAACGGGCGCTTCCCGGCCCTCTTATGGCGGCGGAACACCTCTGCGAGGGCGACTGTCTGCCGGCCCCTGACCGGGCAGACGCCGGAGTGGATTTCGCCGCCGCCCCGTCCGCCTCGCACCGACCGGCGGCTCTCTGGACAGGGGGGACGGTTACTCGTCTCCGGGCAAGTCTTCAGATGGCGTGATTATACCAAACTTCACGGCCCTACTCGTTGCCCCTGAATTCCTCGGCGGTAGCCTGGCCGGGCTGGCTGATCCCCTCCCGTTTGAGCGTTTTCCACAGCGTCAGGAACAGAATCTTGAGGTCCAGCCAGAACGACCAGTGATCGACGTACCAGACATCCAGGCGGAATTTCTCCTGCCAGGTGAGGGCGTTGCGGCCGTTGACCTGCGCCCAGCCGGTGATGCCCGGCAGGACCTCGTGGCGGCGCATCTGTTCAGGGGAGTAGCGCTCCAGGTATTGCATCAGCAGCGGGCGCGGCCCCACCAGGCTCATCTCGCCGCGCAGCACGTTGAAGAGTTCGGGCAACTCGTCCAGGCTGGAGGCGCGCAGGAAGCGCCCGAAGCGGGTCAGGCGCTCGGCGTCGGGCAGCAGGTTCCCGTCGCGGCCGCGCCGCTCGTTCATGGTGCGGAACTTGTAGAGGACGAAGGGCCGGCCGCGGTAGCCGGGCCGTGTCTGGCGGAAAAGAATCGGGCGCCCCAGCCGCCAGCCCACCAGCAGGGCCAGAATCAGCAGGAGCGGCGAGAGAACCAGCAGGCCGAGCGAGGCCGCCAGCAGGTCGAACAGGCGCTTCGAGAGCGGGATTCCTTCAGGGAACACGCGTTCATTCTACCAAAAGTTGGCCTTTGTGGTATATTCTTAACCGGGCTGACGCACAACGATGTTCTCCTCACCGCCAGGTCGCCAAAACGCCGGTTGTGGGTGAGTTCGCCGAGAATTCTTGGCGGTTCATTCTGCGTGAGCCTTGTCTTACAGAGGCGAGTATGAACGAGCGCATTCTGATTATCGAGGACGACCCTGCCATCCTCAAGGTCTTGCAGCGCGGCCTGGCTTACGAAGGCTACGCCGTGGACATCGCTACCGACGGCCGGGCGGGACTCAACATGGCCCGCGACCGCCGCCCCGACCTGGTCATCCTCGACTGGCTGCTGCCCGGCCTGGACGGCCTGGAAGTCTGCCGCCGGCTGCGCAGCAGCGGCAACCTGCCCATCCTGATGTTGACCGCCAAGGACACCGTCCAGGACCGCGTCGAAGGGCTGGATGCCGGCGCCGATGACTATCTGGTCAAGCCCTTCAACCTGGACGAATTGACCGCCCGCGTGCGCGCCCTGCTGCGCCGCACCCAGACCGAGCGCAACCAGGTCTATCAATTCGCCGATCTGGTCATGGATACCGCCCTGCATCAGGTCAAACGCGGCGAGCGTCTGATTCCGCTGACGGCCAAAGAGTACGACCTGCTCGAACTCTTCATGCGCCACCCGCGCCAGGTGCTTACCCGCGAGGTCATCTTCGACCGCGTCTGGGGCTACGATTTCGGGGGGGAGAGCAATGTCCTGGAGGTTTACATCCGCTATCTGCGTCAGAAGTTGGAAGCCCAGGGCGAGCCGCGTTTACTCCACACGGTGCGCGGCGTGGGCTATGTGTTGCGCGAGAATCCCTGAATGTCGCTGCGCCTGCGCCTGACCCTCCTCTACTCGGCGCTGACCGGCGGGATCCTGCTCCTGTTTGGCATCCTGCTCTATGCCCTGGTCAGCGTGCTTTTCATCAAACAGGTGGACGACACCCTGCGGCAAACGTTCCGGGAAATTCTGACCAACACGCGGGTCGACTCGCTCGGCGAACTGAACGTCATTTCCCTGCCGCAACTCGATTTGACGGCCAGCGTTTACATCCAGGTGTGGGATGTCGGCGGACGGCTGGTGACCAGTTCGGCCGGCATTCGCGGCCTGAGCCAGCCGCTCGATCCGGTCGGCTTGCAAGCCGCGGCGCCCCTCTACCGCGACCACTACTTGAATGGGGCGCATCTGCGCGTCCTGACCGTGCCGCTGGTAGCCGGCGCCGAACAGCGTCCGATTGGCACCATCCAACTGGCCGCCTCCCTGGCGTTCGTCGACTCGGCCCGTACCATCCTCCTGCAAATCATCACCCTCACCGCCGTCCTCTCGATGGTGATTGCTGCCCTGGCCTCCTGGTTCACCATTGGGCGGGCGCTCTCCCCCCTGGCTGCTGTCACGCAAACCGCTCTCAAGATTTCCCACGCCGACGACCTCTCCATGCGCATCCCCTCCCTGACCAGCGAGAACGACGAAATCGGCGAACTCATCCAGGCCTTCAATGACACCCTCGAACGGCTGGAGCGGCTTTTTACTTCCCAGCAGCGTTTCCTGGCCGATGTCTCTCACGAACTGCGCACGCCCCTGACCGTCATCAAGGGCAACGTCGAATTGATGCGCAAGACGGGCTGCAGCGACGAAGAATCCCTCTCCAGCATCGAGGACGAAACCGACCGCTTGAATCGCCTGGTCGGCGACCTGCTGCTCGAGGCCCAGGCCGAATCGGGCAAACTGCCGCTCAAATTCGGCCCGGTCGAACTGGATACGCTCCTGCTGGAGGTTTGCAAGGAAATGCGCGTCCTGGCGCGCGGGCGCGTCCAGTTGAAGGTCAGCGAGATTGACCAGGTGCTGGTCAACGGCGACGCCGACCGCCTCAAGCAAGTGCTCCTCAATCTCATCTCGAATGCTGTCAACTACACGCCAGCCGGCGGCGAAATCGTGCTTAGCCTGGGCAAAGTCGGCAACCAGGCGCGCCTGATCGTCCGCGATACCGGGCCGGGCATCCCGGCCGAAGACCTGCCCCACATCTTCGAGCGTTTCTACCGGGCCGAAAAATCGCGCAGCCGGGCCCGCACCGGCGGCTTCGGCCTGGGGCTCTCGATTGCCTACTGGATCGTGACCCATCATGGCGGGCGAATCGAGGTCGACTCGAAAGAGGGGGAAGGCACGACCTTTCGCGTCTGGCTGCCCCTCCTGGCTTCGCCGGATGGCCCGCCGCCCGCCGCCTGATTTCCCGCCCTCTCATCTGTTTGCTCCCAGCCCCAGACTGAGCCGCGCCCGCCGGCACAATCCGTCTCCGCCCGCCGCCAGCCACTCTTGCAGGCGGAGGCTTTCCTGTGCCCCGCTGACGGCTTCGGCGTAGATTCCGCTGCCCCAGTAAACGTACCGCCGCGTTTCGGCCGGCCAGTCCAGTTCACTGCGCCCGATGAGGCCAATGCCGCCGTTGTATCCGGCCAAGGCCAGGCGTGCCTCGCCGCCGGCGGCCATCAGGGCGCGGCGCAGATAGGCCAGGCCGCGGCGGGCGTTCGTCGCCGGGTCGAAGGGATTCTCGCCGGGAGCAAAGTGGTAGGGCATCACCTGGAACAGGCCGAGCGCGCCGGCGGAGGAGCGGGCGCGCGGGTCGCCGCAGGATTCGATTTGCATGACCGTCGCGGCCAGATTCGGGTCCACGCCCGCCTCGGCCGCCCAGAGTCGAATCCAGGCGGCCCAGTGAGCGACCTCGGGCGTGAAGACAGGCGAAATCCCCTCGGCGCTTCCCGAAGGCGGCGGAGTGCTCGAGCCGGCGGGAGCGCCCAGCAGCAAAGTCGCCAGGCAAACGCTTACCGCCAGCACCGCCAGCGGCGGCAAGAGGGCCTCAGATAGACAACCGCCTCCGGTGGGGGAGGCGGCTGCCCGTGCGGGAGGAGACGGGGGGGCGTTGGGAGGCATGGACGGCTAGGCGTGCCGGACGGGGTCGGTGTACTCCGGCTCGTGAACCGGCCGGGCGCTCATCGAAAGGTTGTGATAGGTTGGCTCGGGGCGGGCGCCGTAGGTGGGCGCCGGCCGCGGCCGCGCCGCCGGGCGGTACGAACCGCTGACGGCCGGACGGCGGGGAGTCAACTGGCTGGCCGGTTGCAGCAGAGGCGCGCTCCGCTTGGCGGGAGCGAGACCGACCTCCGCCTGGCTGAAGAGGCGTTCTCCGGCAATCGAAAAGGTGCCGATGATGAGCACCCGAATCATCCAGACCATGATGGCGACGAAGACCGGCACCACCTTGACCAGCGTATCGCTGGCGATCACCGCGCTGGGGACCGACGGGTTGTTGACGATGGCGGCCTTGACGCCCCACCAGGTGAGCAGAGCGTTCATCGCTGCGGCCAGCAGCCAGGCCCCGAAGAGATACCAGACCTCGGCGGGTTCGTCGCGGCCCTGTTCGGGGGTGAACAGGCGGGCGATGCCGGCAAAGTCAATGCCGCAGAAAGCGATGGCCAGGATGGTGGCCCAGCGCATGCCGGCGAACCTCAAATCGCCCAGCACATCGGCCAGGGCGTATTGGGTCGTGCTGTAATTGAAAATTTCGAAGGCGAGCAGCGCTCCGATGATGATCAAGCCCCAGGCCAACCCGCGCCGGAGGGAGAGTCCCTTGAAGGCGGAACCGACCCCGCGGCTCTTGCTGTAAGTGGTGTTCATTACAACCTCCTTTGTTGTAATATGAACAAAATTGGGTTCGGAAGTCGGAACTGCTCTCAACAGGCGAACGGTCGGGTTTGGGCGGCGGATGAGGAGCAGTTGCAAATCGAACGAATGTTCTATGTTTGCATATATTGTAGAACATTTGTTTCATTTTGTCAAGCGGTTTTCAATCGAACGCCATCCATCCCCTCTCTCCCCACTTTCTCACCGACAAGCGCTGATTTCATGCTAGAATCGAAATGTGAACCTCAGCGTTGCCGAGCGGCAAAATTTCATCAAGCGGCTGCATATCTTCCGCGGCCTGAACGACGACCAATTGGCCGAAATCTCCGAGAAATTGCAGGAAAAGCGTTTCGAGGCGGGCGAAACCATCGTCAGGCAGGGCGATCACGGGGAAACGTTCTTCATCGTCTATCGCGGCCAGGTGGAGGTCTCGACCGGCCGCGGCCGACGCCTCAAGAGACTGGGCTTCCTGACGGAGGGGGATTATTTCGGCGAGGAGGCGCTGTTGCGGCGTCATCATCGGCGTTCCGCCTCGGTCACCGCCCGCAGCGAGGGGTTGACGCTGATACTCCACCGCCGAGATTTTGAGCAACTCCTCAAGCAGGTGCCCGCCCTGCGCCGCAACTTCCAGGTCGCCATCGACAGCCACCGCCTCATCCGCCGGCTGCGATTCAAATGGCTTCAGGCAAACGAATCGATTTACTTCCTGGCCCGCAAGCATACGGTGGTCTTGCTGCAGGCCCTCTTCGCCCCCACCCTGGCCCTGATTCTGCCGATTTTGTTCATCATTTTCTTCTTTGCTTTCCCCTCCGTCATCTTCCTCGACTTGGGGTCGCTGGCGCTGACGCTCATCGCCGTATGGATGATTTGGAAATGGCTGGATTGGAGCAACGATTATTACATCGTGACCAACCTGCGCGTGATTCGGCTGGAGAAGACCATCGGCATCTACGACAGCCGCCAGGAGGCGCCCCTCAGCACCATCCTGTCGGTGGGGGTCGAGACCGACCAAGTCGGCCGCATCCTGGACTACGGCACCGTCATCATTCGCACCTTTGTCGGGCGCATTCTGTTCACACAGGTGTTCCGGCCTCAGCAGGCGGCGCAGATGATCGAGGAATACTGGAGCCGCAGCCGGGCGATGGCCCGTCAGGCCGATGTGGAGGCGATGAAGCGCGCCATCCGTGAAAAACTCGGCCTGGCCGCCCCGCCTCCCCCGCCCAGGCAGCAGGAACCGGCCCTCCTGCCTCCCGCCTCGCGGCGAGGGCTGGGGCGGGCTTTGTTCGGCAATCTTTTCAGCATCCGTATCGTCGAGAGCGGCGGGACGATCACCTACCGCAAACACTACTTCGTCCTGTTCAAACAGACCTGGGCGCCGGGGCTGACGGGGCTAACCATGCTTGTCCTGCTTGGCTACGACTGGTATCGGAACGGCCCGAACCTGGGGGTGTTCTCGCTCATCCTGCTGCTGGCCTTCTTCGGCGCCTTCCTGTGGTGGTTGTATCAGTACATTGATTGGCGCAACGACAAGTTCCAGGTCACCCAGGATCAAATTTTCGACATTGACCGCACGCCCTTCGGGCGCGAGGAGCGCAAATCGGCCTCGCTCGACAACATCCTGAGCACCGAGTACAAGCGCGACACCTTCCTGAAGGTGTTGCTGAATTACGGCGATGTGTACATCTCCGTCGGCGGGACGCAATTGGTCTTCCAGGATGTACAGGACCCGCCGACCGTCCAGCAGGATATTGACCAGCGGCGCGTCGCCCGGCTGGAGGCCAAGCGTCAGGCGGAGGCCGCCGCCGAGCGGGAGCGCATGGCCTCCTGGCTGGCCACCTACCACCAGAGCGCCGAAGAATTCCGCCGCGAACAGAGCCAGCAGAAAACGGACGAAAGTGAAGTAAAATAGGCCTCCCTGACATTCTTTTTTAGCGGTGATTCCATGACCATTCGACCGATTGTGACTCTCCCCGACCCCATCCTGCGCCGCAAGGCCCGGCCGGTGACCCGTTTCGACTCCGACCTGCAAACCCTGGTGGACGATATGATCGAGACCATGCGCGCCGCCCCCGGCGTGGGCCTGGCTGCTCCGCAGGTGGGCATCTCCGCGCGCGTCATCGTCGTCGAGTATCCGGAGGACGACGAAGACGAGGCCGCCCCCAAGAAACTCTTCGTGGTCGTCAACCCCGAAATCCGCCAGCGCTCCCCGGAAAAGGAAATCGCCGTGGAGGCCTGTCTGTCCATCCCCGGCCTGCAAGGCGAGGTGGAACGCGACCTGGCCATCACCATCCGCGGCCAGACCCGCCGCGGCCAGCCGCTCAAAATCAAGGCCACCGGCTGGCTGGCGCGCATCTTCCAGCATGAAATTGACCACCTGGACGGCATCCTTTACACCGACCGCGCCCTGCGCGTCTGGCAGCCGGCCGAGCCGGTGGAAGATAACGTTTGAGCGCCGCGACGTGTATCTGACCCATCTCTCGCTGACCAACTTTCGCAGTTTTGCCCGCCTGGACCTGGACGTGCCCCGGCGGGTTGTGCTGCTGGTGGGCAGCAACGCCCAGGGCAAGACGACCCTCCTGGAAGCCATCTATTTCCTGGCGACTTTTACCTCGTTCCAGACTCACGCCGACCGCCAACTGGTCAACTTCCTGGAGGCCCGCAAAGACCTGGCGGTTGGACGGGTGGTCGCCGAATATCAGCGCGGCCGCGCCGCTCACCGTCTGGAAGCGCGCCTGATTCTCGAACCGGTTGGGGCGAACGGCCAGCGCCTGCGCAAGGAAATTCTGCTCGACGGCGTCAAACGCCCGCTGTCCGAGGTCATCGGACATTTCAACGCCGTCCTCTTCGTCCCCCAGATGGCCGGCATCATCGAGGGCGGGCCGGACGAGCGCCGCCGCTACCTGAACCTGGCGCTGGCGCAGACTGTCCCCGCCTATGCCGCCCATTTGAGCGAGTACAGCCAGGCCCTGAGCCAGCGCAACGCTCTGCTCAAACTGCTGGCCGAGCGCGGCGGCGACCCGGCCCAATTGGATTCGTGGGACGACCTCCTCAGCCGTGCCGGCGCGGCGCTGATCGCCGCCCGCATCGCCGCCCTCCGCGAGATCGAACAGCGTGCCGCTCACATCCACCGCGCCCTGACGCATGGAAAAGAAATCTTGCGCCTCGACTATCAGCCGGCCTACGACCCCCTGCCGCGTCCGGCGGGACAGATGTCCCTGCGCCTCGACACGCCCCTCGACCGCAGCGGCCTCAGCCAGGAGGAGATTCGCCTCGGCTTCCTCGAGCGCCTGCGCCAGGTGCGGGCCGAGGAAATCGCCCGCGGCGTGACGACCCTCGGCCCCCACCGCGACGAACTGCGCTTCCTGGCCGACGGCCTCGACCTGGGCGACTACGGCTCGCGCGGCCAGGTGCGCACTGCCCTGCTGGCCCTCAAACTGGCCGAAGTCGAGTGGATGAAGGATAAAACCGGTCAGTGGCCGGTGCTTTTGCTGGACGAGGTCTTGGCCGAACTCGACCTCCAGCGCCGCGCTGACTTGCTGACCTTCATCGAGGATATCGAACAAGTCCTGCTGACCACCACCGACCTGAAATTGTTCGCCCCGGCATTCGTAGAGAAAGCCACGCTTTGGGAAGTGGAGGCAGGAAAAGTGAACCACAAGCCGTAATCGGCATTCCGTGAACAGCGAGGAGGATGAGATGCCTGTCAAACACTCGAATGACGTGCCTGAAAACGAAGTCCAGGCCGGCGATTTCACCACCATCCAGGTGCTTCTCTCGGGCCAGGAGGCGCCCAACTTCGCCATCCGGCGCTTCCGCATGGCGCCCGGCGGCGGGATGCCCAATCACACCAACACGGTCGAGCACGGCCAGTACGTGCTGCAGGGCCGCGCCCGCATCAGCATCCATGGGGAAGAATTCGAGGTCCAGGCCGGGGACGTGGTCTTCATCCCGGCCGGGGCGCCGCACTGGTACCAGAACATCGGCGACGAGGACTTCGTCTTCCTGTGCGTCATCCCGACCGCCACGCAGGACGTGGTCACCCTCCTGGACGAAAAGAATTGCTGATGAAAAAAGATTCCTGGCGGGGTTCTATCCTGCCGGGACCTCACAGCGGCTTCTTGGCCGGCACGCCCGGCTTGCGGGGATAGGCCTTGGGCGTGGCGGCGATCTTTTCCACCACCAGCAGGTAACGGTCTTCGTCCACCCCCGGAATCTTGACGCCAATCAACTGTTTGACGCTCCCGCCGAGCACCGTGATGGCGTGAGCGGCCTTGTTGGCCTCGGCCGGCCCGCTGGCACCTTTCTGGGCCAGCATGCAGCCGCCGACCCGCACCAGCGGCAGGAGATACTCGCTCAGGATGGGCAAATTGGCCACGGCGCGCGCCACCGCCCAGTCGTAGCGCTCGCGGTGGGCGGGCATCTGCCCCACCTCCTCGGCGCGGGCGGTGAGCACCTCCACCTGCTCCAGTTTCAGGGTCGCGACGATGTGGCGCAGGAAAGCGGTCTTCTTGCCCACCGATTCGACCAGCGTCAGTTGCAGCGAGGGGTAGAGAATCTTGAGCGGCAGGCCGGGGAAGCCCGCCCCCGTGCCGACATCCACCAGCCGCCTCGGCGGACGCCCCTTCCAGGCCAGAACACAGGAGAACGAGTCGAGGAAGTGTTTGGTGCGGATGCTCTCCGCGTCGCGGAGGGCGGTCAGATTGACGCGCTCGTTCCAGGCCAGCAGTTCGCGCTCGAAGGTCATCAGGGCCACCACCTGGCGGCCGGTCAGATGAACGCCAAACAATTCCTGGGCGGCGCGAATCAACTTCTCCATGATTTCAATTATAAGAGGAACTGTCCCACAAGTGGGGCGCAATTCCATTTCGTTGCCGCCTGCGGCGCAAGACCTTGCCGGCCGCCGAATCGAGCGGCGGCCGGCCCTCTGCTTATCGCTTTGTGGGACAGTCCCTCCGGAGAGGTCAGGAAGAAGCGGGAGGGGCCTTCTTGCGGCGGCCGCGCCTGACGAGCGTCGCGATGCCCCACACGACCAGAGCCGGCGGGCCAAAAATCAAAATCATCACCGGCAGAATGTACAGGAAGAAGCGAATCAGGAAGTCGGCGAAGCCTTGCAGGAAGCGCACCAGGTCCTGAACGGCTTCGTTCAGCGCACCCTTGGGCGTCCACGGGCCGATTTGAATCGGTTGGACGGTCTCCTCGGCGACTACGGTCACGCTGATCAGCGAATAGGCGGCGGACTGCTCGTAGTATTGGATTTGCCCGCGCACGGTCTCGATCTGGGCGCGGTAGTATTCGAGTTGATTGAAGACATCCAGCACATCCTGGGTGTCGGTGGCTTCTTCCATGATTTCCATCAACTCGGCCTCGGCGGCCTGCAGGTGACGCAACTGGGACTGCAGGTCGGTGTACTGTTGGGTGACATCCTGCCCGCTGCGAGTCTCGCTGCGTACTTCGACGGCGTCGGCTTTGATCTCGGTCAGCGCCCGCTCCAGGTCGGCGGCCGGGACGCGGATGCGGACGAAACCTTCGGGGACCTGCTGCCCGCTGCTGGTGCGGATCTGGTAAACGTTCATCTCGACCACGAAACCGCCCATGCGCGCCGCCAGGTCGGCGATGGCCTGCACCTTGGCGGCCGGGTCAGAGACGACGATTTGCAATTCGGCGTTCATGATGACCAGCCGGTCGGTCGGCGCGGCGCTGTCGAAGGCGACCGGCTGGCTTCCCGGCGCGCCGGCAGTCACTTCTTGGACCAGGCCGGGCGACTCGTTCGAGACGACCATTTCGACGGACGGTGCCGGCACCTGCCGGTTGGCCGCTCTGCAGGCCGACAGGAGCAAAGCCAGCACGGCCAACGGCATAAAAATGAAGACGAGGTTCTTTTTCATAGCGTTTTCTCCTCCACGCTGAACGAATTTATTCTCAAGACGTTCCCCCTGCTGCGAAAGTTCCGTCAGCCGGAGGAAGCGTTCACCAGCCGCCGCTCAGGCGGTCGGCGTGGCGCTGGGGCAGGCCAGCCTCCAGGATGCGTTTCTGGACGGCCTTGATATCGTACTCCACGCGGCGCGGTTCCCACAGATGGGTCTTCGGGTAGTAGAGGGCATAGGCGGCGCGCGGGTCGCGGTCGCGCGGCTGGCCCACCGAGCCGGGGTTGAAAATCGCGCGGTCGGTCATCTCGTAACGCGTTCCCGGTTTGGGGATTTCGATGGTGAAATTGTCATCCGCCTGGCGGTATTGAAAGACGGCCTGAAAATGCGAGTGGCCGACGAAACACCAGGGGGTGGTGAAATAATTCAGGTTCAGGCGGGCAACCAGGGTGTTCAGCACGTATTCCCAGATGGGGTCGCGCGGGCTGCCATGCACCAGCGAAATATCGCCGCGCACGGTGAGGTCGCGGGCGCAGCCGCGCAGGAAGTCCAGATTCTGGGGCGTCAACTGTTCCTTTTGCCACAAGAGCGAGCGCTTGGCCTCGGTGTTGAAGGCGGCCAGGGGCATCTCGCCCATGGCGGCCACATCGTGATTGCCAATCTGACAGGTCAGGTTGGGCAGGGCGCGAATCCGTTCGACGCAGTCGTTCGGGTCTGGCCCATAGCCGACGATATCTCCCAGGCACCAGACCTCGCTCACCTTGCCGGCGTCGGCCAGGACGGCCTCCAGGGCCGTCAGGTTGGCGTGAATATCCGAGATGACCAAGATTTTGCTCATTGGCTTTCCAGGAGGGAGGCAAGGCGTTCGATGATGACCTCGGCGACTTCGCTCTTGCTCATCAGCGGCAGGGCTTCGCTGCGGCCATCGGCGTAGAGCAGGGTGACCAGGTTGGTATCCACGCCGAAGCCGGCGTCGGGGGCGGAGATGTCGTTGGCGGCGATGAGGTCCAGTTTTTTGGCCTTCAGTTTGGCGGCGGCGTTTTCGAGCAGGTCGCGGGTTTCGGCGGCGAAGCCCACCACGCAGCGCGGGCGGGAGGCCGAATGGGCCAGGGCGGCGAGAATATCGGGGGCGGCGTCCAGTTCCACCTGCGGGATGCCGTCGCGCTTCTTGAGTTTTTCGCCAGCGACCGACTTGGGGCGGAAATCGGCCACCGCGGCGGCCATCAGGAGGGCATCGGCCCCGGCGCACTCGGCCAGGACGGCGGCCAGCATCTGTTCGGCGGTGTGGACCTGGCGCAGGTCGGCGCCGACCGGCGGGGTCAGGCCGGTGGGTGTGCTGATCAGGACGACCTTGGCGCCGGCGTCGAGGGCGGCTTGGGCGAGGGCGTAGCCCTGTTTGCCCGACGAGCGGTTGGTCAGCACCCGCACCGGGTCGAGCGGCTCTTGCGTCCCGCCGGCGGTGACTACGATTTTCTTCCCTGCCAGGCGGCCGCGCTGGCCTAAGACGAGGCGGATGTGGCCGTACAGTTCGACCGGTTCGAGCATCCGCCCGCGCCCGATCAGGCCGGAGGCCATCCGTCCCTCTCCCGGCCCGGCGAAGAAGACGCCGCGTTGGCTCAGCAGGCGCACATTTTCCTGGGTGGCCGGATGCTCGTACATGCCGGCGTCCATGGCCGGGGCGAGCAGCAGGGGGCAGCGGGCGGCCAGGGCGGTGATGGTGAGCAGGTTATCGGCCACGCCATGGGCCAGTTTGGCCAGCGTGTTGGCGGTGCAGGGGGCGATGACCAGCAAGTCGGCGGCGTGGCCCAGCCCGACGTGCAGGACATGCGCCTCGCCGCCCCACAGGTCGGCGTCGGTAAACGCCTTTCGGCCGGTGACCGATTGAAAGGTGAGCGGGGTGATGAATTTCTCGGCCGCGGGCGTCAGGATGGCGTCCAGGCGCGCCCCGGCCTGGGTCAGGCGGGAGGCCAGGTCGGCCGCTTTGTAGGCGGCAATCGAACCGCTGACTCCCAACAGGATGTATTTGTCAGACAAAATGGACATACCCCTTGATTATATATTAAAACCGCCCAATGCACCTGCCGGAGCAGGCGTTGGGGCGGGGCAGCGAAAAGAGGCTGTCTCGCAAGGCGATGCGCAGATGGTCAGACCGCCAAAGGGAGCGAAGGCAGGCGAGGGGATGCGGTAGGCGGCGGCGAAATGGAATTCAGCCCCGCCTTGGGGACAAGCCCGGTGTGATTACGGCGGAGGGTAGGGCGCCGAACCCGGCGAGCCGCCGTTGCGGACCTCGTACCAGTTCTCGGCCACGTCGGGGCCGCGCGGGTCGATGCGCTCGGCCGAGGAACAGTCGTGCAGGAGCAGGGGGAAATGGTCGAAAGGAGTGGGGTCGTCGAACTCGTAGGGATAGCGGGCCGGGCTTGGGCCGCCGTAGGAGGAAATCACTTTGCTGACGGAGTTGAAGCCGCCCTCGTACAGGACGACGAAGTCGGGCCGCCCCTCGCCGACGATGCTCAACAGGTCGTCGCCGAGGCGCTCGCTGCCCTCAATGGTCAGGACGAGGACGCCGGCCGGGAAGCGGTAGGGCATGCGATAGGGGTCGCTGCCCTGCGTGTAGAGCGGCGAGAGGATGACGGCAAAGCCACGCGGCGGGATGACGGTCGAATCGGTGGTCAACCCTGCGGGCAGGGAGGTGGCTGGCAGGCGGTCTTCCCAGGCGACGATTTGATCGGGCGTGCCGGTTTCTCCAGGGTCATAGAGCCATAAGCCGCCGACATCCACCGGATAATCGCCGTAATTGTAGAGTTCGACGTACTCATTCCACTTCTTGAAATCATCCGAGCCGCAGGGGTTGGCCATGACTTCGCTGATGATCACCGTCTGTTCCAGGATGGGGGTGGCGGTGGGCGTGGGCGTCATTTCGGGAGTGGAGGTATCGGCGGCAAGGATCACGCAGGCGCGGGTGACCGTCAGGGTAGTGCTGCCCGTGATGCGGGCGGTGACGACGACCTCGCCGCTGGTGGAGGGGGCGCTCAACTCGGCCGTGAAGCCTGAGCCGGTCGAGCGAATCAGGCCGCCGGTCGCTTCCCACTGGATGGCGGGATTGCCCTGCAGGCTGCCGGCCAGCGTCAGGCCGATGGTCCCGTTGACGGGTACGTTGCACTGCTCCGGCAGGATTTTGACCGGCGGGGAGGCAGCCGAGGACGGATTGCAGGCCACGCCCAGAGCCGCCAGTCCAATCATGACTACAATGCAGGCCGCAGAAATCACTTTCATAAGACAAGCACAGCCTAAGGTTGAACCTGAATCTGAAGGGTGAAGAGCGATTTTTGTGTGCAGAAATTTTGTGAGACTTGCAGGGTCACGAAACCGTTGCCGGGTTGCTGGGCCACTTCGAGGCTGATTTCGCAGCCGTTCCTCTCGCCGATGGTCGTGAAGGCGTCGCCCGCATACTGCCAGGTGCAGGAGAGAATGTCTGCCTCGTCAATCGGCCGGGCGATGATGGTCAGCATCTCTCCCGGCGCGGCGATGAGCGTATCGGCCGGACGGAGTGGCTGTTCGCGCCCCTGGACTTCGAAGAGGACACTCGACGGCGACTGGCAGGAGGGGAACACCGTCAGCAGAAAGATCAGCGAGAGGGCAAAAATGATGCCAATGCTCCATGGGGGCAGCCCGGCCAGGTATTCGGCGATGCGATTGTCGGGGTCCTCGAGTTTGCTCTTCAGGCCAGGTAGTCGAAAGCCCAGACGAATCAGGGCGGCGATGAGGCTGGCGGCGGCGGCCCCAAAGGCCCACAATGCCTGCTGGGGATTGGGGCTTTTGCTGAGCCATTCGAGCAGGGGGCGCGGCGCGACAATCTGAAAACGAATGGCGGTAACGATGACGATCCAGAAAATTCCAAAGGTGATCAGACCGAGCAAAAATCGCGGAGGCCGTTGTCCTTTCATACCCATCCTCCTTGGAAGACACATTCATTATAAATCGTCCGTTTCTCTGCCCCACTTTGCAACCGCCCAACAGGGACTTAACACTTTTGTTTAGGACTTACGCAGAACGATGTTTTTCTCACCGCCGAGTCGCCAAGACGCCAATTTTTTAGCGAGTTCGCCAAGCCTTCTTGGCGTCTTGATACGAATCTTGGCGTTCTCAGCGCCTTGACGGTTTATTTTGCGTAAGTCCTGTTGTTGTGAATCATGAAGCCGCTCTCTCCCAGAGACCGGCTTCATGAAAGTTGCGGGAAAGTGAAAGACGCTAGTGAAATGCCACCTCGTGGCTTTTCATCTCGTCCCCTTCATAGACGAATCTGGCCGAGAAGAAGTGCGCCCCCTCCAGCCAGGGGAAAAAGACGCGGTCGCTTGGCCAAAGTGGCAGCCGTTCGAGTTCTTCGTCCGGAACCCAGCACAATTCGCCCTCGGGGGAATCGCGCAGTTCGCCGTCGAATTCGGTTGCGGTGAAGACGAAGACGTACCAGTCGTTGCCTTTGAAATTCGGGAAGACCAACAAGCCGCGCAGCCGCGGGGCGTGGATTTCCAGCCCGCTTTCCTCGCGCACCTCGCGGGTTACGCAGGCTTCGGGGCTTTCGCCCGCCTCGAACTTGCCGCCCAGACCGTTCCATTTGCCGGCATGCATGTCGCCGGCTTTGCGGTTGCGGTGAATCATCAGGGTCTTGCCGTCGCGCTTGAGGTAGCACAAAGTTGCCAGAATCATAGGAGCACCGCTGCTAGATGCCTGCTCAGCCAAACAGGGCGGTCAGCGCCTCGCCCAGCACATTGCGCCAGGTGGTGTAATTGTGTGCTCCGCCGGTCTCGAGGTAGGTCAACGAATAGCCTCTTTCCTCAAGCAGGGCAGCCATGCGGCGATTGGCCTGGCGCAGGAAGTCCATCCGGCCGACATCCAGCCAGAATTGGACCGGCGGAGGCGGCAGGTGGCGAACCATCTGGACGACGACCGTCTCGTAGTCGCCGAGTTCGAAGGCGCCGGCCTGGCTGATGACGCGCCCGAAAATATGCGGCAGGCGCAGGGCGGTATAGACGGCCATCAGGCCGCCCATCGAGGCGCCCAGCACGCCGTAGGCGCCGGGCTGCCGGGCCGGGTCCACCAGCCGCATCTGACGGCGGGCCAGCGGCAGGACAGTCTGCAGGATGAAGCCAAGCGTCGCCTCGGAGCAGGCGTATTCGACCATCCGCGTCGGTCCGCCGTTAGGGACGAGGGCCAAAGCGAGCGGGCGGATGCGCCGCTGGGCGATGAGATTGTCCACAATGACGGTGATGCGGCCGCGCCGCAGGTAGTCGTTGCCGTCGTAGACCACCAACAGCGGGACGGGGTCGTCGGTCGGCGGCTGATAGAGGTGAACCAGACGCTTCCGGCCGGCCGTCAGGTCGTCGGCGGGGATTTCGTGACGGGTGACCTCGCCGCGCCTGGCGGCCGGGTCGCGGCGGGTCAGCGGGCTGGGGGCGGCCGCGGGCATGTAAACATAGTGATTGTATTGGCCGACGCCGTTCCAGATGCGGCGGGGATTGAACGGGTCGCGCACCCGCTGACCGGTGGCCGGGTCGAAGAAAGCGTATTCCAGGTAGGTGTCGGCGGGCAGGGGCAGGCGCAGGGCGTAGAGGTCATCGGTCAGGCGCCGCAAGGGGCGCGGGTTTTCCTCCCAATCGTACAGGTCGCAGATGAGGTGCGGGGCGGCCGTGCCTTTCCACACGAACATGGCGGCGTCTGCCTCAATCAGCGGATTGCCGTTCTTTTCCAGCCGCGCCAGCAAACGGGCCGGGTCGAGAGGCTTGCTCATCGTTCGGCTCCCCACAACGAGATGCGCAGTGGGTGAAGTTCGGCCGCCATGACGTTCTGGGCGACCGACGGGTCGCCGAACATGAAGGCCTGGGCCGCCTCGTCATCTTCGGCACGGAAAATCACCAGGCCGAAGGTGTCGTCCAGGCAGGGGCCGGCCAGCAGCAGACGTCCCTCGGCGGCGGCCTGTTGGAGGTAGGCGAAGTGTGCTTCCATGACGGCGGATTCTTCGGGCGTGGGCTGCTCGAAGAATCCGTGCCGGTAGGGGTGAAGGAGGTAGAGGTATTCGGGCATCAGTCGGAAAAGGCTCCTGACCAGGTTTCGAAGTGCCGGCCGCCGCGCTCGCCGTCTTTGTAGAAGGCCAGATAGGTGAGCACCTGATAGGGGACGAATTTTTGCTCCTTCGGCTTGTAGCGCGCCAGGTCGTAGTAGGTGTGCCAGGTGCCGGAATTCAAGTACATTTGGTTCGTCCTCTCCGCGCCGGTGGAGATCGAATCGAGCGGCACGACCTCGTGGTGGTGGGTGTGGCCGTAAACGACGAAGCGCGCCTCGCGCTTCAGGAAGGCCTCCTCGCGCAGGGCGAAACGAGTAAAGGAAATTTCGTTGCCCCACATTTTCTTGCGCAGCCAGACTACCAGTTCATCCAAAGTCTTGAAAGGAATGTTGTCGGTCAGTCGGATGGCCAGTTGCAAGACATCCACCAGGTCCAGCCGGAAACGCCTGTCGGCCTGGCGCACCAGCGGCAGGTCCAGGAACTGTTTGCACAGACCGTCCCAGATGGTCTTCAATTGTTCCTGGCGTTTGCGGTCGACGTGATTCTGCCGCAACTGGCCGCTAATCCAGAGCGGGACGGCCAGCGCCGGACGGACGTTGACCAGTTCGCGCAGGCTGTCCACGATGCCGGGCGGAAGGTCGGCGCCCATCTGTTTCTCGACCTCGAGCGGGAAGCGGTTGAAGACCTCCACTCCCAGGGCGTCGCCCAGGCTGGCGGCGTCGCGGCCTTTTTCTTTGAAGTAATTGAAAGAATCGTACAAGTCGCCGTGCTGGGCGTAGACTTCGTATTCATCCAGCAGGGCTTGAATCTCGGCCGATTCGCGCACCTCGTGCGGAAACGCTCCCGGCGGGTTGGAGAGTCCGAAGGCTTGCCTGATTTTCTTGCGGATGCCTTCGAAGGCCGTGCCGGGCAGGTGATAGTACCAATCGTGATTGCCGAGCAGGTAGAAAATGCGCACCGGCACGCTGACCTGCTCGCGAGTCTTCAGCGCCGGCTCCCCTTTGCGGGTGGGGGGTGTCAATCCCAGCCCTTTCTGGGTCAGGTCACGCAGCAAGGCCAGGCTGCCGGCGTTGTTCTCCAGAATCGCGGCGGTGATGGCCTCCAGGACTTGGGCATAGGCCGGATCGCGGAAATCGGACCAGGGACGGATGGCATGCGGCTGGCCGTCTTCGCTTTGAAGCCACAGGGTGGAATGCAGCGTCTCGAGCACATCGCCCAGCAGGAGGATGTCGATGCTCTCGATGGGCCGATAATGCCCGTCCTGCCGCCAGGAAGCGTTGAAGGCCATCTCTTCGAGGCGGTCGATGAACAATTCGAAGGCTGCCTGCGAGACCGGTTTGGCGCAGGTGCCGTCGGCCAGATGGATGTCGCTCAAGATAATCAACATAGTCCTGCCTCCTCTTGCATTTGCAGGTTTATTATAGCCTGAACGGCGGCAAGCGAGGGCAAGTCTGGTCTCTCACCTGTGCCTGCGGCGCAGGTGCAGGCAGTTTATGAAAGTCAGACGCCGCTTTGCTTCGCCCGGCATAAGGCTGGGGGCAGGCACCCCTTACAACGACACATCCTGTGGGCTTTACGAAGGCCCCGGAATCACTTTCCTCAGCCCTTGCTTTTTGGCTGTCATTTGGGGTACTATTGCACTACCTATGGATGATTCCCGCCCCCCTTCCCCGCCCCCGGCCGCGCCCAATGGGATTCGCACCGGCCGCATCCTGCAAACCGTCTTCAGCATTGCCATTTTGCTGGCGACCATGGCGACCTGCTGCACGCCGCAGTCCATCTCCTTGGACATCGACAACCTGGTCAACGTCCTGTTGACTCCGCCCGCCGCAGGTCCGGCCGCGCCGGCGGCCACCTTGCAACGCCAGGTGCGGATTGGCATCGTCGCCGGCCACTGGGGCAACGACTCCGGGGCGGTCTGCCCCAACGGCGTCACCGAGGCGGAAGTCAACCTGACCATCGCCTCCCTCGTGCAACAGAAATTGACCGCTCAGGGTTTCCAGGTGGACCTGTTGCAGGAATTCGATCCGCGCCTGCAAGGCTATCAGGCGGCCGCGCTGGTTTCTATCCACAACGATTCGTGTGAAGATTACGGCCCGGATGCGACCGGCTTCAAAGTGGCTCAATCGGTCTCCAGCCGCGACCCCAACCTGGCCAGCCGCCTGACGGCCTGCCTGTACGATCGCTATGGCGCCGTCACCGGCCTGCCCTTTCACGCCGGCAGCATCACGGTTGACATGACCGAGTATCACGCCTTCGATGAGATCAACGCCTCGACCACGGCGGCCATCATCGAGACCGGATTCTTGCGCCTGGACTACGAGATTTTGACCCAGCGCCCCGACCTGGTGGCTGACGGCATCGTGGCGGGCATCTTGTGTTACGTCAACACCGAGAACGCCGAGCCGCTTCCCCCTCCATGAGTCCCGATTCGGATTCCGTCCAGCAAGCCCTCGAGAACGCCCGCCAGGCGCTCCAGCACGGCGACCGGCAGGCTGCCCGCCGCTGGGCCGAGCAGGCCCTCGCCCTGGCGCCGAAGACGGAGGAGGCCTGGTTGCTGCTGGCGGCTGCCTCCAGTCCGCGGGTAGCGGTGGCTTGCCTGGAACAGGCTCTCCAGATCAACCCGCACAGCGAACGCGCCCGGCGCGGCATGGCGTGGGCCCTGGAACAGGTGCGCAGGCAGGAAATGGCTGGCGGCGATACTCAGCCGCGTAAAACGCCGACGCTGCCTTCCCGGCCCGCACCTCTGCCTTCTCCGCCGCCCGCGCCGGCCGCCGCCCTTCCCGCCGCCCCTCCACGGTCGCCTGCGCCGTCGCCGCCGCGGCCCCAAAAGGCGAAACGGCCCGCTCTTCTGTGGGCGCTCCTGGCCCTGACCCTGCTGTGCGCCGCTGCCTTGTGGACTTTCTGGCCAGGCAGCGCCGCCCCGGCCCTGGCCCTGCTACTCGATAACCTGCAGCCCACGGCCACCCCCACGCTCCCCGGCGCGCCGGCGGACCTCGCCAAAGCGACCGCTACCCCCTCCCCCATGCCGCCGCTCC
>JBEULG010000037.1:0-104249 GCA_041287425.1 Anaerolineales bacterium | reverse complement strand
GCCGATACTCCGCCTTCCCCAACATCTGGCAGTATTTCGTGATCGCCGCCGTCAACGTCGTCTTCCCATGGTCAATGTGCCCCATGGTCCCTACATTCATGTGCGGCTTCGTCCGCTCAAACTTTTGCTTCGCCATCTTTTTTTCTCCTTTTTTAGAACAGAGACAAGTTCAGGATTGAAGGATTTGTTTCGCAACCGATTCGGGAACCGGCGCGTAGTGATCGAATTCCATCGAAAAGACACCCCGGCCCTGCGTGGTCGAGCGCAGGTCGGTGGCATACCCAAACATCTCGCCCAGCGGGACGTGGGCGCTGATCGCCTGGGCATTGCCCGGCCGCATATCCAGCCCGCGGATGGTAGCCCGCCGACTGTTCAGGCCGCCCATCACATCACCCACGTACTCTTCCGGCACAACGACTTCGACCTTCATGATCGGCTCCAGAAGGATGGGGTTGCCCTTCTGCATGCCTTCCTTGAAGGCAAAGGTGGCCGCCATCTTGAAGGCCATGTCGCTCGAATCGACCTCGTGGAAGGAGCCATCGTACAACGTCACTTTCACGTCCACCACCGGATAGCCGGCGATGACTCCGCTTTCGGCGGCCTCGCGGATGCCTTTTTCGATTGCCGGGATGAACTCACGGGGAATCACCCCCCCGACAATCTTGTCCTCGAAGAGGATTCCGCTGCCCGGTTCGGCCGGCTCCAGGGCGATGACCACGTGACCGTACTGACCGTGACCGCCGGTCTGTTTAACGTACTTGTAATCCACCTTCGGCACGGGCTGGGTAATCGACTCATGATACGCCACCCGCGGCTTGCCGATATTGGCCTGCACGCGGAACTCGCGCATCATCCGGTCAACCAAGACATCCAAATGCAGTTCACCCATGCCGGCGATGATCGTCTGACCGGTGTCCTCATCGGTGCGGACGCGGAAGGTGGGGTCTTCCTCCGAGAGTTTGCGCAGGGCCTCGCTCATCCTGTCCTGGTCGGCAGCCGTCTTGGGTTCGATGGCCACAAAAATGACCGGCTCTGGGAAAGAGATATTCTCGAGCACGACCAGTTTGTTGTCGCACAGCGTATCGCCGGTGAAGGTCTCCTTGAAGCCCAGCGCCGCGGCAATATCGCCGGCGCGCACCTCGGTGATGTCCTCGCGGTGGTCGGCATACATGCGCAATAGCCGCCCAATTCGCTCCCGCTTGCCTTTGGTCGAATTCACGACCATCTGGCCCTGACTCAGCGTCCCGGAGTAGACGCGAAAATAGGCCAGGCGTCCCACATAGGGGTCGGTTACGATTTTAAAGACCAAGGCGCTCAAAGGAGCGTCATCCTGAGGGGGCAATTCCACGACTTCATCCGTACGCGGATCGGTGCCGCGTACCGCCGGAATGTCCAACGGCGAAGGCAGGTAATCGATAACGGCATCCAGCACGGGCTGCACGCCCTTGTTGCGCAGCGAACTGCCGCAGAAGACCGGCGTCGCCCGGTTGGCGATGACCGCCCGCCGCAGGCCGGCTTTCAATTCCTCGACAGGAATCTCTTCGCCCTCCAGGTATTTGACAATCAGGGCATCATCCAATTCGGCGATATGTTCCACCATCGTGCGGCGGCGTTCCTCGGCTTCCAGCCTCAAATCGGCCGGGATTTCGGCCTGACGCATTTCCAGGCCCAGTTCATCCTCCCAATAGATGGCTTTCATCGTCATCAGGTCAATGACGCCCTGGAAGGAGGCCTCTGCCCCAATCGGCATCTGCATGGCAATCGGGTTGGCGCCCAGGCGTTGCCGGATCGTTTCGATGGTGCGTTCGTACGACGCGCCCAGGCGGTCCATTTTGTTGGCAAAGCAGATGCGCGGCACGCCATAGCGGTCTGCCTGCCGCCAGACGGTCTCGCTCTGCGGCTCGACGCCCTGGACAGAATCGAAAACGACCACACCGCCATCCAGAACGCGCAGCGAGCGCTGCACTTCGGCCGTGAAGTCAATGTGGCCGGGCGTATCAATGATGTTGATTTGATACCCGTTCCACTCCGCCGTGACCGCTGCCGAGACGATGGTGATGCCCCGTTCGCGCTCCTGTTCCATCCAGTCGGTGACGGTCGTTCCATCATCGACCGAGCCCAGCCGGTGGGTTTTGCCCGTGTAGAACAGAATCCGCTCGGTCGTCGTCGTTTTACCGGCGTCAATATGGGCAATAATGCCAATATTGCGATACCGTTCGAGCGGAAAAGCGCGGGCCATGGGTAGGTGTCCTGTTAAAGTGCAGCCACCGCAGTCTACATGCGGTAATGGGAGAAGGCGCGATTGGCCTCCGCCATTTTGTGAGTCTCTTCGCGCTTGCGAATCGCCGCGCCCTCGTTCTTGTAAGCATCCATCAATTCATCCGCCAGTTTTTCGGCGAAAGATTTGCCCGTCCGCGCCCGCGCCGCATCGAGCAGCCAGCGGATGGCCAGCGTCGTCCGGCGGGCCGGGGCGACTTCCATCGGCACCTGATAGGTCGCACCGCCGACGCGCCGCGGCCGGACTTCCATGACAGGCGCCACATTCTTCAGGGCCGTATCGAAGACCTCCAGGGGGTCCTTGCCTTCATTCCGTTGACGGATGATATCCAGCGTATCATACATGATGCGCGTTGCCGTGCTCTTCTTGCCCCGCCGCAGCATGTGGTGAATCATCGTGCTGACCATCACGCTGTTGTAACGCACATCCGGGGGAATTTCGCGCTTTTCAGGCTTTGCTCGACGCATTCCAACACTCCATCCAAGAAACTAAGCCGCAGATTCCTTCGGACGCTTGGCGCCATACTTCGAGCGACCCTGCTTCCGATTGGCAACCCCGGTCGTATCCAGCGAACCGCGCACGATGTGATAACGCACGCCCGGCAGGTCTTTGACGCGGCCACCGCGCACCAGCACGACCGAGTGCTCCTGCAACTGGTGGCCCTCGCCGGGAATATAAGCCGTGACCTCGATCTGGTTGGTCAGGCGCACACGGGCAATCTTGCGCAGCGCCGAATTCGGCTTTTTAGGGGTCGTCGTGCGAACGACAGTGCAAACCCCGCGCTTCTGCGGCGCGCCCTTGCTCTGACGCACGCGGCGCTGCTTGTAAGAATTGTAGGTGTACAGCAAAGCCGGAGCCTTGCTCTTCACCTTCTTCGACCGGCGTCCCTTGCGGATCAATTGATTGATTGTTGGCACCTTCGCCTCCGAACAGTTTGCTGACGAATGAACAGGGTACTTCCAAAGTACGAGGCCATCACATGACGTGCCTGATGGCCTCACACGTACAAACTACGTAGTGGGCAGTGCAACGCATCAGCCCTTGTAGGCAACGAGAAGCAATTTTATCACACAGACTTTTTATCCGTCAAGGTTCGCTTCGTCCTGCTCCGCGTTGCCCGCGCTCAGACCGCCTCCCAGCCCAAGCAAGCCGGTGTCATATTTAGGCGGATGGATTTTCTCCTCATCCTTGCCAAACCGAATCACCTCGCCCGTATCGGTCACCGCTTCGACGGCCAGGCCCAGGCTTTGCAATTCTTTGACCAGCACCCGGAACGAGGCCGGAATGCTCGGCTCCTCGATCGGTTCGCCCTTGACGATGGACTCATACGTATTGACGCGGCCCTGAACGTCGTCCGATTTGACGGTCAGCATCTCCTGCAACGTGTAAGCCGCTCCGTACGCCTCCAGCGCCCACACCTCCATCTCGCCGAAACGCTGACCGCCGAATTGGGCTTTCCCGCCCAGCGGCTGCTGGGTCACCAGGCTGTAAGGTCCCGTCGAACGGGCGTGTACTTTGTCCTCGACCAGGTGATGCAGTTTAAGCACGGTCATCACGCCCACCGTCACCGGCTGGTCGTAAGGCTGACCGGTCTTCCCGTCCCGCAGGATGAACTTGCCGAGAATGGGAGCCGGCTGGCCCGTCTCGGCCATGACCTGCTGAACCTTTTCCTCGACTTGGTCCTCCGGGACATTATCGTATCCCCTGGTATGCAGCCACAACTTCAGGCAGGCCTGGACGGCAGCCCGGTTGTACTGCTCGCGCCGGCCAGGTTCGGGCACGGTTTCCACCAGAATCGCGTCCGGATCGAAGCCATGCTCGCGCAGCCATTCTTTGGCTGTCGAGAGGCGGGCGTAAGTGACGTCCGAAGCGATGCGGTAAATATCGTACTTGCGTTCTCCCAGCCATTGTTCCAGATAGAGCCGTCGGACCTCGTCATCATCCTCGATGGCGTCGGGGGTGTACTCTTGGTCCTTGAGCCACTCCCAGGCTTTCTGAGCAGTCTCTTGCCAAGCATAATCCACCAGCCAGGCGCGCGCCAGATCGGCTTCGATTTCGTCCTCGCGGGCGCCATCGAAGACCGGCGTGAGGGCGCGGAAGCCGAGGCGGCTGGCCGCCCAGCCGAGGTGAACTTCAAGGACCTGCCCCAGGTTCATGCGGCCGGGGACGCCGGTCGGATTCAAAATGATGTCCACGGGGGTGCCATCTTCGAGGAAGGGCATGTCTTCGACCGGCACGACGCGCGAGACGACGCCCTTGTTCCCGTGGCGGCCCGCCATTTTGTCGCCCGCCGTGATCTTGCGGCGTTGCGCCACCGAGACGCGCACCATCATGTCCACCCCGGCCGAGAGGTCGGCATTGTCCTCGCGGGTGAAGACTTTGACATCCACCACCTTGCCGCGTTCGCCATGCGGCATGCGCAGCGAGGTGTCCTTCACGTCGCGCGATTTTTCGCCGAAAATGGCGCGCAGCAAGCGCTCCTCGGGGGTCAACTCCTTTTCGCCTTTGGGTGTGATCTTGCCGACCAAGATGTCGTTCGGCCCGACCTCGGCGCCAATTCGGATGATGCCATTTTCATCCAGATCTTTGAGGGCGTCTTCGCCGACGTTGGGAATATCGCGGGTGATTTCCTCGGGACCCAGTTTGGTGTCCCGCGCCTCGACCTCGTATTTCTCGATATGCACCGAGGTGAACCGGTCGGCCTGCACCAGCCGCTCCGAGATGACGATGGCGTCTTCGAAATTAGCGCCTTCCCACGAGAGGAACGCGACGGTCACGTTCTGACCGAGGGCCAGTTCGCCGCTCTCTGTGGAGGACGAGTCGGCGATGATGTCGCCTTTTCTGACCACCTGACCCTTGACCACTGCCGGGCGCTGGTCAATACAGGTGGACTGATTGGAACGTTGATACTTGCGCAGATTGTACGTGTGGAGGCGGCCCTCCTTATCGCGCAAGACAATCGTCGAACCCGTGACCGAGACCACGTCGCCATCGGTTTCGGCGACAATCACCTGGCCCGAGTCGAGCGCGGCGTGATGTTCCATGCCGGTTGAGACCAGCGGAATCTCCGGGCGCAGGAGCGGCACCGCCTGGGCCTGCATGTTCGAGCCCATCAGAGCGCGGTTAGCGTCATCGTGCTCGAGGAAAGGAATCAAGGCCGCGCTGATGCCAACCACCTGATGCGGAGCGACGTCCATGTAATCCAGGTTTTCGGCCGGTGTGAAAATGAAACCTGAGTGATAGCGGCACGAGACGCGCGGATGGACGAACTCGCGGTATTCGTTGAGTTCGGCGTTGGCCTGAGCGATCACGTACTTGTCCTCGGCATCGGCCGAGAGATACTCGCACCGATCCGAGACAAACGGGACGACGGCCACATCGCGCTTCAGGCGGGCAATCGTTTTCAGCATTTTGGCCGTGATGCGCTCCCCGGCCTTGATCAGCACCTCGCCGGTTTTCGGGTCGAGGATATCTTCGCGCAGAGCGCGGCCCTCCAGCGCCGGGTCGTTGCAGGGCATCTGTTTGATGACCTTGCGATAGGGCGTCTCGATGAAGCCGTATTCGTTGACGCGGGCGTAAGAGGCCAAGCGGCCGATCAGCCCGATGTTCGGGCCTTCAGGGGTCTCGATTGGACAGATTCGGCCGTAGTGGGAATGGTGTACATCGCGCACATCGAAGCCGGCGCGCTCCCGCCGCAGGCCGCCCGGACCGAGCGCCGAGAGCGTGCGCTTGTGGCGCAACTCGGCCAGCGGATTGGTCTGGTCCATGAACTGGGACAATTGACTGGAGCCGAAGAATTCGCGCAGGGCTGCCACTACCGGCCGGATGTTGATCAGAGTCACGGGAGAGAGTTGTTCCTGATCGCGAATCGACATGCGCTCCTTGATGACCCGCTCCATGCGGCGCAAACCGATGCGCAATTTGTTCTGAATCAATTCCCCCACCGTCTTGACGCGCCGGTTGCCGAGGTGGTCAATATCATCGGGCGGCTCGACACCGTTGTTGATGAGAATCATGCGGCGGATGAGGCGAATGATATCGAGTTTGGTGACCGTGCGATGCGGAATCGGGATGTTCAGATCGAGTTTCTGGTTCAGTTTGTAGCGGCCCACCCGTTCCAAATCGTAGTGACGCTGGTCGAAAAGTTGCTCTTCCAGGAAGGTACGGGCGTTCTCCAGGGTGGCCGGGTCGCCGGGGCGCATGCGTTTGAAGAACTCGATCAGAGCCGCCTCAGCAATGGTCAGGCCGCCGGAGAGATCCCACTCTGGCTCCTGTTGCAAAGTCGAGGTGATGTACATGCGCTCAGGGTTGGTGTCGACATCCGCGAACAGGGACAGAATTTCTTCGTCCGTGCCGCTGGTCAGCACTTGCTCGCCGCCGTTGCCGTCGTCTACCGCTGCCAGGGCGCGCAGGAAAACGGTGATGGGAACCGTGCGCTTGCGATTGAATTTGAGGGTCAGGTAATCCGACTTGCGCGTCTCGAACTCCATCCAGGCGCCGCGGTCGGGGATGAGTTTGGCCATGGCCAGGGCGCGGCCGGTTGCCCGGTCGGTCGGTGCTTCGAAATAGACGCCCGGCGAACGAATCAACTGCGAAACGACAACGCGCTCGGTGCCGTTGATGATGAACGTGCCCTTGTCGGTCATCTCGGGAAAATCGCCCAGGAAGATATCCTGCTTGATTGGCTCAGGGATTTCCGGACCGGCCAGAAGCACGGAAACGTAGAGCGGGCTGGCGTAAGTCAGGTCGCGCTCGACGCACTCTTCAATCGAATGCTTGGGTTCCCCAAACCAGTATTTCAGATCCCACTGTTGCGCTTCGGGGCTGCGACTGGGAAAATACAGGCGCATTCCTTTGTTGTATGATTCGATGGGAGAGATTTCATGGAAGAGATCCCCTAAACCTTCGCTTTTGAGGCGAGCAAACGAGTCCAGTTGTACTTCAATGAGATTGGGAAGATCCAGCGTAACCGGAATGCGTGCGTAATTTTTCTTGGGGAGAACAGACGCCATGCTTGACTCCTGGTGATAATTGCCCGACGAGAAACGCGAAAATCCCGTCCGCCCCAGACGGCGAACATGGAATAGATACGCAAAAGTGTATTATACCGACTTGAAAACTCAGAGTCAAGAGGCAACTTCTGAGGTTCGGACAAAAGTTCGGACATCAGGTTCAAACAAAGAAGCCTCGAAGGAGATAAACTTGGTTTTCCACAACCATCTTTTCCACTCGGAGGCTTCATGGACAAGTTTATCACCAATCAAGACTTTATGGTGGAATTGTTTGACGACGAAGAAACTGCCGAACGAGCAGGAGAAATCGAGGCAGCGATTCTTGAAGCGCGGTCATTACGGTTGACGGAGATTGTTGCGGCGATGAAGGGAGGGAGTGCCGCGAGCTACAAAAGGATTCAGCGCTTTTTGGAAAAAGCAGATCCGCGCACAGCGCTGGCGATTATTTCAGGAAGATGCGGAGTTTGTGATTGGAGATGTGACCGAGATTGAGCGACCCCATGCCTACAAGACAGAATATGTCGGCAAGTTGAAAGAAGGTAAGCGGGGGTTCTGGGCGTTGATTTTGGCGACGCCTTATCGCGGGCGTGCTATTCCTTGTGGGCTGGTGACTTACTCATCAAGAACGATCATGCAGGGGTTGGAGTCGCGCAATCTCCATCATTTTCGGGCCTTTGCGGGTTTGAAGGATATGCTCGGGGAGCGTCCGCTCGTGTTGGATCGAGAATTTAGCTATCTGGAGTTGATGCACAACCTGTTCCAAAAGCAGATCAACTGGGTCATCCGCCTGAACCTGCGTGCCAACCCGCCCAAATTTTATGACGATGATGGCAAGGAAGTGGTCCTAACGATTGCGCCAGGCGAGACAGTTGTTTTCCATCACGTCTGGTACATGGGCAAAGTGCCTATGAATGTTGCCGGTACCTGGAAGAGGGGGTTGAACGAACCCCTATGGATCATGACCAACTTGGAAGCCCAGCGAGGCTTGCAAATTTACTTTGACCGCATGAAAATCGAGCAAACATTCCGTGACCTAAAATCCTTGCTGGGACTAACCAAACTCATGAACAAACAGCAAGTTTACATGGAAAAAATGATTGCCCTTTTGTTGCTGGTTTTCACCATCGGCCTGATTGTTGGCGAAGAGTTACGTGACTTGCTCTATGGCGAATCGATTGCCAAAGATGAGCAGATTGAAGATTCAGAACGCATCCCAGGATCCCCTTCTCGCAAAAAAGGCAAAAAGTGGAAACGCTATTCCGGTCTGTTTGTGCTGCTCAAGCAAAAGTGGTCGCTTACCGAAGCACAGAAAGCCGCTGCTCTCAAAGCCGCTTTTGCCACTTTCCAAAACATAGTCCATCCCCCTGTCCGAACTTTTGTCTGAAACTCAGTTCTTCCGCTTGACAACCAGCAATTTTAGAATGACAATAGGCATGGTGAACTCTTTGTTGTTTGGTTTGATACACCAATATCTTACAAGGAGTTCGCCTTTTTGTCACCGCTCCCAACCAGTTTTGTTACTGTCACCAACTTTACAAACAGCGCTATCCAAATTACCCTGCTCACATAATGGACTTCGTTAGTCCACTATCTTAGTCATTCCTTTTTCCCCTCTGCCTCCTCCCCAGTTCGGCCTCCACATCGGCGGGCGAGAGGCCGCGGCTGGCGAGTAAAACGAGTAGATGGTAGGCCAGGTCGGCGGTCTCCTCTACCAGGCGGGCATCGCCCTGGCCTTTGGCAGCGAGAATCACCTCCACTGCCTCCTCCCCTATCTTCTTCAGAATTTCATCCTCGCCCTTGGCGAACAACTCGCAGGTGTAGGAGCCGGGCTTGGGGTTGATCTTGCGGTCCATAATGATTTGGTACAAGTCATCGAGGGTCATAAAATTCCTTTCAAGTGTCATTGCGAGCTCCGAAGGAGCGAAGCAATCTCCCTTTTTACGTAGGGATTGCCTCGTCGCCGCTCCGCGGCTCCTCGCAATGACGCCACATCCTTCGATAAAAGCAACTCGTCGCGCCCGTGTGGCAGGCCGGGCCGGCCGGCTCGACCAGCACCAGCAGGGCGTCGGCGTCGCAGTCGCAGCGTACCTCGACCACCCGCTGTGTGTGACCAGAGGTCTCGCCTTTGTGCCACAGGGCGCGGCGCGAGCGGCTCCAGAACCAGGTTTCGCCCGTGGCCAGGGTTTTTTGCAGCGACTCGGCGTTCATCCAGGCCAGCGTCAGCACCTGCAGCGTCCGGCTGTCTTGCACAATGACGGGAATCAAGCCATTTGAATCCCATCGAAGCGTCAATTCATCCTTCATCCTTCATCCTTACTCCTTCCTCCTTCATCTTTCATCCTTCATCCTTCATCTTTCTGACTCTAATTCCTCTCCCGGCCAGGTACGCCTTGATTGCTCCTACTGTGTACTCGCCGTAGTGCAGCATCGAGGCCACCAGCGCGGCATCGGCTTTCCCTTCGGTCAGCACGTCGTAGAGATGCTCCGGTTTGCCGCCCCCGCCCGAGGCGATGACCGGGATGGAGACGGCCTCGGCGATGAGACGCGTCAGCGTGATTTCGTAGCCCTGCTTCGTGCCGTCGGCGTCCATCGAGTTGACCACAATCTCACCCGCGCCCAGCGCCTCGCCCCGCCGCGCCCAGGCGAGAGCGTCCAGCCCTGTGGGCGCGCGCCCGCCGTGGGTGACAATCTCGTAGCCGGAGGGAATGGCCTCCGAGGCTGGAGCGCGGCGGACGTCCATCGAGAGTACCACCGCCTGCGAACCGAAGGCGCGCGCCGCCTCGGCGATCAGTTCCGGCCGCTGGACGGCGGCGGTGTTGACGTTGACCTTCTCGGCGCCGGCAAGCAGGACACGGCGGCAATCCTCCACCGTCCGCAGGCCGCCGCCCACCGAGAAGGGGATGAACACCTGAGCGGCGACGCGCTCGACCACCTCAATCATGATGGCGCGATTGTCGCTTGAGGCGGTGATGTCGTACAGCACCAGTTCATCCAGACCCTGCTCGTAATACTCCCTGGCTTTCGCCACCGGATCGCCGATGTCTTTGGTGTTCACGAAGCGCACGCTCTTGGCCAATTTGCCGTCGCGCACGTCGAGACAGGCGATGATACGTTTGCTCAACATGGTTTCCACTCCGCGAAGTTCTTCAAAATCTGCAATCCCAGCGGCCCGCTTTTCTCGGCGTGGAACTGGACGGCGAAGAGATTAGCCCTGCCGATGGCTGCTGGGAATAGCCCGCCATAGTCGCACACGGCGAAGACATCCTCGGGACAGTCGGGGCGGGGATAGTAGGAGTGGACAAAGTAAACCTGATCGCCGGGCCGCAGGTGCGCCAGCAACGGATGCGGTCGTGTCGTTGTAACCTCGTTCCAGCCCATGTGTGGGATTTTCAGCGCCGGCTCGGTTGGCCGAAAGCGCACCGTCTGACCAGGAATGAAGTTCAGGCAATCAGTGTCATCCTCCTCCGAATGCGTTAGCACGATTTGACAGCCGAGGCAGATGCCCAGGATGGGCGTACCGGCGCGGAAGGCCTCGGCCAGCGCCTGGTCGAGGCCGCGTGCGCGCAGCACGGTCATCGCCGCTCCGGCTGCCCCCACGCCGGGGAAGATGATGCACTCGGCGCGGCGGACGAGTTCTGGGTCAGCGGAAATCCGGCAGGGGATTCCCAAGGCATCAAGAGCGCGCCGAACGGAGGTGAGGTTACCGGCCTGGTAATCAACAATCGTAATCATCGCTCAGACACTCTCTCAGCGATAGTTTTCCCTCGTATAGTGCCCGACCCATGATGACGCCCGCCAGGCCCGCCGCGCGGGCGCGGCGGACGTCCTCCAATGTAGAGACGCCGCCGGAGGCGACGACGCGCAGACCAGTAGCCGACTGCAAAGCGGCCGCGCTGCCCACGTTCAGGCCGCTGCCCACGCCATCGCGCCGCACATCGGTCAGCACGCACCAGCGGACGCCCTGCTCATACAGAAACCGGCCAGCTTCGAGCACGGTCAGCGAGGTGGTCTCCTGCCAGCCGGCGATGGTCACCCGGCCGTCGCGCGCGCCAATGTCGCCAGCGATGCGCTCCGCGCCATAGGTCTCCAGCGCCCAGGTCAGCAGCGGCGGATTCTGAATGGCAGCGGTTCCGAGGAAGACGCGCACCACCCCCAACTCGAGAGCAGCGCGCAGAGACTCCTTCTCGCGCAGGCCACCGCCAAATTCCACTTTCAGACCAACGCTCAGGATGCGTTCCAGGGCTTGCCAGTTGGCGTCTGCCTCCTCGCCGAATGCACCACTCAGGTTGACCACGTGCAGCCATGCGGCGCCTTCGTCCTTCCAGCGTTCAGCCCAGGCGCGCGGGTCCTCGCCGTAGACCGTTTGCCGCGCCGGGTCACCTTGCGCCAGGCGCACCACTTTGCCACCGCGCAAGTCAATCGCCGGGAAAACCGTAAAGCCTCTCATCCACTCCTCATTCTGCCTTCTGCATTCTGCCTTCTGCCTTCTGCATTCATCATTCACTCAACGTTCCCTTCGTGCTCGGGATGTCCTCCCGCCGCGGATCAAGAGCGACGGCGGCACCAAGGGCGCGGGCGAAGGCCTTAAACAGCGCCTCGGCCTTGTGATGGTCGTCGCGGCCATAGAGGAGGCGCGCGTGTAGGTTACAGCGGGCAGTCACGGCGAAACTCTCCAGGAAGTGAGCAAACAGACTGGTCGGCAGCGCGCCGACATTAGGTGCGTTCCACTCTGCCTCGATGACCGCGTAGGGACGCCCCGAAAGGTCGAGTGCGACGAACGCCAACGCCTCGTCCATCGGTGCGTACGCGTGCGCCATGCGAACAATGCCCCTCCGCTCGTCCAGGGCCTGGTCGAAGGCTTTGCCGAGCGTCAGGGCCACGTCCTCCACGGTGTGATGTGGGTCAACCTGAAGGTCACCGTGAGCACGCACGTTCAGGTCAAACAATCCATGCACGGCGAGGTGGCTCAACATGTGGTCGAGGAAACCGATGCCGGTGGCAATGGAGTATTGGCCAGAACCATCCAGAGCGAGTTCGATGCAAATCTCGGTCTCGTTAGTCTTGCGTTCCACTTTAGCAGCGCGCATACCATGCCTCCTCGTTTTCACACACCAGTCAGCGCCTCCAGCAAAGCGTCGGTGTGCTCTGGCTTCCCGACGCTGATGCGGATGCAATCCTGTAGGCCGGGCTTATCGAAATAGCGGACCAGGATGCCGTATTCCTGCGCCAGGCGGGTTTTGAGTTCGGAAGCATCCCGACCGAGGACGCGGCAGAGGATGAAGTTCGAGCGCGTCGGATAGGGCTTCAGCCAGGGGATGGCGGTCAGTCCCTGCCACAGGCGCTCACGTTCCCGGCAGATGGCGGCTACCTGGGCGCGGAGATAGTCCACCTCCTCGAGGGCGGCCATGGCAGCCACCGAGGCGGCCACATTGACGTTGTAGGGCTGCTTGACCTTCCACAGGGCAGGCATCAGCCAGGAGGGAAACGCCCCGTAGCCAACGCGCAGCCCGGCCAGCGCCGCCCACTTGCTGAAGGTGCGCAGGACGATCAGGTTTGAAGTGCCGGGTACACGGCTAATCAGGGAGGGGGCATCGGCGAACTCAATATAGGCTTCATCCACCACCAGCAAAAGGGGCAGGCGCAGCAATTCTTCGAGGATGTCCGGCGGAATCAGCGAGCCATCGGGGTTGTTGGGCGAGGCCAGGAAGAGAATCTTCGGGTGGTGAGCGGCCACGGCGGCGCGGATGCCCTCCAGGTCGAGGGAGAAGTCGGGGCGGCGCGGGACCTCGATCAGAGTCCCGGCGTTGAGCAGCGTGTCGAAGGCGTACATGCCAAAGGTGGGCGGGCAATCCAGCACACATTCCCCTGGCCGAAGCAGGAGGCGCAGAATCAAGTCAATCAGTTCGTCCGCCCCGGCGCCGGCCAGCAGGTTTTCCATCGGGACGCCGGTATATTCGGCCAGCGCCCGGCGCAGCGCCCGGCTCTCAGGGTCGGGGTAAATGTGGGCATATTCCATCTCCGCCAGGGCGCGGCGGACGCGCGGCGAGAGGCCATAGGGATTCTCGTTGGCGTCCAGTTTGATGATTTCCTCCGGCCTGCGCCCATAGCGCGCCGACAGCACCTCGAAAGGTTCGATGGGCGTGTAGGGAGGCAGGGCTTCGATGTGTTCGGGCAGTTTCTGGAACATAGCAACTCTTCGACCGTACAACGATTGACTATCTGACCATCTGATTATCTATCTCCCCGCCTCTCCAATCCGCCGAACGGGCGTGCCCTTCCAGTTCCTCCGCCCGAGCGATGCGCGCCGCCAGCGGGGCAATTTGCGCGGTGGTGGCCGGATCGAGAGCGACCAGGCTGACGAGGTGGACAAAATCCCAGACATTGAGCGGCGAGGCAAAGCGCGCCGAACCGCCGGTGGGCATGACGTGGCTCGGCCCGGCGAGGTAATCCCCAAGCACTTCGCAGGAATGCTCGCCCATGAAGATTCCGCCGGCGCAGGTGATTTTCTCGGCCAGCGTCCAGGGCTCGCGCACAGCCAGGCAGAGGTGTTCGGGAGCATACAGGTTGCTTAGTTCGACAGCCTCCTCCAGGTCGCGGGTGACAACGATGCCGCTCTGTCCGGCCAGCGACTGGGCCAACACGTCAGCGCGCGGCAGGGCCTCCATCTGGCGGGCCACTTCCACCTGCACGGCCTCGGCCAATGGGCGCGACGGCGTCAACAGGATGGCAGAGGCCAGGACGTCATGTTCGGCCTGAGCCAGCAGATCGGCGGCCACCCACGTTGGCTTGGCCGAGTCGTCGGCGATGACGACCGTCTCGGTGGGGCCGGCCAGCCCGTCAATGCCGACCACGCCGAAGACCTGGCGCTTGGCCAACGTCACGAACAGGTTGCCGGGGCCGAAAATCTTGTCCACCGCGGGGATGGACTCGCTGCCGTAGGCCAGGGCGGCGATGGCCTGCGCCCCGCCGAGGGCGTAGACTTCGCTCACGCCACACAAGGCGCAGGCGGCCAGGGTAACCGAGGCAACCTTTCCTGTCCCTCGCGCCGGCGGCGTGACGACGACGATTTCCCTCACCCCCGCCACCTGGGCAGGGATAGCCGCCATAAGCACCGAAGAGGGCAAGGGCGCCGTCCCGCCGGGCACGTACAGGCCAACGCGGCGGTGCGGGCGGACGAACTGGCCGAGCGTGCCGCCCAGATCGTGGGTGAACCAACTCGTCAGCGGCTGGCGGCGGTGGAACTGGCAGATGCGCTCGGCGGCGGCCTCCAGCGCGGACCTCAGGGCCGGGTCCAGCGCGGCCAGGGCCGAATCGAGCGCCTCGGCCGGGACGCGCAGCGGCGCCTCGGCAGGGACTCCGTCCAGGCGGGCGCCCCACTCCCGCAGGGCGGCGTCGCCGCGAGCGCGGACATCCGCCAGGATGCGGCGGACGGCCTCCTCCGCGCCGATGTGCTCGCCGAAGAGGCTGGCCAGGCGCTCGAACATGGCCGGCGGGAGGCGAGTCTCGTCGGGCGGGAGGCGCTTGAGGAGGGTAGTGCGAGCGGTTGGGGAGTCATAGATGCTGATCATGGGATCTCCTGTCATGGGGGCAGACAAGGCCCCCTACAGTCGTAACGCTTCGAGGAGGGCTTTGTAGCGCGGCGGCTCCTCCTCGAAGATATAAGTGACCGGCGCGACGACCACGCCGCTGCCGCCGATGGCGCGCAGTTCGGCAATGGCCGTCGGCAGTTGGTCGCGGCGGACGATGATGTGGACATCGTACCAGTTCGAGTCGCCGTCGCGGACGACGATGCGGCTGATGGTCGGGCCGTTCAGGCCGCCCAGGGTGGTCTGGGCGAACATGCGCCGGGCGATGATCTCCGGGCTTTCGCCGCGCATGTTGGCGAAGACCGAGAGGTTCTCCTGGGCACGCAGGTGGGCATCGAAGAATTCGAGCAAGTGACGCGCCACGGCCAACACCTCAGGACGGGAACGCAGGGCGGCCTGGTTGGCGATCAGCGCGGCCTGCGAACGCAGGATGAGGCCGTCGCTCAGGGGACGCAGGCGGTTGTCGCGCAGAGTCTGGCCGGAGGAGACCAGGTCAATGATCAGGTCGGCGTAGCCGATGGCCGGGGCGATCTCAAGCGTCCCTTCTGCGGTGATGAAAACCGTCTCTGGCAAGTCATGGCGGGCAAAGAAGGGCGCGGCGGTGTGGGGATACTTGGTGGCAACGCGCAGCGGGCGGCCGAGTTGCTCCTGCTTGCGGCGCAGGTCGGCCATTGTGGTTACCTCTTCCCAGGCTTCGGGGACGATGACGTTCAGGGAGCAGGCGCCGAAGCCGAGGGCATCATGGAGGATGAGCACCTCGCCGTTGGGGCCGCGGTGCTCGGTCAGCACATCCAGGCCGGTGATGCCGAAGTCCACGCTGCCGTTGCGGACAGAGATGACGATGTCGGTCGGGCGCTGGAAGAGGACGGTCAGGCCAGGGAGGGAGGGGATGGTCGCCTCGTACTGGCGCGGGTTGGGTTTGTAGATGCCCAGGCCGCAAGCCGCCAGAAAGGCAAGGCTGTCCTCGGCGAGGCGGCCCTTGGAGGGCAAAGAAAGGCGGATGTCGGTGCGCTGCATAGGACTCCTGGATAAAAAAGCCCCCGGCCTTGCGACCGGGGCTTGAGATAAGGCAGTTCGGTTTGGATTCACGCGAAACGAACCTGCGCTCCGGTCAGGCAGGGGGAAGACAAATGATGATGGTGCAGGGTTCGTTTCATGATTGGGCGCAATTCTACCACAAGTTGTCCAGACGTCAACCGTGCGATTTTTCCTGCTCATCATCCGTAGATTTGATATCCTTAATCTCTCCCGTGACGGTGAGCACAAATTGGCCTAAAAAATCTGTGTCAATTCGTGCAATCTGGGGCAAAAAAGTGTTTTTGAAAAAAGCAAGCCTCGATCATGAGAAAGCCCTGATTTCGGCCTGTCAGAGCGTTGACAAAACGCTGACCCCATAGTAATATCTAGGCCGCTTGGCGAGGTAGCTCAACGGTGGAGCAGGGGACTCATAAGCCCTTGGTTGTGGGTTCAAGTCCCACCCTCGCCACCAGTCTCAGGGACAACCCTGAACTCCACGACGCGCCCCGGTTCCTGGGCGCGTTTTGCTTGCGGGGGGAGGATTGGCCGGGAATTCGGAGAGGGGATCGCCGTTTGCCTCGCAAAACGTTCCTTCTGCGAGAACAAAGTAGCCTCAGCGCTGGAACCAAATCGCGAGCGACGCGGCGGTCAGGGCCGAGGAACGGGCGGCTCAGCGTTTGGGATATAATACTCCGCATGTTCTCTCGACTTGTCGCCTGGGCTGCTCTTGGGGGGACGACGCTGGTCGTCCTGGCCGTCTTGTACGCCGCGCTGGAGTATCGCGGCAAGCGCGGTGAGCGGTACTCGCCCCTCAACCACTTCATTTCCGAACTGGGGGAGGTGGGAATTTCGCGCCGGGCCTGGGCCTTCAACCTCGGGCTGATCATCGGCGGCATCCTGCTCATTCCGTTTCTCGTCTTCCTGGGAATCCGGCTGAACAGCCTGCTCGGCTGGCTGGGGGTTGCTTTCGGCATCGTAACCGCCCTGGGCGTGACAGCCGTCGGCCTCTTCCCGATGAACAACCTGGAACCGCACGTCAAAGCCGCCATGACCTTCTTCCGCGGCGGGCTGGCAATGGTGCTCGTCTTCGGGCTGGCGATTCAGTTCCAGCCGGCAGAGCGGGTCGTCATCCCCAAAGCCGCCAACCTGCTCTCCCTGCTGACTGCGGCGGCGTTTGCCTCCTTTTTGCTCCTGCCGCGCCTACAAAAGCCTGAGGCGGATGCGCTCGAAAGCCTCGACCCGCAACAAGCGCCTGAGCGGCCGCGCTTCTGGGCGCTGGCCTTCGTGGAATGGCTGGTCTTTTTGGCCACGCTGGCCTGGCTGTTCGGAATGGCTTTGTGGGTCTAACTGCCCCTTTTGGAGCGCCGATTCACAGAGACCTGGCCTCTCGAAGAAGCCAGGTCTCTCGTCTCATCAGGAAAACGCTTTCAATCCCCCTCCACGAACTGGCGGGCTTGCTCCACATACGCCAGGCTCTGGTGACGGAAGTAGGTGTTGTAGAGCGTGGCATAATGCCCGCCCTGGAGCAGCAACCCATCGTGGTTGCCCTCCTCGATGATGCGGCCCTTTTCCAGGACGATGATTCGGTCGGCGGCCTTGACCGTCGAGAGTCGGTGGGCGATCAGGATGCTGGTCGATTCGGCAAGAATCAGGTTCAGGGCCTGTTGAATCTGCCACTCGGTGAAGGGGTCAATGCTGGCAGTGGCCTCATCCAGGATGAAAATGGCCGGCTTCTGGACCAAGACACGCATCAGCGCCACCAGTTGGCGCTGGCCCATCGAGAGCATCCCGCCCCGCTCGCCGACCTGCGTCTCCAGGCCGTCGGGCAGCGTCTCCAGCCAGTCGCCGTCGCCGATGCGGCGCGCCATCGCCAGCATCTCGGCGTCGCTCACCTGGGGGGCGGCGTAACGGATGTTCTCGGCGACCGTGCCGGAGAACAGGAACGGCACCTGCGAGACAATTCCCAACTGCCGCCGGTACGAAGCCAGGTCGAAGGTGCGGATATCCATCTCATCGACCAGAATGCGCCCGGCCTGGAACTCATAGAAACGGGCAATCAGCCGGGCGATGGAGGTCTTGCCCGAGCCGGTGTGACCGACGATGGCCAAACTCTCGCCGGGGCGGATCTCCAGGCTGAAGTCGGTCAGGACGGGTTCATTCTCGGCGTAGCGGAAGGTGACCCGCTCAAAGCGAATCCCGCCGCGCAGGGGCGGAACCGGCCGCGCCTCGGTCTGGACGACAGCCGGCTCGGCGTCGATCAGGGCGAAGACTCGCTCTGAGGCGCTCAGCCCCGACTGAATCTGCGCCCAGAAGGCCGAGAGGTTCATCACCGGCCACAGGAAGCGGTCCAGGCTGAGCAGGAACAGGTACCAGGCCCCGGCCGAGATGACCGCCGTCGCCGCGCTGATCCCGCCCAAATAGACCAGAATCGCCGTGAAGATGCCGGTGACGGCGTTCAAGACCGGGAAAATCAGCGAAAGGACGAAACCGCGCTGAATGTTGAAGCGGTACGATTTCCGGTTGGCGCGGTCGAACTCCTCGAAGATGGTCATCTCCTGGCGGAAATTCTTGGCCACCGCGATGCCCGAGACGGTCTCCTTGATGGCGGCGTTGACATCGGCCATGGCCTGCATGCCCTTCTTGGTGACGGCGCGCGCCAGGCGGCGAAAGCCGATGGCAATGCCGAAGACAATCGGCATGAAGGAGAACAGCACCAGCGAAAGATGCCACTCGGTACGGACCAGCACCACGCCGAGAAAGACCGCCTGCACCACCTGCGAGGCCACGTCGGTGACGATGGTGACCAGTTGGCTCAAATCGTTGGTGTCGGAGTTGATGCGCGAGACGATGCGGCCAGAGGAATACTGGTCGTAGAAAGACAGGTCATGGCCGACGGCGGCGCGAAAGGCGCGCGTGCGCAGGTCGAGCACCACGTCGCCGAGGACGCGCACCGTCAGACTGCGCCGCAGCCAGTTCAGCCCCCACTCGCTGACGCCCACCAGGGTCACGATGAGCGGAATGACCACCAGGACAATCCAGTGATGGGTGTCATCCAGAAAATCGAGCGCCCGCCCGCCGACGATAGGCAGCAGCGCGCCGATTAGCGAGATGACGAGCGTCAGCAGGGAAATGAGAATCATCCCCTTGCGGTAAGGCTTGAATTGGGCGACAAGGCGTCTGACCAGGTCGCGATCTTTGTATTGGCGGTCGTATTTTTCGGGATTGAGTTCGTCGAAGAAGCCCATAAGTCATCCTGAGAGCGGTTCTCTCACTCCCTAAAAATCCTGGCGTACGCTTCGGACGTCCGCAGCAAATCCTCATGCTTGCCGATGGCCGCCACGCGGCCCTTGCGCAGGACGACAATCAGGTCGGCCCAGCGGATTTGCGAGAGGCGGTGGGTGATGATGAAGGTCGTGCGTCCCCTGGCCGCCGCGGCGATGGCGCGCTGGATCAGGTCTTCGGTGGCCGAGTCGATGGCCGAGGTCGAGTCGTCGAGGATGAGGATGCGCGGGTCGGTCAGGAAAGCGCGCGCCAGGGCCAGGCGCTGGCGCTGGCCGCCCGAAAGGGTCACGCCGCGCTCGCCGATGACGGTCTGATACTTGTCGGGCAGGGCCTGGATGAACTCGTCGGCCTGGGCGGCGCGGGCGGCGGCCTCGATTTCGGCCTGCGTGGCGCCCGGTTTGCCAAAGGCGATGTTCTCGGCGATGGTGCGCGAGAAGAGAAAGATGTCCTGTTCGATGATCGAAATCTGGCGGCGCAGAGCAGCCAGATTCCAATCGCGGACATCGCGCCCGTCCACCAGCACCTGCCCGCAGGTGACATCGTAGGTGCGGTTGACCAGTTTCATCAGCGAGGTCTTGCCGGCGCCAGTCTGACCGACGATGGCCACCGTCTGGCCGGGGAGGACTTCGAAGGCGATATCTTGCAGGGTGGGTTCGCCCTCGTCATAGGAAAAGCAGACGCCGCGGAATTCGACCTGCCCGCGAATCGTGCCGGCATAACCGGCCTCGTTCTGGTCGAGGTTGTTCTCGCGGTTCATCAGTTCGAGAATGCGGCGGGCACCGGCCAGGCCCAGCGAAATTTGCGAATAGGCCCAGATGGAGGTCCAGGTAGGAAAGTCGAGCATCAGCAGCAGGCCCATGTAAGCGACAATGTCGCCCACCTGCAGGAGGCCCTGGCGGTAGAGCAGGATGGCATGGAAGAGGCCCACGCCCAGCGCAACAGCGAACATCAAGAGGGGGATGAAGCGCGCTTCCAGGTCCCCCTGCCGGACATTGGCAGCCCGCACCCGGCGGGCGTTCTCCTCGAAGCGCCGGACTTCTGCCTCCTCCTGAGCGGCGCCCTTCATCACCTCGATGCCGTCCAGCGCTTCGGCCAGGTGGGTGTTCATCCGCCCGAAGGAAGCGCGCACATCGTCGGTGATGGGTTCCATCTTCCGCAAATAGGCACGCAGAGCAAAAAAATAGAGCACCGTGTAAATCAGCGGCGTCAGAATCAAGGTCGGATGGTACTGGACGGCGTAGATCATCGGCATGAACAGAAAGATGATGGAGCCGACCACCAGGTTGACGCCCGGACTGAACAGGTAGTTGATTTCGCGCACGTCGTTGGTAGCGCGCGCCATCGTATCGCCGACCGGCTGCAGGCTATGGAAAGTCATGCTCTTGCCGAGCAGCGAGACGTACAGTTCGTCGCGCACATCGCGCTCGACCTTTTGGGCGATGACTTCGGCTCCAAAGTTGCGCCCCAACTGGAGAACAGCGCGCAGGACCTGCGAGCCGCCGATGAGCAAGGCAATCGGAATCAACGCCTTGACGGCGGTCGGATCGGCGGCGATGGTATCGAAGGCCCGGCCGGTCAGCATGGGCACATAGGCGGCCAGTTGGGCGTTGCCCCAGGCGCCGGCCATCATGATGAGAATCAGCCACCAGTGGCGCAGGCCATGGCTGAGCACCCAACGCGCCGGTCCGCGTCGGTCGGAACGGCGGCGGGTCAAGGTAAATTCAGCAGGAGAGGTGATTGCTGTCATGGTCAAAAAAGACTCCCGGCGTGCGGCGGGAGGCATTCATTTTACCACGCCGCTCTTCGATTCGCAGAACCAGAAGCAGACAAGCGGGTTATAAATCATGAGTCCATTCCTGGAAAAAAGGAGAAAAAACGATGAAGAAGAACCTGCCTACTCTCATCCTTGCCATTTACCTGATTGTCGCCGGCGTGCTGGCGTTCATCCCGAACATTCCCTTCGGGAATTACATCCTCGGCATCCTGGCCATCCTGGCCGGCGTCCTTCTGCTCATCCAGAAGAAATAACCCGCTGACATCCTACTCAAGAAGAAGCCTCCCAGCCGGGAGGCTTCTTCCTTGCCTTTGCATTTCCGGTTGTTTCAGTCCTCTACCAGCCACTCCAGGGCTTCTGCCTGGCTATCGAAGGCGGCCACGCGGGTATCGCCGAACACATTGGCGAAAAGAGTCAACAAGAAGCGCCTTGACCCCGAAAGCCCCAGCAGGGCGCGTTTGATGACCGAACGGTTAGCGCGCGGCACAATCTGGCGGATGACGCGCATGTTGGTGGTCGATTCGATTGTACCTTCCAGGCTGCTGAGCACCCGCACAGATTTGGGCGGCTCGGCCACAATCACGGCTACCGCCGCCTCGACCTCCTGCCTGAGCGCCTCGGAATCGGTCCCAAAGCCGGAGTAATCGGCGAAAAAGATGCGCTTGCCTTTGTGTTCGATCCAGTGCGACTTCATCGGGTCGAATTATACATCATATTTCCTGCCGGCGGGTTTGCAAACGCGTCGCCATCTTTTCGCCGCAAGCAAATCGCGGCATGGTAGAATTTGGAACGAAACGTCATCCAAGCCTCAGGAGGAACGCTCATGAAATTCGCCAACGGGCTGAAAATCGTTGCCAGCCTCATCGTGGGGCTGATGTGCCTGTATTGGATTGTCAGAGGCAGCGCGCAAATTGCCTCGGGCAATACCAATGCTTTTTCGGTGCTGACGCCTGTCGTCCTGGCCGCCGCGCTGGCCTGGTCGGGCTGGCGACGTCCCCTGTTGGCCGGCATCCTACTGGCGCTGCTGGGCGTCATCCTGGCCATGTACTACCTGCTGGTCTTCTATTACCTGCAAGATGCGCTGCCGGCGCTGATTCTGATGTGCGCCCCTATGGCCGTCAGCGGCCTGATTTTCATCGAGGCCGCCTGGTCGATTCACAAAGCCAACCAACTCTGAAGCCGGAACAAACCGCCACTGCCTAGCCGCCAGCGACCGCCCGGTCGGTAATCTCCAGCGCCCGATCCAGCACGTCCATCCCCTCCTGCAACTGCGCCTCGGTGATGATCAGCGGCGGGATGATGAGCGCCGTGTGCCAGTGGGTGTAGAGGAACAGGCCGTTCTCAAGACAGAACGTGCGGAAGGCGGTCATCTCCGGGCTGGTACTGTTCCAGGGCGCCAGCGGCTCTTTTGTTTTGCGATCCTTCACCAACTCGATGACACCGAACAGCCCGATATTGCGCACCTCGCCGACCGAGGGATGCGCCTCCCCCAGGTCTTTCAGCATCCGGTTCAACACCGACCCCATGCCTGCCGCGTGCTCGACCAGCCGCTCCTCCCGCATGACCTGGATGTTGGCCACCGCCGCGGCCAGCGAGACCGGGTGCGAGGTGTAGGTCAGCCCGGCCTCGTAGACGCGCTCATCGAAGGCGGCGGCAATCTCCGGCTTCATCGCCACCGCCCCCAGCGGCGCGTAGGCCGAGGTCAGCCCCTTGGCCATGGTGATGATGTCGGGGACGACGTTCCAGTTATCCACCGCGAACCATTTGCCGGTGCGGCCAAAGCCGGACATGACCTCGTCGGCAATCATCACCATCCCGTACTTGTCGCACAGAGCGCGCACGCCCTGCAAATAGCCTTCCGGCGGGATGATGACGCCGTTCGTGCCGGTGACCGATTCGAGCAGAACCGCCGCAATCGTCTGCGGGCCTTCGTACTGGATGATTTCCTCGAGGTGATTGAGGTAATCCTGGCAAAATTCCGCTTCGGAAATATCCGGGTTGGTGCGGTGGAAGGTGGAGCGGTAGCGGTACGGGTCGAGGAAGTGGACCACGCCGGGCATCAGCCCCGGCTCCCAGGCGGTGCGGCGCGGATCGCCGGTGAGGGCCATCGCCCCGGCGGTCGCGCCGTGATAGGAGCGGTAGCGGGTGAGAATCTTGAATTTGCCCGTGTAGCCGCGCGCCAGTTTAATGGCGTTCTCATTGGCGTCTGCCCCGCCGAGGGTGAAGAGAATCTTGCTCAACTTGCCGCCGGGGGTCACCTCGGCGACGGCTTTGCTGGCCAGGGCGCGGATTTTGGTCGCCATGCCGGGGGCGGCGTAGGGCAGCGCGGCGGCCTGCTCCTGCATGGCGCGGATGACGGTCTGGTTGCCGTGGCCGATGTTGACGCACATGGTCATCGAGTTGAAATCCAGGTAGCGTTTGCCCTCCGCGTCCCAGAAATAGACACCCTCGGCGCGCATCACCGCGATGGGGTTCACTTTGGCCTGGGCCGACCAGGTCCAGAAGACGTGCTGTTTGGAAAGGGGGAGGATTTGGTCATCAGGAAGGTCGAACATGGGAGCCTCGTTGAATTTTCGATTTACGATTGACGATTGACAACTTACGATTGACGGTGGAATTATAATCCAGTGCAATCATGGACGATTTTTCCTTTCCCTACCGCCGCGTTGTGGTGGTCGGCGCGACCGGCTGCGGCAAGTCCACGCTGGCCGAGAACCTAGCGCAGCGGCTCGGCCTGGACTACATCGAACTGGACGCCCTCTACTGGAAACCGGGTTGGGTCGGCTCCGCCGAGGAGGAGTTTCGCGCCAAAGTCGAGGCGGCCACGCGGAGCCTGGGCTGGGCGCTGGCCGGCAATTACCGCGTCGTGCGCGACATCGTCTGGCCGCGCGCCGAGGCGGTCATCTGGCTGGATTATCCCTTTCTGCTCATTCTGGGGCGGCTGCTGGGCCGCATCTGGCTGCGCTGGCGGAGGAAGGAACTGCTCTGGGGGACGAATTACGAACCCCTGTGGGTGCACTTCAAATTCTGGTCAGATGACTCGCTGGTCAAGTGGCTGTTCAAAACCTACTGGCGGCGCAAGCGGGAATATCCGGCTCTTTTTGCGCGGCCGGAATACGCCCACCTAAAAGTATTGCACTTCAAAAAGCCCGGCGAGATGGAAGCCTGGTTCGAAACGCTGTAGGTTAGAAATGAGATTTTGACTCCTTGCAACAGAGCATTTTTAGGACTTCGGCGCAGGCCGCGACCAGCAGAGCGTCATTTCTCTTCGCTGCGAGTCTCCGGCATCTGAAGTCTTGACCTTTTCACCGCGTCCCCCTTCGGGAAAAGTCGCTTTGGACAACCGGCGGGGAAAGATTTCTCCACACAGTTCCCGCTTGCTTTTGCGTTAGTAGGTAGTTACGCAGGCGGTATAATTCCACGCGCCAAAGGAGAAAGCCATGCCAACTTCCCTTCCCTTCCAAGATAAAATTGTGCTCGTCACCGGCTCGGGGCGCGGCGTCGGGCGCGCCATCGCCCTGCACCTGGCGCGCCTGGGCGCGGATGTCATCGTCAACTTCTTCCGCAACCGCCAACCGGCTGAGGAGACGGTTGCGGCAATCGAGGCCCTTGGCCGCCGCGCCCTGCTGGTCAAGGCCAACGTGGGCGAATTGGACGAACTCGATCACCTGTTCGACGCAATCGAGACTCACTTTGGAGGGCTGGATATCCTCGTCCACAACGCCGCCTCGGGCTACAATCGGCCAGCCCTGGAACAGAAGCCGAAAGGCTGGGACTGGACGCTGAACATCAACGCCCGCGCCCTGCTCTTCGCGGCCCAGCGCGCCGCGCCGCTGATGGAAAAACGCGGCGGCGGATACATCGTCAGCATCTCCAGCCCCGGAGCGAACCGCGTCCTGCCCGATTACGTGGTGGTGGGGGCGAGCAAAGCCGCCCTGGAGGCGCTCACCCGCTACCTGGCCGTGGAACTGGCGCCGAAGAACATCGTCGTCAATGCCGTTGCCCCCGGCCTGATTGAGACCGAGGCCTTGCAACATTTCGAGGCGTTGAAAGAAGACGGCCTCATTCCTCGCGCCATTGCCGCCACCCCGGCCGGGCGGCTGGTCACCCCCGAAGATGTGGCCGGTGTCGTCGCTTTTCTGTGTTCCCCCGCCGCAGTGATGATTCGCGGCCAGGTGATTGTGGTGGATGGAGGCTATACCCTGCCGGCGAAGTAAACCGCGCCGCCTCAGGGCGCCAGCCGCAAGGTCTGGGCGATTTGGTCGAAGACCGGCAGACGCTCATAGAGTTCGGCCGCGCTGGTGACGCAGGACAGCGCCCAAATCGTCTCGCCATCCTGGATGATGTAGACTGTCTCGGCCACCTCGATCGTCCCCTGGCGGAGGGTGATAATGAAGCGCCGCGCCGGCAAATCGCGGATGGCATAGCGCCGGTTTTCCTGCATAAAGGGGGTCGCCGTTCCGCTCTGGTAATAGGTCGTCAGGTAATAATCCGGATAGGCGTCCAGGTTGGAAAAGGGCAGCGGCTCGAAGAAAACAATCAGGTTGGTGATGATGAAATAGCGGCCCAGATTGGAGTCAACTGCCAGGAGGACAGTCGTGGGCGGGTAGCGGTCGAGCGAACGCGTCACGGCCGAGAAATCGGGGCCGAGGGCATCGATCGCCGCCACGGTTGCATCCCGCTCATCGAACATGCCGCCGCCTACGAAAGAGGGCGGCACCCATAATTCGACGGTCAGATAGCGCAACTGCTTCCAGCCGGGCGGCAGGACAGATTCATAGGGGATGGGCGTCGCCGTGGCGGTGGGGGTGGCGCTCGGCAGGGGAGAAGCAGTGAAGGTGGGAGAAGGCATCTCGGTCGGCAGGCCGGAGGAGACCGGGCTGACAGGCCCGGCCGTCAGATTGCGGAGAATCAAATAGCCCAGCACGGCCATCAAAATGCAGGCCAGGAGCGCCAGCCCGCCCACGACGACCAACTGCTTGATCGTCATGCCCAGGTAACGCCGCGGCGGCCGGATATCTTCCTCTTTGAGCGGCGGGAAGTCTTCTGCATCAGGGGGCAGAAACGTATTCATAAGAAGGGCCTGTCTTTTCAAGAGACCAGAATGGCGCGCGCCGGCGCGCCGTCGGAGCCGACCAGTTTGAGAGGCAGACAGTACAAATTGTACCTCCCCGGCGGGACGGCGGAAAGGTCCAATCCCTCGACGATGACCACACTCGCCCGCAGCAAGATTTCATGAGTCGGGACCGACTGCTTGTAGGGCGCCACCGAAAGGTAATCCACCCCCACCAGCCGGACGCCGCGCCCGACCAGCCACTCGGCCGCATCGGCCGCCACGCCGACAAAATCCGGGCGGAAATCGTGCCGCGAAGCCTGCCAGAAGGACGAGTTGTGCGTCTTCAGGAGCAGGCGTTCGGTCCCGGCCGGAATGGCGGCCGCTTCGAGGTCGGCAGCGGTGACGACCTGGCACTCGTCGGGCAATCGAACGACCAGCGCCGGGCCGGTCAGCACCTCTAACGGCAGGCTTTCGACCGTCCGGCGGTCGTTGAGGAAGTGATGGGGAGCGTCCACGTGCGTGCCGACATGGACGCCGGCTTTCAAATGCGAGACATTGGCGTTGGCGCCGGCATCGATCGAAGCGACCTGTTCGAGCACCACCTGCGGGTCGCCGGGCCAGACCGGCATGGAAGGATGGATGGGAACGGTAATATCGTAGATTGACATCTTCAGCCTCCTTGATGAGGTTCACCAACCCGAAGCGAGGAAAATTTCCTGCAAGAGGTCGGCGCGCTCGGCGGGCGTCATAGGACGCGGCCGGGCGTAATCTTCGAGCATGTAGGTCAGCACTTCGGTGCTGATGTGGCGGCCATTGTAAAAGACGTGCCGGTCAACGAATTCGCGCCGCGTCCCGGCGACCGGCGTGTCCATTTGGTCGAAGAATAAATTGCCCAGGCCATAGTGCACGAAGGAATCGCCTTCGAAGGCGAACGCCTGCGGGAAGTGAGACTGGCTGCCGCTGACGATGACGGCCCCGGCCTGGGCCAGGCGGGCAAAATCGCGCTCCTGATTGGACGGCGGAGCGGCGACATAGTATTCCCAATATTGCATCGTCACAATCACCTGATAACCGTCGGCGCGCAGTTGGGAGATGGCCGCGGTCATCCAGCCATAATCGCCGCACGGCGCAGCGCCCGGACGGGTGTCAGTCGCCCAGGCGAAGGCCGGCCCGACGGGGTTGCAGCCGATGAAGGCAAAGCGGTTGCCGTTGTGTTCCAGGAGGGCCGGCTGCTGCGAGTCGGCCAGGTCGCGTCCGCCACCGAAGTATGACCAACCGCGGGCGGCGTACATATCGAGCGTCATCAGCGTCGCTTCCGAGCCATAATCTTGAAAATGGTTTCCGGTCAACTCAATCACGTCCGCGCCGACATCTTCCAACAGAGCAATGTAATCGGGATTCGAGCAGAAGATGAGAAAAGTCGAAGCGGGGTCGGGATAGGGGCAATTTTCGGCGAAGGGGACCTCGTTGCTGATATGGGTGATGTCGGCGCTGCGCAAATCGTCCCGAATATCGGCGGCGGGGTAGAGCGAGCCGTAACGCTCCATGCGGTAAGCAGTTGCCCGCACCAAGGCGGTGACGCCGGTCATGACCAGGGTGGTCATCTTCGAAGGGTCGAGATTGGTGAGAGGCGGAGAAAACGAAACAGAGACGCCCGGCGAGGCCTGGAGGGCAAACGTCAGCGTCAGGGGGTAAGTGGCCGGGTTGAAGCCGCGGCGGATGGGCGACTGGCCATCGATGGTCAGGACTTTCCAGCGCGGTTCCAGGTCTTCGAAGGGAATGATAGCCCAGGAGGGGCGGGCCGCCCAGGCTTCGTCCAGCAAATGGGCGCTTTGCACCACGCGGACAGCGTCCGCTGCCGGCGGCCCCCAATGAGCGCTGAACGCCGCCAGAGTGGATTCGTCCATCAACAGCGGCCGGCCGCCGAACAGGCCCGTCGGTTCCTCGGCCCAGGCGCGGCGTAAGTCCGCCGCTGAGACACCGTCCTCCACGGTCGGGAACGGCGCCACGAGCGCATAGACCCAGACCGTCCAGGTATCGGGGATGGAAACCTGAGGGGTGTACAATCCATAACGCAAAGTGGCGTCCGCTTCGGAGGCGGCCAATGGCAGACCGGTTGCGGAGACAGCCGCGCGCAGAGTCGGCGGAACCGCAGCCTCGACCCAAAGCCGCAGCGGAGCGTTGGATACGAGAGGGGTGGGAGAAGCCGGCGGAGGAATCGGCGAGGCAACCGGCGTTGGGGTGGGCAGAGGAAGTGACCCCTCAGGCAGGAACGGCGTAGGAGAGGACAAGGCAATCGCTGGCGGCGTGTCCACCGTCGGGGGCGACTCGGTCATCCCAGACCCCCAGGCCGGCACGCAGGAGACATAGAGAACCGCGCTCAAAACCAGAGAAAACAGACGGCCGCCTTTTGTTCTCATCGTTTGCTTTCACATCGGCGTCAGGTCGAGGCGGGCCAGGCTAAAGTCGGCCAGGGCGGCCTCGTCCACCGTCACGCCCAGGCCGGGGCCATCGGGGACGTCGATGGTGCTGTCGGGGTTGAGCACGAAACGCTCGTGGGTAATATCGCGGCGATAGTAGCGCTCGGAGGCCGAAATATCCCCCGGCAGGCGGAAGTTCTCCAGGCTGGCCAGGGCCAGGTTGGAGGCCCGGCCCACGCCCGTCTCGAGCATTCCGCCGCACCAGACCGGAATCCCCTGTTCCTGACAGAGGGCATGAATGGCCAGTGCCTGGCTCAAGCCGCCTACCCGCCCGGCTTTGATGTTGATGACCCGGCAAGCCTGCATCTCCAGCGCCTGGCGGGCGTGCCGCAGAGAAATGATGCTCTCATCCAGGCAAAGTGGGGTGCGGAACTCCCTTTGCAGGCGGGCATGGTCCCACAAATCGTCCTCGGCCAGCGGCTGCTCGATGAGCAGGAGATTCAAGTCATCCAGGGGCAGCAGGCGGTGGCTGGTCTCGAGGCTGTAAGCCGAGTTGGCATCCACCTGGAGCAGGATGTCGGGGAACGCCCGGCGGACGGCCGCGGCGTCTTCCACGTCCCGCCCTGGTTTGATTTTGATTTTGATGCGCCCGTAGCCTTGGGCCAGATAACGCTCGACCGTTTGCACCAGCCGGTCGGGCGTCTCCTGCAACCCCACCGAAACGCCGACCGCCACCCGCGTCCGCTGCCCGCCCAGCAGGGTGCGCAGCGAGAGGCCCTCGCGCTTGCCGATCAGGTCCCAGAGCGCCATCTCGACCCCCGCCTTGGCCAGCAAATGGCCCTTGATAGGCTGCACCCGGCGCTGAAAATCCTGGGCGTCGCGCACCTCTTCGCCAAGCAGCAGCGGGGCGACGAAATCTTTGAGCACGTGCCAGGCCGTGCCGGTCGTTTCGTACGAGTAGCCAGGACTGGCGTCGGCAGCGCATTCGCCGTAACCGACCAGACCGTCGGCGCAGACAGCGATCATCAGACATTCCCGCTCCGTACTGCGCCCGAAAGAGGTCTCGAACGGCGCGACAAGCGGCATGCGCAAATGAAAGAGACTCAGGCGCTCGATTTTCATTTTGTTCCCCATTGAACATCGTGACGACCGTTGTCGTCACGATGGAGAAGACCGTCAGGGTTGAGCATTTTCGCGGGGCTGGCCGCCCAGGGCCTCGGACATCGTGATTCCCTCCCGGCGCACGCCGGGGGCCGGCGTGCCACAATAGGGGCACACATTCCAGGCCAGTTCCATCAACCGTCCGCAGTGATGACAGGGTTTCCGCAGGCGGGTGTGACAGGTGGGGCAGACTTGCCAGTCTTCGCGCACCCGCCGTTCACAGCCCGGACAAACCGCCTGCTCCTCGATGGCCTGCAGCAGGGCTTCCTCCTCCAGCGTGCGCTGGTATTCTTCCTCCAGCGAATGCGCCGGCCGCAGGACGAGATAGACGAGCACCCCCGGCAGGAACAGCACTGCCACCAGCGCCGCCGCCAGGATGTGAACCAGGCGGTCGCGGTGACGATTGCGGATGTCGCGGTAAGTCCACACCACCAGCGCAATCCACATGGCGACCAGGAAAGCCCCACCGAAGCCGGTCAGGACGAGGGTAAAACCGCTCAGGAAGGTAGGATCAAGAGTCATGGCGCGCTCCCAGACGCCATAAGTCTATCACAAGTCTGGCCTTTGGTGTCATCCTTCTTTGCTTCGCACACGCAAAATAAAAGAAACCAGGCTTCTGCAGAAGCCTGGTGACAAACCGTCCTCAGCCTGAGGCAAGGCTCACGAACCGGTATCCTGATCTTTGGCGCTGTAGCCGGGGCCGTTCTTGAAGAAATCATAATTGGGCTGGATGTCCTCGGTCAGGTCGATGACTTCGCCCGCTTCGAGTTGCCGGACGGTATCGAGGACAACCGGCTTGCCGTGATGGTTGATGCCCTCATAGTGGCCGGTCAGGCCGATACGGCTGATGTACTCGCCGCCCTTGGCCGTGTACGCCGAGGGCACCTCCGCCTCGGGGAAAATCGCCCCGTAGGGGCATTCGGGGACGCAGGCGCCGCAGTCGATGCAGGTGTCGGGATCGATATACATCCAGGGATATTGGTCTACCGGCTGACCGGGGATGATACACTCCACCGGGCAAACTTCGATGCAGGCCCGGTCGCGCAGGCACAAACTGGTAATGATATGGGTCATAGTTTCCTCCTGAGAACCTTCGAGAACAAGATGGAGTGATTATATCCATGTTGGTCAAATTGTGCAATTTACCCTCTGCGGTTCCATCAGCCGCCGGACCGGGCAACGTCTCAGGCAGAAAACGATGGCCTGGGATTGTCGTCAAAAAGACAATCAGGTACAATTTCCGCAGACTTCACCAGGAGGACAGCCCCATGTCAAGAGTAGCCGTAATTACCGACAGCACCGCCTACTTGCCCCAGGAACTCATCCAGAAATACGCTATCACCGTCATCCCGCTGGCCGTCGTATGGGAGGAGGAAGTCCTGCGCGATGGCGTGGACATCTCTCCGCAGGAATTCTACGACCGCCTGCCGCGCGCCACCAGCATGCCAACCACCTCGCAGTTGACAGTCGAGCAGGTCAAAGAGGCGTTCGAATCGCTCCTCGAACGCGGCCATGAGATTCTGGCCATGTTCATCTCCTCGAAATTTTCCGGTTCCTATCAATCGGCCTTGCAGGCCCGCGCCGAAATTCCGGGGGCCTCCGAAAAGATCGCCGTGGTCGACTCGCTTTTCACGACCATGGCGATGGGCTGGCCGGTGCTGACGGCGGCACGCGCCGCCCAGGCGGGCGAATCCCTGGCCAGCGTGCAGCGGATAGCCGAGCACGCCCGCGATCACAGCGGGGTGATATTCGTGGTCGAGACGCTTGAATTCCTGCGCCGCGGCGGCCGGATTGGAGGCGCGCAAGCCCTGCTCGGCACGATGCTGAACATCAAACCCCTGCTAGAAATACGCGCCGGGCAAATCGAGCCGGTCGAGAAAGTGCGCACCAAAGCCAAAGCCATCGAACGGATGCTCGACCTGGTCGAAGAACGCGTCCGCGGCCAGAACCCGCTGCGGCTGGCCGCCTCCCACGCCGCGGCCGAAGCCGAAGCCTTGACCATGCTCGAGGCCGCCTGCGAGCGCATGCAGCCCGTTGAGAAATTGTGCGTCCCGCTCAGCCCGGTCATCGGCACCCACGCCGGGCCGGGGACCGTCGCCCTCAACTACATGGCCGGCGTGGAGTGAAAGCCGCCCTCGAAGCACCCAGCCGCCCTCCCGCCACGCCGGGCGGGGCCGGGGCGCTTTGTCCGGCCTGCTTCGGCGCAACCTCTCATCCTCCTGAGGGTTAATATCTCAAACAATCCCCGCCTTGTGCCAGCAAGCCGGAGATTTGTTGACCTGCTCTGATATTCAAAATGCGTTCGCCAGGAGGAGTCATGTCCAAGGTTGCGGTTGTCACCGATAGTACGGCTTACATTCCAGAAGAACTGGTCAAGAAACATCACATCACAGTCGTCCCTCTCATTTTGCTTTGGGGGCATGAGGCCTTCGAAGACGGCGTAGATATTCAACCGTCCGAATTCTACACGCGCCTGGCAGGGGCCAAAGTTATGCCGACCACCTCGCAGGCCACCATCCCCGCCATGCAAACCACCTTCGAAACCCTCATCGAACAGGGATACGATGTCATCGGCATCTTCATCTCGTCGAAACTTTCCGGCACCATCCAATCGGCCATGCAGGCCCGTGAGATGATGCTCAAAGGAGCCGAGAAGGTCATCATCGTGGATTCGCTCTCGACGGCGATGGCGATGGGCTTCCAGGTGTTGGCCACAGCGCGGGCGGCCGAGGCCGGCGAAAGTCTGGCCGAGTGCGTCAAATTAGCCGAAAAGGCGCGCGAGCACATCGGCGTCTATTTCGCGGTGGACACGTTGGAATTTCTCCACCGCGGCGGCCGGATCGGCGGCGCCCAGGCTTTTCTGGGCTCGGCGCTGAACATCAAACCGATTCTGTCCATCGTGGACGGGCGGGTCGACTCGGTCGACAAGGTGCGGACGCGCAGCAAAGTGCTCGACCGCGTTGTGGAACTGGTCGTAGAAAAAACCGCCGGGCGGCATCCCGTGCATCTGGCTACTCTGCATGCCAATGCCGAGACGGACGCCCGCGCCCTGCTGGCGACCGCTTCTGCCCGCCTCGACCCGGTCGAGACCATCTTTTCGAGCGTCAGCCCGGTCATCGGCGCCCATACCGGCCCCGGCACGGTCGGCCTGGCCTACATGGCCGGCTTGTGAACCGCTCGACGCAAGGTATTCAAGGGCCCGTTCCCCGGAAGGGAACGGGTTTTTTTCTGCGCTTGCCTGCCCGGCACATGCTGGGGTATACTCCCCTCCAATCTGCACCTGACTGCAGACACCCCTCCCTGGAGGTTCCCCCATGTGCGGCATTGTCGGCTACATCGGCGGGCGCGATGCGACGCCGATCATCCTGAACGGCCTCAAACGCCTGGAGTATCGCGGCTACGATTCGGCCGGACTGGCCGTCTTCACAGAAAACCGCATCGAGGTCCGGCGCGACGTTGGCAAACTGAGTCAACTGGAAGAACTGATTCGCACTTCGCCGGTCAGCGGGGCGCCCGGCATCGGCCATACCCGTTGGGCGACGCACGGCGCGCCCTCGGCGCGCAACGCCCATCCCCATCTGGGCGCCAGCGGACGGGTGGTCATCGTCCACAACGGCATCGTCGAGAACTTCCTCGAACTGCGCGACGAACTATCCGCCGAGGGCGTCCAGTTCAACTCCGACACCGATACCGAAACCATCGTCCATCTCGTCGAGCATCATCTCGCCGCCACCTCCGACCTGACCGAAGCCGCCCGCCGCGCCTTCCTGCAAATCCGCGGCGCGCACGGCATCGTCCTGCTCTCGGCCGATGAACCGGACAAAATCATCTGCGCCCGCATCGGCAACGCCGGCGGCGTCGTCATCGGCCTGGGGGAAAATGAAAACTTCGTCGCCTCCGACATTCCGGCCATCCTGGAACACACCCGCCGGGTCATCTTCCTCGAATCGCGCCAGATGGCGGTGGTGACCCGCGACCAGGTGCGGGTGGAAACTCTGGAGGGCGCGCCGGTAGCGCCCAAAATCCACACCATCGCCTGGGATGCCGCCTCGGCCGAGAAGGGCGAATACCGCCACTTCATGCAGAAGGAAATCCACGAACAGGTGCGCTCGCTGACCGACACCCTTGCCGGACGGGTAGATTTTCAGGAAGGCCGCATTCGCCTGCCAGAACTGAACCTGACCGCCGACCTGGCGGGCCGCATCCGCAAGATCATCATCATCGGCTGCGGCACCGCCGCCTATGCCGGCATGGTCGGCAAAATCCTGATCGAACGCATCGCCCGCCTCCCCTGCGAGGTGCAAATCGGCTCCGAATTCCGTTACAGCGATCCCATTGTGGACGCCGACACGGTCGTGCTGGCCATCTCGCAATCGGGTGAAACCGCCGATACCCTGGCCGCCATGGAGGAGGGCCGCAAAAAAGGCGCCGTGCTGTGGAGCATCGTCAACGTGATCGGCTCCCAAGCAATGCGCATCGCCGACGGCTACATTTCGATGCAAACCGGACCCGAAATCGGCGTCGCTTCGACCAAGGCCTTCACCGCCCCACTGGTGGACCAGTACATGCTGGCCATCTTGCTGGCCGACCTGCGCGGTACGCTGGCCGAGGCCGAGCGCCGCCGCCTGGTCGCCGACTTGCGCCTCATCCCCGACCTGGCCGGCCAGACTCTGGAACGCGAGAGCGAGGTCGAGAAGGTGGCCTGGGCGCTCAAAGACGTCCGCGACTGCCTCTATCTGGGGCGCGGCATCAACATGCCGATTGCCTATGAAGGCGCACTCAAACTCAAAGAAATTTCCTACATCCACGCCGAAGGCTACCCGGCCGGCGAAATGAAGCATGGCCCCATCGCCCTGATTGACGAGAACATGCCGGTCGTCTGCCTGGCGCCCAAAGACCCCTGGCACGAGAAGATGATCAGCCAGATTCAACAGGCCAAAGCGCGCGGCGGGCTGGTCATCGCCGTGGCCAGCGACGGCGACGAACTGATCGCCGGCCAGGCCGATCACGTCTTGTGGGTGCCTGAGGCGCCCTGGATGCTCAGCCCGGTGGTGACCGCCATTCCGCTTCAATTGCTGGCCTATCACATCGCTGCCATTCGCGGCCTGGACGTGGACCAACCGCGCAACCTGGCCAAGTCCGTGACCGTCGAGTGAACGCACAGGAACCGCCCACGGATTAACACGCCATTGTTATCCGCTTTTCCTCGATTCGTGATATTCTTGAGATACAGTTCCCTCACCTCAACACGGACTCCCAACGAGAGGCTTCCCAATGAATCCAATCCAGGAATTTGCCGCCAAAGTCACCGCCAACGTCGAAAAAGTCATCATCGGCAAACGCGAGACCATCGAACTGCTGTTGGTTGCACTCCTATGCGAAGGGCACGTTCTGATCGAAGATGTGCCGGGGGTTGGCAAGACGATGCTGGCCCGCGCCCTGGCCATCAGCCTGGGCGGGCAATTCAAGCGCCTGCAATGCACCCCCGACCTGCTGCCGAACGATGTCAGCGGCGTCTCGGTTTACAATCAGAAGAGCGGCGAGTTCGAGTTCCGCCCCGGCCCGATTTTCGTCAACATCCTGCTGGCCGATGAAATCAACCGCGCCACGCCGCGCACCCAGTCGGCCCTGCTGGAGGCAATGCAGGAGGCCCAGGTGACGGTGGACGGCGTCACACGGCCGCTGCCCCGCCCCTTCCTGGTGCTGGCCACCCAAAACCCGATCGAATACGAAGGCACCTTCCCGCTCCCCGAAGCACAACTCGACCGTTTCCTGATGCGCCTGGCGGTAGGCTACCCGGCCTTCGCCGACGAGAAATTCCTGCTCACCCACCTGCAACGCGAACATCCCATCAACGCCCTGGGGCAGGCGGTCGACGGCCGCCAACTGCTCGACCTGCAGCGCCAGGTTTGGGAAATCCACGTTGACGACACCCTCCAGGATTACATCATCCGCCTGGTGGCCGCCACCCGCGACCACCCCGACCTGGCCCTGGGCGGCAGTCCGCGCGCCAGCCTGGCCCTCTTCAAGGCGGCGCAGGCGCTGGCGGCATTACGCGGGCGCGACCACGTCCTGCCCGATGACATCAAATATCTGGCCCCTTGCACCCTGACCCATCGCCTGATCGTCAAACCCGAGTCCGAACTGCGCGGACGGACAGCAGAGACCATCCTGGCCGACTTGCTCAAAAGCGTGCCGCTCGACCTGGGACGCGTCCAGTAAACCCTTTGCTGTGCTGACCGAATTCGTCCTGTTCTTCTTCCTCTTGCTCATCATCGCCGCCCTGCTCAACGGCGAATTTGCCTTCACGCTTCTGTACCTGGTGTTCGGGGCGGTGCTCTTCGGCTGGGCATGGAGCCGGCAAGCCGGAAGGGCCGTGCGCTACAGCCGCAAATTCGAGGAGCGCGCCTTCTGGGGCGAAGAAATCCCCATCCGCATCGAAATCCAAAACACGGGCTGGCTGCCGGTCCCCTGGCTGTACCTGCACGAAAGCCTGCCGGTCGAACTGGCGCCCGGCGGCCCTGTCAAGCATGTCCTCAGCCTGGGGCCCAACGGGCGGGCCGAGATCGCCTACCAGTTGCAGGGCCGCAAGCGCGGCCGCTATCCGATTGGGCCGCTGTTCGCCACCTGCGGCGACCCCATCGGTCTGGCCCGTCCCCAAGATTACAGCGCCGCCCCCGACCACATCACCGTCTTTCCCAAAATCATCCCCCTGACCAGCCTGCACCTGCCATCGCGCTCCCCGCAGGGGACGCTGCGCCACCGCCAGCCCATCTTCGAAGACCCTGCCCGCCTGCTCAACAAACGGGATTACACGGCCGGCGACTCGCTGCGCCGCATCGACTGGAAATCGAGCGCGGCCCTTGGCCGGCTGCAAGTCAAGCAATTCGAACCTTCGATTGCGCTGGAGGCCTCTATTTTTCTCAATCTGAACGCTTCCGAGTACGAGTCCCAGCACCGCATTGACGCCACCGAATTGGCCATCGTCGTCGCCGCCTCCATCGCCAACTGGGTAGCCGAACAGCGGCAGGCGGTCGGCCTCGTCACCAACGGAATCGACCCCTACGCCGAGAACCGCTCGGTCTCGTCCCTCCCGCCCCGCAAAGGCCGCGGCCACCTGATGCGCCTGCTGGAAACCCTGGCCCGTTTGCAAAGCGCCCCTACCATCGGCCTGACAGACTTGCTGCGCCGCGAATCGCCTCCACTGCCCTGGGGGACGACCGTCGTCGTCATCACCGGCCGGGCCGATGAATCCCTGTTCGACGAACTCATTCAGGTCCAGCGCCGCGGACAAAACGTCGTCCTCATTCTGACCGGCCGGGCCATCAACATCCAGAAAGCCGCCGAACAGGCGCGCAACTTCGGCTTCCCGCTCTACGCCTTCCAAAACGAAGCCGGACTCGATATCTGGAGGCGGTCATGAACGGCGGCCCAACCCTGGCGCGGCAAAACGAGCGTCTCACGGTCACCCTGGCCCACCTGCTCGTCGGCCTCATGGCGCTTTGTTTCGGCCTCGTCTGCGTGCTGCTGGCCGAAAGCGCCGCCCCCGGCTGGGATGGGCGCGGCATGATACCGGCCTGCGCCCTGGCCATCCTCGAGGCCAGCCTGACCACCTGGCTCCTGAAGAAACGCGAAATGTCCCCTGCTCAGACCTTCGCCTACCGCCTGGCCGAATGGGTCATTCTGCTGATTCTCTTGAAACTCTTTGCCGAAGCCAGATTTGGCTTTATCCACCTGGCAGACAATCTGCGCGCCCTGGGCCAGAACTTCTGGAGCAGTCTCCTCAGCCGAGAGTTCGTCACCGCGGCAGTCATCGTCTTTGCCGTCTGGCAAGTCTGCGTTTTGTTCAACAGGGCGATTGCGGAAATGGAAATCACCTATCTGACCTTCGCCGGCGACTCGCCGCCGCCCGTCGCCCCCGAAACGCACCAGCCCTTTCAAGAGACGCTCGGACGCCACTTCCTCCTGACCGGCGGCCTGATCGCCCTCCTCGGCGGACTCAGCCTGCAGGCCGATTCCGCCCGCCCCCTCCTGCAGGCACAGGTGACGGCCGTCATCGTGGCCTACTTTGCCCTCGGCCTGATTCTGCTCGGACTGACCAACTTCACCAGCCTGGCCACCTTTTGGCGCTACAACCGGGTCAGGATGGCTCCCCATCTGTCCATCCACTGGGTGATGTACAGTCTCGTCTTTCTGGCCGTGCTGGTCGGTGTGGCGCTGTGGCTGCCCACTCACTACAAACTCGGCCTGCTCGATACGCTCCGGATTCTCATCGGCTATCTGATGGCTTTCGTGGCCGGGATTTACTACTTGATTCTGGTGGCCCTGGTCGGTCTGCAGCGGCTGGCAAGCCGGCTGTTTGGCATCGCCGCGCCGGCGTCTTCCCCGCCTCCGCCGCCGGCGTTCGAACCGCAGCAATACCTGCAGCCAAGCGGCCAGCCAATCGGCCAGGGGGATATCCTGAACTCGCTGTTCTTCTGGGCCATTTTCATCGCCGTCCTGGTCTTTGCCTTCCGCCAATTCCTGATGGCCAACCCCCAACTGGCAGCCATTTTGCGCCGCTTCGGCCTGGTGCGTTTCCTGGCGAGTCTATGGGGCTGGATGAAAACTGCCCTGGGTCAGACGAGCGAGGGGGCCGCCGCCGCAATCCGCCGCGGCCTGAGCCGTCTGCGCCGGGCGAATCGCGGCCCGGGCGTTTCGGCGGGGCGAGGCTACGTCAGCCTGCGCCGCCTGCCGCCGCGTCAAAAAGTGTTCTTCTACTACCTGGCCCTGCTCCGACGGGCCGGCGAGGCGGGCGCCCCGCGTCAGGATTGGCAAACCCCCTATGAGTATGAAAAAACTCTGCTGCCCGACCTGCCCGAGGCGAGCGAGAGTCTGGAGGGGCTGACCGCCGACTTTCTGCAGGCCCGCTACAGTCGCGCCGAAATCAGCCCCGCCCAGGCCGAACACAGCCGTTCGGCCTGGGAAAGGCTGCGGCAGGCCCTGCGCGTCCGCCAGAAAAGCAGCCGCGCCTCCGAGGAGAAAGCCGGGCGCTAAAGCGCCTCAGCCAGGGCCGTTGCCAGGTCGGTGTAGGTGAACTCGAAGCCGGCCTCCTGCAAGCGCCGCGGGCGGGCGGCGCGTCCATCCAGCACCAGGACCGACATCTCGCCCAGCGCCAGGCGCAGCAAGAAAGCCGGGGTCGGCAACCAGTAAGGGCGCTTCAACTGGCGGCACAGGAGGCGGTAAAACATCTCATTGGTGACCGTTTGAGGGGCGACTACATTGAAAGGGCCGCCGGCCGACTCCTCGTTCAGGAGGAACAAAATGGCTGCCGTCACATCGTTGATATGCACCCAGGGGACGAATTGACGGCCGCTCCCCAGCCTGCCGCCGGCGAACAGACGCGCCGGCAAAGCCATCAGCGGCAGCAGCCCATCGCCGCGCGCTAACACCACCCCCAGCCGAATCACCGCCCGGCGCACACCCGCCGCCTCGACCGGCCGAGTCGATTCTTCCCAGGCCACCGTCAGGCGGGCGAGGAAATCTTCGCCGGGGGGCGTCGCCTCGTCGGCCATCTCGCCGCTCAAACCATAATGATTGATGCCCGAAGCCTGAATCAAGACTCGCGGCTTTTTTTCTGCCGCCGCAATCGCCTCGCTCAAGGCCCGGCCGGCGTTCACCCGGCTGTCCCAGAATTTTTGTTTGCGGGCCGCCGTCCAGGGCCAGTGGGCAAGCGGCTCGCCGGCCAGATTGACGACCGCATCCATCTCGTTCACCAGTCCGCCCCACCCGGCAGGGCTGCGCCCGTCCCAGACAACCGCCTGCGCTCCGCCGGGCAAGGGCGCCCGTTGAGGGCTGCGGCTCAACACCCAGACGCGGTGGCCATCCGCCAGCAAGGCGCGCCTCAGGTGCGAGCCGATCATCCCCGTTCCACCCGTTAACAAGACATTCATGCTTTGCTCCTTTTCTCACACCCGTTCGGGTTGGAGTATAATACACGCCATTGTAGAGGCTGTATGCAAGAGCCGGTGCTGGTCCTCAATGCCAATTTCGAGCCAATCAACGTCTGCAATACCCGGCGGGCGATCGGATTGATTCTTTCTGGAAAGGCAGACATGGTCATGAACGGCCGGGGATACATTCACACCGTATCGCTGGCCATTCCACGCCCGTCCGTCATCCGCCTGGAGCAGATGGTACACAAGCCGCGCCTGCGAGTCAAGTTGACGCGGCGGGAGGTGTTCCGCCGCGACAATTATACCTGTCAGTACTGCGGCCGGCGCGCCCCCGACCTGACTCTCGATCACGTTCTCCCCAAGCATTTGGGGGGCGAGCACGTCTGGGAAAACGTGGTCGCCGCCTGCCCGGCCTGCAATCATCGTAAGGGAGGCCGGCGGCTGGATGAAGCCCACATGACGCTGTTGCACCCTCCAAAAGAACCGCCGGCCAACGCCGCCTACATCCTCGGCCATTACCTGGATAAGAACGAGGAATGGGCGCAATTCATTGTCGGCTGGTGAACCCCGAAAGATTCAGTCGAACGAAAGGGTCATGAAGTCTTCGGCCAGGCTCACCGGGCCGGGGAAGCGCGCCTTTGCCTCGGCCACCAGGTCGCCGGAGGCGTAGGGGCCGGTGGGATAATGAATCAGGTACAGCGCGCCCACCTCCGCCTGGCGGGCGATCTCCGCCGCCTGAGCCGCCGACGAGTGGCCGCGAAAAGCCCCCGAACTTTCGTGAATCAACACATCTGCTCCCTGCGCCAGACGTACGACCTCGGCGCAGGGTTCTGTGTCGCATGAATAGGCCAACGATTTCTGTGTCCGCTTGAATTCGAAACGCAAGCCAATCGCCGGAATCATGTGGTGCACCGGCGAAGCAAGGATTTTCATCTCCTCGTTGTCGAGGACGACGGTCAATTCCTGGGCTGGCAAGCGATAGAAAGCCACCGGAAAGAAATTCGGCCACTCGGCCCACGAATAGAACCCCATCAGGTCTTCCATGCGGTCCACGGTGTGATGCAGGCCGTAAATGTTGAGCGCATTTTTGCGCCCCATCAGCCACATGTTCATCAGCAATTGCGGGACGCCCGCAACGTGGTCTGGATGAAAATGGGTGAGAATCAAATCGGTCAGGCTGTGAAAATTGACGCCGGCCCGTTCGAGGCGCAGAATGGGGCTGGTGACGCAATCCACCAGGACGGTTGTCTTTTCCCCGACCACGACCATGTGGGTATTCTCGTGCTCGCGGTCGGGAATGGCATTCGAGGAACCCAAAATGATCAATTTCGGCATTTTGAACTCCGCAACGCCTCTCACAGACCTCCCAACGTGGCTAATAGAAGAGGCAGAGATACGTACGTCTCGATCACGGCGGCAATGGCGAGCAAAGGAATGACCAGGCCGAGCGTAATTTTCGTCCAATCGGCGATGGCCTCGATCAACACCTCGCCGAGCGTCCGCTGCGGATTGGGCGTCACCAAGACAGCGCCCAGGTGAAGCACCGCCGCACTGGAAAGGACCAGGGCCGGCAGTTCAAAGATGGCATGGGGCAAAAGGCCGGACAAAGCAGCCAGCAGCGGCGGAATCCCCATCATGGGCAGGGCGGCCAGGACCAGGCCGATCAGGCCGAGATTGATGATGTACGCCAGCACGCCCAGCACGCCGAAGGAAAAGATGCCCAAGACGAAGATGAAAAAGGTCGCCCGCACGTTGTTGCCGAAGATGGAGGGAACGCTGATACGGTCGAAGGTTGGAATGCCCATGCCGCTCTCAAGAAAATTGAGGAAATCCGGCGATTGCGAGGCAGATGTCAGGTCGGCCGCATGACCAGAGAGCCAGGTATAGCCGCCCACGATCGCAGCCATCCCGATGATGACCAAACTGAGACGGGCGATGCGCTGCCGGCGCAGGGCAGTGCCGATGACACAGCGATACCATTCCCCGACCGTTCTGGCCCCGCCCACAAACGAGCGCCAGAACATGCGCCACATCCAGCGGAAATCGAGCACGTCGATTTCGCGTCCCAGCAGCGCCTCGCGCTGGAAATGCGAGACCCCCAGCCGCACCAACAGACCGGCCAGGATGCTCACGGCCAGTACCGCCAGCCACAGCACCTGATTGTTGCCCCAGAACATCAGGATGCTTTCGCCCTGAATCAACAGCGCCATAGGGATGACGATAAACGAAGACATCAGATTGGCCGCCCGCACCGAGGTCGCCTGGGTCGAAATCACAATCGCGCCGCTGACCATCAGAACAGCCTGAACGGAGGTCAGCACAACCGTCTGAGCCAGGATGTTTGGGTCAGGAAAAGGAATGCGGCGGATGGACAGAGAAATCAAGTACACCCCAATCCCCAGATAGGCCGTCATGATAGGCACGGTCGAGGCGGCGACCAATTTGCCCAGGTACAACTGCCAGTCCTTGAGCGGGCTGCTCAACAGCGGCTCGATGGTGCCGCGTTCCTTCTCGCCCACGAACGATTCGAGGGCGATGACCAGCGAAACGGTGATGGGGAAGAAACCCACCACCATCATGAAGAAGGGCACCAGCCGCTCGGCGACCAGCGGAGTACCATACTGGGCGGCAAAATCGAGGGCGGCCTTGGCGGTGGCGTTCATCAGGAAGGGAAAGAAGAGCGTCAGGAAAACCATCGGCACGATGACACGCCAATCGCGGAACTGGTCGTGCAATTCGCGCCGGGCGACCAGCCAAGCCATCCGCAATTCATCCAACCAGGTTTCATTCATCACGACGCACCTGCTGCATAGCGGCCAAATAGACCTGTTCGAGAGAACGCGGCACTTCCTGGAAAGAGATCACATCCAGACCAGAGTCCAACAGCCGCCGGAGAAGAAGGGGATTGGAGACCAACGGCTCATCCACCCGGAAACGCAGCCGGCCGTCGCTTTCCGCCACGAGGGCGACGCCGGCAGGCAGGTCGAGAGCGCCCTCCGAGCGAGGCCTGCGGAGGCGCGCCTCATATTCGGGCGGCCCCAGCAAATCGCGCTTGAGGGAATCCGCCGTTCCCTTCACGACAATCCGGCCGCGGTAAATGATGGCGATGTGATCGGCCAGCATTTCGGCCTCGATCAAATTGTGGGTACAGATGATGATGGTGCGATTTTCGGCCCGCAGCCCGGCGATAGATTGGCGCACCAGATGGGCGCTTTCGGGATCCATGGCCGAGGTAGGTTCGTCCAGCAACAATACCGGCGGGGAATGAATCAACGCCCGGGCGATGGCCAGTTTCTGACGCATCCCCTTCGAATACTGACCGATGGGTTGGCGCGCCACCTCGGCCAGGCCAAAATATTCCAGCAACTCGTCGCAGCGTTGGCGGCGGTGCGCATCCGTCAAATGATAAATTCTGCCGAAATATTCCAGATATTCCAGGCCGCTCATGCGCAAGTACAACCCGTGCTGCTCAGTCAGGACGCCCACCGCGGCGCGCACCCGCTCGGGCTGGGCGACCACATCATAGCCGCCGACGCGCGCCGTCCCGCGCGTCGGACGCAGCACCGAGGTCAGCATGCGGACGGTGGTGGTCTTGCCGGCGCCGTTCTGACCCAGCAACGCCAGGACCTGCCCAGGCCAGACCTCCAGGCTGACCCCCTCCACCGCCCAGAAATCGCCGAATTGCTTGCTCAAATCCTCGGTATGAATCATGTGAAACACCATTAAGGAAGGCGCAGATAGCCGAGCCGCCCCGGCAAAGCGTTACTCCTTGGGACGCGGCGAGACGTTTCGCTTGCGGGAACCCGCCTTGGGCTGCTCGGTTTCTGCCTCTTCCTGGACCGGGGTCTTGGCGCGGCGAGAAGCACCCTTCGATGCGGGCGCGGCTTCTTCTTCCGCCTCGGCGGAGGAGGCTGCCGAGGCCTTGCGCGTAGAGGCGGGGCGGCGTTTTCCATCCGCCCCCTGGCGGTGATTCCACAGGAACAAGATGAGCGCAATCACGCCCACGACAGCGACGAAGGTTTGATTGAAATTGACGCCGCCCACCTGAGCCGCGTCCAGGCGCAGGAATTCGAGGCCGAAGCGGCCCATCGAGTAGATGAACATGTACGCATAGAGAACATCGCCCGCCTTCAGCCATTTCTCGAAACGGCGCGCCAGCCAAAGCAAGACTGCCATGTTGAGCAAATTCCAGAGCGACTCGTACATGAAGAGCGGATGGAAGTAATCGTAGGCCTCGTAACCTTCGGCGCGATGGGCGGGATCAATGTACACTTTCCAGGGCAAACTGGTCGGCAGCCCGTAGACTTCTTGATTGAAGAAATTGCCCCAGCGGCCAATCGCCTGGGCCAGCGCCACACCCGGGGCGGCGACATCCGTCCAGGTCAGGAAGGGTATCTTCTTGACGCGGCTGTAGATGTAGAGGGCAATGGCGCCGCCGATGACAGCGCCCGGAATGCCCAGACCGCCATGACGCAGGTTGAGGATTTGCCGCCAGTGAATGGTCCCGCCCACGAAGTAGGGGTTGGCCAATTCGCCGGTCGCCGGGTCGGTGACCAGGGCGCTTGGCGTGGGGGTGAAAACGTGCCACAAGCGCGCGCCGATCACGCCGGCGATGACCAGCCAGAGCAGCATATCCCAAACCAGGTCGGCGTTGAGGCCGCGCCGTCTGGCTTCTACCTGCGAGAGCAGAGCCGCTCCGACGATGCCCAGGATGATCATGATGGCGTAGAAGTAAATGTGCACTTCCTGCCCGCTATAGTACGGCAGAAAAGCCGCCCAAAGCGCCACGCCGAACAGCCCCGCCAGTACAACCCAGTACCAGACGTTGGGCATCTTCCGCTTCGGATTCCGGCGAGCCATTTCGTCATAAATCATCAGGACGACCGTAATCAACAGCGCCGGAATGGCAAACAACATGAGCCAGGAAAGAGAAATATCGAAGCCGTCGGGGATGGAATGTGAAGTCATATCGTCACTCTCCTAAGATTGAGTGTAGCGGCGGTGAGCATCGCGCCGCACGCGCCAGATGCGTTGTAAGGCGGTGAAATTGGCAAAAATGGCAATGATGATCAGGAGCGCCAGCGGCTGATTGAAGATCAACAGCGGAATCATGACCAGATAGCGCTCGACGCGGGTCAGCAGGCCGACGTTGGCATCCAGGCGGGACGCGTCGGCCCGCGCCTTGACGTACGAGACCAGCACCGAGCCGGCCGCCGCCAGATAGGCCAGAATCACGCCGACGGGATTCTCCTGCCCCAGATAGTACATGACGAAACCGAAAAAGATGAACAACTCGGAATAGCGGTCGGTGACCGAATCGACGAACGCCCCCCAGTCGCTGGCCTCGCCCCGAAAGCGCGCCAGCGCCCCGTCGAGGGCGTCCACCGGCCCCATGACCAGCAGCAACAGCCCCGCCCAGGTCATGTGCCCCGAGGCGATCAGCGCTGCGCAGGCGATTGTGCCGATCAAGCCGGCCATCGTGACGGTGTTGGGACGCAAACCCAAACGGCTCAAGAAAGCCGCCACCGGATCGAGCAGCCAGCGAAACCAGAAACGCATTTTCTCGGCAAAGGTCTGTCGTTTTTTCTCCTCAGATGCCAAAGCAGCCTCCATACCATCGTTGATATCGGCAAAGCCCTGAACGGCGCAATCATACCACAAGTGTTTTGCTCAATCTTCGTCCTCTGTTTCGCCGTTATCGAGCAACACTTCCCGATCGCGGCCGCCGCCCAAAGAGGGACCGACCACTCCCTTCTCCTCCAACTGATCCAGCAGGCGGGCAGCCCGCGGATAGCCGATGTTCAGGCGGCGTTGCAGGAGCGAGGCGCTGGCCCGCCGTTCCCGCTTCAGAACAGTGATCGCCCGTTCGAGCAGGACATCATCCCCGTTGCGATCCTCGGCCTCGCTCAGGAAGGATTCCCAGGGCGGCTGGATGGCCTGCTGCTTGTCCTGCCAAAAAGCAATCAGCCGCTCGATTTCCTGATCGCTGACGATGACGCCCTGAGCGCGCACCGGATGCCCGACCTCCGGGTTCAGGAAGAGCATATCGCCGCGCCCCAGCAGGGTTTCGGCGCCGGGCAAATCGAGGATGACGCGCGAATCGACCTGCGAAGCGACCGCAAACGAGATGCGGGCGGGGAAGTTGGCCTTGATCAGGCCGGTGACCACGTCCGTGCTCGGCCGCTGGGTAGCCACCACCAAATGGATGCCGGTCGCCCGCGCCATCTGCGCCAGGCGAACCAGGTTGTGCTCGGTCTGATCGGGGGCCGACATCATCAGATCGGCCATTTCATCAATCCACACCACAATGCGCGGCAGCGGACGGGCGTCCTTGCGACGCTGCAAACGGCGATTGTAGGCTTCGATGTCGCGCGCCTGGGCCGCCTCCAGCAACTTGTAGCGATGCTCCATCTCCGCCACCACCCAGCGCAGTACCCCCAGAATGCGCTGGAGGTCCGTCTCGACCTTACCATACAGGTGCGCCAGGCCGTTGAAGCGAATCAATTCCACCATCTTGGAATCGATCATCACCATGCGCAATTCATCGGGGCTGTTGTTCATCGCCAGACAGGTCGCCAGAGCGGCAATGCAAACCGACTTGCCCGAGCCGGTCGTGCCGGCGATGAGCAAATGCGGCATCCGCGCCAGGTCGGCCACCACCGGATTGCCCGACACATCCCGGCCGAGGGCGAGGGCCAGCGGCGCTCCCATCCGCTGAAAGGCCTCACTCTCCAGCAGCGGCCGCAGGCGCACCAGCGAGGCGCGCGGATTGGGCACCTCGATGCCCACGTAGGCGCGACCGGGCACCGGAGCCTCGATGCGCAGGCGCTCCGCCGAGAGAGCCAGTGCCAGGTCGCGCTGCAAGGCCGCGATTTGCGCCACCCGCACTTTTTGCTGCTCCTCGTCCTCTCCATTCCCCTTACGAATGAAACCCGGCTGGACAGCAAACTGGGTCACCGTCGGCCCGATGCGAAAGCCGACCACCTTGGCCGGAATGCCAAACTCGGCCAGGGTTTTCTCGATCAGACCGGCAGTCTGATTGATCGTGCGCTCGTCGGGCCGTACCCCTTGTTCGGCCGCCAGCAAATTGAAGGGCGGCAATTCTGGGCTCCGCTCGAGCGGGCGAGGCGCGGCCTCATCCTGCTTTTCGGGAATCTTGAACGACTTGCGATATTCCGGAGGCAGCGGTTTCTTGCGAGACGGCGCTGCAGCAGAGACATGGCTCTCGACCGGCAGCGGCGAAACCACCGGACTTTCGGCGACGACCGACTCGCCTCCCGCCATGGCGGGCGTTTCGCCCGCCCGCCGAAACAACCAGACCTCCAACCGGTACCACAGGCCGAAACCGGTCATGACCGAGAGCACCCAAAGCACCCCGATCAGGAGGCTGCCGGCCACCGACCCCAAGGCGCTGTTGGCCAGCGTGGTCAATCCCCATCCCACCCGGCCGCCCCAGCCTCCTGCTTCGGCTTCCGACAAGGCATTCCCGCCCGCAATCGAGAGCAGGGCCAGGGAGAGGAAAGCGGCCAGTTCGATGGCAATCAGCCGTCCCCACGAGAGGCGAAAGGCCGAACGGCCACGTAGAAAGGCCCACACGCCTCCGAACCCCAGCCCCAAAACGAAGAGGAAACTGCCCCACCCAAACCAGACCCGGAGGATGCCCACATACCAGCCAAGCAGGGTGCCGCGGGACAGGCCTGCCAGCCCCAACAGGGTCAGCAAAGCCAGGGCCAGCAAAAGGACGCCGACGAAATCCCAGGTGTAGCGTCCAAAGTGAGTGCGGAAAGCCGTCAGCCGGTCGAGAAAATCGGGGCGCGGCGAGGGCTGCCCCTCCGCCTCGGCCGGGGAGGGACGTTTCGCCGTTCGCGCAGAAGAGGGGCGGGAGGGAGAGCGGGAAGAAATCGGCATCTCAGACCATCACAGGCGCAGGCTCAATCCCAGGCGCTGGCGGGCGGCATCCACCTGCAAAATGCGCACCTGAACGACCTGGCCAGGAATGAGGAAATCCTTCGTTTGGGTAGCGGGCGGCAGAGGAATCTCGGAGGTGTGAATCAGGCCCTCCACGCCATCTTCCAGGCGAGCAAAGGCGCCAAAGGGGACGATGGCAGTAATCTTGGCCGACACGACTTGATTGAGGGGATAGCGTTCATGAATCGTTTCCCAGGGGTTGTCGAACAGCCGCTTGAGGCTCAGGGCGATGCGGCAGCGTTCAGGCGAGACTTCCAGGACGAGCACTTCCACCCGCTGTCCCACTCGCAGAATATCGGCAGGGTGGCCGACTCGCCCCCAAGAAAGTTCCGAGATGTGGATGAGACCCTCCACACCGCCCAAATCCACGAAGGCCCCAAAATCGGTCACATTGGTGACCTCGCCCCAGACTCGCTGGCCGCTTTGCAAACTTTCGAACAACTCGGTCCGCCGGCCAGGTTCGGCGCGGGCGGCGCGTTCCGAAAAGACGATGCGATTGTCTTCCGGTTCGCATTCGATGATCTTCAGGCGCAGGACGCGCCCCACATAGGCAGCCAAGCATTCCTCGCGCTGCCTGGCCTCCTGGGAGGGAGATAAATCAACGAGATGAGAACAGGGCACAAATCCGCTCAAGCCGCTGCCTGAGACGAGCAAACCGCCCCGGTTGTAGCCCGTCACGGTCAGGGTAACGATTTCATCCTGGCGATAGAGTGCCATGGCGCGTTCCCAATTCAATAGGGTTTCGGGCGGCGTCTCCGCCTCGACCGCCAGTGTCGCCCCACCAATCTCCTCGTCCGCCAGAATAGACGCCCACCAGCCTTCATCCAGCGCTGGCGGTTCCTTATTTTGCGTACGCTCCTTCACCATCATCCAGGATTGACCTCCTTCCTGTTTCTTTTCGAATCCGACTGTTGTTCCATCATCAGGATGGCGCGCGCCACCTCCTCGATGGCGACGCGTTGCTTACGATACAAATCCGCCTCCGACATCGCCAATCTGCCGGCCACATCGCGCACCTTGCGGCCTTCGATGAATTTCATTTCCAGGATATTATACAAAATCCATTCGCCGGTGAAGCGTCGCTCTCCTGCAGGCCGGATGGTATCCAGGGCGGCACGCAAAATGGCGCGCAGGGCATTGGCAAGGTTGCCGTCGTATTGCCGCGAGGCTTCCTGTACCACTCGGAATTGCAGCAAGGGATTTTGAGTCAATTTCGGGCCGCCCCAATAGTGGGTGAGAGCATCTTTGACCCAGGTCGCAATATCTGCTTCCGGCGGCAGCGTTTCTTGCAAGAGGCTGGCCTTGCTGTCGTAGCGGCCAATCGCCCGCAGACGCTGGAACATGTCCATCTGGGGACGCAAATCTTCCAAGGAGCGGAAGAGGCGCTGCTGGAGGCGACGGTCACGCAGCGCCTGGGAGGCGCGCCGCAGGAGGATGTCCAGCGCCTGCCGCTGTTCGCGCATCAGCATCTGCTGTGAATGGCGCGTCACTCCAAGGAGGCCCAGTAAGATGGGCGGGGCTTCGTCGCTCTCGGCCGGTTGCGTGAGAGGAAACAGCCAATAATCGCCCCAAATGTATTCTTCCTGGAGATCGTTTCCGTTCCCATTGGCGTGGTTGACAACCCGCAAAGCGTCTGTCAGATTGGCATCCGGCGCAAGGGGCGGATAACCGGTGGCGACCAACAGCGATAACTCGCCGCCGTCCAGGGCGGCCACAAAAGCCGAAGACGCTTGCAAATGGTCACGGACGGCTGCCAGCACCGCCTCGAGGAACTGGCGCAAATCGTTCTGAGTGATGAGACGGTCTTGCAGGCTTTGCAAAAGGTCCAAGTCTGTCCGGTCGCGTCCGTAGAAAATCAAACGCTCCCACAGAGGGGAAAACAACGTAATGGTATGTTCCATCAAAAGGACAGTTGCGACCATGACGGTCGGCACGGCGCCGGAATAAACGACGCCGAAATACTCACCCACCCGCCGGACCACCGTCATGACGCCGAGTGCCACCGAGGCGGTCACCGGTCCGCGCAGGATCCACTTGAAGAGGCGGCTGCGCACCACCCGGTCGGGCCAGGAAACGCCAAAGAAAGCCACCGCATAGGCCATGATGACCAGCAATGCGCCCACCGCTACATTGCTCAGTACCGCGACTCCCCAAAAGAGAAAAGGATGCGCAGCGGCCAGGCTCGACCCATATAACAGGTAAGGGAACGAGCCCAGGGCCGGGGCGGTAGCCCCCGCCAGCAGATAGGCCATCCGGCGGCGGCCGGAGCGCGTCAACGTCCGCCGGTAAGCGCGTCCGAAGTTGATCCAGGCCCAAACCATCGTCAGCGCATAGCAAAGGGTGAACACCTCGGTCCACAGCGTGCGCTGCAAATGGGCGACGGGTTGGGCGTCCATCTTCAGCGGGCCAAGCAAATAGCCAAATGCAAACAGCAGCAAAAAGCCTGCCGCCAAAAGGTACATCAAACGAACCGCCAAGCGGCGGCGGCCGCGCGACGGCTGGCCGGTCGTGACCAGCAAGGCGTCCGAAAAATGCAAATAGGCGGCCGGCAAGAAAATGATTCCCACCCATTCCAGGCGGAGAAACAAGTCAATGAATTGAGCAGATTGCGAGGAACTTTCCAGCGCTTCTGAGGTAAAGACGACCACCACACACATCAGGATAATGGCAAATGAGCGCGCCACCCGGTCGCGCAAATTGAAAGACAGAGCGTACAAAAAAAGGGAAAAGGCCAGAATAGCAATGCCGGCCGTTAGAATCTGATTGACGGTTACAATTCCCGCCAGCACCTGCTGACTCCAACCGCTTACCATAAACGCATTCCTCACCCGTCCGTTAAATCACAGGACTTACACAAAATGAACCGTCAAAACGCCGAGAATACCAAGAGCTTGGCACACTCACAAAAGAACCAGCGCCTTGGCGTGAGAACAACATCGTTTTGCGTAAGCACCGTAAATGATCAGTGCGCCCGGCCATGTTTGCTAAAGAGGACGGCCAAAGAACAAGGCGACGTCCCGATTTTCATAATAATGGTCATTATACCCGCAGAATTCGAACCCCAGCTTTTGCGCCAGGCGGATGGCCGGTACATTTTTGGAGGACATTTCCATGATGAGATAGCGATTGTTGCGCTCCGAGGACCAGGATTGAGAGGCCAGCACCAGCGCGGTGGCAATGCCTTGCCGCCGATAACGTGGCGCAACGACCAGATTGGTGATCCAGGCCGTCTGCGGAAGGACTTTGTCGGTCAGGCGGAGGTAGGCCACCGGCTCCTTCGCCGCGTTGACGGCGACCAGCAGCCCGCTGCGCCGACTCCAATCCTCGCTCAGCGCCTCCACCGGCCGCGGCCAGGGAATGGCGACTGTGCGCGGCAAACGCACTTCCCGAAAAATGACGCTGACCTGGCCCTCTTCCGCCCGAATTTCCATTTGCCAGACGTAATCGGTGCTGCAACTGTGATCGATATTCATCAAGGTGGGTAAATCGGCAGCCACTGCCGGCCGAATTTGTACTGGCAGCATCGTTGCACCTCACGGAGCCAACACGCGCACCGCAATCACACAGGGCGGAAAAGAGTTGCCCTGATTGTCGGTGACCACCAGGCGCAGCAGATAGTCGCCCGGCGTCAATTGACCGGTATCCCAGCGACCCAGTTCGGCATCGCGTACCACCGTATTGCCGGCCGAAATGGTCGTCCACTGCTCGGTCCCCAGCGGAGAAACCTCGTATTTGTAGAAACCGAAATTGGGAACATCTGCCGAGCCAGATAAAGTCACCTGCCCCCGAATCTCCATCCCCGCTTCGGGGAAAGTGATCATGATTTGGCCGGGGATGCAGCCGCTCACCTGAGAGGCAGGAGGCTCGCTGGGAGGGGGCGTTTCAGAAAGAATGAAAAGCGCCAGAGTTTCCGTCGGCGTGAGCATCAGATTGGCCGTTGGGGTCGGCAAAATCGCTGCCGCCGGCAGCGCCGGCGCCAAAAAGGACTCCAAGAACAATTGGCCGACAAGCAAGAGCAGCGCAAGGATAAGAGATGTCGTCCGCCGGGCCAGCCGCTGATGCGCCAATTGACGCTCCAGGCCAAAGACAGCCGTCCGCCCCTCCCGCCAGGCCAGCCAAACGCCGCGCGCCGTCAACACCGCCCACAACCCCAGCCCAAAATAAACCAACGGGGCGTAAACGACGAAGAATCTGAGAATCGCCATCATCTCTGTCCGCTACAAAGCGCGCAAGACCCCTCTCACCAGACTTTCGAGTTTCGGCACCAGCACCTTGCCCGCTTCCAGCACTTCTTCATGGGTGGTGAGGGTATTCCCGTCCAGATTGGCCTTGTTGCTGATTCCAGAGAAGCCGAGGACGCGCGTCCCACCATGCCGGGCCACGATGACCTCCGGCACGGTGGACATTCCCACCGCGTCGGCTCCGGCCAGGCGCAGAAAGCGCAAATCGGCCGGGGATTCGAAAGAAGGGCCGCTCAACCCCACATAGACTCCCTCCTTCAAAGCGATTCCCGCTCCAGCCGCCGCCTGACGCGCCAGAGCGCATAACTGACGGTCATACGCCTGGCTCATATCCGGAAAGCGCGGCCCAAACGCGTCGAGGTTCGGCCCAACCAACGGATTCAACCCCGCCATGCAGGCCAGATTCAAATTATCGAGAATCAGCATGACATCGCCCGGATTGAAATCGGGGTTGATCGCTCCGGCTGCGTTGGTGACAATCAGAATCTCCACCCCGAGGCGCTGCATCACGCGCACCGGTAAAGTCACCTGCGCCATGCTGTACCCCTCGTAGTAATGAATCCGCCCCTGCATGACGAGAACCGCCTGACCCTCCAAAAAACCCGCCACCAGCCGGCCGGCATGGCCTTGCACGGTGGACTGCGGCCAATCGGGCAAATCGCGATAGGGGAAAACCTTCGGGTTTTGAACCGCATCCGCCAGGCCGCCCAAGCCCGTCCCCAGGATGATGCCGAGGCGCGGCGTGAAATCCAGGCCGGAGCGTAATAGGCCTGCAATGCGGTCAATGACTTCCATGGTGATTTGCATAAAACGGCTCCTTTCGGCACGGCAAACCGGCAAGAGAAAAAACGGACAGCCGGCTTGCCTGCAATTCTACCTGCCCGCTGAATTATATCTCAACTCATCAGAGCATTGAAAATTCAACCCTCCTGTGCTATGCTTTGAGCAAACCATGAAAAAAACGCACGAAAGCGCTTTTCCTCCGCCCAAACGCAACAGCAGCCGCCTGTACGAATGGTTGTTTCGTTTTCCCCCTTTTCATAAAGAAAGACAAGCCTTGCTCGCCCGCCTTGCTTTGCAGGACGAGCGCATCGAAGCCCTCACCGCCCTGCTGAGTTCCGACCGCCGCCGCATCGCCCAAATCGGCCTGCTCAGCGATGTCATTCAGAGCCTGAAAACCGTCCTCGACCAGCCTGTCGCCGCCCAACTGGTGGTCAACGCCATTCGGCGGGCTTTCGATTGCCCCCTGGTCTCCATCCTGTGCCTGGATGAAGAACACAAAGAATTCGTCGCCCTGGCGCTGGCCGGCCCCGCCCGCAGCCTGATTCCCCCCTCTTACCGGCAGCCGGCTCAGCGCGGCCTGATCGGACGCGCCTGGCGGCTGCGCATGACACAGGTCGCCAACGATACCCGTCGCGATCCCGATTTCATCGGCTTCGGCGGCGAGACTTTTCTGTCCGAACTCGTCGTCCCGCTCATCCAGCGCGGGGTCATCAAGGGAGTGCTGGTCCTCGACCACCACAACCAAAATGCTTTCTCCAACACCGACATTGCCACCATTGAAACGGTCGCCGAACAGTTGGTGGAAGCCTGGGAGCGCGCCGAGTATCATCAGCGTCTGACCGACTTCATCCAAGCCGGCATTGCGCTCTCGACGATGCAAGATGCGCAAGCCGTCACCCGCCAAATCGCCGCCATCGTGCAGAAGACGCTCGACGCCCGCTTCGCCTTCGTCATCCTGATCGACCAGGAGGGCAACCTGGCCCGTCTGGCCACCAGCGGACAGGCTCCCGGTCTGGAGCGGCTGCTGCGAAAAGCGCCCGAAAAAGACCCCCTCATTCAAGCGGTCATGAACACCCGCCAAATCCTGCGTCTGCGCGATTTCCAGCAGTCTCCGCTGGCCTCCCACCTGAAACCCGATCATGCCTCCCTGAAAAACCTGCTGGCCTTTCCCATCCGCCTCCAGGAACTGAGCATCGGCGTCATCCTGGCCTTTGGGAAACGCGGCCAGCCCTCATTCAGCGAAAACGACGAGGCCCTCGCCGGTTTGATCGCCGCCCAGGCGGCCGCCGCCATCGAGAGCATCTGGCTCTACCAGGAATTGCGCAACACGCTCAGCACAACTACCCTCCTCTACCAGTTGAGCATCCGCATCATGCTGAGCGAAGATATCTCGAAAGCCACCGAAGCCATCGCCGAAACCGCCCTGCAGCTGGGCAACGCCTCGATGGCCGGCATCGTCTTGCTCGGCCCCAACGGCGAAATCGAATCGCAGGTGGAAGTGGACGCCGACGGCATCGAGACCGGCAGCGCCCATCCGCTGACTCTCATCCAACAGACCGTCCAAACCGGCCAGACCATTATCCTCTCCGATGACCGTTTCAGCAGCAAAGTGTGCATCCCGCTGCAAACCCACCGGCGCACCTACGGCGCCCTCTGGCTGGACATCCCCGAAGGGCGCTGGTATAACTCCCGCTACGCAGCCAACCTGCAAACCCTCACCAATCAGGCGACGATCGCCCTCGAGCGCCTCATCCTGTTGACCGAGACTCGCAGCCAGACCCTGCGCCTGGAAGCCGCTTACCAGGACCTGGAAGCCAGTTACGATCAAACCCTGAGCGCCCTGACCTCGGCCCTCGACGCCCGCGACCGAGAGACGGAAGGGCATAGCGGCCGGGTGAGTCAAATCGCCCGCCGCCTGGGTCAGGAAATGGGCCTCACCGCCGAGCAACTCAAAACCCTGGAGCGCGGCGCCCTCCTGCACGACATCGGCAAAATCGGCATCAGCGACACCATCCTGCACAAAGCCGGCCCGCTGAACGCCGAGGAATGGGAAATCATGCGCACCCACCCTGAGATCGGCGCCCGCATCGTCGAAAAGGTGCCCGCCCTGAGCGAAACCCTGGATATCATTCGATTCCATCAAGAACGCTGGGATGGCAGCGGCTACCCCCTCGGCCTGACCGGCAACCAAATCCCACTGCTGGCGCGCATTTTCGCCGTCGCCGACGCCTTCGACGCCCTGACCAGCGACCGCCCCTACCGCCCAGGAATTGCCCAATCATACGCCCTGGACTACATCCGCTCCCAGTCTGGAATCCTGTTCGACCCCCAAGTCGTCGAGGTCTTCGAAAAACTTCTCCTGGACGGCGAATTGAACGACTTTATCCCACAAACATGACCGTTCCTACTTCTCCCGGCAAAACCATCTTCGCCACCCGCCAACGCGCCAGCGGACTTCTGGCCGCCCTGGCCCTGGTTCTCTTCTTTGGAGGAGCGCTGCTCGCCTTTGGCGTTCTGCACGAGAGACGCATCTCCCCGGCCGAGTACGGCTTGCTCTGCGTCAGCGCGACGGGAATCACGCTTTCGGTCTATCTGCTCTACTTCGTCATCCCCTTTTCGCCGCGCCGCAAACTGTGGGGCTGGCTGGCGGCCCTGGCCAGCGGCCTGAGCATCGGACTGTTATCGCTCGTCTTCCCCCCGGCACTGACCGATCTTCTTCCCATCCTCACCCTTCTGGCAACCGTCCTGAGCGCCATGATTGCCGGCCGTTCGCCGGCCTACGCGGTCATCGCCATCGCCGGCGGAATCAACCTTTGGAACGACCCGCCCGCCGCCTTCTCCTGGAGCAAGACCCTGGCGCTGAGCCCTTACCTGATTTCCTTCGTCCTCGCCGAAACCATCGTCCGCTTGCAAGACGCCAGCAAAAAGCACATCAACCGCCTCGAAACGTTGAACAGTTTTGTCCGGCAAATCAGCGCTTCCATCGAGATTGACCAGGTGATCTCTTCGCTGCACATTGCCATTCAACGCTCGCTGAAAGCGGATACCTACTACGTCGCCTTCGTCAAAGGCCAGATGCTGCACTTGAGCATGCTCTACGATGACGGGGAATATTTCCACGACCTCGAAGTTCCTCTTGAAAACTCGCTGGCAGGGAAGGTGGCGACCAGCCAAAAGCCGCTCTTCCTGACCAATTTACTCAAAGAACAAAAGCGAACCGGCATCACCTTTACCACCGTCGGCAAAGACAAAATCAACCTTGCCTGGATGGGCGCCCCCATCCAGTTTGGCAACGGGTTGGTCGGCGTCCTGGCGGTCGCCTCCTACCGGCCGGCCGCTTTCGACGAGGCCGAGTTCGACCTCCTTCAAAACCTGGCCCGGCAAGCCTCGATTGCATTGGACAACGCCCACCACCACGCCGAAAGTGTCCAGCAATCCCGCCTGGATAGCCTGACCAAAGCCTACAACCACGGCTACTTTCTGGAACTCCTCAATCAGCAGGCGGTTGCCGCCCAGCAATCGAACGGCGTGCTCAGCCTTATCATGCTCGATATCGACCAATTCAAACAATACAACGACCTCTACGGCCATCTGGTGGGCGATGACGTCCTGGTAGCCATGACCGCCTCCATCCAGCAGAACATCAAACACACAGACGCCATCGGCCGCTGGGGAGGCGAAGAATTTGCCATCCTGCTGCCCCACGCCGATGGCGTGCAGGCCGGTCAGGTGGCTGCCCGCATCCGCGACACCGTCCGGGCGCTCGAAATCCACGACCGGCACGGCAATCTCGTCCCCGCCCCGACCATCAGCCAGGGGATTGCAGTCTTTCCCCTCGAAACGGAGGACATCTTCCGGCTGGTGGACCTGGCCGACCAGCGGCTATATATCGCCAAGGAACACGGACGCAACCAAATCGAACCGCCCCCCACTCACTGGTCACATCTTCAAGTTCAAGCCCCTAAGCATCAGCCCCGGCCAGAACGTCCCTGAACGCCTCGACCGCCCGGCCGACGCCGGCCTCATCCACCCAATAGTGAGTCACCAGACGAAACTGGCGCGGCCCGGTCACGCCGACCAGCACGCCGCGGGCGCGCAGCCGCCTCGCCGCCTCGTCCGCCGAAAGCGGGCAGGAGGCTTCCAGGGCGACAAAGACCATGTTCGTCGCCGGCATCCCCAGCGGCAGTCTCAGGCCGGGAATCGCCGCCAGGGCCTCCGCCAGCCGCCGGGCGCGGGCGTGGTCCTCGCCCAGGCGTTCGACCATCGTCTCGAGGGCGACGATGCCGGCCGCCGCCAGAATCCCGGCCTGGCGCATCCCGCCGCCCAACAATTTGCGGACGCGGCGCGCCTTGCGGATGAAATCGGCCGAGCCGCACAACACCGACCCCACCGGCGCGCACAACCCCTTGCTCAAACAAAACGTAACCGAATCGACCGGCGCGGCCAATTCACTCGCCGTCACTCCCAGGGCGGCGGCGGCATGGAACAGCCGCGCCCCATCCAGATGAACGGCCAGGCCGCGGGCATGAGCCAGGTCGGCTGCGGCGCGGGTGTATTCCACCGTCTGGAATGTGCCGCCGCAGCGATTATGGGTGTTTTCCAGGCAAACCAGCCGGCTGACGGGCGCATGGACGTCGTCTGGGCGGATGGCGGCCTCAATGTCGGCCAGCGCCAGCGAACCATCGGGCTGATTGGGCAATTGACAGGAATGCACGCCGCCCAGCGCCGAAATGCCGCCGGCCTCGAACAGGAAGGTGTGGGCCTTGTCGCCCAGAATGACCTCGTCGCCGCGGCCGCAATGGGTCAGCATGGCCACCAGGTTGCCCATCGTCCCCGAGGCCACGAACAGAGCCGCCTCCTTGCCCAGCATAGCCGCCGCCATCTCCTGCAAGCGGTTGACGGTCGGGTCCTCGCCGTACACATCGTCGCCGACCTCGGCGCGGGCTATCGCGTCGCGCATGGCTGGCGTGGGCTGGGTGACGGTATCGGAACGCAAATCCACAAACTTCATGCTTCACTCCTGAGATTGACGCAACTGCTCCAAAACAGCCTGTAACTCGGCCGGCAGGGGCACCTCAAAGGTGCGCGCCTGTTCTTCGCCCGGCAGCGTAATCGTCAGCCGGTAGGCGTGCAAAAAGTGGCGCGCCAGCGGCAACGTGGGCTTGCGCCGTCCATAGATTGTATCCCCGGCCACCGGACAGCCCAGAAAGGCCAGGTGGACGCGAATCTGGTGCGTGCGGCCGGTGTGCGGCCGGACCTCCAGCAAAGTGTGACGCCCAAACCGCTCCAGCGTGCGGTACTCGCTGATTGCCTCGCGCCCCTTGCCGGGCGGAACGACCGCCATCAACTTGCGGTGGGTGGCGCTCCGGCCGAGGGGCGCCTCCACCCGCCCGGCCGGCGTCGGCGGGGCGCCATCCACCAGCGCCAGATAGACTTTCTCCACCCGCCGGTCGCGGAATTGATCCTGCAGCCAGCGATGGGCGCGTTCGTTCTTGGCAATCAGAATAAGGCCGGAGGTTTCCTTGTCCAGGCGGTGGACGATGCCGGGACGCTCCTCGCCGCCGACGCCCTCCAGTTCGGGGGCATGCCCCAGGGCAGCATGGACCAGCGTGCCGCGTTCATGCCCCGGCGAGGGGTGGACGACCATCCCGGCCGGCTTGTCCACAATCAGCACATCCTGGTTCTCGAAGATGACCGTCAGCGGAATGTTTTCTGCCGTCAGGCCGCTCGGCGCGGGCGGAGGGATGCGCACCTCGAGGCGCGCCCCCGGCTCGAGGTCCCGCCCGGCCTTGACGACCACGCGCCCGTCGACGCGCACGAAGCCGTCGCGAATCAGCCCCTGCAGGCGGGCGCGGGAAAATTCCGGCAGGCAGGCGGTCAGGAAAACGTCCAGGCGTTCGGGCTGCGGCCCCGCAAACGTAAAAGTCTCCAGCCGGTCGCTCATTCCTCCTCGACGATTTCCGCCCACGAAGGTTCATCCAACGGGCGGCGGGCCTTCTGCAGCGCCCGCTCGCGCAGATAGACGCCCAGCGCCAGAATCACCACGCCGAGCGTAATCGAAGAATCGGCGATGTTGAAGACGGCGAATTCGCCGACCGAAATGAAATCCGTCACCCGCCCGTCGAAGCGCAACCGGTCGATCAGGTTGCCGAGCGCCCCGCCCAGTTGCAAACCGAGCGCAACCCGCAAATACCACTCCTGACGCGGCACCCGCCAGAAGAGATAGACGATGGCGGTCGAGACGATGATGGCCAGCATCATGAAGAGCAGGCTGCCGTCTTTGAAAAAGCCAAAGGCCGAGCCGGTGTTGTACCAGTGACGGATACGCGCATACGGCAGCAGCCATTCCAGGCCGGGCGGCAGCCAATCGCCGCCCAGCGGAATGTGGGTGCGCACCCACTCTTTCGTCCATTGATCGAGGCCCACCGAGGCACCGGCAATCGCAAAGAGGAACAAGTACGCCGCTCCATGCCGGCGGAAAAAGGAGATGACCTTCTTCCAAGCAGCCTCAAAGCGGGTCATTTCAACGGGGGAGGCGGATGTATTCATGCGTTCGAATCCTGCAAATAAATGCGCGGGACGCGCGTGTTGATGTTGGTAAGAACTTCGTAGGGGATGGTGCCGGCCCATTCGGCCAAATCGTCAGCCGTAATCCGTTCGCCGTCGGCCTCGCCCAGCAAGATCACCTCGTCCCCATTGTACGCCGAATCGGATTCGATGTTGACCATCATCTGGTCCATGCAAATCCGCCCGACCTGGGGATAGCGGCGGCCGCGAATCAACACCTGGGCGCGGTTCGACATGCTACGGAAATAGCCATCCCCGTAACCGACCGGCACCGTCACCACCCGCACCGGATGGTCGGACTGCCAGGTGGAACCGTAACTGACCGGATGCCCCGCCTGGACCACCTTGAAATAGACGACCCGCGACTTCCACGCCAGCGCCGGCCGGACCTCGAGCCGGCGCGGCACATGCGGGGAGGGGTACACGCCGTAGAGCAAAATCCCCGGCCGGACCATGTCGTAGTGGCTTTCCGGTAGTCGCAGCAGGGCCGCCGAGTTGGCCATGTGGCGCAAGGGAGGCATGGGCAGCGAATGCTGCTCATAGAAATGCAGCACCTCCTCGAAGCGTTCGAGTTGCAGGCGGGCGTGACTCAAATCGGCGGCGTCGGCGTTGGCGAAGTGGGAAAAAATGCCCTCCACCTCCACGTTGCGGCAACAGCGGACAGCCGCCTCCTGCAAGGTGTAAGCATTGTAATAGTGGACGCCGATGCGTTCCATGCCGGTATCAATCTTAAGATGCACCCTGGCCCGCACACCCATCTGTTGGGCAACCGCGTCGATTTGTTCCAGGCGCTCGACCGAAGGCGCCGTCAGAGTCAAATCGTATTCCAGGTATTTGGGAATCTGGTCACCCCAGATTCCGCCCAGCACCAGGATGGGGGCGCGTACGCCCAGCCGCCGCAACAAAATCCCCTCCTCCAGCACCGCCACGCCAATGTAATCGACCAGCGGCGAGAGGAACTTCGCCACCTCCGCCAGGCCGTGCCCATAGGCATTGGCCTTGAGAATGGGCATCACCTTGGCAGGACGCACCCAGGCCCGGATGGCTTCCAGATTCGCCCGCAGCCGACCGAGATCGACCTCGGCCCAGGTGGCGCGCACGCCCTCGTCATCGGCAATCGTGGCTTCGTTGATGCGCATGGACGCTATTCTACCCGATTTGACGGCAGTTGACCGGCAAAGAAGAAACCGTTTCCTCCTGGCGAACGGCTTCTTCAAGGACTTCGAAGGGCTCTGTTGCAAGGAGTCAAAATCTCATTTCAGTGTCTTTGCGAGGCGGCGTAGCCGCCGAAGCAATCTCCTGCCAAGCGAGGAGACTGCTTCCCTTCGCTTCGCTCTGGGCAGGCTGCTGCGCTCGCAGTGACACGATAACCAATGTTTGCAACAGAGCAACTTCGAAGCAAAATCATGACAGGTGTCATGTTCCTGCAACGATGATTTATCTTGCATTTCGCCGCCAGAGTCGGTAAGATAAGGAAGCAATGACCAAACTACACGGTCTGTTTCGCTTAGGCATCCTGTTGCGATGACCAAAAAGGCCAACAAAGCCTGGTAGGTGAAGTGTACCTGCCAGGTTTTTTGTCCAAAATACCGCACCAAAGGAGATAGAATGGAAACACCCTGGGAGTATCGCTATGCGAACCGCACCAAGCGCATGGGCAGTTCTGTCATCCGCGAACTTCTCAAGTTGACCGAACAGCCGGACATCATTTCCTTCGCTGGCGGTCTGCCGGCCCCCGAAGTCTTCCCGGTCCAGAAATTCCAGGAGGCCTGCAATGTCGTCCTCGAAACCATGGGGGCGCAAGCGCTGCAATATAGCACCACCGAGGGCTATCGCCCGCTGCGAGAAATGATTGCCCGCCACACCGCCCGCTACAGCGTCAACGTGGACCCCGATAACATTCTGATTACCTCCGGGTCTCAGCAGGCGCTCGATTTCATCGGGCGGGTCTTCATCAATCAAGGCGATCACATCGTGGTCGAATCGCCCACTTATCTGGGAGCCATCCAGGCCTGGAACGCCTACGGGGCGCAGTACATCTCCGTCCCCTCCGATGAACACGGCATGATCGTGGACGAACTCGAAAAGGCCCTGCGCATCGGCCCCAAATTCATTTACGTCCTGCCCAACTTCCAAAATCCGACCGGCACGACCCTGGCGCTCGAACGCCGCAAACAACTGGTGGAACTGGCCGACCGTTACGGCGTGCCGATCATCGAGGACGACCCCTACGGCCAGTTGCGCTATGAGGGCGAACACCTGCCCTCGGTCGTCATGGTGGACAGCCAGCACCAGGGCAATAATGGCCACACCTACAGCGGCAACGTCATCTACATGAGCACCTTCTCCAAACTACTGGCCCCCGGCCTGCGCCTGGCGTGGGTAATTGCGCCCAAGGAGGTCATCCGTAAACTGGTGCAGTCCAAGCAAGCCGCCGACCTGCACACCGCGACCTTCAATCAAGTGGTCGCCTACGAGGTGGGCAAAGGCGGCTTCCTGGACGAACACGTCAAGGTCATCCGCGCCACCTACAAAGAGCGCCGCGATGTCATGCTCGAAATGATGGAGGAGGTCTTCCCCTCCGAGGTGCGCTGGACCCGGCCGGAGGGCGGCATGTTCCTGTGGGGCATCTTGCCAGAAGGCATGGACGCAGCCGAAGTGCTGAAAAGAGCCATCGAGTACAAAGTGGCCTTCGTCCCCGGCGGCCCCTTCCATCCGAACGGCGGCGGCGAGAACACCATGCGCATCAACTTCTCCTACTCCAACCCCGACGACATCCGCGAGGGCATTACCCGCCTGGGCAACGTGCTCAAGGAACTGGTCCTCAAGCGATAACGGCTGGTCGCGAGCGAAGAACCCGTTCCGTCGCCAGGAACGGGTTCTTCGCTCTATGACAAAACCCGCTTTTGCGCGTACAATTCGTCGTGAACCCATCCAAACCCAGGGGCAAACCCGTCCCCCGTGGAGATTCGCCCTGCTATTCGACATGCAATCGCCGGAGAACTTGCCCATGGAAAATGCCACCCTCGACCTGATTCACCGTCACGCCTCGGTGCGGCACTACAAACCCGACCCGCTGCCTGCCGCGCTGATCGAGACGATTGTCGCCGCCGGACAACGCGCCTCGACCTCCTCGAACCTGCAAACCTACTCGGTGATCGCTCTGACCGAGCCCGCCGACCGCCAGCGGATGGCAGAATTGTGCGGCAACCAGAAGCACATCGCCGAAGCGCCGGTCTTCCTGGCCTGGATTGCCGACCTGGCCCGCCTCGACCGCGCCTGCCAGTTGCGCGGCTACACCCAGGAGACCACCTACCTGGAGACCTTTCTCATCGCCGCCACCGACGCCGTCATCGCCGCCCAGAACGCCGCCCTGGCCGCCGAGTCGCTGGGGCTGGGCATCTGTTACATCGGCTCGATCCGCAACCAGCCGCAGGCCGTCATCGAAATGCTCGGCCTGCCGCGCCTGACCTTCCCCATCACCGGCATGACCGTCGGCTGGCCCGCCCGCCCGGCCAAAGTCAAACCGCGCCTGCCGCTCAAAGCCATCTTGCACTGGCAGCGCTACGATGCCTCCGCCCAAGACGAGGCCCTGGCTGAATACGACCGGACGATGAGGGCCACCGGCATCTATGACGGCCGTCAGGTGCCGTTCCCCGGCAAGCCGGCCATCATCGAAGATTACGGCTGGATGGAACACTCCGCCAGGCGCGTTGCCCAGGCCGTGCGCACCGACCTGCGGGCAGCCATCGAACGTCAGGGGTTTGGGTTGAAATGAGCGCCGCCGGTCAGACCTACACGCTGAGCGGCGAGCGAATCGGCCGCCTGGGAACGCTCCGGCTGGGGTGTTCGGCGGTCCTCTTCGACGCCGACCGCCAGCAGGTGCTGCTCACCCGCCGCACCGACAACGGCCTGTGGTGTCTGCCGGGCGGGAGCATCGAGCCGGGCGAGACGGTCGCCGAGGCCTGCGAACGCGAAGTGGGCGAGGAAACCGGCCTCCAGGTCCGCGTGAGACGGCTGACGGGTGTGTACAGCAACCGCGACCGGCTGATCGTCTATCCCGATGGCAACCGCGTCCAGGTGGTCGCCCTGAATTTCCTGGTCGAATATCAGGGCGGTCAGATGCGTTCCAGCGCGGAGGTCAGCGAGGTGCGCTTCTGGCCGGTCGCAGAGGCCGTCCAGATGGACCTGTTCGATGGTCACGCCGAGCGCATCCGCGACGCCCTGCGCCCGGACGGCGAAGTCTGCATTCGTTGATTAGGAGAAGCGTTATGGAAACCCGAACGACCCTGACCCCCTCCGCTCAAAAAGTCCAGGAGATGCTGCGGGCGCGTGGCTTCGACTGCCAGGTGGTGGAGTTCGTCGAAAGCACGCGCACCTCGGCCGAGGCCGCCGAGCGGGTCGGCTGCAGCCTGGGGCAAATCGTCAAGTCGCTGATTTTTCGCGGCCAGACCAGCGGCAAAGCGGTGCTGGTGCTGACCAGCGGCGCCAATCGGGTGGACGAGGCCGTCATCAGCCGGTACGCCGGCGAACCCATCGGCCGCGCCGACGCCGAGTTCGTGCGCCGCGTCACCGGCTTCGCCATCGGCGGGGTACCGCCGCTGGGCTACCCGCAGCCGGTGGAAACCTATCTGGACGAAGACCTGCTCCAGTACGAGGTCTTGTGGGCGGCGGCAGGGACACCCAACGCCGTCTTTCCTCTGACGCCGGCTCAATTGCAGGCAATGACCGGCGGGCGGGTGACAGCCGTCAAGCACCGGCCGCTCTGAGCGGCAAACACAAAAAGGGGAAAATCGTGTATAGTTGAGGCGGGAGGGCCGTCATGAGCCTGTCGCAATATCTGATCTACGTCGCCCTGACGGTCGTCAGCCTGGGACTCTCGATTTACATGCTGGCGACGCTGTGGCGGATTCGCAAGTCGCCGGGCGCCGTCAGTCTGATGTGGGTCCTGCATTGTGTGCTCATCTGGTCGCTGGCCTATATTTTCGAAATCTCGCTGCCCACTCTTGACCTGAAATATCTGGCGCTCAAGGCGCAATATTTTGGCATTCCCTTCATCGCACCAGCCATTTTCGTCTTCAGCCTCTATTTCACCGGGCGCAGAGGCTGGCTGCGATGGTATCGCTTCCTGCTCCTGCTGGTCATCCCGCTCATCACATTCGGCCTGGCATGGACCAACCAGGCGCACGAATGGATTTGGACAGAGGTGCGGCTTTCGTCGAACGCCGCCCTCAGCCCGCTGGCGTTCGGCCATGGTCGCTGGTACAACATCAATGTCATTTATTCCTATGGTTTGCTGGTCTTGGCGCTGGTCCTCTTTGCCGAGGTCGCCATCCGCAGCCATCGGCTCTACCGGGCACAGGCCATCACCATGGTGTTGGGCATGTTGGTCGCCTGGTCGGGCAACGTTCTCTACGTATTCGACCTGCTGCCAGGAGCAAACCTGGATTGGACGCCGCTGTCCTTTACCCTGGGAGCGGCAATTCTGACGATTGGCTTTGCCCGTTACAAACTGGTCGATGTGTTGCCGATTGCTCACACTTCGGTCTTCAATGCAATGACCGACGGAGTCATCGTCACCGACCCGCGCGGCCGGATCGTCGACGTCAACCCGGCGGCCGAACGCATCTACGCGCGTCACAGCGCAGAAATGCTCGGCCAACCGATTCAACAATTGCTCCCCTCGTGGGTGGATTGGAAGACTCAGACCAAGGCCGCCTTCGAGACCTCCCACATGATTCACCTGGAAAAGGGAAATCAAAAGCGCATCTACGGTCTGCGCATCGCGCCCATTCTGGGGCCACGCGACCGGGTAGATGGCCAGATGTTGATCCTGACCGACATCACCGAGCAGCGAGAAGCCGACTCCCAGATGTTGATGCAGGTCATGGCCCTTGAGGCAGTTCAGAACGGCGTCGTCATCACCAATCCGCAAGGCGAGATCGAGTGGGTCAACCCGGCCTTCTCGGCCCTCACCGGTTACAGCCTGCCAGAGGCGCTGGGGAAGAAACCGAGCATCTTGAAATCCGGCCAAATGCCGCCGGAGTTCTATCGGCAATTGTGGGAGACCATCTCGGCCGGGCAGGTCTGGCGCGGGGAACTCATCAACCGCCGCAAGGATGGCACGCTGTATCACGAAGAAATGAGCATCACGCCGGTGCGTCAGGGCGATAAAATCACCCATTACATCGCCATCAAACAGGACATTTCCATCCGCAAAGAGGCCGAACAGGCCATGCGCGAGGCGCGCGACGCCGCCATCGAAGCCAACCGCATCAAGACCCAATTGCTGGCCAATGTCAGTCACGACTTGCGCAGTCCCCTCGGCGCTATCATCGGTTACGCCGAGATGCTGCAAGCCAACATCTTCGGGCCGGTGACGACCGACCAGGCAAAGGCAACGCGCGAAATCCTGGACAGCGCCAATCAATTGCTGACCTTCGTCAACAACCTGATTGGCCAGGCGCAACTGGAAACCGGCCGGGTCATCATCCGCGAGCGGCCTTTCGAACCGCTGACGCTGGTGGAATCGGTGCGTCCGACGGCGAGTTATCAGGCCGCCCGCAAAGACCTGCAACTGACCTTCGAAATCGACCCGGCCCTGCCTGCCACGCTGCTCGGCGACGACTACTGGCTGCAACAAATTGTCCACAACCTGGTCAACAATGCCCTCAAATTCACCGAGCAGGGCAGCGTCGCCGTCCGCTTCTTTGCGATGGATGAACGGCACTGGGCCATCGAAGTCAAAGATACCGGCATCGGCATTCCCCAAGAGTATCACGAGAAAATCTTCTCGGCCTTCGAGCAGGTCGATGGGACGGCCACCCGGCGGATTGGCGGTTCGGGGTTGGGCCTCTCGATTGTCAAACAATTGACCGACTTGATGGGCGGCAGCGTTCGGCTCGAGAGCGCGCCTGGCCAGGGGGCTACGTTTACCGTTATCCTTCCGCTCAAAACTCCAGACGAGAAAAAGCCATGAGAATCCCCCTTTCCGAACGTCCGCTGGCAATCATCATCGAAGATGACCCGAAACAGGCCACCATCTTCACCGGCGCGCTGACGATGGCCGGTTACGAAATCCGCAATTTCGCCGACGGCCGCGAGGCGGTCAAGTACCTGCACAACACCCTGCCGCCCGCCCTCGTCCTGCTCGACCTGCACCTGCCCGAGGTGGCAGGCGACAAAGTGCTCCACTACCTGCGCCTGGAACCGCGTTTCGCCGAGACCATCGTCATCATCGCCACCGCCGATTCCTCCATGGCCGCCTCGCTGGAAGATAACGCCGATTACATCTTGCAGAAACCGATCAGTTTCACTCAGTTGCGCGACCTGGCCGAGCGCCTGCGAGGGGCGCCCAAGTGAGCGAATGAATGGCCTCGCCGCGCCGGCCTGCATTATAGAATCGCCCCGCAGACTTCCGCCTGCGGGGCCACTGTTCACCGTTCACTGTTCACTGAACACTGAACACTGCTCACCGATTTAAGTCCCCTCTTCCCACGAATTCAAATAGCGAATCTGCTCCTCGGTCAGGGTATCAATCTGCACGCCCATCGCGGCCAGTTTCAGGCGGGCAATCTCGGCGTCAATTTCGGCCGGCACGGAGTAGACGCGCTTCTCCAGTTTGTCGGCGTTCTTGACCATATACTCGGCGGCCAGCGCCTGGTTGGCGAAGGACATGTCCATGACCGAGGCCGGGTGGCCCTCGGCGGAGGCCAGGTTGATGAGCCGCCCCTCGCCCAGGATGTTGATTTTGCGGCCATCGGGCAACTGGTACTGCTGGACAAACGGGCGCACCAGTTTTGGCTCGCCTACCGCCATCTTCTCCAGCGCCGGGATGTTGATTTCCACGTTGAAGTGGCCGGAGTTGGCCACAATTGCCCCGTCTTTCATCACCTCGAAGTGGTGCTTGTCAATGACGTTGATGTCGCCGGTGACGGTGCAGAAGATGTCGCCAATCTTGGCGGCCTCGGCCATCGGCATGACCTCGTAGCCGTCCATGACCGCCTCGAGCGCCTTGAGCGGGTCCACCTCGGTGACGATGACGAGCGCCCCCATGCCGCGCGCCCGCATCGCCAGGCCGCGTCCGCACCAGCCGTAGCCGGCGACGACGAAGCGCTTGCCTGCCAGCAGGACGTTGGTGGCGCGGATGATGCCGTCAATGGTAGATTGCCCCGTGCCGTAGCGGTTGTCGAAGAAGTGCTTGGTCATGGCATCGTTGACGGCGATGACCGGGAAGTGGAGCATCCCATCGGCAGCCATGGCGCGCAGACGGATGACGCCGGTGGTGGTCTCCTCCGTCCCGCCGATGACGTTGGGCAACAGGTCGCGGCGCTCCTTGTGCAGGGTGCTGACCAGGTCGGCGCCGTCGTCCATGGTCATGTGCGGCTTGTGGTCGAGGGCCGCGGCGATGTGCTTGTAGTAGGTGGCGTTGTCCTCGCCCTTGATGGCGAAGGTCGGCACCTCGTAGCGGTTGACCAGCGCGGCGGCCACGTCGTCCTGGGTCGAGAGCGGGTTGGAGGCGGTCAGCACCAGGTCCGCGCCGCCGGCGACGAGAGTCCGCGCCAGGTTGGCGGTTTCGGTGGTGACGTGCAGGCAGGCCGAGAGGCGCACGCCCTTGAGCGGCTTTTCGCGCTCGAAGCGCTCGCGAATCATGCGCAGGACGGGCATCTCGCGCTCGGCCCATTCGATGCGCCGCACGCCGCCCTCGGCCAGGTTGATATCTTTAATGTCGTAGTTGCTCATAGTTCTCCTTAATTTTTTCGTGCATCCTTTGTGTCCTTTGTGTTGAATTAATTAGGACTTACGCAGGACGAACCGCCAAGACACGGAGAACACCAAGATGGGTATCAAGACGCCAAGCACACTTGGCGAACTCTGCAAAAGTTTGGCGTCTTGGCGGTGAAATGAATCTCATTTTGCGTAAGTCTTTTAATCAAGCAAAGCATCCAACTTGCCGCCGTCGTCAAAATGCTGGCGGAAGCGGGCGACGAACTCGGTGCGGGTGTACGAGTGCGCCTGCGGCCCCTGCTGCTCCAGGCAATAGACCGCCGCCAGCGAGCCGATTTCGCCGCACAGTTTCCAATCGAAGCCGCGCGCATAACCGGCCAGGAAGCCGCCGCGGAAGGCGTCACCCACGCCGGTCGGGTCCACGATTTGACGCTCCGGCACGGTCGGGATGAAGACCTGCTCGCCGTCGGTGTACAGGTCGGCGCCGTCCTTGCCGCGCGTCACCACCAGCACGCGGACGTGCTGCAGGATTTGCGCCAGGTCCCAGCCGGTCTTCTTGCAAATCAGGCCGAACTCGTAATCGTTGACGAACAGGAACTGCGCCCCGTCCATGTCGCGCGCCAATTCCGCGCCTTCGAGACGCAGGATTTGCTGGCTGGGGTCGTAGAGGTACGGGATGCTCAGAGCGCGGCACTCGGCAGCGAACTTGGTCATCGCCTCCGGGGCATTGGGCGAGACCACCACCAGGTCGGGCCGCGGCCGGACCTCGGAGATGCTCTGCCGCGCCGCGGCGCCCATCGCCCCCGGATAGAACGAGGCAATCTGGGCGTTGGCGCGGTCGGTGGTGGCGAAGAACGAGGCGGTGAAGAGACCCGGCACCACCTCCATCAGCGAGGTGTCCACGCCGACCGAGTCGAGGAAGGCGCGGTACTCGCCGAAGTCTTCGCCGACGGTGGCCATGACGCGCGGCCGCTCGCCGAGCAGCGCCATCGTGTAGGCGATGTTGGGGGCCACCCCGCCGCGTTGACGGGACATCGAATCGACCAGGAACGACAGGCTGATCTTCTCCAGCCGTTCGGGCAGAATCTGCTCCTTGAACAAGCCGGGGAAGGTCATCAGGTAATCGTAGGCCACAGAGCCGGTGAGGAGAGTGTCCATGTGTTCTCCTAAATAGCCGTGAGACGTGCGACGTGTGACGTGAAACGTGAAACGTGAGACGTGAAACGTAACAAATTACGAATCACGAATGACGAATAGCGGAAGATTGACCTCGAACGGCGGGCGGACGATGCCGCGCTCGGTGACGATGGCGGTGATGAGCCGGTGCGGCGTCACGTCGAAGGCCGGGTTGCGCGCCCGCGCCCCAGCCGGGGCGACTTGCTCGCCGCCGAATTGTATCGCAAGAACTTCATCCTGCGCGCGCTCTTCGATGGGAATCAGGCCGCCGTGCGCCAGCGAAAGGTCAACCGTCGAGGTCGGCGCAACCGAATAGACCGGCACGCCGTTATCGTGAGCGGCCAGCGCCAGCATGTAGGTGCCGATCTTGTTGGCCACATCGCCGTTGGCAGCGATGCGGTCGGCGCCGAAGAGGACTTTCTGCGCCTGGCCGGTGCGCAGGAAATGCCCGGCCATGTTGTCGGTGATGATTTCGTAGGAGATGCCGTATTGCTTCAACTCCCAGGCCGTCAGCCGCGCCCCTTGCAGGCGGGGACGGGTCTCATCCACCAGGACATGAATGCGTTTGCCCTGCTCATGGGCCATCCGAATCGCGCCCAGCGCCGTGCCCCAGTCCACCGTTGCCAGCGCGCCGGTGTTGCAGTGATGGATGACGGTGTCGCCATCCTCGATGAGCGTCGCGCCGTGTTCGGCCATGCGCCGGTTGGTCTCCACGTCCTCGTCGGCGATGCGCTGGGCTTCGTTGAGGACTGCCTGACGGATGCCATCCACGCTACGGCCCTCGACTTTTTCGCCGACAGCGCCCAGGACGCGCTCCAGCGCCCAGGCCAGGTTGACCGCCGTCGGGCGGGCCGATCTGAGGGTGCGCGCCGCAGACTCGAGGTCGGCGCGCAGCGACTCGGCGTCACGGGCGCGGGATTCATTCGCCGCCAGGGCCAGGCCGAAGGCGGCCGCCGCGCCGATTGCCGGCGCGCCGCGCACGGTCATGTTGCGAATCGCCTCGGCCACCTCGGTGTGCGTCCGGCAGACGGCTATCTCCAGCGCGGCGGGCAGGCGGCGCTGGTCAATCAGATGAAGCGAGTCGTTTTCCCAGAAAACAGTGCGCATCGGACAGGAAAAGACGCCCACAGGGGCGTCGGACGGGCGTAGTTTATCACGCTCAGGGTAGATTGTCAAAGTTTGGCGAGGCCGATTTGCGGCATTGACACCCCTTTCAATCTAAATTATAAGCACCGCATGAACATGCGAAAGAAACTTTTCTGGTTGCTCATGGCCCTGTCGCTCGCCGGCTGCCGCCCCTCGGCGGTGACTGGGATGACGCCAACGCCCGGCCCCGGCACGCCGTCCGTCACTCCGCCGACGGCGCCGCCCGCCCCCACCTTTACGCCCACCCCGACGCCCACGCCGGCCGGCCGCATCCTGAACGGCGATCAGGCGCTGTTCTACGGTGACTTCACCGCCGCCCGCGACGAATACCGCCTGGCACTGGCAAACAGCGGCGACGCCGAAATCCAGGCCGCCGCTCTGTGGGGACTGGGGCGGGTCGAATACGAGGACGGCAATCTGGCCGCCAGCCTGGAAATTTTGCGCCAGTTGACGGCTGTTTATCCTGATTCGGTTTACGCCGCCTACGGCTACTTCCTGATGGGCGACATCTATATGGAACTGGAACGCTTCGGCGAGGCCGCCGATTCCTACGCCGCCTATCTTGCCCGACGGCCGGGCGTCATTGACACCTACGCCCAAGAGCGGCGCGGCGACGCCCTGGCCCGCGCCGGCGACCATCCCGGCGCTATCGCCGCTTACCAGGCCGCTGTAAGCGCCTCTCATCTCGAAAATCTGGCGCTTGAGACCAAACTGGCTCAGGCTTACGCCGCCGCTGGCGACACCAACACCGCCATCGCCATGTACGATAATATCGCCGCCCGCTCAACCGATGAGTACACCCCCGCCCAAATGGATTTCCTCATCGGTCAGATTTATTTGCAACGCGGCCAGAACGACCTGGCCTACGAACGTTTCCGCCACGCGGTGGATAACTACCCTCGTTCCTACGACTCCTATTCCGCCCTGGTGGCGCTGGTCAACGCCGGCGTGCCCGTAGATGAATTCAACCGCGGCCTGGTGGACTACTTTGCCGGTCAATACGGCTACGCCCTGATCGCCTTCGACAATTACCTGGCCGCCAACCCCCAGCACGACGGGACGGTCTATTACTATCGCGCCCTGAGCCTCGAACGTCTTGGCCGTTACAGTGAAGCAGTCGATGAATTGACCTACTTCATCCAAAATTATTCTTCCAACCCCCACTGGCAAACCGCCTGGGAAGAGAAGGCCTACCTGCAATGGGCCTACCTCGGCCAGTACCCGCAGGCAGCCCAAACCATGCTCGACTACGCCTCCGCCGCGCCGACCAGTCCCGCCGCGCCGCAGGCCATGTTGAGCGCCGGGCGCATCCTCGAACGCGACGGCCGCCTGGCCGAGGCCGCCGCCGTTTGGGAGCGCATCGGCGATGCCTATGCGTCCGCCCCCGAAGCCGCCCAGGGATTGTTTTGGGCCGGCATTGCGCGCTATCGTCTGGGCGATTACAACGCCGCCCTGCTCGCCTTCCATCGCAGCCTTCAGGCCTCCCTCACCCCCGAAGACCAGGCGCGGGCCTACTTTTGGATTGGCAAGAGTCAGCAAATTCTGGGTGACGCGGCCGCCGCCCAGGCTGCCTTCCAGCAGGCCGCCGCCATTGACCCGCTCGGTTACTACGGTCTGCGTTCGCGCGATATGCTGTGGGGAGAACGTCCCTTCCAATCGCCGCCCGCCTACGATTTGAGCGTTGACTGGGAGGCCGAGCGCCGCGAGGCCGAAGCCTGGCTGCGCATCACCTTCGGCCTGCCGCCCGAAACCGACCTGAGCGGGCCGGGCGCCCTTTTCCAGGACCCCCGCCTGAGTCGCGGCACCGAACTCTGGCGCCTGGGCCTGTACGATGAAGCCCGCCTCGAATTCGAAAACCTGCGCGCCGCCGTCGCCCAAAACCCGGCCGATTGTTACCGCCTGATGAACTACCTGCTCGACCTGGGCATGTACCGCACCGCCATCTTCCTCGACCGTCAGATTCTAACCCTGGCCGGCATGGAAACCCAGGCCTCCACCCTGGCCGCGCCGCGCTACTTCCAGCATATCCGCTACGGGACGTATTACCGGGAAATCGTCGTGCCGGCCGCCGAACGTTACGGCTTCCATCCCCTTTTCCTATACGCAGTCATCCGCCAGGAAAGTCTGTTCGAGGGCTACGTGCGCTCCTCGGCCGGGGCGCGCGGTCTGATGCAAATCATCCCGACCACCGGCGCGACCGTCGCCTCCAGCCTCGGCTGGCCACCAGACTACACCGACCAGGACCTCTATCGGCCTCAGGTGAGCATCACGTTGGGCACTCACTACCTGGCCTCCAACCGCGACTATTTCGGCGGCGACCTTTACGCCGCCCTGGCCGCCTACAACAGCGGCCCCGGCAATGCCGCCGTTTGGGCCGACCTGGCCGGCAATGACCCCGACCTGTTCGTCGAAGTCATCCGTTACCAGGAAACCCGCCTCTACCTCCGCAGCATTTACGAACTCTATGGGATGTACCGTTCCTTATACGGGACGATACCATGAACAGGAAACGAAGAATCCCCTCCCATCCTGTCCGCAGGAGAGAGGGGATGATTCCCGCATGAAAAGAAGCGCTAACTCAAGTGGGCGATGATTTTTTTGTGGACTATCTCGGCATCCATATCGAGAATCGAAATCAGTTTGTCCCGGCCGCCAGCCCCGGCCACGACCTCAATCCGGCTGGGCGCTACATCCAGCACCTCAGCCAGGAACTCGATCAACGCCTCGTTTGCTTTTCCCTCCACCGGCGGGGCGGTGAGATGTACCTTGACCGTGCCATCGCTGAGGACTTCCACGATTTCGTTTCGGCTGGCGCGCGGCGTCACCCGCACAGCCAGGGCCGCGCCTTTCTTGCCATCGTGCAAACGGAATTTTCGAGGGCTCATCTCTCACCTCAACAAAAAGTTCAACAAACTGATTAAAACATAACTCAACACCTGAATCACTAATATTAATACCAGCGGACTGAAATCAAACATACCCACCGGAGGTACTATCCGTCGCACGGGCGCCAGCAGAGGGTCGAGCAAGCGGTCCAGAGCCTGGCGGATGGGATGATAGGGGCTGACGAAAAAGGACAAGACGGCGTTGACAATCAACAGCAGTACCAGCAAGTTGGCCGTGACGTTGATGGCGGTGATCAAAATCTGAAGCAACATCTCTCGCCTCGTTCAACGGGATGGGCGCGGCCCGACAATGGCGGTTCCGATCCGCACGAAGGTAGCGCCTTCCTGAATGGCAGTCTCATAATCCACACTGGTGCCCATCGAAAGTTCCTGCCAATCGGCCTGAGGAAGATGGCGCGCCAAAAACGCCTGCAGACGGCGCAAACGCTGGAAATAGGGCCGGCTCTGTTCCGGGTGTTCGTAGAGGGGCGGCATGGTCATCAGTCCGCACAAACGCAGATGGGGCAATTGCAAAATGGCTTCAATCTCTGGCAGCAAGGCAGGCCAGGCGCTCTCGTCCCAGGCGGGGAAGCCGTACTTGCTTGCCTCGCCGCCGACGTTGAATTCGAGCATCACCGGCAGGAGGCGCCCCGCCTGTTCGCAGAAAGCATTCAAACGGCGCGCCAGTTTGAGGCTGTCCAGCGAGTGAAGCAAATCGAAATGGGCGGCCACCAAAGCAGCCTTGCGGCTCTGGACATGCCCGATCATATGCCATTCTACAACAAATTCGTCTTTCAGGGAATTGATTTTTGGCAGCGCCTCTTCGGCATAGTTTTCGCCCACAATCCGCACGCCGGCCTTCAGCGCCGCCCGGACCACTTCCAGCGGCTGGGACTTAGTGACCACGACCAGGCGCACAGACTGCGGCTCGCGCCCCGCCCGTCTGGCGGCAGCCTCGATCCGCTCCAGCACCCGCTGATAGCGTTCCCGAATGTCTGCGACCAGTCTGTCCTCCATCATCCTCTCTCCCGCAATGCCATCAGGACGCCGAAGCGCCCGGTGCGCCCCTGTTCGAAGCGGTGTGAATACCAGTCATCTACATGACAGGCAGTACACAGGCCGGCGACCTCGATCTGACGGACGCCTGCCCGCTCCAGCAGGAGACGGTTGGCCGCCCACAGGTCGAAATAAATCCGTCCATTGCGGGCCAGCAGCACGGCGGAACTCTCCGAACCAAAACGCTGCCTGGCCTGCAATACCACGTCTGGCCCAACCTCATAATGGTCGGGGCCGATTGAGGGGCCGATCGCCGCCAGCAGGCTGGCCGGCTGCGTCCCGAAGCGGGCACGCAGGGCCGCCACCGTCGCCCCGGTCACATCGTTGATCGTCCCCATCCAGCCGGCGTGCGCCAGGGCAATCACGCGGTGCTCCGGATCGTAGAACAACAGCGGGGCGCAGTCGGCAAAACGCATCACCAGGGTCAGGTGCGGGCGGTCGGTCGCGATGGCGTCGGCCTGCAAATAGGGGGCCGCCGGCAGACGCGGCGCCTCGGCGACGGCCACATGCGTGCCATGCACCTGCCAGACATCGTAGAGCGAGGCCGGGTCGCGGCCGAGGGCGGCAAACGCCCGCCGGCGGTTCTCCGCCACCCGCGCCGGGTCATCCCCGACCGTCCCCCCCAGGTTGAGCGAGGCCCAGGGTTTCGGACTCACCCCTCCCCGCCGCGTAAAGACGGCGTGGATGACTTCCGAGCCAAAGATGTCAAAGGTCAGATAGCGAACCTCGGCGCGGGAGATGAAAGGCATACTACTGCTCGACCGTCCCTACAATTTTAGGTGAAAGCAGGCGGCGGGTATCGGCCATCGCCTCTTCGAAAATCGGAAAACCGAACCAGGCGGTGAACCAGCCGAACAGGAAGCCGGTCAACGAACGCAGAAAAGGCGTGCTCTCCCGATAGGGCAGGAGGGTGTGAATCGCATCGCTCGGCAACTGACTGATGAGTTGTGAAAAGCCATCCAGGGCCGGCGGCAACACCCCCAAGAGAATCCAGGCCAGCCAATGGATTTGGGGAATGCGCCGGCCACTGAGGGCGTATAACAGGCCGAACAAGAGCAACGCACCCCAGATGGCCGTGTCGCGTTGACAGAGCGCCACCTTGTACCCCAGGACGGCGTTGCCCTCGAACAGACGGGCCTGGATGCGAGCCGGGTCGTTGACATCGCTGATGCCGGTCGCCTCTTCGAAGGAGATCACGCCCTCGATGCCGGCAGCCCGGTGCGGATAGTAGGCTTGCTCGCCGAACAGAAACCATGAGCGAAACGCCCATTGGTGACAGAGCGGCCTGTAAATCGTGTAGATGACCTCTGCCGGCCCATCCGCGCCGACGGCTTTGAGCACCGGGGCCAGAAAAGGCAAACCGACGTAGAGGAACAGGAACAAATTGATGACCAACATGTAATGGCGCGAAATCCAGTACGAGATCCGGTCGGCGCTCGTCACCGCCTGGCGGCGCTCAACCCTGCCTCGATAGGAATCGCCGTCAATCCGCTCCAGTTGCGCGTACCGGTCGAGGGCCGCGCCGAGGGTCATCTTCAGGTCTTGCATGGTGAAGGGAGCACGCAGCGTATAGGGTCCGATTTCGACGACCGGCACTTCGAAAGCATAGGCTTTTTGCAACGCCGCATCGGCGTCGATATCCACCATCACCAGCCGGAACGAATATTCTTCCTGGAGCGCCTTCAAATCCCGTTCGGCTTGCTCACAAAGATGACAACCCTGGCGCGTGTAGAGCGTAACCGTAATCATGGCGAGACGATTCCGACCGACTGGAGACCCTGCTGCAAATCTCGGTTGTCCATCGCCCCATCCACCCGATGGCGGGCAATGCCGCTTGCGTCAATGAAATAAGTGATGGGATACCCATCCACGCGATAGGGATGTTGCAGAGAGTACGAAGGATCGAGCAAAACAACAAAGGTGTAGCCTCTTTCTTGTACGAACTGGGAGACAATCTGTTGATTCTCGCCCTGGTTGACCGCCAGAACGACCAGTTGCGAGGCATAGCGCTCCTGGGTCGCCTGAATCAACGGCATCTCCTCGATACAGTAGCCGCACCAGGTGGCCCAGAAATTGACCATCACTGCCCGGCCACGGTAATCACTCAGGCGGACCCTCTCGCCGCCCAACATTTCCAGTGAAAAATCAGGGGCAACCTGCCCTAGATGGACTACCTGCGGCTCCTGCGCCTGCTGAACCGGCTGCGGGGAGGGGGAAGCCGCCCGCGGCGAGAGACTCAGCCCCAGCCAGACGAAAATTTCCACGCACAGCGCCAGCAGCAGGCATACCCCTGCCGCTGCGCCGCCAATCAGTACATATTTCCAGGGGTCGCGTTGCCCGGGGGTTTCCATAAGCCCGTCCTAGAGTCCAAAATCAACGAAGGGGAGCATGCCGGCCAGCAGGTTGAACACGCCGAACATCAGCATCGCGCCGACGATGACCAGCAACACCCCCATGGCGATCTCGACATAGCGCATGACCCTGGCGTAGCGCCGCAGCAGGATGCTCACCCAGCCGATGCTGAGGGCGGCCAGCAAAAAGGGAATCGCCAGGCCCGCCGAATAGGCCAGGCCGAGCGCCGTCCCCAGCCAAAGGTCACCGCCGTTGAGGGCAAAGGTCAGGATGGCGCCCAACACCGGCCCCACGCACGGCGACCAGCCCGCCGAGAAGAAGACGCCCATCAGCGCCGAGGAGAACAGTCCCCAGCGCTGATTGACCTGAGCATGGACGCGCACATCGTATTCCAGAAACGGGATGCGAAAGACGCCAATCATATGCAGGCCGAAGAGAATCACCACCAGGCCGCCGAGCCGCGCCAGCCACAACCGCAGCCCATACAGCAGCCCGCCCAGGGCCGCGGCAATGATGTTGAACACCAGGAACACCGCCGTGAACCCCAGGACAAATGCCAGTCCATGCGAAAAAGTGAGCCAGCGGCTTTTGGCCGCTTCTCCGCCGGCGGCGCGTCCGCCCAGGTAACCAATGTAAGCCGGCACCAGCGATAGAACACACGGCGAAAGGAAAGAGGCCAGCCCGGCCAGGAATGCCAACCCAACAGTCACGTTCAACGTCATAACTTTCTCTCCCGACTAATAGCGCTCCTCGACGATGACATGCGTGCTGCCCGTCTGCCAGTTATCCCAGGTGACATCGCCCGGTTCGAGCGGCACCACCGGCGCCGTCCAGCGCCAGATCCATTTGGCGTCCTCAGGCAGACAGTTGACGCAGCCATGCGAGCGTTTCTCGCCGAATTGATTGTGCCAGAACGTCGCATGGATGGCCACCCCCTGCCCGTGAAAGAGCGTCGTCCAGGCAATGCCGGGGGTATCGTAGCCGGCGTCCACCGTGCCGCCCGCCATGTGGATCGAAATGGTCTTCCGCCAGGTGGCGAATTCCCCCACCGGCGTGGAATTATCGCCCACGCCGGTCGAGACGCGGCAGAAATAGACCTCGCGCCCCTGCTCGAAGCAGGAAAGCGTCTGCCGGTTCAGGTTGACGACCACGCGCTTCTCGGCGGTATCAATCTCAGGCGTGATGGGGGCAATATCCGCCTCGCTAATCGGCCGGAACGCCGCCCCCTCGGCCCACAGAACATCTCCATAACTCCCATAGCGCTCCGAGACGCGATACAGAACCACGCCGGAGTCGGTCGTCCGAATCTGATCCACCCAAAAGACCTGGGAATAATAGACCCGGATGGGAAAGCCCCCGGCGGTCAGATATTTCAAGTAGGGAGAGGCGGGATCGTTTTCGAGATAACAATCCGCATAAGGGACGGTCACCTCAGCCCAAAAGCCGTTGCTACCAGCGGTCAGGGCGGTGAGAGGCACATTGGGCAGGTTGCGGCAAGGTTGGAGATAGGTGGAGTAAATGTAACCGCGCGGCGTCTCCACCCAGCGCTGGCGGTAATGATTTATGTCCAGGGTTTCGGCTACCACTTCGCGCAGCCAGGGCAGGACGGCGTCTTCGTAAATATCCTCGACGGTGGCGCTGTTGACATCCGGACGGGCCTTGATGGGAATGCGGCCGACGCAGTTGCGGGCCAGACGTTCCGCCTGGGGAAAATCGGGCAGCCGCAGGAGGCCGCCGGCCGCTGCCCTATCGAGGGCCTCCTCCAGAGGCACGAATGGCCGCAGGGCCAGTGCTCCCAAACCGAGACCGGCCAACTTCAGAAAATCGCGGCGGGAGAAATGATCTTTAGGCTGAGTCATGGCGTCAAGGATACCCGTAAACAAGGCAATCGTCAACCAACTTATTAATCCCGCCTTAATGCGCGCCGCTCAACGCCCGACCTCGCCCTGAGCCAGCGTGACGACCCGCCTCTGGGCGGCCTCCACCCCCGGCGCCATCTCGATGCGGATTTCGTAGGGCAGCCTCTCGCCGGGCTCAATCGAAGCCGCACCCGCCGGCGGAAAAAGGTAAGCGTAGCCGCTCGCCAGGGGCGCGCCCGCTTCATCCACCAGCGCCGCCAGGACGGTGATCCGCCCCAGCGGCCCGCCCGATGCGTTCTCCACCACCCCGCTGACGATGAGCGTCGAACCCGCCTGGACGACCTGCTCGCCGCCGGTCGCCAGCCGAACAGGAGCCGCCCGGCTGACGAGGCGCCCGGCGTCGAGGCGCACGGCGTGAGACATCAACCGCCCGGCCAGCGCCGGGTTGTAATCGAGACTGGTGAAGGAGGCGACCTCGAAAGGCATCTGCTCCCCCGGAGCGAGAGTCAGCGGCAGCGGCTGGACAGCAGCATCCAGCACGCTGCCATCGGCGGCGTACAAGCCGGCGACCAGGACCAGGTCGAGGGGCAGGGCCGTCTGATTGGTCAACGCGCCGACGATGTGATAGGCGCCATACTGGTCGAAGTAAGCGTTGGTGTTATCCACCGCCACGGGCAAATCCGGCGGCGGGGCCGCCAGGTCGGCGTCCACATACAGGGTAGGGGTGCGCGCCGCCGCACCGGGGTGCGGAAAGGGAATCACGAAGGGCGTCCGGTCGCGCCCGCCGATATCGCCGGCAGGGGCCAGCATGCTCATGAAGACCGGCGTCCAGTCGGCAGAAAGCAGCACGCCGTCCGAATCGAGCACGCCGCCGGCCAGGGCATGAATCTGAGCCCAATCGCTGCCAACATTGAGAATCTCGCCGGTCAGATACAACATGCCGCGGCCGTCATCGGTCAGAGTCAGGCGCTCGATGACCAGATTGGCGCGCTCGGCCCTGCCGGCCTGATACGCCGCCACCGAGACCCGATAGGCATCCGGCGTCCCCAGACGCATGTCGTAGGCGTAGGCGAAGGGGGCTACCTCGCCAGGGGCAAGGGTGACCAGCATGGGCGCGAACCGTTCGGCCGGCAGGCGGTTGCCGGAGGCATCCACCAGCAGCGAGTTGCCGCCCGCGTCGCTGATTTCGACTTCCAGTTCGATGCCGGTCAGCGCCTGGGTGCTGTCGTTACGGATTTCGCCCACGATGTGGAAACGGCCCCAGCGGTCGAGAAACGCCGTCTGGCTGACGAGGACGACCTCCGCCCCGCGGCCGGTTTCGACCGCCTCAGCGGGCGGCGACCCGACGGCCTCCCCTCCGCCGCCGCAGGCGTTCGCCAACAAGGCCATCCAAACCAGAAGCGGCCAAAGCCTCACAACGTTCCGCATCTGCTTTTCCATCAACTGCGCTCCAAAAAGAACTCGTCCAGCCCGCGCAGGCAATCGGGGCTGACCTTGTGACCGGTATCGGCTTCGCAATAGGTGACCTGCGCCCCGGCCTGTTCGAGCCAGCCTACCGCCTGGCGGGCGCGCTCGACCGGAATCATCTCGTCGCGGCGGCCATGGACGACATAGACGGCTTTGCCCGTCAGCGGGCGCGCTGCCAGGAGCGCCGCCGCACCCTCGGGCAGGAAGCCGGCCAGGGCCGCCAGCCGCCCGACCCGCGGTGGATAGAGCAGGGCCAGCGCATATCCCAGCGCCGCCCCCTGACTGAATCCCATCACATCGAAAACGCTCGCCTCCACACCTGCCTGCCGACTCCATCCGTCTATGAAGGTCAGCAAGTCCTGAGCGGCCGGGCGAAAGTCCTCCAGCGCCGGCAGCCCCCAGGTCTGGGGCGCGACCGGCCGCCAGCTGTAGCCGCGGCGCGCTTCGGGGTGGGGCGCGCGCGGGGCCAGCAGGGTGAAATCGGCGGGAAGCCGCCGGGCGAACAGCCACATCGAATTCTCGTCGCCCGTCCAGCCGTGCAGGAGCAGGAGGAGGCGGCCGACGCCCCACCCAGGCCGGACTCTGGCCGTCCAGTTTCCCCAATGAATCAAGGCCGTGTCAGCAAGAAAAGAGTCTTTCATTCTCCGGGGTTTCCGTCAGCGCGTCTGGCAATCCAGTCCAAAACCGCCAGCGCCAGGATGACGAGGCCGACCGGCAACAGGCCGCCCAGCAGGCACAGGAGGCCGGTCAGGGCAGCCGCCGGGCCGTAAATGAGAAAAATCAGCCCGTCGCCGACCAGGAACAGCAGCAACAGCGCCCCCACGATGAGGCGCACATTCGTCTGACGGGCGTAACGGCGCAGGTCGCGGCTCATGGCAAATCGCCTGCCCGGGGCAGACGCCCGCGGTGCGGGAACAGGCGCCGCCCCACCTGACTCGGCCAGGAAACGCTCCTCTTCAGCGCCGACAAAACCATCTCGGTCGCCGTGTCGCCGCGCCGGATGACATCGGCCACATCCACGCGGTCGAGCAGCCCGATGTGACCCACATCCGGGCGGATGATGACCTCCGGTTCATCCACCTGCAAACGCAGTTCGCTCAACATGCGCGCACCGATATCCACCGAGGCGGCAAAGATTCGAAAGGCCTGGGCGATGCGCGTCTGCGTCAGGCGGCGCAGAACAGGAGCGGGCAGCGGCACGGGCAGCGGCAACTGGTCCAGGTTGGCGGCCGGTTCGGTCTGCGGCGTCAGGACGACTGCCACCACCGGCAGGCTGGGAGCCAGGGCGCGGGCAACCGAGACCGGCACGGGGTCGAGCACGCCGCCATCCACCAGTTCGTGGCCGTCTATCATCTTGGGCGGGAAAACGCCCGGCACGGCAATCGTCGCCAGGACGGCGTCGACGACGCGCCCCTCTTTGAGAATGACCTCGCGGCCGGTGCGCACGTCCACGGCGGTCAGGGCGCAGGGAAGATGCAAATCGGCAAAAGTGCGCTCGCCGAGAAATTCCTGCAAGACGCGCCGCGCTCCCGCCAGCCCAAGCAGACCGGGTCCGTCCTCCTCGTCCCGGCCGTAGAGCCGCGAGGCGTCCAGTTCCATGAAACGTCCTTCCATCTCGTCGGGGGTGTAGCCGGCGGCGTAAAAGGCCGCTACGATCCCCCCCGCGCTCGTCCCGGCCAGGGCGCGGACGCGGTAACCTTCCCGTTCCAGGCGGCGCAGGACTCCCACATGGGCATAGCCGCGCGAGCCGCCGCCGCCAAGCGCAAGTGCAATCTCCATACGTTTGCCTCTTTTTGATAAAATTCCAAAAGACACGCAAACGATTATACTCCCTCGAAACCGATATGTCCGCCTTCGAATCCCCCGAAAGTTCCTCGCCCATCGTCACCCGCGCCGTGGCCGCCGGTCTGCGCGGCGAGTATGCCGAAAATTATCCGCTTCCCGGCTGGCAAAAGGCAGCCTTGCTCGCCCTGGGTGCGTTGCCGCAGGCGGCGGCGCGCTTTGCCCTCAGCCGCTTCCAGGCACTCTCCGGCCTGCCGCCGCGCCTGATGGATGACTTCCGCATCGAAACGCTCATCGGCCAGCGCCTGGCCGACTACGCCGGCCTGGCCGGCCCCTTCCCGGCGGTGACCGTCGGGGCGGCGCTGGGCGGGGCGACCACCTACCTCTCGCTGGCCGTCGGCGGGCCGTTTCTGCCGCAAGCCTTCGTCGTCTCGCTGAGGGGCGGCGCGCCCACCGGTGACGTCCGCCAGTACCTGCGCCGCTCGCTCGACCTGGCGCGCCGCCTGACAGCCGCCGACCCGCGCCTGTTCACCATCCAGCACTACGACCCCGTCCACGACGGCTGGCTGACGCGTTACGTCAACCACTTGCGCTTCAAACTGCTCGACTTGCCGTCCGCCTACGCCGCCTTCCTGCGGGAGCGCCTCGCGCCGGGTGGGGCGGTCGTCTTCCTGGAAGGCAAGGCCCAATGGCTGCGCTACCGGCTGGGCGAGCGCAGCGTCTTCCAGGTCGGCGGCTGGGGAGGCCTCCCGCCGGAGGAATTTCTGCAGGGCAGCGAGCGCCTGAACCGCTACGCCCGCCGCGCCGGCCTGAAATTCAGCCGCTGGGCGCTGGAAGAATTCCCGCTCGAACAGGGCCCTGAATCCGAGTGGGGCAGCGAAGCGGGGCTGGGCGAGGCGCTGGAGGCCTTCTGCCGGGCCGAGGGCTTCCGCTTCGTCCGCATTGCGCTGCCCCATCCCAACGACTTCTCGCGCCTGGCCTTCGCGGCGGCGGCCCGCCTGCTGGAAAAAGAAGGCCGCCAGCCGGCCGGGACGCTCATCGAAATGTTCAGCCAGTTCGACGCCTCGGCCGCCATCCAGACCGGCCTTTTGCCGCTCTGGCTGGTCTTCAACACGCGGGACAGTCTGGAATACCTGACGAGCATGCGGCCGCGTTTCCCGGCCGGCAAACCGGTCTTTTTCTCTCCCCTGGCCACCTTCTCGCTGACCCCCGACCTGGTCGCCTGGGAAGACTGGCAGGCTGCCCTGGACGGCCTGGAGTGGGTCAACATCGGGGCCCGTCGCAGCCATTACCCGGCCGATGGGCGCGCCATCGTCCGCTGGGCCGCGCCGCTGCGCGCCTGGGCTGCCCGTCACCGCCAGCCGCTGTCTGCCCGCCTGACGGCCGAGGAACTGCAAGGGCTGGCCCTTGCCGGAGGGCGCTAGACGGCTTCGGCCAGCGCCCTGGCCACCGTCCGAATCAATTTTTCCACGTCCCGCCGGCTGTTGTAACCCTGCATGGATACACGCATGAGTTTGCGCCCCTGCCAGTTCAGGAGCGGGACCTCGATGCGCGCCTGGTCGTACAGGCGCGTCCGCAGGAGGGTCAAATCAACCGCATCCGGCAGCGGGAGGGCGGCCATCTGAGCGTACCAGGTCTCGTCGGCCAGCGGCTGCAGGCCCGTCAGGGCGCACAGGCGCGCCGCCGTCTCGCGCAGCAAGGCGTGGCAGGCCATCCGCACCCGTTCCCAGTGATGTTCTTCCTGGAAGCGAATCGCCTCCGGCACAGCCAGGAAGGCAGCGATGTCGCGCGTCCCGGTCCACTCCTGTTCGTCAATGAAGCGCGACGGGCCGGGAGTCTCGGCCTGATAGCCCCACGAGACAACCAGCGGCTTGAGCAGCGGCTGGGCGGACGGCCGGGCGTAGAGGAAGCCGGCGCCTTTGGGCGCGCACAGCCACTTGTGCAGGTTGCCGCCGTAGAAATCGGCGCCCAATTCGTCCAGCCGCAGCGGAATCTGACCCGGCGCGTGGGCGCCGTCAATGACGGTCAGAATGCCCTCCCGCCGCGCCCGGGCGCAGACCTCCGCCACAGGAAAGATGAGCGCCGTAGGACTGGTGATGTGGCTGAGAAAAATGACCCGCGTGCGCGCCGTGACTCCCTGCCACAACGTTTCCACGAAAGCCGCCGGCGTCGTCAGCGGCACCGGGATGGGATGATTGATATAAGTGAAGCCGCGCTCATGGGCAAGAAAACGCCAGGTGCGGTCGAGAGCGCCGTACTCGTGGTCGCTGGCCAGGACCTCGTCGCCGGGTCCCAGGTCGAGGGAGCGGGCAACGATGTTTAAGGCGACGGTGACGTTGGTGGTGTACACCAGGTCGTCCGCCGCCGCGCCCAGGTACTCGCCCAGCGCCTGGCGGGCGAGGCGCATCAAAGCGGCGAAGCGCCGTCCCAAAAATTCGACCGGCTGACGCTCCAGTTGGCGCTGCCAGCGCTGATAGGCGCGGAAGACCGGCCGCGGCGTGGCCCCAAAAGAGCCGTGATTGAGGAAAGTGACCTTTGGGTCGAGCAGAAAGTGGGGTTTGAGGGCGTTCATGGGTTGGATTATGCCACACCTCAAAAGACCGGCCCATCCTGGAAGATGGACCGGTCTTTTTCCTTTTGGGCACCCGGACTCAAGGCGTGAGACTCAATTCGGTAATCTTCAGCGTACCGCTGACATATTGCCCCGACTGGTAACTGGCCACCCAGATGTCGTATTGACCGGGAGATGGGTTGTTGATTTCGACCATCGGGTTCACGCCGCCGTAATCGTCATTGCACAGCCAGGTCGCATTGGCGGTGTTGACCACCAGTGCCGTATCCTGACCGGCTGTAGCGGCGACGAACATGATGCGCAAGCGGCTCGAGTTGCCGCTCCAGTTCAGGCGAAAATCGGGGGCGCTGGTGGCATAGCCCACACAGCCTCCGCCCAGGTAAGAGACGTTCACTGACCCGCCGCTGGTGACATTGACCTGGAAGGGATCGGGGGTGAAACCGGCGCTCAAACTCTGCGAGCCATAGTTGGGAGTCAGGGAGTAATCCAGCGTGCCGCCAGACGGCGCAGGAGGATTGGGATTGGGATTCGGATTGGGAACGCCGCCTGAGGCGGGTGTCAGGTCGAGTTCGGTGATGCGCAGCGTGCCGCCGATATACTGCCCCGACTGGTAACTGCCAACCCAGATGTCATACCGCCCCTGTTGCGGGTTGGTAAATTCGACCATCGGGTTGACCGTGCCAGACGAATCGTCGTTGCAAACCCAAGAGCCGTTCGGAGCATTGATGATCAGCGTGGTATCCTGTCCGGCGGTGGAAGCGACGAACATGATGCGCAAGCGGGCCGAGTTGCCGCTCCAGTTGAGGCTAAAATCGGGGGCGCTGGTGGCGTAGCCGTTGCAGCCCCCGCCCAAATAGGAAGCATTGACCGAACCGCCGCTGGTGATCGCCACCTCGAACGGGTCAGGGACAAAGCCGGCGCTGAGCGACTGCGAGCCGTAATTCGGGGTCAGCGAGTAATCCAGCGCACCGCCCGAAGGCGCAGGAGGGTTGGGGTTAGGGTTGGGGTTGGGATTCGGATTGGGAGCGGGGCCTACAAGCGTCGGCGTCGAGGTGGCCGTCGGCGGGGCGGGGGGCGGGGGGGCGATGGTATTGGTGGCGCTTGCCGCCGGCGGATTGACCTGCGGCGCAGACTCGGTCATATTGACGGCCAGGTTGCACCCCAGACCGACCATCAGGACCAGTACAGCCAAAACGAAGAAGGGGGAGAAAATTTTGGGTTTCATATGGTTTCCTTTTTTTTTGGACTGCTTATATCAAATTTAGTTTATCACCTGTTTCCACAAAACACATCCGCGCCAAAAGTACCAACTGTGATAGAAAATACAAACGACCAGGAGAGAGGCGGATGTCTTCCTGGTCTGGCAGAGAGCGGAGTTTTAGGGCAAAGCCCCTTCAATCGCGCCCAAAGAGGCGGCTCAGAAAACGTACTTTTTCGGCGCTCTGGAATGTTTCACCGCCTTCATGATGATTGTAGGGCCAGACTCGGATGTCCTTCGGCCCGGCGTAATGGTTGTAGGCAGCAAAGACCGTCGAGGGCGGGCAAATCTCGTCCATCAAACCGACCGAGAACAGGGCCGGGGCGCTGGCGCGGGCGGCGAAATTGAGGCCGTCGAAATACGCCAGGGTGCGGAAGACCGCCTCGATCTTGTCGCGGTGGACCTTGCAGTAGCGGGCAATCTCGCCGTAGGGGTCGCTGTCCACGATTTCGGTGGCGCGGCGCATATGACACAGGAAGGGGACGTCGACCAGGGCAGCCGCCAGGTCGGGGACAAGGCCGGCGACCGCCAGGGCGATGCCGCCGCCCTGGCTGCCACCGTTGACGACGATGCGGCCTGCCTCCACCGCCGGATGGGCGCGCGCCGCCTCGACCGCCCGCACGGCGTCGGTGAAAACCCGCCGGTAATAGTAGGTCTGCGGGTCGAGCACACCGCGGGTCATGAAGCCTGGGTAATGCGGGTTGCTCCCGTCCGGTTCGGGGTCGGGGGTGTCGCCGGGGCGCCAGGCGCTGCCCTGGCCGCGCGTATCCATCACCAGATGCGCGTATCCCGCCGAGGGCCACAACAGCCAGTCGTAGGGTAGGCCGCGGCCGCCGCCATAACCGATGTATTCCACCACGCAGGCGAGTTTTGCGTCCCGCCGGCGCGGCAAGAGGAACCAGCCCTTGATCGGCTGACCGCCGTAGCCGCGGTAGGTCAAGTCGAACACATCGAACAGGGCCAGGCCGGTTGCGAGCGGCTCGAAACGGGCTTCAAGCGGAAAACGCCGCGCCGCCTCCAGCGTTGCAGTCCAAAAGGAATCGAAGTCGGCCGGTTCCTGCCTGGGCGGCCGATAGGTTTCGAGTTGTTCGAGCGGCATGTCGAAGTACATTTTTGGCTCCTTGACTCAACCAATTTGCAGACAGGTTGATTATAATCGGCTTGTGTCAAGCCTCCGTCGTTTACCGCTCCAGGCAGGGGTACCGCCGCAATACCGTTCCAATTTCGGCCATTTCTATTGGGATATCGGCTGGTTTGGAGTTTTGAGCGGCAGCGCCGCCAACTTCCTGACCATTTACGTCGCCCGGCTGGGCGCCAGCGCTTTCCAGATCGGCCTGCTGGGTTCGATGGGCGCAGTCATCAGCCTGTTGATCGCCCTGCCCACCGCCCGCTGGCTGGAACGGCGCGAGGTCGGGCAGGTGGTGTTCTGGACCTCGATCGCCTATCGGCTGTTCTATTTTTTATGGATTCCACTGCCCTGGTTGTTCGGGCCGCAGGGACAAATCTGGGCACTGATTCTCATGGCCTTTCTGATGGGCATTCCGGCTGTCCCGTTGGGGGTGGGCTTCAACGCCCTGTTCGCCAGTGCGGTTCCAGAGGAGTGGCGGGCGCACGTGGCCGGCATTCGCAACGTGGTCTTTTCGATCACTTTCATGGCCTCCTCGCTGGGATCGGGCTACCTGCTCGACCATCTCCCTTTTCCAACCGGTTACCAGGTGCTGTTCGGCATCGGGGCGGTGGGAGCGTTGATGAGCAGTTACCATCTCTATTTCATCCGGCCGCTGGAAGTCGCTGGCAGGGCGGTTGAGGCCGCCGCCGGCCGGGGAGGTCTGCTCCAGACCCTGCGGCTGGATATTTGGAAGTCGCCGTTTGGACGGGTCTTGCTGGTGTTGCTGGTCTTTCACCTGGCCCAATATCTGGCGATTCCGCTCTTCCCGCTCTACACGGTCAATGTGCTGCGGCTGGCCGATTCGCAGATCGGACTGGGCACGGCGCTCTTCTACCTGACCGTTCTGCTCGGTTCGACCCAACTGGCGCGGCTGAGCCGCCGCTGCGGGCATCACCGTTTGACCGCCTGGGGGGTGATGGCGATGAGCCTCTACCCCGTCATTCTGGCGCTTTCGCATTCGGCACTGCCCTATTATTTTCTGCAAACGATTGGCGGCATGGTCTGGTCGGTGGTGGGCGGCGCCCAGCCGAATTATTTGCTGGAACGCGTCCCTGCTCACGACCGGCCGGCGCACCTGGCCTGGTACAACATCGTGGTCAACGCCTGCGTGCTGGGAGGCTCGCTGGCCGGTTCGGCCATCGGCGGGTGGATCGGCCTGAGCGCGGCGCTGCTGATCTTCGGTCTGCTGCGCCTGTTGGCGGGAGTGGTCATCCTCAAGTGGGGCTGAGGGCGGCCGTTCCCGTGTTACAATCGGTCTCCTGAAAACGATGTCCGAGAATGTCAAAGTAGTTGCCACCAACCGGAAAGCACGCTTCGAGTATTTCCTGCTCGAACACTTCGAGGCCGGCCTGGCCCTGCAAGGGAGCGAAATCAAATCGATTCGCGCCGGGCAGGTGAGCCTGGCCGAGGCGTATGTGCGCGTCGAAGACGGCCAGGCCTGGCTGGTGGATGCCCACATCGCTCCCTATTCGCAGGCCAGCCGCTTCAACCACGACCCGCGCCGGCCGCGCCGCCTGCTGCTGCACAAGAAGGAAATCCGCGAACTTTTCGAAGCGGTGCGCCAGAAAGGCGTGACCATCGTGCCCACCCGAATCTACCTGAAACAGGGGCGCGCCAAAGTGGAAATCGCTCTGGCGCGAGGGAAAAAACTGCACGACAAGCGCCAGGAAATCGCCCGCCGCGACGCCGAACGCGAAATCGAGCGCACGCTGCGGCGCGTTCGCTGAGCAAATGCTCAAGTCTCACGCCCAAAGGCCGATAGGGAAGAAGGGGAAAACGCCAAGAAAGCGGCTCAATCGCCGCGAAAACCCCTGATGAAAGCCTTGACCATCTCCGGATCGAAGTACACGCCGCTGCTGCGGCGCAATTCGGTCATGGCCTCCTCGGCGCTCAGACCGGCATGGTAAGGGCGGTCACTGGTCATGGCGTCGAAGGCATCCACAATGGCCAGCAGGCGGCCTTCGCGCGGGATGTTTTCCCCTTTGAGCCCATACGGATAGCCGCTGCCGTCCCAGCATTCATGATGGTACAAAATATAAGGGATGGCCGCCCGCAGATGGTCCACGCCCTCGAGCATCTTTGCGCCCGCCTGCGGGTGCTGACGCATCAATTTCCACTCGTCCGAATTGAGCGGCCCGGTCTTGGTCAGGACATGGCGCGGGACGATAATCTTGCCGATGTCATGCAGCAAGGCGCCGAATTCCAGAATGGCTATATCTTCCGGGCCCCATTGCAGGGCAAAGGCCAGGTTGATGGCCATCCGGCGGACGCGGTCGATGTGCCCGGCGGTGTAGGGATCGCGGGTCTCGATGACATTCGCCAGCATCGTCACGGTCTGGAGGTGGGCAGTGCGCGTGTCGAACAGTTCGACCAGGCGGCGGCGGTCGAGGCGGGCGCGGACGGCATTGACCAATTCGGGAGCGTCAAACGGTTTGAAGAGGTAGTCATCCACCCCCAGGGTGCGCGCCCGGCTGAGGTCGGCGCGCTCGGTGCGGGCGCTGAGAAACAAAAAGGGGACGGTGATGCCAACCGGGATGGCACGCACCGCCTCGAGCAGTTCGAAGCCGTCCATTTCGGGCATCATGATGTCGGAAACGACCAAATCGGGTTTGACGGCAACGAACAGGTCGAGGGCTATCTTCCCGTTGGTAGCCGGAATCGCTTCATACCCCTCCGATTCCAAAATATTACACATCACCTCCAGCAGGAAGGCGTCATCCTCTACGACGAGGATTTTCGTCACGGTTCGACCTCTCAGGGACCCCAGCGGGGTTGCCAGTCACAATATTCATTATACGTCAATCGCAGAACGTACGAGTCACGGATTCGCATGACATAGATTTCACAGCCCAACACATCCTGATAGTGGTCGCGGTAGGACATGAAGGCCACCCACTCGCCATCCGGCGAAAAACTGGGAGCCAGGTTGTCGCCGCCGTCGGTGACCGCCCGCAGGTTGGAGCCATCGGTGTTCATGAAATAGATTTCGCGCTGCCAGCGCTCGCCGGCATAAGTCGCCAGGGTGAAGCCGTCGGGCGACCAGTCGCTGCGGCCGCGCATGCCGCTGATGCGGCTGGCCTGGACCAAGCCGCTGCCATCGCGTCCGATGATGAATAACTGGATGCTGCCATCGGCGGCCAGCGAGGCGAACAGGATGCGCTCGCCATCCGGCGACCAGGTGGGGTCCCAGCCGGGAGCGTAGAGTCGGCGCGGATTGCTGCCGTCGCGCTCCATGATCCAGATGCTCTCCCCTCCGCTGACGTCGCCGTTGCCGAAGACGATCCAACGGCCGTCCGGCGAGATTTCCGGGGCCTTCAAGACGCCCAACTGGTCGGTCAGGCGGGTGACGAGGCCGGAGGCCAGGTCGAGTTCGTAAATTTCATAGACGTTATCCATGCGGTAGGCCGAATAGACCACACTGCGCCCATCGGGAGCGAGAGAGGGAAACCAGTGGCGGACGTTGTCGAAGGTCAACTGGCGCATGCCGGAGCCGTCGGCGTTCATGATGCAAATCTGGTCGCCGGCCAACTGGCAGGTGTAGACGATGCGGCCGGGCGGCGCGCCTGCAGCGGGGGGAGTCGGCGAGGAGGTCGGCGTTTCGAACAGGAGGGGGGTATCGGTTGGGGCAAGGGCAGGGGAAAGGCTCGCCGAAGGAGCCGCAGCGGGAGGCGCCTGGCGGGCGCGGTGGATGGCGAGCGCCCCGATCACCATCGCCAGGATGAGGACGAAGGCCCCGGCTGCGATTCCAAACCAGAGCCAATCTGCCTTTCTCACGCCCCCTCCCCGGCCTGCAAACGGGCCGCCGCAACCAGCGCCTGGCCGAGGGATACCCCGCCGTCGTTGGCCGGGACCTGACGGTGAACGTAGATTGTGAAGCCGTCGGCGGCGAGGGCTGCGACCGTCTGCCGCAGGAGCAGCATGTTCTGCCAGACACCGCCGCTCAAGGCGACCGCCGTCAGGCCGGTTTCGGCGCGCAGGCGGGCGCAAACCTGGCGGACGGCTTGCACCAGGCCATTGTGGAAGCGCGCCGAGACTGCCGCCAGGGAGAGGCCGGCGGCGCAATCGGCCAGCAGGGCCAGGACGGCCGGTCGCGGATCGAGGACCTCGCCGCCCAGATCGAAAGGATAGGCGCCCGTCTCGGCCGGGTCGGCAGCGGCTTCGAATTCGATGGCTGCCTGAGCCTCGTAGTTGACGCGCTGGCGCACCCCGGCCAGGGAAGCGGCAGCATCGAACAAGCGGCCCAGGCTGGAGGTCGGGAGGGTGTTGAGACCGCGCTCCAGTTGCAGGCGCAGGGCCAGGCGTTCCTCGGCGCACAAGTCGGTGCAGGGCGGCAAATGTTCCTCCCACTCGATGCCCAGCGACCAGAGCAGGGCCAGGGCGGTGCGCGCCGGCCGCCGGATGGCAGCATCCCCGCCGGGGAGCGGAAAATAAGCCAGGTGGATGGGGCGGCGGAAGGTGGCGTAATCGGCGATCAGGAACTCGCCGCCCCAGATGGCACCGTCCGCGCCGTAGCCGGTGCCGTCGAAGGCCAGGCCGATGACCGGCGTCTCACCGCTCAGGCCGTTATCGGCCATGCAGGCGGCCACGTGGGCATGATGATGCTGGACGCCGATGAGCGGCAGGTTTTCCCGTTCGGCCCGCTGGCGGGCGTAGCGCGTCGCCAGGTAGTCGGGGTGCAGGTCGTGAGCCAGCGCCTGCGGCTGCACCCGGAAGATATGCTCGAAGTGCCGGATGCCATCCTCGAACGACTGCAAGGTTTCGTAGTTTTCCATGTCGCCGATGTGATGGCTGAGGAAGGCGTAGCGCTGGCGCGTCAGGCAAAAGGTGTTCTTGAGTTCCGGGCCGCAAGCCAGGAGGGGCGGCGCCTGGAGCGGGATGGGAATCGAATCGGGGGCGTAGCCGCGCGAGCGGCGCAGAGGGTAGATGGAAGAAGGGGCAGCAACGCCGGTCTGGCGGGCGGGGAAATCAAAGACCCGCACCACCGAGTCATCACAGCGGGTGCGGATGTCGCGGTCGTGCATCAGGAAGGCGTCGGCCAGGGAGGCCAGGCGGCGGCGCGCCTCGGCGTTGTCGGTGGCAATCGGCTCCTCAGACAGGTTGCCCGAGGTCATCACCAGGACGGACGGCGCTTCCTCCCCGGCATCATCCTGGGCCAGGAGAAGGTAATGCAGGGGGGTGTAGGGCAGCATGACGCCCAGGCTGCGCTGCGCCGGGGCGACCTCGACGGCGACCGGCGAGTCGGGCCGCCGTTCGAGCAGGACGATGGGGCGCGGCCGCGATTCGAGCAGGGCGCGTTCGGCCGGGCTGACCAGGCAGTGTTTCTCGACGGTCGCCAGGTCGGGCATCATCAGGGCAAAGGGCTTGTCGACGCGCAATTTGCGGCGGCGCAGTTCAGCCACGGCCGCCGGCTGGAGGGCGTCGCAGGCCAGGTGAAAACCGCCCAGGCCCTTGACCGCCAAGATGCGACCTTCGGCCAACAGGCGGCGCGCCTGGCGAATAGCGTCATCGCCAGCAGCGAGCCGCCCCCCCCCGGCCGCCTCCAGCCAGACCTGGGGTCCGCAGAGCGGACAGGCGACCGGTTGGGCATGGAAACGCCGGTCGAGCGGATTTTCGTATTCGGCGGCGCAGTCGGGGCACATGGGAAAGGCCGCCATGGTCGTATTCGGGCGGTCGTAGGGAATGTCGGTGATGATGGTAAAACGCGGCCCGCAATTGGTGCAATTGATGAAAGGGTAGCGGTAGCGCCGGTCGGCCGGATCGAACAATTCGCGCAGGCAGTCATCGCAGATGCAGACATCCGGTGAAATGGGCTGGAATGCGCCCGGCACAACCTCGGAGTGGATGATTTCGAAGCCGCGCCGTCCCTGCGGCGGGCTGTAAGCGACCTCGAGGCTGTCAATGCGCGCCAGAGGCGGCAGTTCCTGCTGCAGGGCGCCGATGAACGCTTCGAGGGCGGCGCGTTCGCCCTCGGCTTCGATATCCACCCCGGCGGAGGTGTTGCGCACCCAGCCGTCCAGGCCGAAGCGGTCAGCCAGTCCGTAAACGAACGGCCGGAAACCGACGCCCTGCACGATGCCGGTAATGTGAATATTGGCGCTGCAGCGTTCAGACATGCAGGCAATTATACCGTGCCGAGGGGTGAAACCTGATTCCGCCGCTTCAAGAAGCCGGCCGCCGTTCATCCCGCTGCAAGAGGCGGAAAGCCACGCCGCCCACCGCCAGCGGGAACCAAAAGGTGACAGCGCGATAGACCAGCGTGATCAGCACGGCTGCCGCCCAGCGCACCCGCAAGCCGGCCAGCGCCACCGGCAGAATGCTCTCGACCACCCCCACGCCTGAAGGAGTCGGCGAAACGATGAAGAACAAATAGCCGATGCTGAATCCCCCCACCAGCGTGCCGACAGAAAAAGGTGTCCCCAGCGCCAGGAAAGTGAAAGCCAGGACGCAAATCAACAGCGCCTTGTTGTTCAAGGCGAAGAGGAAAGGCCAGAAAAATTCTCTCCGCTTGCCGCGAATGACTTCGACGCCGTCGGCCACCTCGCTGGCGAACAGATAGGCCTGTTCGACATCCAGATAGTCGCGGTGCAGGAACGGCCGCGCCAGGCTGTTCACGCGCCTCGCCAGCCAGGCCAGCACCTTTCCCAAGCGTTCGGACGATTTGTAAGCCAGGACGAGAATCATCCCCACGCCCAGGGCGATGGCCAAAAGGATGGCCGTGGCGGTCAGTTCGCCTGCGTTGAGACGGTTGCGGCGGAAGAGGACCACCAACCCGAGGGTCAGCACGCACAGGAAAGCCGCATAATCATAGAGAACATATAATACCCCCACCACCGTCACCCGGCCGGTAGGCAAGTCGCGCCGCCGGGCAGAGTCGATGAAAATGGCCATTCCGCCCAAGCCGGCGCTGGGCGCGACCACATTGACGAAATTGGCCGCCAGCGTCAGCAGCAACAAATGCCCGCGCTTCTCGTGGAGATCAACCAGGCGATAAAGGGCAGCATAGGTCACAGCCGCATTGTACAGCCACAGGCATTCGAAAAAGAAGGCAAAGGTCAGGAAGATCCAGTTGCTGTCCCGCAGCGTTTCGACAATTTGTTCGAGTTCGGAAAAGCTCAGGAAAACGAAAACGATTGCCAAAAACAAGACCATGAGAGCGACGAATTTTCGCATGGGCGGATTATACCAAGCAAGTGAGGCCTTCGAAAAAGCGACAAAAACGCGCAAAGGCCACCCGATAGGATGACCTTTGCGTTTGTCTTGCGCTGAACGGCCCCGGCCCAGCGCCGTTCATCAGCGCCGGCGGATGAGGCCGACGAAATAGAGCAGTTGCAGTAAGGCGGTGATGAGTGCGGCCACATACGTCAAGGCGGCCGCGTTCAGAACGTGATTGACGCCGCGGCGTTCCTCCTCGCTGTAGAGGATGCCGCTCTCGGTCAACAGACGGCGGGCGCGCTGTGAGGCATTCCATTCAACCGGCAAGGTCGCCAGGGCAAAGACTGCCCCGCCAGAGAAAAAGACCACGCCCAGCCAGGCCAGATTGGTCCATCCGAGAATCAAACCGGCCACGATCAAAATCCAGCCCAGATAGGAGCCGATATTGACCATCGGAACGATGGCCGAGCGGAATCGCAGCGGCAGGTAGCCTTCTTTGTCCTGCAAGGCATGGCCGAGTTCATGGGCCGCGATCGCCAGGGAAGCCACCGAGGGCGTCTCTGCCACGCGGCGCGACAGGTAAAGGGTGTTGTCGCGCGGATCGTAGCGGTCGGTCATTTCGCCGGCAATGCCCTTGATCTGCAGGCCGTAAAGTCCACTCGCCGCCACCAGGCGTTGCGCCGCCTGATAACCGGTCAGCCGGCTACTCGCCGCCACCTGGCTCCACTTGCGATAGGCAGCGTTTACGTACCAGGTTGCGAACATCATCAAGACGAACGCCGGCAGCATGTAAATCATGTAGTAGGGATCAATAAACATCGTACGCCTCCTGTCTCGATATACGTCCGAGACCCCGCCGGGCCTCGATGATACCGATAAAAATCTACGGGCGGGTCAAAATCTGAATGGCCGCTTCCAGTTGCGGGTCGCGGCCCGCTTCGTAATCCTCTTCGGTCATTTCGACGACGAGATCCGGATCGATGCCCTGGCCGTGAATGGAACGGCCATTCGGGGTCTCCCAGCGGGCAATCGTGACGCGCAGGGTACCGCCGTTCGAAAGGGGCATCCAGTTCTGCACCGACCCCTTACCGAAGGTAGTCGTCCCTACCAGGGTCGCCCGGCCGTAATCCTGCAACGCCCCGGCGACGATTTCGGAGGCCGAGGCCGAGTACTCGTTGACCAGAACGACCATCGGAATCTGAGTCGCCAGGCCGCCCGAATGGGCCTCATACGGCCGGCGGCTGCCATCGCCGTACACTTCATACAGGATGACGCCGTTCGGGATGAACTCCGAAACGATGTTGACGGCCACATTCAAGTATCCGCCGCCGTTGTTGCGCAGGTCGAGAATCAGGCCGGTGGGATTGTTCGCCATCACCTCGCGCAGGGCATTGTGCAACTCGGTGTCGGTGTCATCGCCGAAAATAGAAATCTGCACATAGGCGATATTGTTGTCGAGCATCTCGGCGCTCACGCTGGGAATGACGATGTGGGCGCGGGTGATGGTGACATCGAACGGCTCATCCACCCCTTCGCGCCGGATGGTGAGAGTCACATCGGTCCCGGCCGGGCCCATCACGCGCGTCAAGCGCACCAGGTCGGGGTCCACGCCGGTCACGTCCTCGCCGTCCACGGCGATGATCTGGTCGCCGGGGCGCAAGCCGGCCGCCTCGGCCGGCGTGCCGGGGATGGGGTTGATGATGGTGAGATACTCGCCGCCGGTATCCACATACGCGCCGATGCCGTCATACTCGCCCGACATCGCATTGTTGGCATCCTGGGTCTCGCGCACGTCCCAGTAACCCGAATAGGGGTCATTGAGCGCCTCCATCATGCCGCGAATGGCGCCTTCCATCAGGGCGTTGTCATCCAGCGGCTGGTCAACATACATCTGATGAATGAGGTCCCAGGCTTCCCAGAAGGGGGCGAAGGTCTCGGCCAGACTGGCAGGCGTGCCGGCCTCGGTCGGCGAGACGGGGGTGGTCTGTATCCGAGGCGGCCCGCCGAAGGCAGCCCCCTGCCCGAACACCAAATACCCCGTCAGCGCGCCGCCGCCAAACGAGCAGACGACCAGCGCCAGCACGACGATGATCAATACGAGAGAACGCACAGGCTTGGTTTTCATTCGCTCTCCTTTCGGCAAGTGCTTGCCCAAACTTCAATTCTAGCGCGTGTGTGTAAAAAAGAGATTAGAGACCGGTCAGATGCGCCGGCAAATCTACCAACGAAAGAAGCGCCAAATCGGCGTCACAGCCGGGGTCGGCGCGGCCGACCAGGACGGTGTACATGCCCAGGGCGCGGGCGGCGCGGGTGATGCGCGCCTGGTCGTCGAGCAGGACACAGGCGCGCGGGTCCGGATGGCCCGCCGCGGCCAGCGCCTTCTCAAAGGCCTCCGGCATCGGCTTGCAGTAAGGGGCAATGGCATGAACGTCAATGCAGCCGTCGAACACGCCCTCCAGGCCCAGCGCCTTCGTCACGCGCTCGGCATGGGCGCAGTCGGCATTGGTGAAGATGAACTTGCGGGCGCGGATGGCCTCCAGCGCGGCGCGCAGGCGCGGGTCGGGGCGCAGGTACTCCTCCAGCGGCACATCGTGGACGAAGGCCAGGTAATCGTCCATGTCCACCTGGTGATTGGCCTGCAGGCCGCGCAGGGTCGTCCCGTACTCGCGGAAATACTGCTCGCGCAGCGTCTCGATTTGCTCGGGGGCAAAGCCCATGCGCTCCTGCAGGAAGAGATTGATGCGCTCGCGCATCACCTCCCACAGGCCGGTGGAGGCCGGGTAGAGCGTCTCGTCCAGGTCGAAGAAAAAGGTGGTAAATCGCATGGGGGCTATTATAAACGACGGAGACTTGAGATAGTCCGACACCCGGAGATGTCGGACTCCGGCCAAACTCGTTTTTGAAGTAAAATCATTTCATGCCCATTCACATTTTGCCCCCCGAAGTTGCCTCGCAGATTGCCGCCGGGGAAGTGGTCGAGCGGCCTGCTTCTGTGGTCAAGGAACTGGTCGAAAACGCCCTGGACGCCGGCGCGCAGACCATCGCCATCGAAATCGGCGGCGCGGGCCGGACCCTCATCCGGGTCACCGATGACGGCTGCGGAATCGCGGCCGACGAGTTGACCCTGGCCGTTGAGCGGCACGCGACCTCGAAACTGGCCTCGGCCGCCGACCTGTTCCGCATCGCCACGCTCGGCTTTCGCGGCGAGGCGCTGGCCTCCATCGGCTCGGTCTCGCGCCTGACCATCACCTCGCGCCGCGCCGACTCCCCGGCCGGGGCGCGGCTGAAGGTGGAGGGCGGCAAAATCGGCCCGCTGGAGGTGGTCGGCGCGCCGGTCGGGACGGTGGTGCAGGTGGAAGACCTGTTCTACAACGTCCCGGCGCGGCTCAAGTTCCTCAAGCAAGACGTGACCGAGCGCCGCGCCATTGACGCCCTGGTAACGCGCTACGCCCTGGCCTATCCGCAGGTGCGCTTCCGGCTGACGGAGGGGAGCAGTCTCTCCCTGCAAACCGCCGGCGACGGCGAGCGGCGCGCCATCCTGGCGGCCCTCTACGGCGTGGAAGTAGCGCGTCAGATGCTGGAGGTCGAAGCCGCCGAGGACGGGCTGAAACTGAGCGGCTTCATTTCCCCTGTGGCGCTGACGCGTTCCAACCGCCGCGAAATCACCTTCTTCATCAACGGCCGCTGGGTGCAGGATACCCCCCTCACCCAGGCTCTCCTGCAAGCCTACCACACCCTGCTGATGGTGGGGCGTTACCCGCTGGCGGCGCTCTTCCTGGAAATGCCGCCGGAGGAGGTGGATGTCAACGTCCATCCGGCCAAGGCCGAGGTGCGCTTCCGCGACCCGGACCGGGTCTTCAGTTTCGTGCAGCGCTCGGCGCGGCGGACGCTGCTGGCCTTCACGCCCGTGCCGCCGGTCGCGCCGCAGAACCTTTGGGCAGGCGCCCCCTCCCCAACACGGACGGTTGACCCGGCCTGGGGGCTGGCGCATGATACAGACGGCCGAGCGGTAAGGCCAGACGACAGACCATGGAGCGAGGATGATAACCAACCATCCACCGTCAACGCTCCTCCGTCCAGCGTCGTTGCCGCCCAACAGCCCATCTCGACCAACGTCCCGCTCTTGCGTTTAATCGGTCAGGTCGGCGCGGCCTACCTCGTCGCCGAAGGGCCGGACGGCTTGTATCTCATTGACCAGCACGCCGCCCACGAGCGGGTTTTATTCGAGAAACTCATGGCCCAGCACGAGCAGAAAAACATCCCCTCCCAGGCGCTGCTGACGCCGGTGGTGGTCGAACTGCCCCCTGCCGGCGCCAAACTGCTCGAGGAACAATTCACCATCCTCCATCACTTTGGCTTCGACGTGCAGCCCTTCGGGCCGAACGCCTTCCAGGTGCGCGCCGTGCCGGTCCTGTTTGCCGGGGCCGACCCGGCCGCCGCCCTGCGCGCCCTGGTGGAAGATTTTGAAGAGGATGAGACCCCGCTCCAGAACGAACTGGAAGCCAAAATCGCCGGGCGGGTTTGCAAGCGGCTGGCCGTCAAGGCCGGGCAGGTGCTCTCGCCCGAAGAACAGCGCGCCCTGCTGAACGACCTCGAGGCCTGCGCTGCGCCGCGCACCTGCCCGCATGGCCGGCCGACGATGATTCATCTCTCGGTGGACATGCTGGAACGGCAGTTCGGCAGGAGAGGGGCGAGATAGTTTCTCAGACCAAAGGACATGCAAGAGGCGGGACTTATATCCGGGGGAAGCGAACGGTGAACGTCGTCCCTTCGCCCAATTTGCTGCTGACCTCGATCCGCCCTCGGTGGCCGCTGACGATTTGTTTGCAGATGGACAAGCCCAGGCCGGTCCCTGAGGCTTTCCCCTCGGTGGAACGCACCCGATAGAATTTTTGAAACAAATGGGGCAAATCGTCTTCCGGGATGCCCAGGCCGGTATCTTCGACCGCCAGCCACCAGCATTTCTCTTCGAGGCCGGCGCGCACGAACACCTGGCCGCCGCGGCAATTGTACTTGACGGCGTTGCTGAGCAGGTTGATGATCACTTGCTTGAGTTTGTCGCGGTCGGCGCTGACGGGGGGAAAATCGGCCGGGATGTCGACATGCAGCCTCAATTCGGCTTCATCGGCTTTGGCCTGCATCACCTGGCAACATTCCTGAACCACAGGCAATAAGTCAAAACGGCTGAAATTGTACTTGACTCGCCCCGATTCGAGCCGGGCCAGGTCGAGGAACGTGGAGGCGAGTGTGCTGAGCCGCTGGGTCTCGCTGTGGATATTGTGGATGATTTGCTCACGCTGTTCCTGCGACATCTCAGGCCGCAGGAGCAGGTAGGTGGACGTTCCAATCGAAGCCAGCGGGGTGCGCAGTTCGTGGACGAATTCGGCAATCAGGTCAGATTGCGCGAACAAGCGGGCATTGACAATCGCCACCGCCGCCTGCGCCCCCAGGACGAGCAGCAAATCCTGATCCACCTCGGTGAATGAGCCGGAACGTTTGTTGATTACCTCCAGCACTCCCACCACCTTGTCCTTGGTGATGAGCGGAATGCCCATCAAGGAGGTGGTCGTAAACTGGGTCATCTTCTCCACCTCGGCGAAGAAGCGCGCGTCCGAATGGACGTTGTCGATTCGCACCGGCTGACGATGGGTCACAATCCAGCCGGCAATGCTGCCCTCGAGCGGTACGACCAGGCCGCGCATCGTCTGCTGATCCAGGTTGGTGGCCACCTGGAAATTGAGTTGCTGGGCGGCGTCATCATAGAGCAGAATCGAGGCCGCCGCAGCATGGGTGAGGTCGGCCGCCGCGTGGATGATTCGATAGAGGAGAGATTCCAGGTCGAGGGTCGAGGCCAGGTCGCGGGAAATTTCGATCAGACGGCGATAGCCGTCCAGTCGCTCTTGCAAATCGCTTATCGCTTGTGTTTGCATGCCTAGGCGCCCTCCCCAAGCCGTTCAACCAAAGCCTTTGCGCTGAACAAACTTCAACCCATCCTCTTTTCCATTTCCAGCAATTGGGCGGCAAGTTTGCTAAAATGTTGACCCAGCAGCGAGGCGGGTTGATTCTCGAAAGCGGTCATTTTCATGCGCGCCGCCATGTAGATGAGTTCCGGCGCCGGCATCACGGCCACCGCCACCGGATGTCCCAATTGTTCCTGCACCTGATTCCAGTTTAACTGCATCTCCGAGCGAATACGGTTGACCACAACCGGCACAATGTGATCGCGGGCAAAACCAAGTTCGATGAGATCGGAAATCAAGGCTTTCGAATACACTACCGAATTGGGCATCGGCTCGACCACCACCACCATGAGTTTGCAAACCTTCAACATCTTTTGGGTAATGGGAGGCAGGCTTGGCCCCAGGTCGAGAACGAGATAAGGGGAAAGATAAATCAGCCGATTGATCAGCGTCTCGATTTGCGAAACGGCCGCCAGCAGGGAGGCGTCCTTGGGGTGAATCGAACCGAACAGCAATCGCAGACCGGACTTGTGGGTATAAAGCGACTCATTTACCTTCTGGCGGGTCAGGTCGGCCGGATTGGCCTGCAGCAACTCGACCAGGGTGAGCGGATCGGCCTCCCCCATCTCCGGCCCCAGCGTGCCCTGACCGGGACGCAATTCGCACACCGTGACCTCCACTTTGGAGGCGGCCATCAGAGCACTGCCCAGGTTGGCCGCGACGGTGGTCACCCCCCAGCCGCCGCGCGCCGCCAGAACGCCGATGACGAAACTGCGCCGCTCGGTCGTCACCGCCCCGGCCGGCGCCGCCCGCCCTTTGGTCGAACGCGCCAGCAACGCCTTGACGTGCGCCATCAACTCGGACGGATGAGTCGGCTTGGTCAGGTAATCATCTGCCCCGGCTTCGAAACCGGTCACCTTGTCGTCCAATTGAGTCTTGGCCGTGAACATGAGAATGGGAATGCTGGCCGTAAACGGATTGGCGCGCAGGCGGCGGGCCACCTCGTAACCGTCCATCTGCGGCATCATCACATCCAACAAGACCAGGTCGGGGTCTTCCGACTCGGCGTAGTTCAATCCCTGTTGTCCATTCGTGGCCGCCAGAATCTGATAGCCCTGCTTCTGCAGCATCATCCCAACCAACCGCAGGGTATCCAGATCGTCATCGATGATCAGGATTTTCTCAGCCATAAATAATCCCTTCGCTCCACTTTCCCAAAGTCTAGCACAAAGCCGTCAGACAGGCAAGCATTGCGCGGAATGGGTTTGCATGACCGGCCAGAAAACGCCCTCGGTCAGGCTGGTATAATAGTCGTTTGCACTTCGGAGAGCGCTTTTATTGAAACAAATGTGCTATAATCACCACCATCTTGATTTTCGAGGCAGGTATGTCCTCCAACTCCATCCGCGTCGTTGGGGCGCGTGAACACAATCTCAAGAACATCACCGTCGAAATCCCGCGCGATAAACTGGTGGTCATCACCGGCTTGTCGGGGTCGGGCAAATCCTCCCTGGCCTTCGACACCATCTTCGCCGAAGGCCAGCGGCGCTACGTCGAATCGCTCTCGGCCTATGCCCGCCAGTTCCTGGGCCAAATGCAAAAACCGGACGTGGACTACATCGAGGGCCTCTCCCCGGCCGTCTCCATCGACCAAAAAGGCGCCAGCCACAATCCGCGCTCGACCGTCGGCACGGTGACCGAAATCTACGATTACCTGCGTCTGCTCTTTGCCCGCATCGGCATCCCGCACTGCCCGGTCTGCGGGCGGGAGGTGACCAAACAATCGGCGCAGGAAATCGTGGACGCCATCCAGGCCCTGCCCGAAGGAACGCGCCTGCTCATCCTGGCGCCGGTGGTGCGCGGCCGCAAAGGGACCTATCAGGCCGTCTTCGAGGAGATTCGCAAGGCCGGCTTCGTGCGCGCCCGTGTCGATGGAAACGTACATTCCCTCGACGAAGAAATCAGCCTCGACCGCTACAAAATTCACACCATCGAGGCGGTTGTGGATCGCCTGGTCATCACCCACCGCTGGGAAACGCCCGAAGAACAGAATGCTCACCTGAGCCGCCTCACCGATTCGGTCGAGACGGCCCTCAAATTCGGCGAGGGCTACCTGACGGTCAATCGCCAGGCCGAGAGAGGGCCGTCTAAAGACCAGCAGACGCCCGCCGAAGAAAGCGGCGACTTGCACTTCTCCGAACACCTCGCCTGCCCCGAACACGGAATCAGCATCCCCGAAATCGAGCCGCGCACCTTCTCGTTCAACACCCCGCACGGCGCCTGCCCTGATTGTCAGGGCCTGGGCAGCAAACTCGAAATTGACCCCGACCGGGTGGTAGATTACGAAAAATCACTCTGTGACGGGGCGCTCATCGCCATGGAATGGAGCAACCTGCGCGAAGACAGCGGTTACTACTGGCAACTCCTCGAAGCCGTCTGCCAGCACTATCGCATCGACATGGAAACGCCTTTCGGCGAACTGCCGCCCGAAAGACAGCGCCTGATTCTCTACGGGACGAACGGCGAGCGGGTGCGCGTCCACTATCACAACCGCGACGGGCGGACGGCCTCCTTCGAGACCGCCTTCGAGGGCGTCATCGGCAACCTGGAACGGCGCTACCGCGAGACCAACTCGGAGTACATCCGTGAAAAAATCGCCGAATACATGAGCGACCGGCCCTGCCCGACCTGTCAGGGCAAACGCCTGCGACCCGAAGCCCTGGCCGTCACGGTGGACGGCGTCAACATCATCGAGGTGACCTCCTGGCCGGTCAACCGCGCCCTGGCCTGGATCGAGCGCCTGGCCGGCCCCCAAACCCCGCTCACACCGCGCCAACAGGCCATCGCCGAGCGCATCTTGAAAGAGATTCGGGCGCGCCTCGGCTTCCTGGTCAACGTCGGCCTGGATTATCTGACCCTCAGCCGCTCGGCCGGCTCGCTTTCGGGCGGAGAAGCACAACGCATCCGCCTGGCAACGCAGGTCGGCTCGCGGCTGGTGGGCGTCCTGTATGTGCTGGACGAACCCTCCATCGGCCTGCACCCGCGCGACAACACCCGCCTGCTCGAAACCCTCAAAGGCCTGCGCGACTTGGGCAACACTGTCCTGGTGGTCGAACACGACGATGAAACCATCCTGACCGCCGACTGGGTCATTGACCTCGGCCCCGGCGCCGGCGAACACGGCGGCCAAGTGGTCGCCGAGGGGACGCCGCAGGATATCCTCGCCCACCCGACCTCCCTGACCGGCGCCTACCTCTCCGGCCGCCAACAAATCCCCCTCCCCCAAAAGCGCCGCGCCGGCAACGGCAAGCATCTGACCATCATCGGCGCCCGCGCCAACAACCTGAAGAACATCCGGGTCGAGATTCCGCTCGGCAAACTGGTCTGCATCACCGGGGTCTCCGGTTCAGGCAAATCCACTCTGATGAACGACATCCTCTACAACGCCCTGGCCGCCCGCCTGCACGGGGCGCGCACCCAGCCCGGCGAACACGACCGCATCGAGGGCATCGAACACCTTGACAAAATCATCAACATTGACCAGTCGCCCATCGGGCGCACGCCGCGCTCCAACCCCGGCACCTACACCGGCCTGTTCGACGAAATCCGCAAACTCTTCGCCAGTCTGCCCGAAAGCAAAATGCGCGGCTACAAGCCGGGGCGCTTCTCCTTCAACGTCCACGGCGGGCGCTGCGAGGCCTGCCAGGGGCAGGGCGAACTGCGCATCGAAATGCAATTCCTGCCCGACATCTACGTCCCCTGCGATGTCTGCCACGGCAAACGCTTCAACCGCGAGACCCTGCAAGTGCGCTTCCACGGCTACAACATCGCCGATGTCCTCGACATGACCGTGGATAAAGCCCTGGAAGAATTTTCCGCTTTCCCGGCCATGGTCAACAAACTGAAACTTCTCCAAGAAGTCGGCCTGGGGTACATCAAAGTCGGGCAGCCCGCCACCACCCTCTCCGGCGGCGAGGCGCAACGCGTCAAACTGGCGCGCGAACTCTCCCGCCGCGCGACCGGCCGGACCCTTTACGTGCTCGACGAACCCTCGGTCGGTCTGCACGCCGCCGACGTGCACAAACTCATCGAGGTCCTCCAACGCCTGGTGGACGCCGGCAACTCGGTGCTGATCATCGAACACAACCTCGAAATCATCAAAACCGCCGACTGGATCATTGACCTCGGCCCCGAGGGCGGCGACCGCGGCGGCGAGGTAGTGGCCGTCGGCGCGCCGGAGCAGATCGTCGCCGTTCCGACCTCGTACACCGGTCAATTCCTCGAAAACCGCCTGCTGCCCAAATGAGCGCTCGCCCTATATGGCTACGCGAAGATTGCTCACCTCGCTTAAAATCCCAACTTACAGTAGAATACGTTTTGACGCCGGAGAATCACCTCCATCGCGCTTTCAGCCGAGAAGGGAGTAAACCCTATGAGCATGAAAAGCACAATCGACTCATATCGCAAACGCCGCCGCCAGGGGGGGCCGGTTTTGCTGATTGTTATCGCCATCATCCTTATCCTGGTTGCCATCGTCCTGGTCATCCTCTCCTTTGGCGGCAACGGCGCACCAGCGCTCTTCGCTACCAAGACCCCCCCCCCCCCCCCC
>JBEULG010000036.1:0-97394 GCA_041287425.1 Anaerolineales bacterium | reverse complement strand
GGGGGATAAAATCCCCCGCCTCAGGGCATCAAAGTCGGCTACCCTAAAGGGTGCTGTGCAAAAGCCGACTCCGCAGTCCGCTTCGAGCGGACTTCCACGACCTGAGCCGGGGATTTGAATCCCCGGCGGGAGGGGCGGCGCGGCAGCGGCGGGGCATAAACGTCGGCCAGGGCCGATTCCGGGGTCGCTTTTGCGCGGCGTGCTTTGGGGCGAGCGGACGTCCACCGCGGTGGCACGACTGCTCAAAGTTGCACCACCAAACCGCGCTTGAATCTTCGCCGATTTGCAGTACACTGTATCTGGAGGTCAGCATGAAACCATTCCGCAAACATGTTGCCATCGCCATTGACGGCGGCGGGATGCGCGGCGTCATCGTCACCCGCGCCCTATCCATCCTGGAAGAACACCTGGGAGAACCGGTTCATCGGTTCGTGCACCTGGCCGCCGGCACATCCACCGGGGCCATCATTTCAGCCGGCATCGGCGCGGGACTTTCGGCCATGGAAATCCACGCTCTCTACCTGAGCCTGGGCAGGCATATCTTCAAAAAATCCTGGCGGACCTTCTTCTGGCCGCTGACCCGTTACCGCTACCCCTCCGAGCCGCTCGAACAGGCCCTGCGCCAGCACCTCGGCGACCAGCCGATGAGCAGCCTGTGGGAGCGGCCCGAACCGATGGACGTGGTCATCACCGCCTTCGACGTCGTCGAAAACCGCCCGCGCTTCATCAAGCCCTACAAACAGGAGTACCGCGACCTGCCCATCGCCGACGCCGTGCTGGCCTCCAGTTCGGTGCCGACGTATTTCCCACCCGTAGCCGGCCGCTTCGTGGACGGCGGCGTCGGCTCATACGCCAACCCCTGTTACCTGGCGGCCTACGAAGCCCAATTCTGCCTGAACTGGGACCCGGAGGAGACCACGCTCATCAGTCTGGGGACCGGCCGCGGCCCACACTCGGTCCAGCCTGGTCAGCCCGAACGCTTCCACGCCTGGGGCTGGCTGCAGCCGATGCTGGATGCTTTCCTGCAATCGGCCAACGACCAGCAAGTCCATTTGGTGGAAACGTTCTTCCAACGCCTGGATTTCCGCCGTTTTCAAGTGGACCTGAAAGAAAGAATCGAAATGGACGACCCAAACGCCATCCCCGCCCTGGTGCGCTACGGGGCACAAATGGCCGAAAAAATCATGAACGACGAAACCGACGCGGCGATGGGCATCGAGGCAGAAAGGGCGCCGCGCTCAACCTGAAGCCTCACCGCCGGATGCCTGGACGGCCAGCAATTCCCGCCGCGCCTGCTCGAACAGCCGGCGCGGCTGCGTTTTGCCGTCCTGAACGCCGCCTTGAGCCAGGCGCGCATCGCCCCCGCCGCGCCCGCCAATCGGACCGAGAAGCCGGTTCAGCAAATCGCGGGCGTCCACCCCGCTGCCGGGTGCAGCCGCCACCACCAGCGAGAGTTTCTCCCCCTCCAGCGAGGCCAAAACGGCCACCAGATTTTCGGCTGCGGCGAGTTTCCCGGCCAGCGTCCGCAACTCCGCCGGGGAGCGGCCGCGATAGAGACGGGTCACCAGTCGGGTCGCGCCGACCGCTTCAGCCTCCTGCGCCAGTTGACGGGCCTCGGCCTCCAGCGCGGCGGCGCGCAACGACTCGTTTTCAGCGCGCAGGGAGGCGGCCTGGTCGAGCAGTTTCTGGGTCAGGGCGGGCAAATCTTCAGGGCGAGCGCTGAGCAGGTCCGAGGTCCGAAGCGCCGAATCGTGAAGGAGACGGAAAACATCGAACGCCTGCCAACCGGCGACGAAGTGCAGGCGCAGTTTGTGGTTGATGCGCTCCGTGCGGACAATCTTGAGCAGGCCAATGCTGCCGGTCGCCGGGCAGTGTGTTCCGCCGCAGGGGGTGTAGTCGTAGCCTTCGATTTCGACAATGCGAATCTGGCCGCTGACCTTAGGCGGTTTGCGCAGGGGCAGCGAGGCGACACTCGATTCATCCACAAAGTAAGTCTTGACCGGGCGGTTTTCAAAGATGATGCCGTTGACCTCCTCCTCGGCGCGGCGCAGGGTCTCGGCGGGGAGGTCTTCGACGGCCAGGTCAACGGTCGAGGGGGTGTAGCCGTTGATGTTGGCGGAGACAGACTCGAGGTCGAAGAGACGCAGCAGGGCAGCGCTGAGCAGGTGCTGAGCGGTGTGATGCTGCATGGCGCGCAGGCGGCGCTCGGAGTCCACGCGGGCGGGATATTCGCCGGGGGCCAGCGGCCGGTCGATGACGTGGATGACGCGGCCGCTCTCGTCCTTGTACACGTCCAGAACGGCGGCCTCGCCGATGAAGCCGGTGTCGTGTTCCTGTCCGCCGCCGGTAGGGTAGAAGGCGGTGGCGCGCAGCAGGGCGCCGGTGTTGCCGCCGGGGAGAGGGAAGGTCTCGGTCACCTCGGCGGAGAAGGAGAGTAGGAGGGGATAGTCGTAGTAGAGAAGGGTAGTCATCGGGCATTAGTCGTCAAGTAGGACAGGCTTTCTAGCCTGTCAGATTCTCGTCTGTCAGAGACAGGCTAAAAGGCTGTCCTACAGAATTTACAAAATCAGCATGGCATCGCCAAACGAGTAAAAACGGTAGCCCTCGCGAATGGCGATTTGATAGGTTTCCAGGATTTTTTCGCGCCCGGCGAAGGCACTGACCAGCATAATCAGCGTGGACTTGGGCAGGTGAAAGTTGGTAATCATGGCGTCCACGACTTTGAAGCGGTAGCCGGGGAGGATGTAGAGGGAGGTAGGGCCGGTGAAAGTAGTGATCAGTGGACGGTGGTCAGTGTTCAGTGGACGGTGGTCAGTGTTCAGTGTAGAGTGGGCAGCAGCCGTTTCGAGGGTGCGGACGGAGGTCGTGCCGACCGCGATGACCCGTCCGCCGGCGGCGCGGGTCTGGTTGATGAGGTCGGCGGTTTCCTGTGGGAGTTCGCACCATTCGGTGTGGATTTTGTGCTCGGCAGGGTTCTCTTCGGTCACCGGGGCAAAGGTGTCCAGCCCGACATGCAGAGTGACGTAAGCGAGGCGAATGCCCTGCGCCTGAAGTTCGTCCAGCAGGCGCGGGGTGAAGTGCAGACCGGCGGTCGGCGCGGCGGCGGAGCCGGGCTGGCGGGCATAGACGGTCTGGTAGCGTTCGGGGTCTTTGAGTTCCGCGTGGATGTAGGGCGGAAGCGGCACATGACCCACTTTAGGGAAATACGGTTCGATGGGTTCAGAAAAGCGGACGAGGCGTTCGGCGCCGTTCAAGATTTCCAGGATTTCGGCCTCCGGCCCCTCCTCTACTTCGATTTTACTGGCTACGCGCAATCCCTTGCCGCCGACCAGCACCTCCCAGGTGCGGTCATCGCGTCTGCGCAGGAGGAGCAGTTCGACGCGGCCGCCGGTCGGTTTGCGGGCGTAGATTCGGGCCGGGATGACACGCGTCTGGTTCAGGACGAGCAGGTCGCCGGGACGCAGGTACAACCCAATCTCGCGGAAAATTCTGTGTTCCAATGCTCCGGTGTCACGTTTCAAGACCAACAGACGCGAAGCATCGCGCGGCTCGACGGGCGTCTGCGCGATGGCGGATTCGGGGAGGTGGTAGTCGAAGTCGGAGGTATGCATCGTTTCCAAACCGCCGGGGGATAAATCCCCGGCTCAATTCGTGAAAGCCGTCTGAAGACGGCTCGCCGAAAATGCAGAGTCCGCTTCAGCGGACTTTGTCGCGCTCAGGCGGGGATTTCAATCCCCCGCCACGAATCGCGCGGCTCGACGGGCGTCTGCGCGATGACGGATTCGGGGAGGCGGTAGTCGAAGTCGGAGGTTTGCACGGAGGGGATTTTAACACAAAGGTGGTTTGTTTCTAGACTTCCGAAGTCTGTGAGACTTCGGTCGGAAAATCCGGCGAGGGATAAAATCCCCCGCCTCAGGGCATCAAAGTCGGCTACCCTAAAGGGTGCTGTGCGAAAGCCGACTCCGCAGTCCGCTTCAGCGGACTTCCACGACCTGAGCCGGGGATTTGAATCCCCGGCGGGAGGGACGGCGCAAGCGCACAAAGGGAGTCAAATCGCCTGATAGTCGGGAGTCTGATCGTGGAAAAACATCCCGCGGCGGGAGCGAATCCAGGCCGCGGGCGCAACTGCTAGCAGTTGCGCTACTTCCTCCACAGCCTTGCAATCAGGTTCAAAATCACCGTCAGCACCAGCGAGATGAGCAGGCCGGTGGTCAGCGGGAAGTAGAAGCGGAAGTTTTCCGTCTCGATGCGGATGTCGCCGGGCAGACGGCCGAGGGGGATATGGAAACGGGCGGCGAGGTAAATCAGGCCGCCGATGAGGACAAGAAGGAGACCAATAAGGATGATGGAGCGAGCGAAGGATTCCATGAGGGCACGCCGTTACTGTAATCGCTTTCTCAACTCTTGAAGATGGTCGAGGATTTCGGGATGAAAATCAAATCTGCCCGCCTGCGCCAGTAATTCCTGGAGCATGCGTTCAAATTCCTGCATCTCCACAAAGCCGCTTTGAACAAGAAAAACGATGTCATCTCGAGGTGGATTCCCAATTCGTCTGCCATTTGCATGATGGCTCGGTGCAATTCGCTCGGCTGGACATCGCTGCCGAGAAAGTCAATGTCTATCGTGGGGCGCGGGCTTCCGAGCAAAGCCAGCGCGCCTCCGCCGACCAGAATCAATTGAGAAGCGGGCGGAACCCGTTCCCCTATCGCTTGTAGAAAAGAGCGGATGTCAGGGGTCGCCACGCCGTCAAACCTTTTTGGATTCCATGCCCTTGCGCCAGATTTGGGCAGCGTGCTGGTACGTGCCCAGCCAGTTGACCGCCGCGCCGCTCAATTCCCGCTGGCGCTCTGTCAGGGCGCGCAGATTTTCTTCCGGGTCGCCGCCGAGATGCAGGTTCAGCGCGCCCGAAAAGAGGTCGGGCAGCAACCTGCCAGAGGTAGCGAGGATTCTTTGCAGGCAGAAGGCGGCCATGTAATAGCATTGCAGCGTGAGCCGCGCCGGGAATTCCAGCCTGTCTGCCGCATCCTGCGCGTATTCGGCAAATTCTGGATGTTCGAGAAAAAGGGGAATGAGCGCCAGGCGCAAGCGTGCTTCGCCGCTTTGGGCCAAAGCAGTCAGCAGAAGCACAGGTTGTCTATAGAGCGTTTTATCTCTCTTTGATTCCCCCATAATGAACCGCACACCCAGAGAATTCAGGGCGTCTGCCAGTTGTTCGCCTGTAATCGAAGAGGCTACGTCCATCACTAGAAAATTATATCGCAGGCGAAATCAACCACGTCACAACAACCGCGGCTGGGTTTCCTCGTTGTACTCGATGCCGAGGTGCTCATAGGCCAGTTTGGTGGCGACGCGTCCCTGCGGGGTGCGGTCGAGGAAACCGAGTTGCAGCAGGTACGGCTCGACCACGTCCATAATGGTGTCGGGTTCCTCACTGATGGCGGCGGCAATCGTGTTCAGCCCCACCGGGCCGCCGTTGTACTTTTTGATGATGGTGGTCAGCACGCGGCGATCCACGTCGTCCAGGCCGAGGGGGTCCACCTGCAGCAGGTCGAGGGCCGAACGCGCCACCTGGCGGGTCACCGTCCCGTCGGCGCGGACCTGAGCAAAGTCGCGCACGCGGCGCAGGAGACGGAGCGCCACGCGCGGGGTCCCGCGCGCCCGGCGGGCAATCTCCTCCACACCGCCGTCGTCGGCCTCCACGTTCAGTTTGGCCGCGGCGCGCCGTACAATGGCCTGCATGGCCGTCAAATCGTAGTAATCCAGCCGATAGACGGCTCCGAAGCGGGCGCGCAGGGGAGCGGTCATCAGCGCCAGGCGCGTCGTCGCGCCGACCACGGTGAAGCGCGGCAATTTCAGGCGGATGGAGCGGGCTGAGGGTCCCTTGCCGATGACGATGTCGAGGGCGTAGTCTTCCATCGCCGGGTAGAGGACTTCTTCCACGGCCTTGCCCAGGCGGTGGACTTCGTCAATGAAGAGGACGTCGCCGACGCGCAGGTTGGTCAGGATGGCGGCCAGGTCGCCGGCGCGCTCGATGGCCGGGCCGGAGGTGACCTTGATGTTGACGCCCATCTCGTTGGCGACGACGTGCGCCAGGGTGGTCTTGCCCAGCCCCGGCGGGCCGTAGAAGAGCACGTGGTCGAGGGCTTCCTTGCGCTGACGGGCCGCGGCGATGAGAATGGCCAGGTTTTCTTTGACCTGCTCCTGGCCAATGACATCGGCGAGACGCTGCGGGCGCAGAGCGGTGTCGAGGCGATCGTCGGGCTTGGGCTCGGGGTCGAGGAGACGTTGCGAGGAATCGGTCATGAGTTGATTATACACGCTTGCGAGAGATTGCGATTCGGGGTATTCTTTGAGCATCGAATGATGTGAATGGATTTTTTAGCATCGAATGACGCGAATAGCACGAAGAAATTTGTATGAGCATCGAATGACGCAAAGGGCACGAAGAAATTTGTATGAGCATCGAATGACACGAATAGCACGAAAAAATTTGTATGAGCATCGAATGACGCGAAGAGCGCGAATGAAATTGCATGAGCATCGAAGGGCATAAATAGTCCGCAAATGAACAAAACCAAAGGAGGAAAAATGGTCGAGATTCTGTTCAAGGAATTATCCTATGCGATTATCGGCGCAGCGATAGAGGTCCATCGGACGCTCGGTGCGGGGTTTCTGGAGGCAGTCTACCAGGCCGCGCTGGCTTACGAGTTGACTCTGCGAAATATCCCGTTTGAGCAGCGGGTACATCTGCCGGTCTATTACAAGGGGCAACTGGTTGGCGAATACATCGCAGACTTCGTCATTGACGGTAAAATCATCCTGGAAATCAAGGCTGTCTCTGACATTACTGAAGCGCACCGCGCCCAGGCCATCAACTACTTGACCGCCACCGGCTGCGAACTCGCCATTCTGCTCAACTTCGGCGCCGCCAAACTCCAACAGGAACGGCTGGTACGCTTCAAGGACTTCGAGAAAAAGGCATAACCCTTCGCTTTCTTCGCGCCATTCGATGCCAAAAACTTCGTGTCCTTCGTGCCATTCGATGCAAAAAACTTCGTACCCTTCGCGCCGTTCGATGCAAAAACCATAACCATTCGTGTCCTTCGCGCCATTCGATGCAAAAAACTTCGTACCCTTCGTGCCATTCGATGCAAAAACCATAACCATTCGTTTCATTCGCGTCATTCGATGCAAAATAACGGAGTATTCGATGCAAAAAATCACCTTTCCCAACAACTTCATCTGGGGCGTGGCGGCCTCGGCCTACCAAATCGAGGGCGCCTGGAATGAGGACGGCAAAGGCGTCTCCATCTGGGACACCTTCGTCCACACGCCCGGCAAAATCGTCAACGGTGAGACGGGCGACGTGGCGATTGACCACTATCATCGCTACAAAGAAGACATTGCGTTAATGGCGGACCTGGGCATCCGCCATTATCGTTTCTCCACCGCCTGGACTCGCCTCCTGCCCGACGGCACGGGCCAGGTCAACCCGAAGGGGCTGGCCTTCTACGACCGGCTGATTGACACCCTGCTCAAGCACAAAATCGAGCCGTACCTGTGCCTCTTCCACTGGGACCTGCCCCAGGCCCTCCAGGACAAGGGCGGCTGGCCGAACCGGGAGACGGCCTACGCCTTCGCCGACTACGCCCGGCTGGTGACCCGTCACTTCGGCGACCGGCTGAACGTCATCTTCACCCACAACGAACCCTGGGTGGCCGCCTTCGTCGGGCATTTTCTCGGCGACCACGCCCCGGGTCAAAAAGACCTCGGCGCGGCGCTGCGCGCCCAGCACCACATCCTCCTCTCGCATGGACTGGCCGCCGAGGCCATCCGCGCCGAGGCAAAACACCCCATCCGCATCGGCATCACCCTGAACCTGAATCCGGTCTATCCGGCCAGCGACTCGAAGAAGGACGCCGAAGCCGCTTCCCGCGTCGACGCCATCATCAACCGCATCCAACTCGACCCGCTGCTCAAAGGGACAACCCCGATGCTGGAATTCAAAGTCATCAAGCCCTTCCTCGGCAACCTCATCCAGCCCGGCGACCTGGAGAAAATCCGCACCCTCGACATTCTCGGCGTGAACTACTACTCGCGCGCCGTCATCCGGCACTCGGCCAAAATCCCGATTGTCAACGTCGAGCAGGTGCACCCCGAAGGCAACGAGTACTCCGGCATGTGGGAAATCTTCCCGGAGGGCCTCTACGCCCTGCTGACCCGCATCCAGAATGATTATCTCGCTCCGCTGGAAAACGCCGCGCCGACGCTGCTGATTACCGAAAACGGCGTCCCCGTGCCGGACGGGCTGGACTTCGACGGCCGCGTGCGCGACGAGCGGCGCATCCGCTATCTGAAGAACCACCTCTTCCAGGTCCACCGCGCCATCCAGGATGGCGTCCCCGTGAAAGGCTACTTCCACTGGTCGTTCATGGACAACTTCGAGTGGACGCTGGGCTACGGTCAACGCTTTGGGCTGGTCTATGTGGACTACGCCACCCAGAAGCGCACCGTCAAAGACAGCGGACGCTGGTTCGCGCGCGTGATCGAAGAGAACGGGTTGGAAATTTAGCCACAGATTACATCCAAGCACGAGGAGCCCCTATGCGAAAAATCCTTTTCCCCCTGCTCGTCGTCGCCATTCTCCTCCTCTCTGCCTCCCCGGCTTCGGCAGACGACACGCTGCGCGTCTACTATGCCGGCGGCGAAGGCAGCGTACTTACCGCCCTGCAACTGGCCGACTTTGCCCTCGTGGACGACCCGGCCCAGGCGGATGTCCTCGTCCTGAACGGCACGATTCCGGGCCCGGCGACTGCCGCGGCCCAAATCGAGCGCGGCGCGGGGCTGGTACTGATTCTCGGCCCCGACCTGACCGCGGCCGATGTGGAGGCCGTCACCGGCGTCCCCGTCACGCTGACGCCGCGCAGCGACCCCGTCAGCCCGGTCGAACTGGACGTGGACGACTCGCTCACCCGCGACATCATCTGGAACGGCGCGCCGCAGGTGCGCGAGCGCTTCCAGGTCGAGACGCCGCTCTCCTCCGTCCAACCGTTGGTGGTCGGCTATGAAACCGACGAGTGGCTGCTGTGGCAGGCGCGGCCGGGCGTCTATGTCTTCAACGTTTTCCTCGATGACGTCAATCCGCAAATTCAGGAGTGGGCCTATTACAACTACCTGATTTATCATCTGGTCACCCGCGCCGCCGGACGGACGCCGCTCTCGTTTGCCGAGTACCCCGCCTCGCCCGTCCCGCACGCCCGCGAGCGCAACCTTCTCTTCGTCGTCATGGCGCTCCTGCTGGCGACGGTGGCGGTCGTCTTCGCCCTGGTGCGGCGCTACAGCCTGAAACACCCCGAGGCGTTGGACAAAATCGTCTCGGACCGCGCCCGGTTCGAGGTCCGCGAAGCGCAGACGGAGTGGGAGCAGGTCGGCTTCCATCGTCCGCTTTCGGGCTTTTTGGTGGCGCTCGGCATGGGGCTGGTATTGTTCATCCCGCTCATCATCTACCAGAACCTCGTCCTGCCGGTCTATATTTTGCCCTCGGCGCAGGCGCTGGGCATCTGGGGGCGGGTGACGCAGTTCTTTGCGCTGGCCTGGCAGTTCTTCGACATGGGCACCAGCGAGGCCTACATCAAGTTCCTGGCGCAGTACCGCGTCCACGACCCCAAGCGCGGCATCAAGTACGGACAGATGTTCGTCTGGTGGCAGGCGCTTTCAGGGGCAGTGCAAGTGGCGCTGGTGGTGGCAGTGGCCAGCACGCTGGCGCCGAAGTCGGCCTATGCCCTCTACGCCTGGAGCATCATCATTCACTCGTTCATCCAAATCCCCGGCTTCTACCAGGTGATGCGCCACTCGTTCAACGGCCTGCAACGCGGCGACTACTCGCGCATCCTCGACATCTTCCTGACCATGATTCCGATGGCCATCCAGCCGATTTTTGTCGGCCTGATGTACGCCTGGGGCAAGAGTCACCCGGCAATGGGCAGCGCGATGGGCGGACTGCTCGGCCTGGGAATGGCCGCCTACGCCGCCGAGTTGAGCGCCTTCCTGCTTGGTCTGTACCTGTACCGGCGGCTGGGCTACAACGCCCGCGTCCTGTTCCTGGCACACTTCGACTGGGACACCATCAAGACCGGCTTCAAGTTCGGCTTCTTCGGCATGCTCGGCTCGATTGCCTGGGCGCTCGGTCAGGCCGCCGAGATTGCCATCACCCAGGCGCGGCTCATCAATTACGCCGAAATCTGGGGCAACTGGGGCCTGGCGCAGAACTTTGTCTATGCCTTCAACGTCGCCGCGACGCTCTTCGACGGGGCGATGGCGTCCATTTCGGAGGCCATCTCCAACGGCAAGCGCATCCTGAGCCAGTACTACTCGGTGATGATGTACAAGTACGGCGGGATGATTTCTGCCTTCCTGGGCGCGGTGCTGCTGGCCGTAGCCGACCGCTTCATCCTCGGCGCTTCGGGGCCGGAATTTGCCCGCGGCGCCCTTTACGTCATCCCGCTTGCCATCTGGGGCGCGATTCAGTACCCCTCCTGGGTCGGCGACCAGGTGCAACTCGGCTCAAACCGCCCATATCTCAAGTCGGCGCTGGTCTTCGGGGAACAGGTGCTGCGCGTCATCCTGGCGCTGATTCTCATCGGGCGTCTCCAGATTACCGGCCTCATCATCGCCTACTTCATCGCCCTGCTGACCAAAGACATCGTCGCCTACTTCGTCAACCACAAGACCTGTTTCCCGCAGCGTTTCTACTTCTGGCAGTCGCTCGGCGCGCCGCTGCTGGCCGGCGCGGCGCACTGGGCGCTCCTGCGCTGGCTGACCGGTCTCATCTGGCAGGCCGACCAGATTTCCAGCGTGCTCATTTTCTTCATCGGCGTCCTGCCGTCCTTCCCCGTGTACATGTTCCTCTACGGATTCTTCGGCGGCTGGGACGGCGCCACGCTCGACGAGTTCAAACTGGCCTCCGACCTGACCGGCTTCGTCCGCCCGCTGGCGTGGACGATGTGGGCCTCTTCTGCCCTGGGAGCGCGTCTTAGCCCGCTGCATGGACGCTTCCCCATCAGCAACCGCGCCGCGGCGATGGACGAGGCGCGCCGGTTGACGGAGGAACGGGTCAAGTTGTAGCCACAGATTTTTAGCCACAGATTGTCACAGAGAAAGAAGAAAAAATGACCGAGTTTTTATACCAAGAGTTGACCTATGCCATCATCGGCGCGACGATGGAGAGGCACAGGATTCTCGGCAGTCTCCTCGCTGACCGACGCCCACACCGCCCAGGCCATCCACTATCTCGCCGCGAGCAGACAAAAAGTGGCCCTGCTCATCAACTTCGGCGGCCAGTCCCTCGAACACCGCCGCTTGGTTCTATAAAAAAATCCGTGCACCTGTGTAATCTGTGATAATCTGTGGCAAAAACAAGGAGATATCATGACCACCCTGCACCTCATCTCCCACACCCACTGGGACCGCGAATGGTACCGCACCTTCCAGCAATTCCGCCTGCGCCTCGTCCACCTGATGGACGGCCTGCTCGACGAGATGGAAACCAGTCACCAATTTCGCTTCTTCATGCTCGACGGCCAGACCATCGTCCTGGAAGACTATTTGCAGATGCGCCCCGAACGAGAGGAGGCCATCCGCACCCTGGCGCGCAGCGGACGGCTCATCATCGGCCCCTGGTACGTCCTGCCGGATGAATTCCTGGTCAGCCCCGAAGCAATCATCCGCAACCTGCTCACCGGCGACCGACTCTGCCGCCGCTTTGGGCCGAAGATGCGCGTCGGCTACATCCCCGACCCCTTCGGCCACATCGGCCAGATGCCCCAAATTTTGAAAGGCTTTGGAATCCAGGCCGCTTGCGTTCAACGCGGCCTCTCCGACGAGCCTTGCGAATTCTGGTGGCAAGCCCCCGACGGCAGCCGCGTCTTCATGGCCTACCTGCGCGACGGCTACGGCAACGCCGCCGGTTTGCCAACCGGCGACCCGGAACGATTCGTCGCCGAAGTGCGCCGCCTGCGCGACCGGCTGACACCGCATGCCGCCGCCCCGCACTTGCTGCTCATGCATGGCACTGACCACATGGAACCGCCTTTCGACACGCCGCAAGCCATCGCCGCGGCGCGCGGTCAACTGGACGGAGATGAACTCATCCACTCCACCCTGCCCGACTATCTCACCGCCGTCCAGGCCGCCTTGCTGGGGAAATACCTCCCCACCGTCGTTGGCGAACTGCGCAGTCCCAAGCGGCATCATCTGCTGCCCGGCGTCCTCTCTACCCGCATGTGGATCAAACAGCGCAACCGCGCCTGCGAGACCCTGCTCGAAAAATGGGCCGAGCCGTTCTCCACCTTCGCGCGTTGGAACCTTGAAGCGTCGAAACATGCAAACCTGCAACCATTTCAACCTGCCAACATCATTCGCGAAGCCTGGAAACTACTCCTCCAGTGCCACCCCCACGACTCCATCTGCGGCTGCTCCATTGACCAGGTCCACGACGAAATGCGCCCCCGCTTCGACCAGGTCGAGCAAATCGGCGAGGAAATTACCCGCCAGTCGCTCGAAACCCTCGCAGGCTTAATCGAAACCGGGCGCGGATCGCAGACGATGGACCGCGCCCCATCGTCCGCGGTCGTTGTCTTCAACCCCCACTCCTTCCCCCGCACCGACGCCGTCACGGTCGAAGTCGAAAGCCCCGTCCCCTTCGACCTGCTGGACGAGACCGGCCGCGCCCTGCCCTACGAAACCGAGGGCCTCGGCGGGCGCGAACTCGTCCACGCCGAGATGACCGCCGCCGAACTCGGCGGCCTTTACGGCAACATCCGCGACGGGCGCGTCATGGGACTGTCCATCCTGGGCGTCGAAATCGAACGCCGCGGCGACACCGTCCACCTGACCGCCCGCCTCAGCGAGACCCGCCCGCCGGACCTGGCCGCCTGGCAGCGCGCCCTGGGCGAAATCGAAACCCTGCTGGCCGACCCGACCGTCACGACCTTCCGCCTGCGCGCCCTGGCCGCCGACAAAATCCGCCTGACCTTCGCCGCCCCCGAAGTCCCCGGCCTCGGCTGGCGGACCTTTAGCCTGCTCCCGCGCCCCGAGGCGAGCGCCGCCCCCGTCCGCCTCCCGCCGCTGGCGCGCCTGCTGCTCCCGCTGGCGAAACTGCCCTTCGTCCAGAAACTGGCCGCCCGTCCGCCGCGCCCCCGTCCGCCCTACCGCATCGAGAACGAATTCTTCCTCGTCGAGGCCGAGCGCGACGGCACGCTGACTCTCACCGAGAAAAGCAGCGGCGCGGTCTATCGCGGCCTGAACCGCTTCGTAGATGGCGGCGACTGCGGCGACGAGTACAACTACGCCCCGCCCCCCGCCGACCGGCTGTTCACGCCGCGCCTGCGCCGCGTCTCCATCGAGCGCGGCCCCGTCCGCCAGACTCTGCGCCTCGACCTGGAACTCCGCCTGTCCGCCGCCCTGGCCCCCGACCGGCAATCCCGCTCAAAGGAAACCGTCCGCAACCATCTCACCTCCCACATCACGCTGACGAGCGGCGTCCCTCGTGTGGATATACGCACCACAGTAAATAACGCCGCCCGCGACCACCGCCTGCGCGTCCACTTCCCGGCCCCGTTCGCGGTCGAGAAGGCCGAATACGACGGCCATTTCGAGGTCGTCGAGCGGCGCGTCGGCGTCCCGCCCTACGACGAGACCTGGGTCGAGCAGCCCCGTCCCGAGGTCCCGCAACGGGCCTTTACCAGCCTCAGCGACGGTCACAACCGGCTGACGGTCGCCAACCGAGGCCTGCCGGAGGTCGAGGTGCTGGAAAACGCCGCCGGCAACGCCGAAATCGCCCTGACCCTGCTGCGCTGTGTGGGCTGGCTCTCGCGTGACGACTTCTCCACCCGCCGCGGCCACGCCGGCCCGTACCTGGCCACCCCCGGCGCGCAGATGCTCGGTCAATGGGAATTCGACTATGCGGTCATCGCAGGACGAGATTTTATCTCGTCCGTAGAACAATCTTCTGCATCGCCCGTAGGACGAGATTTTATCTCGTCTATAGGACGAGATTTCATCTCACCCTACGCCTTCGAAACGCCCCTGCGCGCCGTTTTCACCGACCTGCACGCGGGCAGCCTGCCGCCGAGCGGCTCATTTGTGGAGGTCAGCCCGGCAAAGTTCCTCGTCAGCGCGGTCAAAGAGAGCGAGGATGGGCACGGCTGGCTGGTGCGCGGCTACAATCTGGGCGGCGAAGACATTTACGTCAGCATCAAACCCTGGCGGCCGTTCAAGCGGGTGGAAAGAGTCGACCTGTCGGAGCAGAAGATAGAGAATGTAAAAACAGAAGCAGACGGGAGCGTCATTTTGCCTGCCAGGAAACACGAGAGTCTCAGTCTGGTCTTCCTGCCTTAAGAACATCGGGCGGCCAGAGGCCGCCCGATTCCTCTTCTTCTACGAGAGCAACGCTCGCACCCGCAGGCGCAGTTCTTCCATGTCGAAAGGTTTCGAAATAATATCGTTGGCGCCCGCCTGCAAGGCCGACTGCCTGTCGCTCTCTTCTACGGTGGCGCTCAACATGACAATCGGCATCCTCGCCCCAATGGGCGGCTCGCGCAGCCGCCGGCAGACGGTGTAGCCATCCAGGTCGGGCATATTGATATCCAGGATAATCAAATCGGGATGCCCCTGGACAACGCACTGAATGGCCTCTCGTCCACAGCGGGCAGTGCTGGTTTCGAACCCTTCCATTTGAAGGATTTTGGCCACCAGCATCAAATTGACTTCGTTATCGTCTACGACAAGGACATGAAAACTCATGGCTCAAGAATAACCCAAACTCGGCCAAATCGTCAAGCGCCCTGAAGGTATAATACCGCAAGTTGTAGAGTCAACTCCTCCTCGGGCCGCCCCGAGAAGAGTTTTGATACATTCGATTTCCGGGAGGATTTTCATGTCGAACGTTCATGCTTCGCAGCATCCGCTCGTCGCCCACAAATTATCCCGTCTGCGCGACAAAAACACCGAACCCAAAAAGTTTCGCGAACTGGTGCGCGAGATTGCCGGTCTGCTGGCGTATGAGGCCACCCTCGACCTGCAAACCGTACCGCGCCCCCTCGAAACACCGCTGGCGCCGATGGTCGGCGCGGAACTCAAAGAGAAAATCGGTCTGGTGCCCATCCTGCGCGCCGGCCTGGGGATGGTGGAGGGGATTTGGGAATTGATTCCGCAAGCCGAGGTCTGGCACATCGGCCTTTACCGCGACGAACGCACGCTCAAGCCGGTGGAGTACTACAATAAACTGCCGGTTGAGCCGACCGTTTCGGTCTGCCTCATCCTCGACCCGATGCTGGCTACCGGCGGCTCGGCGGTCGCTACGGTGGACATCCTCAAGCGCTGGGGCGTGAAGCGCATCAAGTTTGTCGGCCTCATCGGCGCGCCGGAGGGAATCGCCGCCCTGCAGAAGGCCCATCCCGACGTCCCCATCCATCTTGCGGCCGTGGACGACCATCTGAACGAACACGGCTACATCGTCCCCGGCCTGGGCGATGCTGGCGACCGGCAGTTTGGGACGGGATGAGATGGGTTTCGGTGTTCGGTGTTCAGTCGTCAGGAGTTGGTTGAATGCACGTGATTGCCGAATTTACGATTGTCCCGGTCGGGACGGGGGTTTCGCTCTCCCGCTACGTTGCCGCCTGCGAGAAAGTCCTGGCCGCAAGCGGCCTGACCTATGAACTACACGCCAACGGCACGAACGTGGAAGGCGAATGGGAAGAAGTCTTCGCCGCCCTCCGCCGCTGCCACGAGGTGCTGCACGAAATGGGCGTACCGCGCCTGCACACCGACATCAAGGTCGGCACGCGCGTCGACCGTCCACAGCGCATGGCCGAGAAGGTGGCCAGTGTGCGGGAGAAATTGGAACGATAAGACGCCTCGACTCAGACCCCCACGTCAACGCCGGTCAGGCGAGTCAGGGTGCGATGGAGGAGAAAGAACGGCAGGAGCAAGAGACAATGCACCCCGGCGCTCAGACCGAAAATGGCGGCCAGCCCGCTCAGAAAAGCGTCCATCAGAGGGGCCAGGTTGGCCAGCATCCAGGGGCCGCCGCCCGCCAGCAAAGCCAGAACGAACAACACTCCCACCCCTAGAGCGGGAATCAGCCAGGGCTGGCGGTCAGCCGCCGAGGGCAGCATCGTGCTGCTGACCACGAAGGTCAAATAGAACCAAACCCAGAAGTTGGGCTGTTCCGGCAGCAGACGAAGCCCCATCCAGAACAATTCCCAGTACCCGTCCCGCGCCAAGCGCCAGAGCGGCAGCAATTGGAGCGGGCCGTTGGCGGCCCAAGCAACGAATAGAGCGCCGCTGATGAGCGGCGCGGCGCCGACGAGCGAATCGCGCCAGACGCCGCCGCTGACCATTTCGACGTAGCCCAGTTGCAGCCGGCCGTCGGCGGTCGCCTGGGGCAAAAGCGAGAAGCGGCGCGTGCGCAGCCCCAGCAGCCGCGCCACGAGGAAGTGACTGAGTTCGTGGAGAAAAACGCCGGGGAAGAATAAAATCGCAAAGATGACCTGTGTCAGGCCGGGCCGGCGCGTCAAAATCAAAATGACCGCCTGGATTTCGCGATGCAACAGGCGCTGCAAGATGACCAACGGAACAAGCGCCGCCGTCAACCACAAGAGACCATCGAGAGCCGAGAAAATGTCCAATGGTCTGCCGGAAGGAGGCTTGAATTTACTCTGCGGCCGCCCTCACGATGGCGATGAACTCCCCGGCTTTCAGGCTGGCGCCGCCCACCAGGGCGCCGTCGATTTCCGGCTGCCGGAAGAACTCGGCCGCGTTGGCCGCCGTCACCGAGCCGCCGTACAGGACCCGGATCGCCTGCGCCACCTGGGGGTTGAAAAGTTCGGCCAACGCTGGCCGGATGATGTCGCCCACCACCGCGTTGGCATTCTCGCCCGAAGAAGCCCTGCCCGTCCCAATTGCCCACACCGGTTCATAGGCGATGACGATTTTGATGGCAAAGTCCGCAGCCAGGCCCTTCAGCCCTTCCCGCACCTGACGGCCCACGACCGCCGCCGTCTGGCCAGCCTCGTACTCGGCCAGCGTCTCACCCACGCACACGATGGGGACGAGGTCAAAAGCCTGGGCAGCGGCAACTTTGCGATTCACGCTCGCGTCGCTCTCGCCGAAATAGGTGCGCCGCTCCGAGTGGCCGATGATGACGTAACGACCAATCTCTTTCACCATGATGGGCGAAATCTGACCTGTAAAAGCGCCTTTTTCTTCCCAGTACATATCCTGAGCGCCCAGGCCGATATCGGTGCCGGTCAGAAGAGATGACACCGCAAACAGCGCCGTGAAAGGCGGGCACAACACCTTTTCCACGCCCCGAATCTCCTGCAACTCCCCCGCCATCTCGGAGACGAGGGCGCGCGCCTCGGCGACGGTTTTATTCATTTTCCAATTGCCAGCAACAAAGGGTGTCCGCATAAATATCCTCTTGTTATGGAATTGTAGCGCGAATATTTTCTGCTTCCTGCAAAATCCAATCGGCCAAACCAGCCGTGGCCTGGATTTCATTCAAGATTTGAAGCGCCTGCCCGGCATCGCCATACCGAGCCAGAAACTCGGCCCGAACAAGTTGGAGTTCCACTTTGCGCGGCCAGCGCTGCAAGGCGGCCTCCAAAGTTTGCCGCGCCCCCTGCGGGTCATTCGCATATATTTGACGGCGTGCCTGAACCACATTGGCCATCATCTCGTCCACCAACAAAATTCGCTCCATCGGCAAAAATTGCTCGAATGCCGGGGCGGGCGCCGCCCGGTAAAGAACGGGATACAACAAGGCTTGTAAGTCTCCCGGCAGGTCGAGACTGACCTGCCGCTGGTGAATCTCGGCGCCTGAAACACAGGCCCGCGCCGCCAGCAACCAGGCCTGGCGCATTTCCATTTGCCGGCAGGCGTCCCACAGGAACTGCTCATTCTCCCCGCCCACTTCCAGGGCGCGCGTCATCGTCTCGGTTGCCATATCGGGGATGCCGGCATCCAGATAGGCGGCCGCCAGTTGCAGATGGGCATAGGGGTCATCGGGATTCTGCTCGACGCGTTCCGCCGCCTCGGCCAAAAACTGGACCACCGTCGGCGTCACAATCGCCGGAAGGGTTTCTCCCGCTGGCGCAGAGGTTCCATTTTGCCCAGAGCGCGCTTGCCGGTTGCCGCCGCGCAGCGCCAGGAAAGTAAAAATGCAGCACAAGAACACCAGCACGGCGACCGCCAGCCACATCCAGGGAATCTTGCGCAGCCGGCCACCCGCCGGCACAGCGGCAGAAACCGGCGGCGGAGAAACGGGAGCGGGAGGAGGCGTCTCGTCCGGAGGAGGAGGAGCGGAGACGGTCGCCGGCGGGCGGGTCTGGTCAGGGGGCTGAGAGGAGGTCCGCACAACTGTCTCCGGCGGGACGACGGTCGGCAAAGGGGTGGCGGGCGCCTCCGCCGCGACGTCGGCCCAGGCATCCAGGAAAGCGGTCACCAGGGCCCGGACGTCCGCATAGCGGTCGCTGCGTTCTTTGGCCAACGCTTTGAGCAAGACCCTTTCGACATCTTCGGGAACGCCCGGATTCAGTTGAGTCGGCAAAGGCAGGGGAGAGTAGATATGGTCGTGAATAATCGAAAAAGGCGTATCGGCGCTAAACGGAACCCGGCCGACCACCAGTTCATAGAGCATCACTCCAAGCGAATAGATGTCAGTGCCCTCGTCCAGGTCTTTCTTGCCCATCGCCTGCTCAGGGGAGATGTACTGAGGCGTGCCGACAATCATGTCGGAGGTCAGGGTCGATTCGCCCGCCTGGGCGATGCGCGCCAGGCCAAAATCAGCCAGATAAATCTGCCCATCATCGCCAAGCAGGACGTTGGAGGGCTTGATGTCGCGATGCAGAATGCCGCCTTTATGCGCATAGGATAAGGCTGCCCCCACCGCTTCGACAATCCGGGCCACTTCATCGGCCTGCACGCGGCCGCGCGCCAGACGAGCCTTGAGCGTTTCGCCCTCGATGAATTTCATCACCAGATAGGGGCGCCCCTCGTGCTCGGCGTAATCATAGATTGGCACGATGTTGGGATGTTCGAGTTTCGCCACCACGCGGGCTTCCCGCTGGAAACGGGCCAGAAAATTGGGGTCTTCGGTGAAAGCCGGATGAAGCACCTTGATGGCCACATAACGATCCAGGGCGGCATGGTATGCCTTATAGACGGTCGCCATCCCCCCTTGCCCCAGTTGTTGGATAATTCGATACGGCCCCACCATTTCGCCGACGGCAAATGGCATACGGCCCTCCTGTTGGGTTTCCTCCCCGCCTCCGATGCGCTTCGGGAGGCGGGGAGGAATAAAAGGCGTTACTTATCCAGCAGAGCCGCTACGCCGGGCAGTTCCTTGCCTTCGAGGAACTCCAGCGAGGCGCCGCCGCCGGTCGAGACGTGGGTCATCTGCTTGGCCACCCCGGCTTTCTTGACCGCGCTGGCGCTGTCGCCGCCGCCGATGACGGTCACCGCGCCGCTTTCGGCCAGCATCTTGGCCAGGGCGAACGTCCCCTCGGCGAACTTGGGGAACTCAAAGACGCCCACCGGCCCGTTCCAGACGATGAGTTTGGCGCCCGCCAGGGTCTGGCGGTACAGGTCGAGGGTCTTCGGGCCGACATCCAGCATGCGCCAGCCGGCGGGGATTTTGTCCACATCCACCACCTGGCTGTTGGCCTCGGCGTCGAATTTGTCGGCGATGACGGCGTCCACCGGCAGGACAATCTTATCGGCGTGTTTGGCCAGGATGCCTTTGGCAATTTCGATGGACTCGGCCTCCACCAAACTATCCTGCATGTTCAGGCCTTGGGCGGCCAGGAAGGTGTTGGCCATGCCGCCGCCGATGATGAGTTTGTCGCACTTGGCGAGCAGGTTCTCGACGACCAGAATCTTGTCGCTGATTTTCGCTCCGCCCAGGATGGCGATGTAGGGATGCTCCGGGTTGGCGGTGGCGCGGCCGAGGTATTCGAGTTCCTGTTCCATCAGGAAACCGGCCACAGCCGGCAGGAAGCGCGCCACGCCCTCGGTCGAGGAGTGGGCGCGGTGGGCCGATCCGAAAGCGTCGTTGACGTACACCTCGCCCAGGGCGGCCATCTGCTTGGCCAGTTCCAGGTCGTTCTTTTCTTCGCCGGCGTGGAAGCGGGTATTTTCGAGCATCAGGACTTCACCCGGCTGGAGGGCTTTCGCCATGGCTTCGACTTCCGGGCCGACGCAATCGGGCGCCATCTTGACCGGACGGCCGAGGTGCCCGGCCAGGACTTCGGCAGCCGCCTTCAGGCTGAACTCCGGGTCGGGGCCGCCCTTCGGGCGTCCGAGGTGGCTCATCAGAATCAGGGACGCGCCCTGGTCGAGCACGTACTGGATGGTGGGCAGCGAGGCCTTGATGCGCTTGTCATCGGTGACTTTGCCATCCTGCATGGGGACGTTGAAATCCACGCGCATCAGAACGCGCTTGCCCTTCAGGTCAATGTCGCGGACGGTTTTCTTGTTCATGGTTCACTCCAGTAGTCTCATAGTCTTGTAGTCTTATAGTCTTGTAGTCTCATAGTCACTCAATCCCTTGCCCGTCTGACCATCCGCCTATCCCCCTACTTGCCTATCAGACTATCCGACTATACGACTGACTATCCGACTATTTGACCATCTGACCGACTATCAGACTATCCGACTATCAGACTACAGACTCTTTGCCATCAACGCCGCCAAATCGGCCGTGCGGACGGAGTAGCCCCATTCGTTGTCGTACCAGGCGACGACCTTGACGAAGGTGCTGGCTTCCTTGCCAAGCGCCATCGTGAAGGGCAGGTCCACCGAGGAGGAGTGCGGGTCGCCCTTGAAGTCCACGCTGACCAGCGGTTCGTCCACCGCCTGGAGGATGCCCTTCAGGCGCGGGGTCTGGGCGGCATCGCGGAAGGCCTGGCGCAGTTCCTCGGTCGTGGCCGGGGTCTCGATTTCGGCGGTGAAATCCACCACCGAGACGGTCGAGGTGGGGACGCGGATGGCGTAGCCGTCGAACTTGCCCGCCAGGTCGGGGATGACCAGTTTGAGGGCTTTGGCCGCGCCGGTAGTGGTGGGAATCATGCTCATGGCGGCGGCGCGGGCGCGGCGCAGGTCGGAGTGCGGCAGGTCGAGGATGCGCTGGTCGTTGGTGTAGGCGTGGATGGTGGTCATGAAGCCGCGCACAATCTTGAATTTGTCATGCACGACCTTGACAGCCGGGGCCAGGCAGTTGGTGGTGCAGGAAGCGTTCGAGACGACGTGGTGATTGGCCGGGTCGTACTTGTCCTCGTTGACGCCCAGCACGACGGTCAGGTCTTCGCCCTCGGCGGGGGCGGTGATGATGACCTTCTTGGCCTTGCCGGCGGTGATGTGGTTGACCGCGCCCTTCACCACCTTGCCCTTCTTGTTGACGCCATCGTTCTTGACCGTGAAAATGCCGGTGCCTTCGATGACGATGTCCACCCCCAGGTCGCCCCACGGAATGGCGGCCGGGTCGGTTTCCTTGAAGGCCTTGATTTTCTTGCCGTCAATCAAGATGCCGTCCTCGACGACCTCGACCTGGCCGTTGAAGCGGCCGTAGTTCGAGTCGTACTTGAGCAAGTGCGCCATGGTGGGAATGTCGCCGATATCGTTGAAGGCAACGACTTCCAACTCATCGGCGTGATAGTCCCGAATGGCTTTCAGGACCTGCCGCCCAATGCGGCCAAAACCATTGATACCAACACGGGTAGTCATACAACACCTCCAGAGAAATGATGTCAACGCGAACGCGTTGCAGAGTCCTTCGTCTTGTCGAGCGGACCGGTGCGCTCATTATACAGGTCAATAATCGTCTTTGCCAGTTTGGCAGAGTCGTGCCGCCAGGGATGATCCCGGTCAATCAAGTCGGCGCCATAAAGGCGGGCATCGGGCGCAACGTTCTGTTCCAATTTTACCCATTGTACACCCGCTCCGAGATTTCCATCGTAACAAGTATTGTACACGATGCAATCGAATATCTCGTCCCCGATGGCCTCTTCGAGGGCGCGCACATGGTCTTGACAGGTGTACTTTTCGGTTTCGCCAGCCTGGGTAGCAATGTTGCAAATGTAGATTTTCAGCGCCCGGCTGGTTCGAATGGCCGCCAGCAAATCCGGCACCAGGAGAGGGGGCAGCAGACTGGTGTACAAACTGCCCGGTCCGACGAGGATGATGTCGGCAGCCAACAGGGCCTGGATGACGGGCGGAAAAGCCGAAGCATCGTTCGGTTCGAGCCAAACGCGTCGCACCCGTCCCGATAAACGCGGAATCTCGCTCTCGCCCTCGATGCGCACCTCGGTCTGGTCGTGAGGCAGCCGGACATCCGCGACCAGCCGGACATTATGAAGCGTAGCCGGCAGCACCTGCCCGTGCACCGACAAGACCCTCCCCGATTCGGCCACCGCTTCTTCGAAACTGCCGGTGATATCGGTCAGCGCAGAAATGAACAGGTTACCAAACGAGTGGCCGCCCAGTCCGGTGTCCTCGCCAAACCGGTACTGAAAAAGATGTGTCAAGAGGGCCTCGTCGTTAGAAAGCGCCGCCAGGCAATTGCGAATATCGCCGGGCGGCAAAATCCCCAGCGTGCGGCGCAATTCGCCCGATGAACCGCCGTCGTCGGCGACCGAAACGACCGCCGTCAAATTATGGGTGTGCGCTTTGAGGCCGCGCAAAACCGTCGCCAGGCCATGCCCGCCGCCGATTGCCACCACCCGCGGCCCGCGTTCCAGCCGCCGGTACTCGGCCACCTGGTCAACCAGGCGCTTGCCCGGCCGCAGAAAAGGGACGAGCAGCGAGCGGTTCATCCCCCAGATTCCCACCCCCACCAGGCTGACACCCAAAATCGCAAAAATAGCCACCCGCCACGGACGAGCCAGGAATTGCAGCGAAAGAAATTGAATGGCAGGCAGCCACCAGGTCTCCGGCGCATTTCGATAGATGTCGAGCAAAAGCATCGCCAAGCCCACGCCCATCAGTGTGATGCCGGCCAGCAAAAGCCCCAACCAGCGTTTGACTCCCAGGCCGGGAGCCAACCAGCGTAGCGAGCGCGAGACCTCAAGCCAGAAGCCTCTGAGGTGATTGTTTCGGCGCTTAGACATCTGCGTGATGATAACAACGTTTCGCCCAACAGTCAACCGAGAACGGCTGGTGATGACCCACAAGTCGAATCGCGGTGCTGAAGCCGCCTGCCGCGTACATGGAAGTCCGCTCCAGCGGACTCAGAGTCGGCTTCGAGCCGACTTGCAGGCTCTCAGGCAGGACTTTAGTCCGCCGAATCGGAATGCGCCGATGTGGGTAATCACCCAAGAACGGCTATGACCCGCTATGATATAATCGCAACATGGCTCAAATCGTCGCCGTGGACATTGGAGGCACCCAGATTCGGGCAGCCCTGTTCACCTCGGAGACCACCACCCCCCTCCAACACAAGCGGACCGCTACTCACGCCGACGGCGAGGACCCATTCGAGCGGTTGGTCGCGCTCATCGAATCGGTGCTGGCCGCCGGTCCGGTGGACGTGATTTCGGTCGCCGCCCCCGGCCCCCTCGACCCGCACAGCGGCGTCATCTTTTCGACCCCCAACATCCCGGGCTGGATCGAATTCCCCCTGGTCGCTATGCTGGAGGAAAGGCTACACATCCCCACCTGCCTCGGCAACGACGCTAACTTAGCCGCCCTGGGCGAGTGGCGCTATGGCGCCGGGCAGGGTCATCACGACCTGCTCTACCTGACCATCAGCACCGGCATCGGCGGCGGAGTCATTGTCAAAGACCAACTGTTGCTCGGGGCGCGCGGGTTGGCCGGTGAACTCGGCCATATTACGGTTCTGCCCGACGGGCCTCTCTGCTCCTGCGGCCAACGCGGCCACCTGGAAGCCGTCGCCTCCGGCCCGGCAATCGCCGCCTACGTCAACGAACAATTGGCCCACGGGCGCGCCTCCCTCCTGCGGCCCGGCCCCTTGACGGGGCGCCAGGTCGCCGAGGCCGCCCAGCAAGGAGATGAACTGGCTCGCGAGGCGTTCGTCCGGGCGGGCGAATTCCTCGGTCAGGCCGTGGCCGACTTCCTTCACATGTTCAACCCCTCCATCGTTATTCTGGGCGGCGGTGTCAGCCAAAGCGGGACGTTGTTCATCGAAACCCTCAAAGACTCGACCCGTCGGCACGTAATGGATGCCGGTTTCCTCAAAGACCTGACCATCACGACCGCCCAACTGGGCGACAACGCCGGCCTGATCGGCGCCCTGGTTCAAGGACAACTGAAACTGGAAAGAAAATCTTCCTGAAAGCAGGCATGTCTCCACCCTCGTCTGGACCCTCACAGCGCCGGCCATCTCAACGAGCCGGCCTCATTTTCGTTCGATATTCTCTCCTAGGAGCAATCTAATATGCAACCTTTAAAGTTACCCGGCCCCAAAGCACGCGCCTTGATTAAGCGCGATTCGGCGGTCATCTCCCCCTCCTATCCTCGCAGCGCGCCGTTGGTCATTGACCACGGCAAAGGCAGCGAAGTCTGGGATGTGGACGGCAACCGCTTCCTGGATTTCGCCGCCGGCATCGCCGTCAATTCGACCGGTCACAGCCATCCGGAAGTCGTCAAAGCCATCCAGGAACAGGCGGAAAAATTCATTCACATTTCCTCCGACTTCTATCACGAAAAGTGGATTGCGCTGGGCGAGAAACTGGACGAAATCGCGCCTTTCGAGGAGGCTGCCGTCTCTTTTATGACCAATTCGGGCACCGAAGCCATCGAGACCGCCATCAAACTGGCCCGCTACCACACCGGCCGCACCAACTTCATCGGTTTTACAGGGGCTTTCCACGGCCGCACGATGGGCGCGGTGACCTTTACAGCCAGCAAACCCACCTATCACCGCGGCTTCTACCCGCTGATGAACGGCGTCGTCCACGCCCCTTATCCCAACCCCTACCGTCCCGTCCTGGAACGCCGCCCCGGCGAAGATTACGGCGAGACGGTCGTCCGTTACATCGAAGAAGAAATCCTCGGCCACATCCTGCCCGGCGACGAGGTGGCCGCCATCCTGGTCGAGACCATCCAGGGCGAGGGCGGCTACATCATCCCGCCCGCCGGCTTCTTCCCCGCCCTGCGTCGCCTTTGCGACCGCCACGAAATTCTGCTCATCACCGACGAAGTCCAGGCCGGAATGGGACGCACCGGCAAGTGGTGGGCTGTCGAACACTTCGAGGTCGAACCCGACATCGTGACCACCGCCAAAGGCATCGCCTCCGGCCTGCCGCTCGGCGCGGCTGTGGCGCGCAAATCGGTGATGACCTGGCCGCGCGGCGCCCATGGCAACACCTTCGGCGGCAACCCCATCGCCTGCGCGGCTGCCCTGGTCACCATTGACCTGATCGAGCGTCAATACATGGACAACGCCGCCACAGTCGGCCGTTACGCCAAAGAGGCGCTGGAAAAGATCGCCGCCCGCCACCCATCCATCGGCGACGTGCGCGGCCTCGGCCTGATGATCGGCGTCGAGTTCGTCCAAGATCGCAAATCGAAGGTTCCGCACGAGACGCTGCGCGACCGGGTGGCAGACCTGGCCTTCGAACGCGGCCTGATCCTGCTGGGCTGCGGCAAGAGCGTCATCCGCATCGCCCCTCCGCTGTGCATCACCAAAGCCGAAGTTGACGAGGGGCTGCAAATCTTGGAGGAGTCCATCGCCCTGGCCGAGAAAGAACTGATGTGACGCCTTTGCAGATGACCTCCTATTTCGAAGCCGCGCACGCGCTCCGAGGCGGCAGACAGCCCTCGGTGCGCGTGCTGATTCAACTCTAATCCGGCGATGACACAATTCTTACCCAATCAACCGCTGCTGGTGATAAAATCAAATCGTCAATCGTAAACCACCAATCGTAAATCGCCCATCGCCATGCTCCCCGATTTCCGCGTCCGCCAACGTGACTACCTGCTCGAAATTGCCCGCGCCCTGACCCAGGAACTCGACCTGGAGAAACTGCTGGCGCGTGTTCTGCGCATTTCCATCGAGATGCTGGCCGGACAAGCAGGCATCATCGCCCTGAAAGAGGCCGGCGGCTGGCGGGTGGGCGTCGCCCAGGGAATCCCGCCTGCTTTCCTTTCCTACCTCGAGCCGCTTCTGGCCGAAGAACAGACCGCCGAACTCAACGTCAACGAACTCAACCGCATGTTGAAAGAACTGACCTACACGGCCAGCATGGGGCTGCTCAACGGCGTCGGCATTCCCCTATCGGCGCAGGGACAGGTAATCGGCTTCATTTTCATCTTTCGCTCCTACCCAGACCTGTTCTCGGCCAATGACAAACTCCTCCTGCAAGCCTTTGCCGACCAGGCTGCCATTGCTGTCGTCAACGCCCGCCTGTACGGAGAAGTGAGTTACGAAAAACAACGCCTCGACGCTCTGCTCGATTCAGCCGCCGACGGCATCCTGATTCTGTACGCCGACCAAACGATCGAACGCTGCAACCTCGCCTTCGAAAGACTCATCGGCCGCCCGCGCGCCGAAATCCAGGGCCGCAAACACGACGAAGTTATCCGCTGGGCGCGTCACCCCGAGGGGCTGACCCTCGAAGAGGCCGAAGCCGACGGCTGGCCGCTGACCCCTCACGCCCACCTCTACGTCGAAGGTGACCTGGAACGCGCCGAACCGCCCGCCCTGCCGGTCGGTATCACCTACGCCCCGCTCCTGACCGCCGACGGCAAACTGCGCAACATCTTCGTCACCGTCCGCGACATCACCAAATTCCGCACCGCCGAGGAAATCAAAAACACCTTCGTCTCCATCGTCAGCCACGAACTCAAGACGCCGGTGGCGCTCATCAAGGGCTACGTCAGCACCTTGCGCCGCGAAGACGCCAAATGGGACAAATCCATCGTCCAGGACAGCCTGGCCGTCATCGAAGAAGAAGCCGACCGGCTGGCGACGATGATCGAAGACCTGCTCGACGCTTCCCGTTTGCAGGCTGGCGGGCTGAAGCCCAACCTGGCCGACGTCTGGCTGCCGGCGCTGGCCGAACGAATCGCGGCCCGCTTCCGTCCGCAAGGGCCGAACTTCACGATTGTGGTTGATTTTCCTGAATCGTTCCCCGTCATCCTGGCCGATGAGGTGCGCATCGGCCAAGTGCTCAGCAATCTGATTTCGAATGCCATGAAATACGCCCCCGGCGGCGAGATTCGCATCAGCGGCGAGGTGCGCCCCAAGCAGGTGATCGTCACCGTCAGCGACCAGGGGCCGGGCATCGACGCCGCCGACATCCCCCACATCTTCGACCGCTTCTACCGGGCAGAAAACGCCATTCGCAAGACGAAGGGCGCCGGCCTGGGACTTTACCTGGCCAAGGCCATCGTCGAGGCGCACGGCGGCCGCATCTGGGTGGACCCGCAGCCGGAATCCGGCGCCCGGATTTGTTTCTCACTGCCGCGCCCATAACGGCATTCTTGCAGTACAATAAGCGGGTTGTCTGCTGACGCCCAAAAACTCTTTGATATCAGGAACTTTCCATGCCTCCACACAAAACTCAAATTACCTGCCCACAATGCGGCCAACCGGTCGTCGCCATCGTCGAGCAATTGTTCGACGTCAGCGCAGACCCGGCCGCCAAGCAGCGCCTGCTAGGCGGCGTTTCCAACGTGGCCGCCTGCCGCAATTGCGGGTTCAGCGGGCCGCTTGCGACCCCCATCGTCTATCACGATGCCGACAAAGAACTCCTGCTCACCTATTTCCCGCCCGAACTGAACCTTCCCCTCAATGAGCAGGAAAAAATCGTCGGGCCGCTCATCACCCAGGTGACCAACCGTCTGCCGCCCGAAAAGCGCAAAGCCTATCTGCTGCGCCCACAAAATTTTCTCACCTACCAAAGTCTCATCGAACGCATCCTGAACGCCGACGGAATCACATCCGAGATGATCAAGGCCCAACAGCAAAAATTAGCCCTGATCGAACGCTTGCTGACGGCACCATCGGCCGAGGTGCGCTCGGAAATCATCCGCAGCGAGAGCCAGGCCTTCGACCAGGAATTCTTCGCCCTCTTTAGCCGCCTCCTGCAATCCTCGGCCGGCCAGGAAAATCTGGCCCGGCAAATGGAAGCCATCCAGACTCAGTTGCTGGCCGAGACCGAATACGGCAAAACTCTGATGAACCAGGTGAGCGAAATGCAGGCCGCGGTCAAGACACTGCAAGACGCCGGCAAACAACTGGACCGTGAAAAATTGCTCGACATCATGATTGAAGCGCCGAGCGACGAACGCCTGAATGCCCTGGTCAGCCTGACCCGGCCAGCCCTGGACTACCTGTTCTTCCAGTCGCTGACCAATCGCATCGAGGCCCATGCCGGCGCCGAGCGTCAGAAACTGGAAAACTTGCGGGAAAAATTGCTTGCCATCACCAGCCGCATTGACCAGGCCATCGAGGAGCAATACCGTCAGGCGGGTGAGTTGCTCCAGACCATCCTGTCTGCCGACAACATCGAGGATGCCATGCTGGCACACCTCGATGAAATCGACGACGTCTTCGTCCGCGTCCTGAATCAAGCCATGCAAGCAGCCCTGAAAGCGAACGATGAAGAGAAAAAGAAAAAACTCCAAGCGGTCATTGCCGCCCTGCAAAAAGTCAGCGCTCCGCCGCCGGAGTTGAGCCTGCTCGAAGAATTGCTCGAATGCGAGAACGAGGCCGAATTGGAAAAACGTCTGGAGGCCCACGCTGCCGAAATCACACCGGAGTTCGCCGGCTTCGTCAGCGGCCTGTTAGCCCGCAGCCAGGAGCGGGCCGGCGAGACGCCGGTCAGCGAAGAGGCCCAGGCCCTCGCCCGCCTGGAGGCTATCAACCGGGCAGTCCTGAAATTCTCGATGAAAAGGAACCTCAACGCCTAGCCCGCCCCTCGTCCAAAGGCCGCTCCACAAGAAGAACAACATTCCATTCCGCCGCCACGGATCGCGCAGAACGCTCTGCCATCCGGTGGCGGCTTGCAATTCATGCATGATTGGTGAGTGCCCATAACCAAGACCTGAGTAATCACCAGATTCGCGATCTCTGAACTCAGGCGGGGGATTCCATCCCCCGCCAGACTTGAAGAAGGCCCTCTCAACTTGCCGGCGGGTTATCGAAGCGCACCCCGTGGCCGCGCACGGTGACGATATAAGCATGACTCGGATCGAGAGCGGCAATCCGGTCACGCAGACGGCGCAGCAGCGCGTCGAGCGCCTGATCCGAAACTCCCGCCGCTTGTTCCTCCCCCCACGCCTCGGCAATCAGCCGCTGACGGTCGATGACCTGTCCCTGATTCTCGACCAGCACCTGCAAAACACGAAATTGTAGCGCCGAAAGCGGCGGATCGATCTGGCGCGGCCCAATCCACACCGTCCGGCTGCGCAAATCGAGGCGCAGACGCCCCGGCCGAAGATCCGCTTCGGGCAGCGGCATGGTAGCGTCCGAGGTCAAATAAATGAATTGTTGGGCAAGCGCAATCTGCAGCAGGTCACCGTCCTCCAAAACGATTTGTTGTTCGACCAGATTGCCGTTCCGATGCGTGCCGTTCTTGCTGCCCAAATCTTCCAAAATCACGCCTTCGGCGGATGGAACCAACCGGGCATGGAAACGCGATACCTGCCGGTCGGGGACGACCACATCGCAGGTCGCCTCGCGCCCGATCAGCAAAGGGCGATCGATCGCCCAGCGCTGGCCCTTCAACGGCCCCGCCTGCGCTACCAGCACAGGATGTTCTCCAAGACGCTCTTCGCTCATCGCCTCGCCTTTGCTCCTCAACAGAATGAATTATACAAGAGAAAAGAAGCGTATAATATAGCCAATTGGTAAGAGTCGCTCTGTTCCGCCAACCACGCCGAAATAAACACCGACGGAACACCAGGATGAGGAAAATGCCAGTCGCCCTCAAGGCCGGAGAGGTCTTGCGCGGTCGTTATTGCATTCGCGAGCGCATTGGCCAGGGAGGCATGGGAAGCATCTACCTGGCCGACGATTTGCGCCTCAGCGGGCGCAAATGCGCCGTCAAAGAAGTCGAATACGACCGCACCGTCCCCTCGAAAATCCTCAAAGAGACCCGCCAGCAATTTCTGCGCGAGGCTACTATTTTGGCGCGTCTGGACCATCCCAATCTGCCGAAAGTGTCGGATTTCTTCTCCGTTGGCCAGCGCGATTACCTGGTCATGGATTACGTCCCCGGCAAAGACCTGCGCATGATGATGCTGGAGGCCAAGCAGCGCAACACCTTCCTGGCGGAGGAAGATGTGCTCGGCTGGGCCAACCAACTGGCCGATGCACTCGCCTACCTGCACCATCAAACGCCGCCGCTGGTACACCGCGACATCAAACCTTCCAATTTGAAAATCACCCCCAGCGGCCTGCTCAAACTGGTTGATTTTGGCCTGGTCAAGGCGCTGGCGCCCGACGAAATGACCGTCACCGTCATCCATGGGCGCGGCACTGCCCTATACACGCCCCTCGAACAATACGGCGACGATGGCCTGCATACCGATGCCCGCAGCGATATTTACGCTTTTGGGGCCACCCTTTACCACCTGCTGACCAACACCCCGCCCGTCGAGGCGCGCACGCGCTTCCTGCACCCCGAAAGCCTGCTGCCGCCGCGCAAAATCAACCCCGCCATCAGCGCCCGCACCGAACAAGCCATCCTGTGGGCCATGGAACTTCATCCCGCCGACCGTCCCGCCTCGGTCGAAGAATTTCGTACCGCCCTGATCGGAAACCGCGAATTCCCCCCGCGCCTGCGGACGTCAGGCCGTTCGGCGGCCTCGCTTGGGGCCCTTCTCTCCCGCCCTCCGGATCGCTTCCTGCTCTGGATAGCGGCCGGTTTACTGTTTCTCAGTCTGATTGCTTCTCTGGCGCGTTGACCCTCCGCCGCCAGAACCAGCCTCCCAGGCCACCGGCGGCCGCGCCGAGCAAGACAACTCCCGCCAGCGCCCAGCCGCGGCCGCGCATAAGCAAGTCGGCGCCGCCCGGCAAATCGAGCGCCAGGTACAAATACGCCAGCGTTCCTCCCAAAATAGCACACAGCGCCCAGCGCAGGCCCCACACCGCGGAATCAAACCGGCCGCCCATCCAAAACACCAGATAGCCCACCCCCGCCAGAATCACAATCAACAGGAACCACCCTGCCAGGCCCGGCCGGCCATCTGCAAACAACGGCGGGCGAAGAGGGGGAAGGTTCTCCGACGAGGCCGGTGTTGGGACCGCCGCGCCAGAGCTGGACGTGGGGGCAATCGTCGCCACCTCCAGCCCTTCAGCCGAAACATTCAATTGAAGGACAACCGACGTCCTCGCCGGCTCGCTCACGGCGCGCACCTCCAACAGGCCGGCGCGGTCGATACGAAACGTCGTCCTCGCCACGCCCTGAACGGTCAGGGCGCTGACCTCCTGAATCAGGCCGCTTTCCCCGCTGGCCGACAAGACGAATCTCACCCCCGTCCCATCCGGCACCGGATTCTGATTGTGATCCACGATGACGCCCGTATGCACCGTGATGGTATCCCCAATGCGAAACGCCGGCGTAGGCGTCGGCTCGAACGCCGGCGTCGCTTCCGAGATGGAGGGTGACGGCAGGTCGAGATAGAGGCCGATCACCTGCTCCGGATCGGGGGAGGTAGCGACGAATAAATCGTAGCCCACGCCCGGCACCGAAACCGGCAACGCCCCCGCCGGCGCCAATTCCTGGAACAACAAGCGGGCGGCGACATCCACAAACGGGCCGGAACAACTATAAATCCCGTAATAGGCCGTCAACTTGGAAATGTCGGTCGCATCCAGATAATACGGCGCCCCGAAAGCAAAGACGATAATTTGTTTGTTGCGCAACAAATCCTGTCGCTCCGAAAGGAAACGCCGCAAAACGGTCAAATTAGATGACCCCGGACCGGCATCCAGCATCCCAATGACGATCCAATCCGCCGAGCGCACCTCTCCCTCCAGTGTGCCGCCCCCGTTCCCATCCAGGAGCAGCGAAAGTTCATCGAAGGAGTGGGCCGTCAAGCGGTTGGGCGAGACCAATCCGCCTGCCTCGGGGCCATAGAGACGCACGACGGCCCCCAACAAGGCATCGGGCGCCAGCACGGGCACGGCCGGGCACGTGCTGCATTGCGCCTGGAGACGGCTATCCGTCAGAAACAGAATGCGGTCTTGTACGAGCGGCGGAGAAGCCAGCGAGACATCCAGGTCGATCGGAGACGGGCTGATCAACGTGGCAGCCTGGCGCGCCACCGTCAACGTCACCTCGTCGGAGTTGCCAATCGCCTCCAGGCCACTCTCGCGCGGGATGACGAGCGGAAAACGGAAACTCCCATACAACCGGTACTTGGCAGCCAGAATGCGCAGCACCGCCTCATCGACGCGGGCCGCGAACGCCGGGTCTTCCTGGTATTTGCGGGCAAAAAAATCCAGAATGCGTATAACCGTAGTGTAGTTGTCCTCGGCATCGCTGGAAACGATATCACCCAGGTAGATCAAGTCATTGCCTGCCAGGAAAGCATCGCGCGCCACCAAACGCCCCGAGAAACTCGTCCCGCCCGGATCGTAGAAAGCGCGGATGGTGCGGCTGCCCAGGTCATCGCTGACCAGCAGCCCGCCGCGGCTGCGCCAATCGGCGAATTCGGGCAGCGCCAAAATCTGGTCGAGCGCCGATTGATCGAGACTCACCGGCCGAGTGGTCGAGCGGATGTTGCCCTGAAAGCCCTGATAACGGATGTGAGAAACCAGCAGGCCGTCGGCCATCGTCTGGTCGCTGGTAGCGCCGCCGGTCACGGCAAAGAAGGGCGCCAGTTCGATTTGTTTCAACTGCTCGAGCGATTTGCGCACCGTAGCCGGTTCGTCGCCGGCCGGCCGGTCGGCACTGCCCCGCCCGGGGAAATGGGTAGCCACGACCAGAATGCGCCCGTTGCTGCCCTGGTGCAGGCCGCCAATGTACGCCCGCCCCATCTCGCTCACCCAATAGGGATCGCCGCCAAACGTGCTGACGCCAATCCCGCTGCCGCCCGGCGATTCGGGCGAAGTCAGGACGTCCAGCGAGGGCCCAAAGAACAGGTTGAATCCTATCGCCGACAACTCCCGGCCTGCCACCTGCCCGACTTGTTCGGCCAGGTCAGACTGCCAGGTCGCCCCAATCGCCATCTGGCTGGGCAAAGGCGTCAGCCCGCTCAAAATCTGATTGTCGGGGTAACTGTCGCCGGTTTGAGCAATCCCGATAAAGAGCGGCACATATTGACTCTCGACATATTCGCGCGTCAGAGGGTCCACATAAGCCCCCTGGGAGGATTGCCACTCGGCAGCCTGCAATGCGGTAATCAGGTGATAGGTCCCCGTCACGGTATCGGGGGCGGGCAGAAAGTTGTCGTGCGAGGCCAGCAGAACGACGCCGCCCACATGATGGCGGGTAATCAGGTCGTAAATCTGCGACTCCTCGTCCACCGAAGCGCCCACAAAGGTCACCAGGAACAATTGGCCAACGCGCTCTTCGGGGGTCATTTGCGTCAGGAGAAACCGGGCCGCCTCCATCGCCGGATCGGTCTGCTGTGCCCCGGCCGGTTCGGCGGGGAGCAGCGAGAACAGAACCATCGCCAGCATCAACCAGGCAACGACGCGCTGCGCTTTCACCGCTCCTCCGGATGGGCCGCGCAAATGGCGGCATGGACCTCGGGCTGGATGTTGCCCCCCGAAATCACCAACGCGGCCGGTCCTTTTACCCGGCCGTTCAACACAGCCGCCAGGACCACCGCCGCCGACCCCTCGATCTGCTGCTGATAGCGATGCCAGGCAAAAGCAATTGCCCGCTCGATCTCGGCCTCGCTGACCAGGATAATTTCATCCACCAATTCTTTGACCAGCGGGATGGTCACCGAACCCGGCTCCACCGCGCCGCTCAGGCCATCGGCCAGAGTCGGCAGGTCGGGAACATCCTCCTGCGAGCCGCGGTAGAAGAGAGCGTGCATAAAGGCCGAGGCTTGCGCCTGCACCCCCACCAGCCGCGGCCGCGGCGACAGGCGCCGCAGGGCCGACCCAATGCCGGCAATCAGGCCTCCGCCGCTGACCGGCACCAGCCAGGTCAACGATAAGTCGGGCGGCAGGTCGGCGATCATCTCCAGGGCAAGCGTGCCCTGACCGGCGATCACCTGGCCATCATTGTAGGCCGAAATCCACGTCCGGCGGTTCTCGGCGGCAAAGTCAATCGCGGTTCGTTCGGCCTCAGCGTAGCCGCCCTCCACCAGCCGGACCTCCGCGCCCAGGGCGCGCATGGCCTCCAGTTTGGTCGGGGCGGCGTGTGCCGAGGCAAAGACAATGACCGGCGTTCCGGTCAGGCGGGCGGCCAACGCCACGCCCTGGCCATGGTTGCCGGCCGAAGCGGTCACCAATCCTGCCTGGCGCTCCCAAGGCTGCAACGAGAGCACTTTGTTCAGCGCGCCGCGGGCCTTGAACGAGCCTGTCACCTGCTGGTTTTCCCATTTCAAATAGAGATTTAATTCGGCGTCGTTGGTCAGCAACGTCCGCCGAATGTGAGGGGCTATGCGCAGCGCGGCCTGGTCGAGCCACTCGGCAGGAATCATCCGCTCCTCCCCAAGAGATGCAAGGCCAGAGGCGGGTCATCGGTGAAGACCCCGTCAACGCCGGCGGCAAACATGCGCCTGAAATCGGCCTCGGCGTTGACCGTCCACACATGGACGCGCCGCCCGGCTGCCTGGAAGCGCCTCACGAGTCCGGCATCCACGTCGCGCAGGTTGGGATGGACGGCCTGATAGAGGCGGCTGCGGAACCCTATCGTGCGCCCCCACCCGCCCATCCAGCCGGCCCAGGTCAACAGGCCGCAAGGGACCTCTGGCAGCAGCCGTTTCGCCCGCCGTAAATTGTGGGGAAAGAAGGATGAAAACAGCACTCGTTTTTCCAGGCCAAAACGGCGCACCAGGGTAACAACCGAAGGCACAAGGGCGTCGAAGGGGGCAGCATAGTTGGTCAATTCGATGTTCATCAGAACGCGCCGGCCAAACGCCTCGAACACCTCTTCAAGCGTCGGCACGCGCTCGCCGCGAAAACGCTCCGAGAAGCGCACTCCGGCGTCCAGTTCGCGCAGCGCCGCCAGCGAAAAGGTGCGCAGGTCGCCGCGCCCGTCGGTCGTGCGGTCAACCGTCTGGTCATGAAGGATGACCACCCGGCCATCGCCGGTCAACTTCACATCGAACTCGAGCGCATCCGCACCCTGTTGGAGGGCCAGTTCGAAAGCCGCCAGCGTGTTTTCCGGGGCGTGAGCCGAAGCGCCGCGATGGGCAATGACTGCCGGCCGAGGCCAATCGAGCATGGTTACAACTCCACGAAATAAGCACCGGCGGCGCGGTCGATCATCTCCTTGCTCATCACCGGTTCGACGGTCAGATAGCGCGAGATGTCGAGAATCTGGTCGCACAGGTCGCGCGGGTGCGAGGCGCGCACCTTGCGGTTGCGCTTGATGTAATATTCTTGAATGAGATAAGCCAGGGCCTGGTCGTTGTACTGAATCCCTTTTTGCTGGGCAACGCGCCGGAAGATTTCGCGGTATTCCTCGAAGGTCGGGTCGCCGATTTCGATTTTGTGGCGCAGACGGCGCAGAAAAGCCTCGTCCACCAGGTCGCGCGGCGGCAGGTTGGTGGAGAAGACCACCAGCACGTCGAAGGGCACTTCCACCTTGCGCCCGGTGTGCAGGGTCAGATAATCAACCCGGTTCTCGAGGGGGACAATCCAGCGGTTGAGCAAATCGCGCGGCCGCACCTGCTGGCGGCCAAAATCGTCGATGAGCAAAATGCCGCCGTTGGCCTTCACCTGGAAAGGCGCTTCGTAGAACTTGTGGGTATCGTCGAAGACCAGGTCCAGGCCGCTCAGGGTCAGTTCACCGCCGGTCATGATGAACGGCCGGCGAATCTTGACCCAGCGCGGGTCACGCCGGCTGCTGGTACGCAGCGAACCGGTGCCGGTCGGCGTCGCGTCTTCCTCCTTGGCCAACTGATGGTTGACCGAGTCGTACAGTTTGACCACCTGCCCATCAATATACAGCGCCGCCGGGATGTACATGATTTGACTCAAGGCCAGGTTACCAAAGGCCTTGGCCACGCTGGTCTTGCCGTTGCCGGGCGGGCCATAGAGGAAAATCGAAGTGCCCGAATTGAGCGCCGGGCCCAGGCGCTGAAAAGTGTTCTCCGAAAGGACCAGGTGAGAGAGAATCTGGCGCATCGTCCGGCTGGTGACCGTCAGGCGGCCGGATTTCTGGCGGCGAATTGCCTCGTTGTAGACTTCCAGCGGCACCGGCGCCGGCCCTGCATATTGACTGCGCTCGAGGGCCTCGCGCGCCCGCACCATCCCCGCCCCCGAAATGGCGTACTGGTACGATCCCTCGCCCAGGCCGCCGGCCGCCGATTTGACCTCCACCAGTTTCTCGCGCTTGAGCGATTCTAGAATCTGGTCGGTGATTCCGGCAAAGGGCAGCGCCATTTCCTCGGCAATCTTGAACCCCGAAAGGTATCCCTGGAAATATAAAATCTTCAGCGCCAGGTCTTGCAGCCAGAGCGGCGACAGGCCCGTGTCCTCCAGGCGGGTAATGGGCGGCGGATACCAGGGCGTATTCTGGGCTTGTCCTTCAGGTCTGGGAACGGCACTCATTGCGGCCTCCTGATTCAGCGATATTCGAATTATAGCACGGCGGCTTTTTTCTCACAGACGGATTTCGTTTATAATCATCTCATGAAACTGTCCGTCATCATTCCAGTTTATAACGAAGTGAAAAGCATCGAAGAAATCATCCGGCGCGTGCGCTCTACCCACCTGGCCGAGGAGATCATCGTCGTCGACGACGGCTCGACCGACGGGAGCCGCGAGCGGCTCGCCGCGCTGGACAAGGGCGACGACCTGCGCGTGCTGCTTCACGAGAAGAATCAGGGCAAGGGCGCGGCTGTCCGCACCGGCATCACGGCCGCCAGCGGCGAGGTCATACTCATCCAGGATGCCGACCTGGAGTACGACCCGCACGAGTATCCTCGCCTGCTCCAGCCCATCGCCGACGGCCTGGCCGACGTCGTCTACGGTTCGCGCTTCCTGGGCGCCCCGCATCGCGCCATCTTGTTCTGGAACATGGTCGCCAACAAATTGCTCACCCTGCTGACCAACATCCTCTATAACAACATCCTGACCGACATGGAAACCGGCTACAAGGTCTTCCGGCGCGAGGTGGTGGCCGAGATGCCTCTCCGCGCCAGACGCTTCGATTTCGAACCCGAATTCACCGCCAAAGTGCTGAAGCGCAAATGGCGCGTCTATGAGGTGCCCATCTCCTTCCACCCGCGCGACTACTCGGAGGGCAAAAAAATCAGGATGAAGGACGCCTTCATCGCGGTGTGGACGTTGCTCAAATACCGCTTCGTGGATTGAAAAAACGGGCAGGCCTGGCGCCTGCCCGTCGGCTTCTCTGGCCTCAATCGGCTTCGCCGGCCGGCTTGACGTCTTTGAGATTGAGTTGCAGGCTGGCGCGCCCGTTGTACTCGTTCATCTCGAAGGTGTACAACAAATCGAGGCGCGCCGGAAGCCCAGGCTGTAAATGTCCCAGGCGAAAGCCGATGGCGTCGAAGGTCAGACGGCCATCGCTGACGGTCAGTTTCAGGTGTTGGCCGTCAGCGCCGACCAGGCGGCTGCTTTGCAGGCGCACCCCGCGGGTGACGAAGACCGCTTCCGGGTTGCCGTAACCGGTCGGCTGCAACCAGTTGAGATATTTGAGCAGTTCGGGGCGCAAATCGGCGAGCGGGACCTCGACATCGGCTGCCAGCGTCGGGCGCAAATCCATGCCCGCCAGGCGCTCGGCTGCCAACGCCTTGAGCCGAGCCTTCAACTCACTGAGATTTTCGTTGCGGACGGTGAAACCGGCCGCGGCGGCATGTCCGCCATGTCGCACCAATAAGTCGCGGCACGCATCCAGCGCTTCGGTGATGTGAAACTCCGGAATCGAGCGGCAGGAGCAGCGGGTGACTTCCTCCCCCACTTGGCCGACTACCGCCGGCCGGTAATGGGTCTCCACCAGGCGGGCCGCCGCCAGGCCCACCACCCCCGGATTGAATTCCGAATGGACGGCAAACAGCAGAGGCGCTTGCGGGTCCTCGGCCAACGCCAAGGCCTCGGCCTCGGCCTGGATTCGGCGCGTCAGAGCCTGACGCTCGCGGTTCTGCTGGTCGAGTTTGACGGCCAGTTCCCCGGCCCGGTTGACCTGGTCGGTGGTCAGCAATTCATAAGCCGCCAGCGCCGACTCGAGCCGGCCGGCCGCGTTGAGGCGCGGGCCGAGCATGAAACCGATATGCGTGGCATTGACTGCATTCAGGGATACCCCGGCCACATTGGCCAGCGAAAACAATCCCTGGCGGCGGGTCGCCCGCATTTGATCCAGGCCGCGGCGCACCAGGGCGCGGTTCTCGCCCGTCAGCGGGGCCAGGTCGGCCACCGTCCCCAGCGCCACCAAATCGAGAAGCGAAACCAGCCAATCGGACTCGGAAGCGCCATCCCACAGCGCCTGGGAGATCTTATAGGCAACGCCCACCCCGGCCAGGTCTTTATCGGGATAGTCATCACCCGGCTGTTTGGGGTTGATGATGGCATAAGCGGGAGGCAACTCCTCGGCGGGGTGGTGATGGTCGGTGACAATCAGATCCAGGCCGAGGGCGCGGGCGCGCTCCGCCTCGAGCGGTGAGCGGATGCCGCAATCCACGCTGACGACCACTTTCACCCCCTCGGCAGCCAGCGCCTCGAGGGCTTCGACGTTCAGCCCGTAGCCTTCGTCGAAGCGGTTGGGAATGTAGGGGCGCACCCGGCCGCCCAGCGCCTGCAAGGTTTGGACGAGCAGGGCCGTGGCCGTGACGCCGTCCACATCGTAATCGCCGTAAATGGCAATCGGTTCTGCCGCCGCCAGGGCGCGCCGCAGCCGGGCTACAACCCGTTCCATATCCTTCATGCGAAAGGGGGAGGTGTCGAAGACCGTCTTGGCCTGCAAGAAGGCGCGCGCCTCGGCGGGGTCGGCATAGCCGCGGTTGAAAAGAATCTGGCGCAGGATGGGAGGAAATTCAGACAGCGCCCGGTCAGCCTGAGGGGTGATGGGCGGAGAAACGATCCAGCGGGTGCGGTGGGTCATAAAAAGAACGTCTCCACAAGCAGAATGCCGCCAGTATAAACGCAGAGCGGACGGCGGGGAAGAGCAAGGCTCGCCAACTTCAGGGGGCGTACTTGTACCCCGAACCTGTCAAGATCACAACCAGCGGGTCGGGGAGAACGGCCAGCGCCTGCTCCAGCGCCGACCAGACGAGAGCAGAGGTCGGCTCGACGTAGAATCCCAGCCGCGCCAGGGCGTCCCGCCCCGGCAAGATGGCCCGTTCCTCGACCGCGACAACCATCCCGCCGCTGGCCGTCACGGCGCTCAACACCGCCTCGAGGCGCAACGGCCGGCGGACGCGCACGCCCTCGGCCAGGGTCGGCTTTTCCACCGCAATGGCATCTCTCTCGCCCACAAAGGCCGACCATAACGGTGCGCAAGCCCGCGCTTGCACAGCAACCATCTTGGGAAATTTCTGCTCGTTTCTGTTTATTTTGGCTACACGCAATGCTTCGAAGCCGCGGCTCAGACCCACGAGAAGCCCTCCCTGCCCCGCCGGCACAATCACCGCCCCCGGCATCTCGCCGCCCAATTGCTCGAAGATTTCGTAGGCGGCCGTCGCATAGCCGGGAAGATTGAACGGCAGGGCGGCGTGACTGGCATAGGCCACGCCCCGCTCCGCCTCCCGCAAAACGGCCTCGGTTACGTCGGAGCGCGAACCGGCCACCGGCACGAGGTCGGCGCCGCAGGCCAGGATGTGCGCCCGCTTGGGGCCGGAGGCCGAGGCGGGGACGAAAACGCGGGCGCGGAGACCGGCGCGAGCGGCGTAGGCGGCAAACGAAGCCCCGGCGTTCCCTGACGAGTCCTCGACCGCCTCCGCCTGGCCGCGCCATTTCAGCCAGGTGACCATCAGCGCCGAACCGCGGTCCTTGAACGAGCCCGTCGGATTGAGAAATTCGCACTTGAACGCCACCTGACGCCCAAAGGCCCGCCCCCAAACGAGCGGCGTCCCGCCCTCGCCGAGGGAGACCGGTTGAGCCTCGGGCGGCAGGCCGAAAGTGTGCCGGTAACGGAAGATGCCCGGCTGGGCGCTTTCGACCGCCGCCAGGTCGAACGTCCAGGGGACGAGGTAGTCGAACAGGCTGCCGCAGGCCGGGCAGCGGAAGGGGAATCCTGTCGAGGGATAGGGCTGACGGCACGCCTGGCAGGCGGGAAAAACGGACGACATGGATGAATTATAAGTTATAATCTCCCCGCCATGGAAGCGGAACGACTCAACCGCGCTTACACCGTCAGCATTCCGGTCTACGAGGGGCCGCTCGACCTTCTCTTGCAGTTGATCGAACGCGCCGAACTGGATATCACCGCCGTAGCCCTGGCGGCGGTCACCGATCAGTATCTGGAATACATCCACCAGATGCAGGTGCCGGCGGATGAGATTTCGGCCTTTCTGGTAGTGGCGGCCAAATTGCTGCAAATCAAATCGGAGGCCTTGCTACCGCGCCCGCCGGGGCGCGAGGCGGGCGAGGAGGATGTGGGCGAGTCGCTGGCCCGGCAACTGCGCATCTACAAACGCTTCAAGGAATTGGCTGCCTGGCTGGAGGAACGCGAAAACCAACACCTGCGGAGTTACCTGCGGGTCGCGCCGCCGCCCAAAGTGGAAGGCCGCTTGGACCTTTCGGATGTCAGCCTCTCCGACCTGTTGGCCGCGGCTCAGGCTGTCTTGGCCGAGGAACAGGAAAAGCAAGCCCTGGGGACGGTCATCTCGGCGCCGCGCATCACCATCCGCGAAAAGATTGCCTGGATTGCCGCCGCGCTGCAAAAAGAGGGCCGCGCCACCTTTCGCGGCTTGCTGGGCGAAAAGCCGTCGCGGCTCGAAGTGGTCGTCACCTTCCTGGCCCTGCTCGAACTGGTCAAGCGTTACCGCGTGGCCGCTTATCAGGAAGGCCTGTTCCGCGAAATCGAAATCCAGAAGGTGGAAGATTGGAAAGACGACGAAGAACTGGAAATCGAGTTCGAATGAGGCCGAGGAGGAAAAATGGACAAATTGGAGAATCGGGCCGTTGTACAGATTGGCATTGTCGTCCGTGACGTAGCCCGGGCCGCCCGTCAGTACGCCGAGGTGTTCGGCATTCCGCTGCCCGAAGTGGTCGAAATCGCCCACGACTCGTTCGCCAACACCATCTACCGCGGCCAGCCGTCCCAGGCGAAGGGGAAAGCCGCCTTTTTCGACCTGGGGAGCGTGCAAATGGAACTCATCGAGCCGGTCGGCGGGCCAAGCACCTGGGAAGAGTTCCTGCGCGCCAAAGGCGAAGGGATTCATCACATCGCCTTCAAGGTAAACGAGATGGGAGAAGCGCTCGCCTTCCTGCAGGGACGCGGCCTCGAAGTCGTCCAGGCCGGCGGTTGGGACGGCGGACAGTATGCCTACCTCGATGCCAGCGCCCAACTGGGGACGATTCTCGAACTATTACACTTCGACGAAGAATAGAGTCGGTGACCAGGTTGAGTAAATCGGCCACAGATTTCACGGATTAGAATCCAAAAATCCGTGATCATCTGCGCTCATCTGGGGCAAAAACAGGAAATCAAGCAAAATCCGGTTGAATTCATCGGCCCGCTCGACGCTGAGGGCATGGCCGGCGCCGGCGACGACGACCTGGCGCGCGCCGGGGATGCCGTCTGCCAGCAGCCGCTGCCGAAGCGGTTCGACGGTCGAGTCGCGTTCGCCGGTGACCACCAGCGTCGGCGCCTGAATGCGGCCCAGCCAGGGGCGCGAATCGAAGAGTCCCAGGGCGAGCATGGCGCGGCGGTAAGCGCGGCGGTCGGCTGAGGCGATGGATTCCACCAGCACCTCGCGTAAAGATTCCTGGTGCGGATCGGGAAAAATGCGCCGTGCCACGAACCTGGCCTGCGTTTCCAGCCCCAGCGTGTTCACGACCACAAAGCGCTGCAGGAAATACAACCAGCCCCGCCAGTGGGTCGGGCGCAGGGCGGCAAAAGTGTTGACCAGCACCAGGCGGCGGGTCAGGGCAGGAAAATCGAAAGCAAAGCGCTGGGCGATGACGCCACCCATCGAGATGCCGACGACGTGCGCCGGGCCGGTCTGCCGTTCTTCGAGCAGGGCCGCCATCTGCGCCGCGACGCGCGGGATGGTCCAACCCCGCCCGTCATAGGGCGAAGCACCAAAGCCGGGCAGGTCTGGGGCCAGCGGGCGGAATCCCGCCTCGCTCAGAGCGGGCAACTGGAGGCCCCAGGAGGCGCCGGTCGCACCCAGGCCGTGCAACAAAAGGACGGCCGGAGAGCCGTCTGGATGAGGGTCGAGGACGTGGATTCCAGGGAGACGGTCTCTCGAAAAAACCGCCTCCCTGGAGGGGAATTCATTTCTCATCTTGTCCCGGTTCGGGCGTCTCTTTGGTTTCATCCTCCTCTCCCCCCGCCAAGCCCTTCTTGAAGGCGCGGATACCTTTGCCCAGTTCGCCAGCGATCTTCGAGATGCGGCCGACGCCAAAGATCAAGAGGATGATCGCCAGGACGATTAGCAGTTCCGGTAAGCCAAATTGCCTGAACATGACAACCTCCTCGGATGTGCTGAGGTTACTTTACCACAATCCGGGGGTTTTGACCATCCTTAAGCCTTGCGTCCCCACAGCAGGCTCTCGAAGAAGCGCAGCAGGCGGCGCAGGAAGGAGCGCACTCCGGCCCACAGACGGTACATGCCCGGCCGCAGACGGCGCTCGGCCGCGAGCGGACCGCTCCACTCGGCGACCAGCGCGCCCCAGGTCAGACCGGCCCCGAAGCCGACCAGGACGAGGCGGTCTCCCGGCTGGATGCGCCCATCGGCCACCGCCTCGCACACCGCCAGCGGAATGGATGCAGTGGAGGTGTTGCCGTATCGTTCCAGGTTGACGATGAAGCGGTCGAGGGGCAGTTTCAGGAAGCGCGCCGCCGCCTCGATGATGCGGATATTGGCCTGATGCGGCACAATCCAGCGCACATCGGCCAGATCGAGACCGGCAGCCGTCACCGCCTGCTGGGTGGCGTTGCCCATCACGCGGGTGGCGAAGCGAAAGACTTCGCGGCCGTCCATGTGAATGTAGTGCAGGCCGGCCTCGACCGTCTCGTGGGTAGCAGGATGGCGTGAACCGCCGGCCGGCACCGCCAGCAGGTCCGCACCGGAACCGTCGGCGCGCAGCACCGCCGAGAGGACCCCGCCCGGCTGACGGCTGGCCTGCAGGACGAACGCCCCCGCCCCATCGCCGAACAGGATACAGGTGTTGCGGTCAGACCAGTTGGTCAGGCGCGAGAGCGTCTCGGCGCCGACGACCAGGACCGTCTTCAGCGCCCCGCTGCGGATGGCCTGGGCAGCCATTTGGAGGGCATAGATGAACCCGGAGCAGGCCGCCGAGAGGTCGAACGCTCCCGCCCGGGCAGCGCCCAGTTTGTCTTGAATGATGCAAGCGGTCGCCGGGAAGATATGTTCGGGCGAGGAGGTGGCGCAGATGATGAGGTCAATCTCGGCCGGCCGCACCCCGGCGACTTCCAGCGCCCGCCAGGCCGCCCGCACCCCCAGGGTGGCCGAACTTTCGCCCTCCCCGGCGATGTGCCGCTCGCGAATGCCGGAGCGTTCGACAATCCAGGCATCGCTGGTATCCACCATTTTCTCCAGGTCGGCGTTGGTCAGGATTTTCTCCGGCACGGCACAGCCCCAGCCGGTAATATGTGCGTAAACCATTTCGCCTCCTATGCAACGAAGCGGCTGAAAATCAGCGTGGCGTTATGCCCGCCAAAGCCGAACGAGTTGGACATGACATGCTTGATGTCCAGGCGGCGGGCCTGATTGGGGACGTAATCGAGGTCGCATTCAGGATCGGGGATCTCGTAGTTGATGGTCGGCGGCGCGATTCCCTCTAGGATGGCCTGCACCGCGACGGCGGCTTCGAGCGCGCCGGCAGCCCCCAGCAGGTGGCCGACCATGGACTTGGTCGAGGAGACCGGCACATGGTAAGCCTGCTCGCCGAACACCGATTTAATGGCCGCCGTCTCGGATTTATCGTTGAGCGGGGTGGAGGTGCCGTGGGCGTTGATATAAGAAATATCCCGCGCCCGCAGGCCGGCGTCATCGAGCGCCCGCTGCATGCTGAGGGCGGCGCCAGCGCCATCTTCGGCCGGCGCCGAGACGTGATAGGCGTCGTCGGACGTGCCGTAACCGGTCAATTCGGCCAGGATGGGCGCACCGCGCCGACGGGCATGGTCGAGCGATTCGAGCACCAGCACGCTCGCCCCCTCCCCCATCACGAAGCCGTCGCGGTCCTTGTCGAAGGGACGCGAGGCGCGCTGCGGTTCGTCGTTGCGGGTCGAAAGCGCGCCGATGACGCTCATCCCTGCCATGGCAATCGGCAGGATGGAGGCCTCCGTCCCGCCTGCCAGGATGACATCGGCCGCCCCGCGCCGAATCACCTCGGCTGCCTCGCCGATGGCATTCGAGCCGGTGGCGCAGGCAGTGACCACCGCCATGTTCGGGCCGCGAATGCCGAGGCGAATGGCCACCACGCCGGCCGCGCTGTCAGACAGCATCATTGGCACCAAGAAGGGGCTGACCCGCTCCGGGCCGCGTTCCTGCAAAATGTTCAGGTTCTCGACCAGGGTGTGAATGCCGCCGATGCCCGTCCCGATGACCACCCCGATGCGGTTGCGGTCGGAGGTTTCAATGTGTAGATTGGCCTGCCCGACCGCTTCCAGCGAGGCAGCCAGGGCGAACTGGGTGAAGCGATCCATCCGCCTGGCCTCCCGCCCGCCGAATAGAGCAGCAGCATCGAAACCTTTGACTTCGGCAGCGATGCGCGTGGCGAAGCCGGAAGCATCGAACTGCGTAATCAGCCCCACGCCCGATTTGCCCGCCAGCAACGCCTGCCAGGTCTCCGCCCAATTCAGCCCCAGCGGGCTGATGCAGCCCAGGCCGGTGACGACAACTCGAATGCGCATAAACGTCTTCTCCTTTGGCAAAAAGAATAACGTCCAGGGTTTGTCTGGACGTTATAACACGCGGGCTGCCAAAGGGAGGCGGAAAGAGACGGCAATCAGCGCGTCTTGAACACCTGCTGGATGTGAGAACGGTCGTGTTCGGCAATAAAGCGAACCAGTTCGAGCAGATGGGTCGGGCCGAAGATGGCGTGCCGCGCCGGGCGCGCCCAAGCATCAGGCTCGAGGGCTTCGAGCAGGTCCAATATTTCTTTGCGGGCCGCGACGAAGGCCTCCAGGGCCTCGCCTCCCTGTTGACGAGCATAGTCACGCTCCTCCACCCAGCGGTCGGTCATCTCGGCAGGCAGGAAGGGATTCTCCTCGGCCAACACCCGCCGCAAGCGTGCCAGGTGGACATCCCGGTCAACATCGCGCAGGTGGCATACAATTTCGGTCAGACACCACTCGCCGGGAGCGGGCTGACACTGCCAGCCCTCGGCAGGCAGGTCGGCAGTCAGAGAGGCGATACTTGCCGGCGTGGCACGCAACACTGCCAGACAGGCCGGCGGCGTCTCGAAGGATGGACACAGTTTTTGTGGGTCAACCGTCTCGAGCCAGGCACGCAGGTCTGCAAAAGTCCCCTGAGGAATTTCGGGATGGGTTTCATCCCGCCCGGTGCGCACCCAGAAGACCGGCAGGCCGACTTTGAGCGCCGGCAGGAGGTCCATCTCCAAATCGTTGCCCACCATCACGAGCGGGTCATCGGGCCAGCCGAGTTGTCCCAGAAATTCGTAGAAATACGCCCCTGCCTCCTTTGTAAAATGGAAAGTTTCATAGGACGAGATGAGGGCAAAGGGATAGCGTTCGGGCGGCAGGCCGGCCCAGCGCAGACGATGATGGATAGCCTTGATCGGAAAAAAGGGATTGGTGGCCACGGCGACGCGATGGCCGCACTCGAAAGCCCACTCGACGAAGGCGATGGCCTCCGGGCGTTGACGCGTCACGCGCTGAATGGAAGGAAAGACTTCATTATAATAACGTTCGATGGAAGGCTGCAGAACCTCCCGCTCGACGCCCAGGCGGGGAAAGAAATGGGCGTCGAAGACCTGGCGCAGGGTCAGGGCCGGGTCGGCGTTGCGCATCATCGCCTGGGTGCCGCCCGTCAAAGCCGGCAACATGACCTCTGGGGAGACAAATTCGGCCAGGGCGTTCGAAAGGGAGGCGAAATAGGCCGGGGCAAACTCCTGGATGTTGGTATCGAGCAAGGTGTCGTCGAGATCGAGGAGCAGGGTGATTTTCATCGGTTCACCAGGAGTCATTCCTTGACTTCGAAAGCGGGTGGCAGCGGGTGACAGTCGCCGCAGCCAATGTGAGGATCGAAGCCGCGCCGACCGGTCCGCTCACAATAGGCTTCGACTCTGACGCGCCGCCGCAGGCCGGCCGTCAGCGGGCGGCTGAGGCGGGGACGCAGGCGCATGTGCTCACAGGCGTTCGCCCGCTCGATGGCCGGGACGGGGCAGGTGCGGCACAGGTCGCGGCTCCAGGAATTGCCGAGCAGGCGGCACTCCTCCCAATTGCGGCCGCGGTGATAATCCCCATAAAAATAAGAGCATTCGATTCCGGCGGGTGTTTTCATGGCTCTGATAAGATCCCGCAGGTCTGTCCCTGCGGGATCTTCTCGGCTTTAGACGCGCGTCACGTAAGCGCCGGTGCGGGTATCGATGCGGATGACATCACCCTCTTTGACGAAGTTCGGGCACTGGACCTCGAGCCCGGTCTCGACCCGTACTTTTTTGGTCACACCCGTGGCGGTGTCGCCGCGCACGGCCACGTCCGCATGGACGACCTTCATATCCACGGTCAGGGGCAATTCGACATCCAGGGCCTCGCCTTTGTAGAAGGTGAGTTTGCACTCCATCCCCTCTTTGAGGTAGCCGGCCGAATCGCCCAGGATCTCGGCTTTGACTGCCGGCTGCTCGAAGGTTTCGTTATCCATGAAATAATAATACTCGCCGTCGTTGTAGAGGTATTGGACATTGTGAAAATCGAGGCGAGCCTCCTCCACCTGATTGCCGGAGATGAAGGTTTTTTCCAGGGTGGCACCGGTGCGCAGGTTGCGGGCCTTGACGCGAATGGTGGCGTTGCCGCGGCCCGGCTTGTGGTGGCTGTACTCAATCACCTTGAACAGGTTGCCGTCCAGTTCGAAAGTGACGCCTTTGCGAAGGTCATTGACATCAATCATTGACATAGGGAACTTCCTTACTCAACGAAATATGGGGTGCAAACGGGCGGGATTATACTACCGCTTGCGCCGGAATGGCTAGGGTTGCCGGCAGTCAGAGGTCTTTGCCATAGGTATAGACCGTCTCCATGCGCTTCCAACCGCGCCGCTCATAGAACTGCATGGCCTGGAGATTATCCACCGTGACCAGCAAATAGCAGCGGATGCAGCCTTTGGCCCGCAAGCGGGCTTCGAGTTCCTCCATGAGACGGCTGCCGATTCCCTGCTCGCGGCAGGTTGCGTCAACCGCCAGGTGATAGACCAAGCCGCGGCGGCCGTCGAATCCGCCCAGCACCGCGCCGACCAGGCGGCCATCCCTCTCGGCCACCAGGAACAGGTCGGGGTCGCGAGCGAGTTTCTTGGCAATCTCTTCCGGCTCGTCGGAGCGGCGCAACTGGATGCCGGCCCCAGCCGCCGACCACAAGGCATAGACGGCCGGGTAATCCTGCGGAAAGCGGAATTCGCGAATCAGCAAAGCAGTCACAGCAAAAGGCTAGCGTCGCAGGCGGTTGATCAAATCGTCGGGCATGTACGGCTTGAGCAGAAAGTCATCGGCGCCGGCGGCGAGGCACTCCTCGGCGCGCGGCAGGCCGGAGGTCATGATAACGCGCACCGATTGCAGTTCCGGAACGGCGCGTATCTGACGGACGATTTCGATTCCATCCCGGTTGCCCAGGTTGACATCCAGCAAAATCGCCTGAGGCTGTTCGCGGCGAATGTTCTCGATGAGATCGCCATGCTTCTCCAAGATGGCCACTGGTTCGAAGCCCTCGATAGCCAGGAGGGTCTTGAGCAAAGAAAGCATGGTGGGGTCGTCTTCAGCGAGCAGGACTTTGGACATTCGTTTGGGTCCCCTTCCTGACAGATTTGGCGGAGTGCGAGCGGGGGCGGGGTGCGCCTTCCAGAGCCGCCCGGATGACTTCCTCGACCGATTCGACGAACACAAAGGTGAGGTTCTTTTTGATTTCCTCCGGGACGTCTTCCAAATCGGCTGCGTTGCGCTTGGGCAAGATGACGGTCTTGAGGCCGGCCCGATGAGCGGCCAGCATCTTCTCCTTGATGCCGCCGACGGGAAGCACCTGGCCGCGCAGGGTGACCTCGCCGGTCATGCCGACGCTTTTCTTGACCGGCCGGCCGGAGATGAGCGAGACGAGAGCGGTGGCAATGGTCACGCCCGCCGACGGGCCATCCTTGGGTTGAGCGCCAGCCGGGATGTGCAAGTGAATGTCGGCCTTCTCGTAGAAATCCTTAGGCAGGCCCAGCGCTTCGGCGTGCGAGCGCACGTAGGAGAGCGCGGCGCGCGCCGATTCTTGCATCACATTGCCGACCGAACCGGTCACCTGGAAGCCTTTCGAGCCGGGCATCTGCGTCGCCTCGACGAAGAGGATGTCGCCGCCGAAGGGCGTCCAGGCCAGGCCGGGGACGACGCCTGGCGTCTGGGTGCGGTCGTCGATCTCCTCGGTCACCAGGAAGAGGGGGCGGCCGAGCAACTGGCGCACTCCCTTGGAGGTGATGCGGGCAGGTAATTTCTGCCCCTCGGCCAGGCGGGTACCCAGTTTACGGCACACGGCCCCGATTTTGCGCTCCAGATTGCGGACGCCGGCCTCGCGCGTGTACTCGCGGATGATGGTCTTCAGCGCGTCCTTCGTGAAGACAACCTCCTCGGCGCGCAGGCCATTTTCGCGCACCTGACGAGGTACCAGGTAGCCGCGGGCAATCGCTATCTTTTCGCTCTCGGTGTAGCCCGAAAGATGGATGACTTCCATGCGGTCGAGCAGCGGCGGGGGAATGGTCTCAATCTGGTTGGCCGTGGTGATGAAGAACACTTGCGAAAGGTCGAACGAGACTTCGAGGTAATTGTCGCGGAATTCGAAGTTCTGCTCCGGGTCGAGCACTTCGAGCAAAGCCGAGGCCGGGTCGCCGTGGAAATCCATCGTCAATTTGTCAATTTCATCGAGCATGAAGACGGGGTTGCGGCTCTCAATTCGCCGCAAGGCTTGCAGGATGCGCCCCGGCATGGCGCCGATATAGGTGCGGCGGTGGCCGCGAATCTCGGCCTCGTCGCGCACGCCGCCGAGCGAAATGCGCACGAACTTGCGTTCCATCGCCCGGGCAATCGACTGGCCCAGCGAGGTCTTGCCGACGCCCGGCGGACCGACGAAGCACAGAATCACGCCCTCCCGCTCGCGGCGGATGAGGTCGCGGCTTTCGGTCTGAACTTCGTCCCGGCGCTCCAGACGCAGTTTGCGCACTGCCAGGAACTCCAGAATGCGCTCCTTGATATCCTCCAGCCCGAAATGATCCTGGCTGAGCACCTGGCGGGCGTGGGCGATATCCAGGTTGTCGGGCGTCGTCTGCGACCAGGGCAGCGAGACCAGCCAATCGAGGTAGGTGCGGATGACGCCGTACTCAGCCGAGGCGGTCGGCAGGCGGGAGAGCCGGTCCAGTTCGCGGCGGGCCTGCTTGGCAGCCTCTTCGGGCATGCCCGCCGCCTCGATCTTCTGGCGGAATTCCTCGACCTCGACCGCCTGTTCATCGCGCTCGCCGAGTTCCCGCTGGATGGCTTTCATCTGCTCGCGCAAATAATATTCGCGCTGCACCCGCTCGATTTCCGAGCGCGCCTGATTCTGAATCTTCTGCCCCAGTTGAAGCACATCCGCTTCCCGGACGAGCAAGTCAACCAGTTTTTCCAGTTTGGCCTTCGTCGAATCCATCTCCAGGATGGCCTGGGCGTCTTCCAGGTCAATGCGCTGGAAATTGGCAATCGTATAGACGGTCTGGAGCGGGTCTTCGAGGGAGGTGATGGACAGCACCAGTTCGCGCGGGATGCCGGGGCTGAGTTCGGAAATCTGCTCGAACTGGTCGCGGGCGCTGCGGGCCAGGGCCTCGATTTCCAGGCCGGTTTCAACCGTTTCGGGGATGATTTCGATGCGCGCCTTCAGATAGGGTTCCTGTTCGATGTACTCGACGATGCGGAAACGGACCAGCCCCTGCACCAGCAGGCGGATGGTGTTATCGGGGGCGCGGAACAGTTTGTGGATGGTGGCAAGCGTGCCGATGGCGTACAAATCGCCGGGGCCGGGGGTCTCCAGTTCGGGGTTGCAAGCCGCCACCAGTCCCACCAGTTTGTCGGCAGTCAGGGAGATGTCATCCACCAGACGGATGGAACGCGGCTGCCCAATCGTCAGAGGAATGGCCGTCTGGGGATAGACCACCACGCCGCGCAGAGGCAGAATGGGCAGGATGTCGGGAAATTTCGGCGTCTCGCCCTCCCCGGCGGAGGGGGATTCGGGGGACGAATTGCTTTCGTCCTTCTTTTGGACGCGCGTAAAGATGGATGGCAGGAACCAGTCTGCCTCTGCCGGCAGGTCGTCCTGGAGGTTCATCCATTCCAATAATTCAAGCGAAGAGGAATGCCAGCGTGAGGCTGTCATGAGGCTTTGATTCGAACCGCTTTGATTTTCGGCAAGATGACGGTCAGGAAACCGTCGGCGTATTCGGCTTCGGTCCTGGTGATGTCGGCATCGGGCGGCACTTCGACGGCGGTGCTGAATTCGCCGAAACGGATTTCCATCTGGTGATAGGCGCGGCGCTCAGGCGTGTCGCTGCGCACGCCGCTGATGACGAGATGTTCTTTATCCACCGTGATGGAAAAATCCGAGCGCGACATTCCGGCCACCTCGACCCGGACGATATAACTGTCCTCGGTCTCATAGACATCGGTGGGCGGACTCCAGGAATAGGCATGCAAACGCACCTGCCAGCCAATGGCCTGGATGGAGGTGCGCGGACGCGAGGACGGCGGGGCAGCGTTCCATGTGTACGTGGACATGAAACCTCCTCAGTTGGTCAGGGCGGCACGAGCGGCGGCCAGCACGGCAGGATAATCAGGTTCCTCGCCCAGAGCCGGCAGGTAGGCCGCATACGTGACCTTCCGCTGGCGGTCCACAACGAAGACCGCCCGGCGCAGGATGCGGGCCTCTTTGATGAGGCAGCCATACTTCGCGCCAAAGTCGGCAGTCATGTGATCGGAAAGTACGGTGACTTGATCCACGCCGGCTGCGCCGCACCAGCGCTTCTGGGCAAACGGCAGGTCGGTGCTGATGACCAGGATGGCGATGTCGCTCCCCAGCCCGGCGGCTTCCAGGTTGAAGCGGCGCGTTTCCCGGTCGCAGACGTCCGTGTCCAGCGAGGGGACGGCGGCGATGATGCGCACCTTCCCCTCCGTAGCGGCCAGGCCGGAAAACGGCGACCAGTCGAGGGTCTGGACGACAAACTCGGGCGCCTCGTCGCCAGGCTGCAGGTCCGGGCCGATGATGGTCGCATCCTGGCCTTTGAATTTGATCAACCCTGTTCGTTCGTTCATCTCGGGCATGCTCCTTTCCAAAAAACGACGGTCCATACTGTTAAAAGAGCGCCCCTGGCGGGATTCGAACCCACAGCCAACTGCTTAGAAGGCAGGTGCTCTATCCATTGAGCTACAGGGGCCAGAGAATCCAGGCGGGTTGCTGTTCAGCCGCTGACCGGCCGAATGCCCTTGTAGACGCGCGGGCCCGCCAGCGTGCGCAAAATGACTTCGGCCGGGCGCCCCAGCCGCCGCCCCAATTCGTCCGCCGAGAGAGGCGCGTTTCCGTTCGAGAGAAGCAGGCGGAAAACGGCGTCCACGAGAGCCGTCTGGGCGTTGATGAATCCTTCCTGGCGGGCGCAATGGGTGATGAGGGCGTTTTGCAAACCGTCCATGGGGTGCACCTCGGCCGTCTCGGGGTCCACCCAGTCAATCAGTTGGTCTTCGGGCAGGTCGGCAAAGGCCTGTTGATGCTCCGGGCACAATAAATCACGCAGTTCGACGTGCCAGTTGCGGTCGTTCTGTTTCCACCACTCGAAGTCGACGTGAAAAGGCGTCTGAGTTGTCGGTTTGACCAGGCTGAATTTCTTGACTTCAGTCATCGCTGGCCTCCTGCGCTTCGGTCAGGCGGAAATGCAAATCGCCGACGTGTTTGATATCGCTGCGGCCCGCCAGCCAGGCAAAGAGCGGAGCCGGCGGGCAACGCCGGACGATGTTGATGGCCGAGTAGAGTTCCTGGGCGTGCACATGCCCCTGGACGTTCAGTTTACTCAATTCGCGCAGCATGCCCAGGGCCAGGTTCTCGAAGGGAGGCTTTTCGGCCGTCAGACGGGCGCAGGCCTGATCTACGCCCTCGATATCGGGGACGGCAATCACCATGCGCTCGTTGAATTCGCAGGTCAGATTCTGTTTGAGAGTGGCGAAGACGAGGCCGCCATCGCTGCCGACCAGAACCGTCCGCACCCAATCGCGCATCGGGCGATGAACCCGCGCCTCCAGGATGACCTGACCGGGTTTTTTGCTGCGCCGGACGGTGATCAGGCTGCCCGGAATCAGGCCGTGTTTGCGATACAAATCGCCCAGGCCAGCCACATAACCGTGCTGACGAACCACCCAGGCCGGCATTTCCTGATTGGTGACGCCATCCAGGATGGTGAAGCGAACGCGCGGGGTGACGTAGGCGGTCGGGAAGAGGCCGCGCATGCGCGCCGAAAGGGGCAGGGTTCCGGCCCGCCAATGCGGATAGGAAAGGCTGAGCGTCACCTCCTCCGGCAGGTTAGCCGGCGGTTCGATGTCACTCAACTCGTCGTCGAGGTTGGCCTCGAGGGCGCGCATCTCTTCGGTCAGCAAAGAGGTATCGTATTCCAACGGGAGGTAACGCAGGAAGGCTGGAACTTGCTGCACATCTGGCGGCTCGAGGCGGCGCAGACACCAAAGCACCTCTCCGGCCGGGCCAACCTCGTCGAAGCGCTCGTCCTCCTGCAGGGCCAGGTTCATCGAGAATTCGAGCAGTTTGGGGTTGATGTCGGCCGGCAATTCGACCTGTTCGAGCAGGGCCGAAGTCGGCAGAGGCTGCCCCTTGGCCTCGTCCAGCACCGCTTCGGCCAGGTTCAAATGTCCGAGGTTGACATCCACCAGCAGAGCGCGCGGGAACCAGCGGCCGGCGATTCGCACCAGATTTGGATCCGCCTCCAGCGCGGCGACCAGTTTGCGGGTCAACTCGGCTTCGTGCTGGGCGAGGATGGTTTCGAGGCTCTGCTGCTCATCCTGGGGCGCTTCCGGCGGCGCATTGAGGGCGTGCGTCTCCAGACCGGCGGCGAACTGCCTGCGGCTGCCGTCGGCGAACTCGACCTCGATCACTTCGAATTCGCCCAGCGCCGGGTTAACGCCTGGCCGGACGGCGGTCACCCGGCCGCCCTTCCAATCCAGTGCCGGAAAGACCAGCCCATCGCCGGGGCGATAGTGTTCCCGGGGCAAATACAATTTGCTGTTTCCCTGACGCCGCCTGCGCAAAGCCTCTTGCTCGAGGCGCAAACGCTCCTCGAGCAAGACGGGCAAAATTTCCTTCTCGGTGAGCGGCGTTTCGTGCTCGAAAAGATAGGTGCTGACGAATTCCAGGTCTTTTTCGCCGAACTGCAAATTGCGCCAGTAGTCTTCGGACAAGGTGAGAGAAATACTTGCCATCAAACCCTCGACAAATACGTTCTGCTTGGAAACGCCGCAATTATACCCCACCTTGACAGACCATCTCCCTTGACTTAACATGTAAGCAGCGAGGTGAAGCATGCGCATCGGGATGATGGCAGATGTCTACAAGCCGCACGTGAGCGGCATTACGAATTACATCGCCTTGAACAAGCGTCATCTGGAACAGGCGGGACACGAGGTTTTCGTCTTCACCTTCGGCGACCTGGATTACGAAGACAACGAGACCAACATCATCCGCTCCCCCGGCCTGCCGCTGGTGGACACCGGCTACTATCTGAATTTCACCTACAGCCGCAAGGCCCGTCTCCTGCTACAGACGATGGATATCGTCCACGTCCACCACCCCTTCCTGAGCGGGCGCCTGGCGCTGCGCTATTGCCGGCCTCTGCGCATCCCCATCATCTTTACCAATCATACCCGCTATGACTTGTACGCCCAGGCGTATCTGCCTATTCTGCCCGATGAAATCAGCACCACGTTTTTGCAAACATACATGCCCGCCTTCTGCAACGCCGTGGACCTGGTCATCTCGCCCTCCAAAGGCATGGCCGGAGTCCTGCGCCGGCTGGGGGTCAATTGTCCCATCGAAATCGTCCCCAACGGCGTCGAAATCAAGCGCTTCATCGAACAGTGCGGGGCGGACTGTCGGCAAGAATTCGGTTTCTCGCCAGACGATTTGCTCCTGGTGTACGCCGGGCGGCTGGGGCCTGAAAAGAATCTGCCCTTCCTGCTGCAAGCCTTTGCCGGCGTGGCCGAAGCGGTCGAAAACGCCACCCTGCTCATCTTGGGCAGCGGGCCGGAAGAGGCCGAACTCAAACGGCTGGCCCATCAACTTGGGCTGGATGGGCGCATCGGCTTTCTGGGGATGGTGCCTTACGAACGTATTCCCGCCTACCTCGCCATGTGCGATATCTTCGTCACCGCCTCGGTGACCGAGGTACATCCGCTCTCGGTCATCGAGGCGATGGGCGCCGGCCTGCCGGTGGTCGGCATCGCATCGGTCGGCGTGGGCGATACGGTCGAGGACAACGTGACCGGCCTGCTGACCCGCGAAGACCAGGCGTCCTTCGCCGCCAAATTGACCCGCCTGTGCCTGGACGCAGACTTGCGCAAAAAAATGGGCCAGGCCGGGCGCCTCGCCGCCGAACAGTACGCCATAGAGCGCACCACCCAAATCATGCTCTCGCATTATGAGCGCCTGGTCTTCGAGGCCGGGCCGCGCCAGCACACCCTGGGCGTCCGCCTGCGCGGCATCTTCGAAAGGGTCCGCCAATGAATGACCGCCGTCAACGCCTCGGCCGGCGGGGCGAGGTCATTGCCGCCGCCTATCTGCAGGCCAGAGGCTACACCATCCTGGCCCGCAACCTGCGCTGCGGCCGCGGCGAGATTGACCTGGTGGCCACCCGCGACGGCTTGCTGGTCTTCGTCGAGGTGCGGACGCGCTCCTCGGCCGCCTTTGCCCACCCGGAGGAAACGGTCACCCGCCGCAAGCAGGCTCGTCTGCTGGCTGCCGCCGAAGCCTACCTCCAGGAACACCCTGAAAGCCCCGAAACCTGGCAATTCGACCTCATCGCCATCGAGGGCCATCCCGACCGCCAGCCGGTCATCACCCACTTCGAAAATGTCTTCTCCTAAACCCCCTCCCCTGATTGTCATCCTCGGCCCAACGGCGGTCGGCAAGACCGAAACCGCCATCCGCCTGGCCGAACGCCTGGGCGGCGAAATCGTCTCGGCCGATTCGCGCCTGTTCTATCGCGGCATGGACATCGGCACCGCCAAACCCAGCCTGGCCGAGCGCGCCCGCATCCCGCACCACCTCATCGACGTAACCACGCCCGACCGCCCCTGGAGTCTGGCCGTCTTCCAGAAAGCGGCCGAGGGAGCCATCAGCGCCATCCACCGCCGCGGCCGCCTGCCGTTCCTGGTCGGCGGGAGCGGCCAATACATTCGGGCGCTGACTCACGGCTGGACACCGCCAGCCGTCGCGCCGAACCCGGCCCTGCGCGCCGTCCTCGAGCGGCTGGCGAACGAGCGCGGCGAAGATTGGCTATACGCATCTCTCGGGCGCCTCGACCCCCCCGCCGCCGCCCGCATCGACCCGCGCAACCTGCGGCGGGTCATCCGCGCCCTGGAAGTCATCCTGACCACCGGCCAGCGCTTCTCCGAACAGGCGCTGCAAGGGCAATCCCGTTACCGCCTGTTGAACATCGGCCTTATCCGCCCGCGCCCCGAATTGTACGCCCGTATCGACGCCCGCATCGAGGCCATGTTCGCCGCCGGCCTGCTCGACGAGGTACGTGCCCTGCTCGAAAACGGGCTGCCGCCCGACTGCCCGGCGCTTTCGGCCATCGGTTACCGCGAATGCGTTCAGGTCCTGCAAGGCAAGATGAGCCTCGAAGAAGCCAAAGCCGAAATGCGCCGCGCAACCCGCGCCTTCGTCCGCCGCCAGGCTAACTGGTTCAAGGCCGAAGACAGCGCCATCCGCTGGTTCGACGCTGGGACGACGCCGCTCGAAGAAATCGAGGCCCTCATCCGCCGTTTCTGTGCCGGCCATTCGTCAGGATGAACCCGCAAATGGGAAAGGCTCATCTATCAAAAGAATGCGCGTTGTTGCGAGCCCCGCAGGAACGAAGCAATCCCCCACAGAACGATGTTTTTCTCGCCGCCAAGACGCCGGTTGTTTAGCCCGTTCGCCAAGCCTTCTTGGCGTCTTGATACGAATTTTGGCGTTCTCAGCGCCTTGGCGGTTTATTTTGCGTAAGTCCTGAAAAGGTTTTTTCTATGACCATCCAACTCCACGAAATCACCTCCCTGAAAGACTTGAAAGCCTTCATTCGCTTTCCCCACCACCTCTATCGCGGCAATCCCTATTGGGTTCCGGCGCTGACCTTCGATGAACTCAACACCCTGCGCAGCGATAAAAACCCCGCCTTCGAGTACTGCGAAGCCCGCTACTGGCTCGCCCGCCGGGACGGGAAAATCGTCGGGCGGGTAGGCGCCATCTTGAACCGCCGTCACATCGAAAAATGGGGACAGAAATACCTGCGCTTCGGCTGGCTCGATTTCGTTGACGACGCCGAAGTCTCCGCCGCCCTGATGGGGGCGGTCGAAGCCTGGGCGCAGGAAAAAGGCCTGGAGACCGTCCACGGCCCGCTGGGCTTCACCGATATGGACCGCGAAGGGATGCTCGTCGAAGGCTTTCAGGAACTGGCCACCCTGGCGACCAATTACAATTACCCGTACTACCCCCAGCACATGGAACGGCTGGGATACGTCAAAGACGTGGACTGGGTCGAGTACGAACTCACCGTTCCGCCAGAGCCAAACGAAACCATCGCCCGCATCGCCGACCTGGCCCTGCGGCGCAACAAATTGCAATTGCTCAAAGTGCGCCACAAGAAAGATTTGCTGCCCTACGCCTACCAATTGTTCGACTTGCTCCAGGAGGCGTATCAGGGCCTCTACGGTTTCGTGCCGCTGACCGAGAAACAGGTGCAAAGTTACGTCAAACAGTATTTCGGCTTCGTGACTCCCGAATTCGTGCCGGTGGTGCTCGATCAGGAGGGCAACATGGTCGGATTCGGAATCGTCATGCCGTCGCTTTCGCGGGCGCTGCAAAGGGCCGGCGGGAAACTCTTCCCCTTTGGCTTCATTCACTTGCTGCGCGCCCTCAAAAAGAACGACCGCGCCGACCTGTACCTGGTGGGTGTCAAGCCAGAGTATCAAGGCAAGGGCGTCAACGCCATCCTGATGGACAGGATGCACCGCCATTTCATCAAGTTGGGCATCACCAAAGTCGAGTCCAATCCGGAACTGGAACACAACGCCAACGTGCAAGGCCAATGGAAGTACTACGAAAAACGCCAGCACAAACGGCGGCGGGTTTACATCAAGCATCTAAACCAGGATTGACCGTCTGTCGGCCGATTGCCTCCCCCTGCCTCGCCATCCGCACCCTATGACCGCCACCTCCCACCCCTGGCTTGCCCACTACGACCCCGGCGTCCCCGCCCACCTCGACTACCCCGCCGTCCCCGTCCACCACTTCCTCGATCAGGCCGCCCGGCGCTGCCCGCAGCGGACCTGCCTCATCTTCGGCGACGAAACGCTGACCTACCGCCAGGTCGCCGAACAGACCGACCGCATCGCCGCCGCCCTGCTCAACCTGGGCGTGCGCCGCGGCGAGCGGGTCGGCATTTTCATGCCCAATTGCCCGGAATTCATCCTGGCTTACTTTGGCATCCTCAAGGTCGGCGGGGTCGTCGTCGCCATCAATCCGCTCTATACACCTCCCGAAATCGTCCATCAGGTGAATGACGCCGGTTTGGAAATCGTCATCGCCGCCGGCTCGCTCTACGAACGCCTGCAAACCGCCCGCCCGGCCACCGGCATCCGCCTGGTCATCGCGGCGGGTGAGGCCGACCTGCTGGCCGGCGACCTCCCCTTCTCGGCACTGACCACCTCGGAGGCGGCAAATGCCCTGCCCGCCCTCGGCCCCGACGACCTTGCCCTTTTCCAATACACCGGCGGGACGACCGGCGTCGCCAAGGCCGCCGTCGCCCGGCACCGCAACCTGGTCGCCAACGCCCTGCAATTCAAGGCCTGGATGTCCACACTGGAAGAAGAAAAAGAGACCTTCCTGCTGGCTCTGCCGGTCTACCACATCTACGGCATGGTCTGCGGCATGCTTCTGGGCATGGCACTGCGGGCCAGGATGGTCGTCCTTCCCAACCCGCGCGACATCACCGGCCTCCTCGCCGCCATCCAGACTCACCGCGTGACCTACTTCCCGGCCGTTCCGACTCTCTACAACGCCATCAACAATCATCCTGAGGTGGCCGCCGGCAGGGTCAATCTTACTTCAATCAAGGCCTGCATCTCCGGCTCCGCACCTCTGTTGCAGCAGACGAAAGAGAAATTCGAGCGCCTCACCGGCGGACGCATCTGCGAGGGCTACGGACTCTCGGAGGCCCCAACCGCCACCCACTGCAACCCGCTGCAGGGCGAGAACCGCATCGGCTCCATCGGCCTGCCCCTGCCCGATGTGGAGGCCCGCATCGTCAGCCTGGACGACCGGCGCCGCGACCTGCCGGTCGGCGAGGCAGGCGAACTGGTCATCCGCAGCCCGCAGGTGATGCTCGGCTACCACAACATGCCCGCCGAGACCGCCCTGGCGCTGCGAGACGGCTGGCTCTACACCGGCGACATCGCCCGCATGGACGCCGACGGCTACTTCTACATCGTTGACCGCAAAAAAGACCTCATCAAGCCGGGGGGCATGGAGGTCTGGCCGCGCGAGGTGGAAGAGGCGATTGCCGCCCACCCGGCGGTTGCGGAAGTGGCCGTCGCCGGCATCCCCGACGAATATCGCGGCGAGACGGTCAAAGCCTGGGTGGTGGTCAAAGCCGGGGCCAGGCTGGACGAGTCCGAGGTCCGCGCCTGGTGCCGGGAGCGGTTGGCGCCTTTCAAGGTGCCGACCCAGGTCGAGTTCCGAGCCGCATTGCCGCGCTCGACGGTCGGCAAAGTGCTGAAGCGAATCTTGCTGGAAGAAGAAAAAAGCAGGTCAAGATAATGATCTTGACCCGCATCATTCATTGGACAGGCTGGGGAGTGCCGCTTCGCTTGGGAACCGGCGGCGGGAAGATTTGCTCGAACTCCTGGCGGTCAATGGTCTCGACCTCCAGCAGGCGCTGGGCGACGGCGTCCAACTCCTTGCGGTATTTCTTCAAAAGCGCCCGGGCCTGCTCCATCGCCTCGTCCACCAGGCGGCGCACCACCTCGTCAATTTTCTCGGCCACCGCATCGGAGTAATCGCGCTGCTCGGCGATTTCGCGGCCCAAGAAAATCAATTCTTCCTTCTGCCCATAGACCAGCGGCCCCAGTTCGTCGGTCATGCCCAGGCGGGTGGCCATCGTGCGCGCCAGGCGGGTGACGCGCTCGAGGTCGTTTGCCGCCCCGGAGGTGACATCGTCGAAGACCAGTTCCTCGGCCACGCGCCCGCCCAACAAGCCAATCATCTGGGCCATTAACTTCTTGCGCGAGACGAGCATGCGCTCGTCCTCGGGCAGGGCCAGGGTAAAGCCGCCCATCTGGCCGCGGGCGATGATGGAGACCTTCTGAACGGGGTCGCCCTCCGGCAGGGCATTGATGACCACCGCGTGACCGGCCTCGTGATAGGCCACGATGCGCTTCTCCTCCGCCGAAATGAGGCGGCTCTTGCGCTCCGGCCCGGCGATGACCCGCTCGATGGCCTCCTCGAACTCGGCCTGGCCGATGGCGCGCTTGTTGCGGCGGGCAGCCAGGATGGCCGCCTCGTTGACCATGTTCTCCAGGTCGGCGCCCACGAAGCCGGGGGTGGCGCGGGCCAGCACGCCCAGGTCAATGCCCGGTTCCAGCGGTTTGCCCTTCACGTGGACTCTCAAAATGGCCTCGCGGCCCTTCATGTCGGGCTGATCGAGCACCACCCGCCGGTCGAAGCGCCCCGGGCGCAGCAGGGCCGGGTCGAGGATGTCGGGACGGTTGGTGGCCGCCATGATGATGACGTTCGTATCCGTGTCGAAGCCGTCCATCTCGACCAGCATCTGATTGAGGGTCTGTTCACGTTCATCGTGCGAACCGCCCAGCCCGGCGCCGCGCTGACGGCCAACCGCGTCGATCTCGTCCATGAAGACGATGCACGGCGAATGGCGCTTGGCCTGCTCGAACAGGTCGCGCACCCGGCTGGCGCCGACGCCGACGAACATCTCGACGAACTCCGAGCCGGAGATGGAAAAGAAGGGCACGCCCGCCTCGCCGGAGACGGCCTTGGCCATCAGAGTCTTGCCCGTCCCCGGCGGGCCGACCAGCAACACGCCTTTGGGAATGCGCGCCCCCAACTGGATGAATTTCTGCGGCTCGCGCAGGAACTCGACCACCTCGCGCAGTTCCTCCTTGGCCTCGTCCACCCCGGCGACATCGTCGAAAGTCACCGTCGGGTGGTCGCCGCTGAACATGCGCGCCCGGCTCTTGCCAAACGACATGGCCGCGTTGTTGCTGCCCTGCGCCTGCCGAAAGAAGAACCACAGCAAACCGATGAACAGCAGCACCGGCAGGATGTAACCCGCCAGGGTAATCAACCCCACCCACGGACTGGGCGGCTGGACCTCGATGACCACATTCTCCGGCGAAAGTTTTTCGGGCGAGACGCCCAGCGCCAGCAATTGATTGACCAGCGTCGTCTCCGGCTCTTTCTGCGCCGTCCGCTCGATTTCGCCCGACTCGGTTTCATAGACGGCGCGCACGCTGTCATTGTCTTCGACAATCAGCCGGCTGATATTGCCCGCCTCGACCTCCGCGGCCAGTTCGTTGATGGTCAAAGGTTTCTGCGTCTCCGGCTTCTGGCGCACGTTGAAATACACCATTGCCACGATCGCAGCGAAGATGAGGAAATAGATAAAATACGACTGATTACGCGAACCCACAGGAACCTCCTGAAATCTTGCGCCTCGATTATACCAACCTATGAATCCGAAGACCAGATGCTTACAATATTTTATATACAACTCTAATAAATTCGGCGGGCATCTGCCCTCCGGCCTTAAATCCCCCTAATTTCCCTGCAAACAGGGCGGTACTTTTGTGGTAAACTTAATCTGTTGAGGCGGGCAGCCATGAAAGAACAACGGACAGGCAAACGCATCCTGTGTATCGAAGACGAAACAGAAATGATCGATCTGATTCGTCTGATTTTAGGCCGCCGCGGCTACGAAGTGCTCGGCGCCAACGGCGGGCGGGAAGGCATCGAAATGGTGCGGAGTGAAAAGCCCGACCTGGTCCTGCTCGATCTCATGATGCCAGACATGGACGGCTGGGAAGTGTACCAGCAAATGAAAACCGACGAAAGCACGCGCGACATTCCCGTCATCGTCGTCACCGCCAAAGCCCAGAGCATTGACCGGGTGCTGGGGTTGCACATCGCCAAGGTGGACGATTACATTGCCAAACCATTCAACCCCCAGGAATTACTGGCCAGCATTGAAACCGTGCTGAAACGTCGCTCCGAGTGACCTCACCCAAACGGGGCATGCAAGACAGCCCCGTTTGAGATTTAATTCACAGAATGAAACGTTTCATCCTGGTACAGAACCTCCATCGCAAACTCGACCTCCCCATTCGGGCGCGCTGGTGCCGCAGTTTCGCCTGCCGCCTGCGCGGCCTGATGTTTCGCCGCCATCTCGCCCCACACGAAGGATTGCTGCTCGTCCAGGAAACTGCAAGCCGCCTGGACGCAGCCATCCACATGTTGTTCGTCTTCACCGACCTGGCCGTCTTCTGGCTCAGCGCCGAGAAAAAAGTCGTCGACAAAGTGCTGGCCCGCGCCTGGCAACCGGTGTATGTGCCCCGCCAGCCCGCCCGTTACATCCTCGAGGCCCATCCCCAACGTCTCGATGATTTTCAGATCGGAGAACAGGTGGAATTCAGCGATGCCTAAGCGCCTGGCCGGTATTTTGCTCATCCTGCTCACCCTGCTTGCCCGCCCGGCTGCCGCCCAAAGCGGCCGCGGCCCCATCTACACCGTCCGCCAGGGCGACACCCTGTGGTCAATCGCCGTCTGCTTCAACATCACCACCGAGGCGCTGATCGCCGCCAACGACCTGAACACCAGCGACATCTTCGTCGGCGACCGGCTGGTCATCCCCGGCTACGAAGCCTTCAGCGGCACAATTTCCTGCGACCCCCTCCCCTACGGCGAGACGTTGCGCAGCCTCGTCCGTCAGCACCGCATGGACGAGACCCTCCTGCGCCGCCTCAATCACATCGTCAGCCCGACCGAACTCTACGCCGGCGCAAAATTGATTCTGCTCCAGGACGAAACCCGCCCTCCCTGGACGGGGCGCGCCAACCTGCAAAGGGGCGAGACTCTGCTCGAACTGGCCGTCCGCGCCAACACCGACCCCTGGACGATTGCCGACATCAACCATCTCGCCGGACCCTGGGCCGGTTTACCCGGCGACATTTTCTACCTGCCCTCCGGCGACTCGACCGGCTTCCCCTCCGCCCTGCCCGCGCCGCTGCTATCGGCCGAGGTCGACCCGCTGCCTCTCGTGCAGGGCAGCACCGCCCAAATCCGCGTCCGCGCCTCCGAAGCGGTCACCCTGGGTGGAATCCTGGTAGATCATCCTTTGCATTTCTTTCCCGACCAGGACGGCTCCTATGTGGCCCTGCAGGGAATCCATGCCCTGCTTCAGCCCGGTCTGTATCCTTTACGGCTGGAAGTCGCCAGCGCCGACGGCCAAACCCAAACCTTCGAGCAACTGGTGCTGGTTGCCAGCGGTTACTATCCAGAAGACCCAACCCTGTACGTCGATGCCGATACCATCGACCCAACCGTGACCGAGCCGGAATGGCAGCAAATCCTGGCCATCACTGCTCCCGCCAATCCGCAACGCCTGTGGGACGGCTTGTTTCTCACTCCAGCCTATCTATATGGCGGCGAGACCTATTTCACATCCGGCTTTGGCAACCGGCGCACGTACATTGGGCAGGGCACCGACCTGGTCGTCGAGGGCTTCCACAGCGGTGTGGATTACGGGGGTGGCGCCGGGCTGCCCATCACCGCCCCGGCGGCGGGCACGGTCGTCTTTGCCGGGCCGCTGACGGTGCGCGGCAACGCCACCATCATCGACCACGGCTGGGGCGTTTACAGCGGCTTCTGGCATCAGTCCGAGATTCAGGTCGAGGTCGGCCAGCACGTCGAGCAGGGTCAGGTTATCGGTCTGGTGGGCGGGACGGGGCGCGTCACCGGCGCTCATCTACACTGGGAAGTGTGGGTCAACGGCGTGCAGGTCAATCCGCTGGATTGGCTGCAAAAGGTCTTTCCTCACGAATAGCGAGGGCGCTTCTCCCTGCCCATTTTTAAGGGACAAAGAAGTTGCTTCCTGGTAACGTTTATGCTACACTATTTCCATCTAAAAGTGTGAGGGCGCCGATGAACGAAATGGTGAATTTCATCAAACAAGCCGATATTTTCTATCAACTTACGCCCCCCCAACTCGAAATGATAGCCAACATTTGCGAGGAACACACCTACGCGGCGGGCGAAATCATTGTCGAAGAAGGCAGCAGTTCCAAAGAACTTTATATCATCATGCAGGGAGAAGTAGACGTGCTGGTCAACCCGGCCCTGGTCGGCGGGCCCCAGGCTTCTACCGACCAGGTCACCATCGCCACCCTGCGGCGAGGGCAATCCTTCGGTGAGGTGGCACTCGTGGACGAAGGCCTGCGTTCGGCCAGCGTGCGCGCCGTGCAAAAAGGGACCAAACTGCTGGTCATCCCGCGCGACAAACTCATCATGCTGTGCGAGACTTACCCGCAACTTGGTTACCGTCTCATGTACAACCTGGCCGCCGACCTGGCTATGAAAATCCGCAACACCGACTTGCGAATCCGCGAATCGCTGCTCTACGGACCGAAAACCCGGCCCTGAAAACGTTACAAAAATCACCCGAAACTCAACAAATATCATCCTTGACTTTGTCCCGAAAAAAACGCAAAATTAACTCGTTGATCAAGTTGTCGAACAACTTAGGTGGTCAACCCTCTCGACAGACCAGCCTCCCGAAAAGGCCGGGGCAGGTCCGGCAAAAGCATATCAGCACCCAGGGTCAAAATTTACAGCGGTGCTCCCCTGCTATACTCCTCTTTTGTTGGTACGAAAATCTCTTTTGGTAACAAAAGTAAGGAGGTGATGCAAGACAACCGAACAGGCTTTGTCGGCCGCAAGCAGTCCACCCGTTAGAAAACGGGCCCCCCATCCTTTAATTCCTTTTTGGAGGAGGAAGAAGTATGTCTAAACGCTTGTTTGCAGTCCTGTCGCTCTTCGTTGCCGCTGCGCTCCTGCTGACCTCCTGCGGTCAGAAGGCTTACGAGTGCGATGACCCGATCGGCTGCGTGGTGATCGGTCCCAATGAACCGGTGCACATCGCCTACGCCCTGGTTGTGGCTGGCCCCAACGAGACCCTGGGCATCGACTCCCGCAACGGCGTCGAGATCGCCATCAGCGACACGGGCGGCGAAATCCTGGGCCACCCCGTCCAGTTCGACGGCGAGGACACCGGTTGTAACGCCGAGGGCGGTCAGGCGGCCGGCACCAAATTGGCGGCCGACTCGACCATCGTGGCCGTCATCGGCACCTCCTGCTCGAGCGAAGCCCGCGTGGCCATGCCGCTCTTCTCCGAGGCCGGCTTCGTGGTGGTTTCGCCCTCCAACACCGCTCCTGACCTGACCGAGCCGGGCAACCCGAACAACTATCCGGGCTACTTCCGCACCGCCCACAACGACCAGGTGCAGGGTCGGGTAGCGGCCGAGTTCGCCTACAACGTCCTGGGCCTGCGCCGGGCAGCGACCATCCATGACGGCAGCCTGTACGCCGAGAAATTGCAGGAAGTCTTCGCCAACACCTTCGCCGAACTGGGTGGCACCGTCACCGCTCAGGAAGCCGTGGACCCGAATCAGACCGACATGAGCTCGGTGCTGACCAGCATCGCGGCTGGCAATCCAGAGATCATCTACTTCCCGATCTTCATGCCCGCCGGCGGCTTCATCATCCGCCAGGCCCGCACCACCCCCGGTCTGGAAGAGGTCTACCTGATGGGCGCCGATGGCCTGTTCTCGCCGGATGTGATGGAAGGCGGCGGGGCTGAGGTCGAGGGCTTCATGGTGTCCAGCCCGCTGGTCCAGGGCCCCGACTATGACGCCTTCGTGGCCAAGTACCAGGAAATGTTCGGCACCGCCCCGATCAGCATCTTCCACGCCCATGCTTACGATGCCTACATGCTGATCAAGGCCGCCATCGAGTCCGTCGCCATCGTCCAGGATGACGGCACGCTGATCATCCCGCGCCAGGCGCTGCGCGACGCGATGGCCGCCACCTCCAACTTCGACGGCCTGACCGGCAACCTGACCTGCACGCCGACCGGCGACTGCGCCGACCCATACATTGCGGTCTATCAATACCACGCCGGGCAGTACCCGCCCGAAGTGATTTGGCAGCCGTAATCAACGAACGATACCAAATATCCAGAGGGGCGAGGACCGACCTCGCCCCTCTCGGCAAACTTCGAGATTAGGAGTGTTCGATGTTTCGAACCTGGCGTCAGAAAATCACACTGACCGACATCTTGGTGTGGGTCATCGGGCTGTCCATCGCGGTGGTCGTCGTCTGGGGGACAATCAGCACCCTGCAATCCGGCAAATACTCCGTCGAAAGTTGGTTCGACCTGGCCGTCAAGGGACTGGCCCTGGGCGGAGTGTATGCCCTGATTGCCATGGGCTATACGCTGGTATACGGCATCCTGCGCATGATTAACTTCGCTCACAGCGAAGTATTCATGAGCGGGCCTTTTACAGCCGTCTTTCTGGCCAACGCTCTCAATGACAGCGGTTTTCTGAACCGCTACCCATTGCTGGGAATCTTGGCCATTGCCATCCTCTCGATGGCCGTCTCCATGAGCGTGGCGATTCTGGTCGAGCGAGTGGCTTACCGTCCCTTGCGCAATGCGCCGCGTTTGGTCCCGCTCATCACCGCCATCGGCGCTTCGTTTTTCCTGCAATATACGTTCCGCGGCTTCTACGGTTCAGGGTTTGAGGCGTATCCCACCATCGAAGCCTTGAACGGGGCCTGGCAACTTGGCACTGTCCGCCTGTTCAAAACGCAGGTGGTCGTGATTATCGCCGCTCTCCTGATGATGCTACTCTTGTACGCCATCGTCATGTGGAGCAAACTGGGCAAGGCCATGCGCGCCGTCTCGGAGGACAAAGAGGCTGCCGCCCTGATGGGCATTGACGTGGACGGCATTATCGTCTTCACCTTTGCCCTCGGAGGGGCCGCGGCCGGCGCCGGCGGCGTTCTCTATATCCTGCAATTCCCGGTGGTTCACTTCTACATGGGCTTCATTCCAGGCCTGAAAGCATTCACGTCCGCTGTGTTGGGCGGTATCGGCAATGTGCCCGGCGCATTCCTGGGCGCCATCGTCTTGGGGCTGCTCGAATCGGTTGGCCCCAATCTATTCCTGGATGGGCTGGGTATTCCGGTCGCCTCGCAACTTAAGGACGCGATTGCCTTCATCATCCTGGTCTTTATCCTGATCTTCCGCCCCTCGGGCATCCTGGGCGAACGCCTGACCCAGACCAAAGTCTAAGGAGGAGCGCCATGCAAAACAAATACACCGACTGGAAACAGGCTCTGCGCTCGGGATTGTTGGGCGGCATCATCGTGGTCGTCCTGTCGCTGATTGGCATCGTGGCGGCTTTTGAGAACACCTATGTCGTCAACCAACTGGTCAGTTTTGGGGAAATCCTGATTCTCGGCCCGGTTGCAGCATTGAGTTTGAGCGCCATCCGCAAAGCGACCAGCCGGCAGGCGGGATTCCTGATTCTGACGGCCGCCATCAGCGGCTTGGCGTCGGGGCTGGTCATCCTCGCCTTAGCCGGCGTGGGCCAGGTCATCAATCTGCGCGCCATGTTCCTGAACGCCTCCGAGGAACTGTACGCCATCTACGCCTACAAGCAAGCCCTGGTTCCCGGTCTGCTCCTGCGCCTGCTCGCCTGCATCGTGATTGGGGCGCTGACAGCCGGCTTTACCCTGCTGCCGGATCGAATCAAATCGGCTCTCGGCCAGGGACTGCTCTATGTAGTCTTCATCGGCCTGATGGGCAGACTGCTCACCATGATGCTGAGCAACTGGGGGTTCGTGGCCGTCCTCTTTAAATGGATATTCACAGCCAACAGCCTTTCGCTGGTCGGCGCCATCGTCGTCTTCCTGCTGACCGGCGGATTGGCCTACTGGCGCCACGGACGCCCTAAAGTCAAGCGCTCGCTGGAACCCAGGAAACAAAAGGTCATCCGCTGGAGCATGCTCGGCGGCGTGGGCCTGATTCTCATCTTCCTGCCCAACATTCTGGGCCTGTGGTTCAGTGAAATTCTGGATAATGTTGGTCTGTTCATCCTGATGGGGCTGGGGTTGAACATCGTAGTCGGCTTTGCCGGCCTGCTCGACCTCGGCTATGTGGCCTTCTACGCCATCGGCGCTTACACCATCGGCGTGCTGACCTCGCCCGAACTGGGCTTTTTCAACTGGACCTTCTGGCAGGCCTTCCCGGTCGCCTTGCTGATGGCCTTCTTTGCGGGTGTGCTCCTGGGTCTGCCCATCTTGAAGATGCGCGGCGACTACCTGGCCATCGTCACCCTCGGCTTCGGCGAGATTATCCGCATCCTGGTCCTTTCCGACTGGCTCAAACCCTGGCTGGGAGGCACGCAGGGCATTCAGAGAATCCAGCGGCCGGTCATCGGCTTCGGAGGATATGCCAGAACGCTGGAATCGCAGCAGGAACTCTACTACCTGATTCTGGTGGGTATCGTCATCGTGGCGTTCATCGCCATCCGGCTGCGCGACTCGCGTCTGGGCCGCACCTGGATGGCGCTGCGCGAGGACGAGGACGTGGCCGTCGCCATGGGCATCAACCACGTCACGACCAAACTGACCGCCTTTGCCATGGGCGCCCTCTTCTCCGGCATCGGCGGGACGCTCTTCGCGGCCAAAATCGGCTCTATTTACCCCTCCAGTTTCCAGTTCCTGGTCTCCATTAACATCCTCTCGCTGATCATCGTCGGCGGGATGGGCAGCATTCCGGGCGTCTTCGTCGGCGCGCTGGCGCTGATTGGCCTGCCCGAACTGTTGCGCGAATTTGCCGAATACCGCTATCTCTTCTACGGCGCGGCGCTGGTGGCCATGATGCTCATCAAACCTGAAGGACTCTGGCCGGAAGCCCGCCACCGCATCGAACTCCACGAGGAGGAAACGCCGCCGCCAGAAGAGGAAGCCGCAACCGCAACGGAGAACGCATAGGAGAATGCACATGGACAACATCCTGGTATCCAAAAAAGTCACCAAACGGTTCGGCGGCCTGGAAGCACTCAGCAAAGTTGACCTGGAACTGAAAAAAGGCGCCATCCAGAGCATCATCGGCCCCAACGGCGCCGGCAAGACCACCTTCTTCAACTGCGTGACCGGCTTCTACACGCCGGAGGAAGGCGAAATCCTTTTCAACGGCCATAACATCACCGGCATGTCGCCCGACCGGGTGACGCAGCGGGGCATCTCGCGCACCTACCAGAACATCCGCCTGTTCAAGAACATGACGGCCATCGAGAATATCCTGGTAGGCATGCATCCCCATCTCAAGTCCTGGCTGGTTGGCGCCATCCTGCGCGACCCGCGCACCGTGCGGGAGGAGGCCGAAGCCCTCCAAGAGGCCTACCGCCTGCTCGAATACGTAGGGCTGAAAGGGCGCGGCGATATGCTCGCCAAGAACCTGCCCTACGGCGAACAGCGCCGCCTGGAAATCGCCCGCGCCCTGGCCAGCCGCCCGCAACTACTCCTCCTCGACGAACCGACCGCCGGCATGAACCCCAGCGAGACCCAAGCCATGGTCCACTTCATCCAACGCCTGCGCGACGAATTGGGCATCACCATCCTGATCATCGAACACCAGATGCGCGTCGTGATGAGCATTTCGGAAAAAATCACCGTCCTGGACTTCGGCCGGAAAATCGCTGAGGGGACGGCCAAAGAGATTCAAACCAACCCAACCGTCATCGAAGCCTACCTGGGACGCGGGGCCGCCAGCGGGCTGGGCGAAGCGACTGCCAAAGGCTAAACGGAGGTTCCTATGGCATTGCTCGAAGTCAACAATATCCATACCTATTACGGGAACATCCACGCCCTGAAAGGCGTTTCGCTCAAGGTCGAAGAAGGCGAAATCGTCTGCCTGATCGGCGGCAACGGGGCCGGCAAGACCACCACCCTGCGCACCATCAGCGGCGCCCTGCGGCCGCGCGAAGGCAACATCGTCTTCATGGGCGAGGACCTCGCCAAGTACAAGCCCCATCAAATCGTCCAGAAAGGGATTGCCATGGTGCCGGAAGGGCGGCGCATCTTCGCCCGCATGACGGTCATGGAAAACCTGGAGATGGGCGCCTACATCCGCAAAGACAAAAAGAAAATCGAAGAGGACCTCGAATGGGTGTTCGAACTCCTGCCGCGCCTCAAAGAACGTCGCCGCCAGGTCGGCGGGACGCTCTCCGGCGGCGAACAGCAGATGCTGGCCACCGCCCGGGCGCTGATGGCCCGTCCGCGCCTGCTTCTGATGGATGAACCGTCCATGGGTCTGGCGCCGGTGCTGGTCGAAGCCATTTTCGACACCATCGTGAAAATCAACAAAGAAGGCACCACCATCCTGCTCGTCGAGCAGAACGCCCTCATGGCCCTCTCGGTCGCTCATCGCGGTTACGTCCTCGAAACCGGCAGCATCGTCATGGAAGACACGGGCGAGGCACTCAAGAAGAACCCGCGCGTCCAGAAAGCCTACCTGGGCATGGAGTAGTTGTTCTCCCCAAAACGAAAGCGCAGAGGTAAAATCAGGTCACCTCTGCGCTTTTCGATTTCCACATCAGGAGTTAACCCATGGAGATACCCACCACAGCAGATGTGATCATCATCGGCGGCGGCGTGATGGGCGCCAGCACTGCCTACCACCTGGCCGAGCGCGGCCAGAAAAACATCGTCCTGCTCGAAAAGGAGACCTTCTTCGGGCAGGGCGCTACCGGCCGCTGCGCCGGCGGCGTGCGCTACCAGTTCTCGACCGAAATCAACGTGCGCCTCTCCCTGGCCAGCCTGCCCATGCTCGAACGCTTCAAAGAAGAAATCGGCCAGGAAATTGAATATCGCAAATGCGGTTATCTGTTCGTACTGACCCGTCCGCAGGACGTGGAAGCCTTCCGCCACAACGTCGCCCTCCAGAACCGCCTCGGCGTCCAGACCGAATGGCTGGACGGCGACGAAGTTCGCCGCCGCCTGCCCCTGATGAAATTCGACGACGCCCTGGCCGGCACCTGGAATCCGCAAGACGGGCTGGTAGACCCCAACGGTGTGGTCATGGGCTATATCAACGCCGCCCGCAGGCTGGGGGCACAGGCCTTCAACAACGTCGAGGTGGCCGGCATCCGGGTCGAGAGCGGCAGAGTGACCGCCGTCGAAACCAACCGGGGGACGATTGCCACCCGCACGGTCGTCAACGCCGCCGGCCCCTGGGCCGCCCTGATCGGCGCCATGGCCGGGGTCGACTTGCCCATTACCGCCGTCCGCCGTCAGTGGCTCACCACCACCCCCCTGCCAGACATTCCGGCCGATTTCCCCTTCGTCATCGACTTCGCCCAATCGCTCTACTTCCATCGCGAGGGCGAAGGCCTGCTGACCGGCATGTCCAACCCCAACGAAAAACCCGGCTTCGACCAGAACGTGGACGAAGAGTTCGAAATGGTTAACCTCGAGGCCGCCATGGCGCGCCTGCCTCTCCTCGAAAGAGCCGGCCTGGTCTCCCACCTGGCGGGCCTCTACGAGATCACCCCCGACGCCCATCCCATCTACGGCCCGACCCCTGTGGACGGCTTCCTCTTCGTCGGCGGCTTCTCCGGCCACGGCTTCATGCATGGTCCGATTTCGGGCAAACTGATGGCCGAATACATCCTCGACGGACGCTTCGTCAGCCTGGACGTTTCTGCGCTCGACCTGGCGCGCTTCGCCGAGGGCCGGCCTATCAAAGAATACAACGTCGTGTAACAGATAAAACGGTCAATGACAATTGCCGAAATCATCACGATTGGAACCGAACTCCTGCTGGGCGAAACGACAGACACCAACACCCGCTTCATCGCCCGCGCCCTGCGCGGCCTGGGCGTGGACTTGTTCCGCACCACTACCATCGGCGACAATCCCGGCCGCATCGCAGCCGCCATCCGCGAAGCGATGGGGCGGGCCGAAATCATCATCACCACCGGCGGGCTGGGTCCAACCGTAGACGACCCAACCCGCCGGGCCGTCGCCGAGGCAGTCGGCGTGCCGCTCGAATACCGCCCCGACCTTTGGGAACAGATCGAACGCACCGTGCGGCGCTACGGGCGCGTCCCCACCCCGAATCAGAAACGCCAGGCCTACGTCCCACAGGGGGCGCGGGCCATCGCCAATCCGGTCGGCACGGCGCCGGCCTTCATCGTCGAAACCGAACGAAACGCCGTTATCGCCCTGCCGGGCGTGCCGCGCGAAATGGAAACGCTCCTGACCGAAGCGGTGATTCCCTACCTGCAACAACGCTTCGGGCTGCACGAAATCCTGAAGATTCGCACCTTGCACTGCTCCGGCGTCGGCGAAAGCGCTGTGGACGAACAAATCGGCGACCTGGAAACGCTCGCCAACCCGACCGTCGGCCTGGCCGCCCACGCCGGCATCATCGACATCCGCATCGCCGCCAAAGCCGACAGCGAGGCCGAGGCCGACCGCCAGATCGCCGCCCTCGAAACCGAAATCCGCGCCCGCCTGGGAGCCGACATCTTCGGCGCTGACGACCAGAGCCTCGAAGCCGTCACCCTGGAAGCGGCGGGCCGGCGCGGCTGGAGCCTGGCCTGTTTCGAGGCCGGCACGGGCGGCCTGCTGGCCGAACGCCTGTCCCGCCTCGCCTCGCCGGTCTACCGGGGCGGCGAGCGAAGCGACGAACCGCCCCCCGACCTGTCCGCCGCGGCCGAAGCGGCGCGCCTCCGCTACGGCGCCTCCGCCAGCCTGGCGCTCAGCCTGTCCATCCGGCCGGAAGCCATCCAGGTTGATTTCCATCTACACACCCCGGCGGCGACTCGCCAACAGCACCTGACCTACGGCGGACATCCGCGCAACGCGGCACGCTGGGCCGTCAATATGGCCATCGACTCTCTGCGCCGCGCCGCCCTGGAAACAGCCTGAAATGTCTACCTCCACGCGCCGCCTGGCTCACTGGGTGCTTGGCTTCTGGGTGATCAACCTCCTGTGTGCCGCCCTGCTCGCCGTCTTCTGGCTGGTTTCGGCTGCCAGCCCTTCTCCTGCTGCGAGCGACGGCTCCTCCCCCACATCCCTGCCAGCCCCGCCGAGCGAAACGCCGCTCGTCGTCATCGCTTCGCCGCTCGACGATACCCCCACCCCGCTCTGGCCGGCGACGGCCACCCTCATCCCGACCCCCAGCCCCACTCCCACATCCACCTTTACTGCAACGCCGCCGCCGACCGCCACGCTCGAACCCAGCCCCACCCCCGATTACACACCGACTCAAACGCCCGTTCCGTTTGCCTCCGGCCCGGTTGTCATCGGCCACTCTGTCGCCGGGCGGCCGATCGAGGTCTATCGCTTCGGCACCGGCTCGACCCGCCGCCTCATCGTGGCCGGCATCCACGGCGGAAGCGAGGCCAACACCATCGCCCTTGCCAACGAACTCATCGTCTACATTGATGACCATCCGGAAATCATCCCCCGCCACATCAGCCTTTACATCCTGCCCAACCTGAACCCCGACGGCGCCGCCCGCGGCCGCGGCCCCATCGGCCGCGCCAACGAAAACGGCGTGGACTTGAACCGCAACTGGCCGCACGGCTGGAAACAAACCTGGGACCGCAGCGGCTGCTGGAACATCCTGCCCATCAGCGCCGGAGACTACCCCGCCTCCGAACCGGAGGTCATCTCTTTGATGACGTTTATCCAGTATTACAACATTGACGCCCTCATCAGTTATCACAGCGCCGCCCTGGGCATCTTCGCCGGCGGCTACGACTACGGCCCCTCCGTCCGCCTGGCAGAGGCCGTGGCCGAGGTCAGCACCTACCCCTGGCCGCCCATCGACACCGGCTGCGAAATCACCGGCGATTTGACCGACTGGGCCGCCGCCCACCGCATCGCCGCCATCGACATCGAACTCAGCGACCATACCCATACCGACTTCGACCAAAACCTCGAGATTCTGCGCGTCTTCCTCAACTGGCAGCGCTGAGTCCCCTCTCTGCCGGGGGCCCGGTCTCTTGGAGAGATCGGGTCCCTGCCCGTTAAATCAATTCCGAAAGAGCGCTCTTCGGTCAATTGCGGTACAATCGAAGCAAGGAGTAAACATGCCCAAAAACGCGGATCTGATTCTCTACAACGCCCTCGTCCTGACAATGGATGAAGAGATGCGCCAGTACGAACCCGGCGCGGTGGCCGTCCAGGGAGAGACAATCGTCGCGGTTGGACCGCAGGAGGCGGTGCGCGCCGAGTACACCGCCGCCCAGGAGCACGACTGCGGCGGCAAGGTGCTCATGCCCGGCCTCATCAACGCCCACACGCACGTCCCCATGACCCTGCTGCGCGGCCTGGCCGATGACCTGCGCCTGGACGTCTGGCTGCAAGGCTACGTGTGGCCGGTCGAGCGCGAATTCGTCTCTCCCGATTTCGTCCGCCTGGGGACGCTGCTGGCCTGCGCCGAATCGATCCGCTCCGGCGTGACCTGCTTCGCCGACATGTACTTCTTCGAAGAGGCCGTCGCAGCGGCGACCGTCGAGGCCGGACTGCGCGCCCTGTGCGGCCAAACCGTGCTCAAATTCCCGGCCCCCGATGCCCCCGCCTTCGAGGATTCGCTGGCTGCGGGGCGCGATTTCGTCCAGCGCTGGAAGGGCCACGCGTTGATCGTCCCGTCCATCGCGCCGCACGCCCCCTACACCTGCACCCCCGAAATTCTGCGCAGCGCCGCCCAACTGGCGGCCGAGTTCGACGTCCCCCTGCAAATCCACATTGCCGAGACCGCCCTGGAAGTCGAAACCATGCGCCGCGAGAACGGCATGCCGGTCGTCCCCTACGTCAAGAAACAGGGGCTGTTCGACGCCAAAGTGCTGGCGGCGCACTGCGTCCACATTGACGAGGGCGAAATGCGCACCCTGCTGCATGCCGGCGCGGGGGTGGCGCACAACCCCTCCTCCAACCTGAAACTGGCCTCCGGCTTCGCGCCGGTCCAGAAGATGCTCAATGTCGGCCTGAGCGTGGGCATCGGCACCGACGGCCCGGCCTCGAACAACGACCTGGACATGTTCGAGGAAGTGCGGCTGGCAGCCTTCGTCGCCAAAGCGGTCAGCAACGACCCGACCGCCCTGCCGGCCTGGCACGCCCTGAGCATGGCCACCCGCCTCGGCGCCCAGGCCATGCACATCGGCCACCTGACCGGCTCCCTGGAACCCGGCAAGCGCGCCGACCTGATTCTGCTCGACCTGACCCCTCTCCACAACGCCCCGCGCTTCCGCCGCGAAGCCGAGAACCCCTACGCCCAAATCGTCTATGCCAGCAAAGCCAGCGATGTGACCGACGTGATGGTCAACGGCCAATGGGTCATGCGCGCCCAACGGCTGCTGACCCTCGACGAAGAGGAACTGTTGAGCGCCGCCCAGGAATACGCCCGCCGCATCGACATCTTCTTGACGGCCCGCGAACAGTCGGTTCTGTCGAAACTGATTGCCCTGGGAGGCTCAATGGAAGAGGAGTCCTTCGAGGTGCAGGTCAAGGTCAAAATCAGCGACCCGCTCCAGGTCCAGCAGGCCCTCCAATCGCCGGAAATCGAAATCATCCGCCAACGGCACTATCACCAACATGACGTCTATTTCGGATTCGAGGATGCCTCCCAGGGCTGGCTGCGCTATCGCGAGGACGAAACCATCGACGCCAAAGGCAACCTCAGCGGGGTACGCGCCCGCCTGACTCTCATCGGCCCGGCCCGCGAGGGACAATTCGGCCACGATGTGCTTCTCTCGCGCAGCCGCTACCTGGCCCCGGCGGCCAACAGCCTGCGCTTCTACCGCGAATACTTCAAGCCCTGCCTCGAAGTCCCCATCGACAAAGACCGCCTGCGCTGGCTGGTACGCTACAAAGACACCGAATTCTTCATCAATCTGGACAGCCTCGACCGGCCTCCGCTGGGATACTACCTCGAAATCAAAAGCCGCACCTGGAGTCGCAGAGACGCCGAACACAAAGCCTCGCTGGTGGCCGAACTGATTACCCGCCTGGGCGGCTCGCTCGACAAGACCGTGACGCAGGATTACATCGACCTGGCAAACCCGGCCTGAAAAGGAAGCGGTTGTTGGCTATGCGAAAAAACCTGTCTGTCCTCGGAAAAATTCTCGCCGGGCTTTCCGCCTTTGCCTTCATCGCGGCGGCGCTGCTGGCGCTCCTGGCCACCGGCATCGACCGCCGCCTGCTGGATGCCAACCTCTACATCGAAGCCCTGCGCCAACTCCAGGCTTATGAGCGCCTGCCGCGCATCTTCGCCGAACAAATCGTCCTGAGCGCCAACTACAACCCCTGCAGCGAAAATCCCCTGCTATGCGAAAACGCCTCCCCAGAGTTTATGGCCTGCGCCCGGCGCACCCTCGGCGAGGAGCGTTACCAGGTCCTCTCCAGCGGCGAAGCCTATCCGTCGCGCTCCGAACTGCAATTGCTTCAGCCCTGCATCCAGCAATATGGCGCCAGCCTGACCGCCCCAGCCGTCAATGTCGGGCCGGGCGAAAATCCCCTCCCGACGGCTCCCTCTCAGGTCCAGGACTGCGCCCGGCAGGCCCTGGGAGACGAGGCTTACGAAGCCATTGTCGCCGAGCAACGCTTGAGCACCGACCAGGAACGCGAACAAATCGCGGCCTGTTTCCGCCAGGCCGGGCTGGCCGTGACCACCGAGCCGACGCCGCGCTATTTGCGCAACCTGACGGTGACAAATTGGGAGGACATCCTGCGCACCATCATGCCGCCCGAAGAGTTGCAGCGCATCATCGAAGACGCCATCGGCCAGACCTTCCGCTACCTGAACAGCCAACAGACACAGGTCAGCCTGCCGATGGAGAGCGTCAAGCAGCGCATCGTCGGCCCGGAAGGCTTGAACGCCCTGCTGGCCATCATCCGCGCCCAGCCGCCCTGCAGCCAGGCCGAAACCCAGGCGCTGGAGCGCCTCGTCGCCGGTTACAGCGGCCAGGTCTCGCTGTGTCGTCCGTCCGAAGACCTGCTAAACCGCATGCACCCAATCCTCGAAGATCAGTTGCAACTCATCGCCAACCAGATTCCCGACCGGGTCCAAATCCTGGGCGGAGACTCGGCTGGCGGCGATTCCGCCGCTCCCCGCCCCGGCCTGCGACTCGTCCGCCTGGGCATGCGTCTCAGCCCCGACCTGCCTCTTCTGTTCCTGCTCATCGTCACCCTGCTGGCCGTGCGGACGCCCAAATCGTGGCTGCGCTGGTGGGGGATTCCGATGTTCCTGGCCGGTCTGTTTGCCATGATTCTGGCCGCCACCCTGGCTGCCATCTTCGAACAAACCTGGGTGCTGGCCCTGACCAGCAACCTGCCGCCCTACCTCTCCGTAAGCCTGGCCGAACTCGGCCACGATTTTGCCGGCTACATCATCCACAGCCTGCTGGAGGAAATCGCCCTGAGCGGGGTAATTCTGGGAGCGCTGGGCCTGGCCGCCTGGATCGGCTCGTATTTCGTGCGTCTCGACGAGCAAGGAGTCAGCCTCGCCCTGCCTGTCCCAAAATGACCATTCTGCCCGGCGCGGGCATCCGCCGAGTCCAAATCGGATGCCTGGATTGGAGGTGTCAGAATGAAACGATTCTGGCCGCCGGCCTTCGTCCTTTTGGCCGCGGCTCTGGCCTGCAACAGCCAGTCAACAGCCCCGCCTGCGGCGGCCCACACGGCCGCGCCGACAGTCAATCCGTCTGAACTCTGGTATCGGATACGCGGCGGCCCGAAGTCTGACCAGGCCTGGAGCGTGGCTGTCGATTCGCAGGGGAATATCTACCTGGGCGCATACGAGCAAGAGCCCGGCGAGTGGTTCACCGACATGGCCATCTACAAATTCGCGCCGGATGGGACGCAACTCTGGCGCACGGAGTGGGGAAATCGGTTTCAGGAAAAAGTGTTCATCGTTGCTGTGGCCGAACCCTACCTCTATGTCGGCGGCCTGACCTACACCGGGGCCGGACTCACCGAAGCAGATATGGCTGTGCTGGCACTGGACATGGAATCCGGCCAGGTGCTGTGGGAGTTCGTCTGGGGACAGGGCTACGGCTACGAAGAAGTGGATGGCCTGGTTGTGGAGGAAGACGCCATCTACGTCTCCGGCTGGAGCGTCAGCGCAGGGGGAAATTACGACATCGCCATCTTGAAACTGGACCGGCAAGGCCACATGATTTGGGAAAGCGTATGGGGCACGCCCGGTTTCGATTCCTGCGACGGTCAGATGGTCGTCACCGCCGATAGCATCTACGTTTCGGGGAAACTCAACGCCGACAACGTACTCTTCGGCGGCGATGCCTACGTGGCGCAGTTCTCCAAAAGCGGCGGCGCATACATCCGACACTACGTCTACGACAGCCCGCTGGCCTCCGACGGGCTGGGTATGACCAGCGACGGCGAAACGCTCTACGTGGTCGGCATTGATTTCATTGCCGGAGAAGGCAACCAGGTGCTGGTGTTGAAACTCGACCTCAATCTGAATCTTCTGTGGGAACGTCACTGGGGTGAGAGCGGCGGCGAATACGTTTCGCGCAGCGCGGCGGTCAACGCGGCCGGAGAACTCATCGTGGCGGTCACCCAGCGCGTCCCCGACAACGCCCCGGCCGACATCGGTCTCGTCTTCTACAGTCCTGCCGGGGAGGTCTTGCATCACACCGTTTGGGGCGGGCCAGACGAGGAGATTGTGCATGGCATCGTCGTCAGCGGTGACTATCTTTACCTGGCCGGCGAAATCAAGTACGCCCAGGCGCCGCAAAACGATGCCCTGCTCATCAAGGCCGATGCTCTCAGCGGGGCTTTTCCGCCATGAGAAAATCGCTTCTGCCTCTCGCCGCCCTTCTGCTCGCCGCCCTCGCCTGCGGACAAGCCGCATCCCCTCCCGAAGCGGTTGACCGCTACACCCTCCTGCCGGAGACAAAATACGGCCCCGAGTCGGACCCCTGGCCTCCCACCGTCATCGCGGGTTGGAGTCAGCCCGAACCGCTCCCCTTCCCCGTCAACACCAGCGGCGCGGAAGACAGCCCCTTTGCTGTTGACAACGGCAACACGCTCTACTTCGTCTTCACGCCGGATGTCAGCCTGCCGGCCGAAAGACAAATCCTGGACGGCGTGACCGGCATCTGGGTCACGCACCGCCGCGGCGATGCGTGGAGCGAACCAGAGCGCGTTCTGCTGGCCGACCCCGGCGAGTTGACGCTGGATGGCTGCGAATTCATTTCCGGCGACCTGATGTACTTCTGCACCGTCCGCGAAGGATATGAGGGCGTGCAATGGTTCCGCGCCGACCTGGTGGATAGCCGCTGGCAGAACTGGCGTTACGCCGGGGAGGAACTCCAACAGGAACGATACGAGGTGGGTGAACTGCACATCTCCAGCGACGGACAGGAACTCTATTTCCACTCCGCCCGCGCCGGCGGCCTGGGTGACCTGGATATCTGGGTCTCGACCCTGACCCCCACCGGCTGGGGGGAACCTATCAACCTGGGGCCGCTTGTCAACACGCCCAACTGGGAAGGCTGGCCGTACCTCAGCCCCGATGGCCAGGAGTTATGGTTCTGCGGGCAAAGCACAAAGGGACAACCCGGCCCGGCCATCTTCCGTTCCCTGCGCCAGCCAGACGGTTCATGGGGCGCGGCCGAGGAGGTCGTTTCCTCCTTCGCCGGGGAACCCACCTTGAGCAGCGACGGAACGAGATTGTATTTCGTTCACCACTACTACTCGGCAGACTTGAGCACGATGCTGGAAGCAGACATTTACGTATCGTATCGGCAACCATAGTATCATTCCGGCCAGATATGACTTTCGAACCCGCCTATCTGCGTCTCTTCCACAGCGGCGAACTGGAAAAAAGAGCCGCCGAAGCATTGGCGCGCCTCGCCTGTTGTGACCTGTGCGCCTGGGAATGCAAAGTGGATCGCACCCGGCCGGGAGGAAAACAGGGTGTTTGCCGCACAGGAATCAGGGCGCGGGTCAGCAGTTACAACCCACATCATGGCGAAGAAGACCCCCTGCGCGGCTGGCGCGGCTCAGGGACAATTTTCTTCACGCGCTGCAACCTGCACTGCCAATACTGCCAAAACTTTGACATCAGCCAGAGCGATGCCGGGGTCGAAGTGGAGCCGGAGGACCTGGCCGCCATCATGCTCGAGTTGCAAGCCGTCGGCTGCCACAACATCAATTTCGTCTCCCCCAGCCATGTGGTCGCGCAAATCCTGGCCGCGTTGGTCATCGCCGTCCGCCAGGGCTTGCGCCTGCCGTTGGTCTACAACACGGGAGGATATGATTCCCTGGCCGCCCTCCGCCTCCTGGACGGCGTGATTGACATCTACATGCCCGACATGAAATACGCCGACGCCCGTACCGCTTTGTACCTCTCGAAAGCCAAGGACTATCCTGCCGTCAACCAACGCGCCGTTCGGGAAATGCATCGTCAAGTCGGCGACTTACAAATGGACGAAAACGGGATTGCCCGGCGCGGCCTGCTCGTCCGCCATCTGGTCTTGCCAAATGGCCTGGCCGGCACGCAGGAAGTCGTCCGCTTCCTGGCAACAGAAATCTCGGCGGACACCTACTTGAATTTGATGGATCAGTACCGCCCCGCCTATCGCGCCCGGCAATTCCCCGAATTGAGCCGCGGCATTACGGCAGAAGAATACCGGGCAGCGCTGCAGGCCGCCCGGCAAGCCGGTCTGCGCCGGCTGGACCGGCGGCAGGGATTCGGCCGAGGTCTCTAGCGGCACAGGTTCGCCAGTTGCTCCTCGAATGTCTCGGCGAAATTGTGATAGCCTGAGCCGTCGCACCGGGCGCTGAAATAGTAATAATTCGTCTGAGCGGGGAAGGCCACCGCCTCGAGCGCCGCCAGGCTGGGGTTGCTGATGGGCGCCGGCGGCAGACCGGGATAGAGATAGGTGTTGAAGGGGGAATCGACTTCCAGGTCGCTCAGCGTGAGGGGGTTCTTCCACCAGGTATCGCCGGTAAAACCGAGAGCATATTGCACGGTCGGGTCGGATTGCAAATTCATGCCGATGCGCAGCCGGTTGTAGAAGACCGAGGCGATGAGAGGCATCTCCTCGTCGAAGACGGCCTCGCGCTCGACAATCGAAGCCAGGATGACCGCCTGATAGACGCTCAACCCCTGGGCGGTAAACCCCTGTTCGAGTTCGGGGGTCAGCCCGAAGGTGAATTCCTGCAACAGGACCGAGACCAGTTGGGCAGCGTCGGTCGTGCGCGGCAGGGTGTACTCGCCCGGCGCGAGAAAGCCTTCGGCGCTGGCCCCGGCCGGCAGGAAGGCGGGCGGATGGAGCGGCAACGAGGCCGCGGCGACAAAATCCTGCGGCGCAATCTGCAGGCCGGAAGCCGGGATGGCCTCGGCGATTTCCTCGATGCGCCAGCCAGCATACACGAAGAAGGTCACCTCCGTCGGCGTGGCATCCTGCAAGGCGCGAGCCACCTGCATGCCGGTCAAAGCAGGACTCAGACGGTAGGTACCGGCTTGAATGGTGCGGTCCAGCCCCGACCAGACGAGGTAATCGCGGAAGACCTGAGCATCGCAGATGATGCCGGCCTGTTCGAGGCGGACGGCAATCGAATCGACCGTCTCACCCTGCCGGACGACGAAGATTTGCTCGGGAGCGTCGGGGTGGCACGGCTGGGTCAGCGCCTGCGATTCGAGCAACAACTTGAGCGAATAATTGTAGCGCTGCCCCGCCCCCAGGTTGGAGGCGGGCTGCCCGAACGACTCGGCCGCCCAGGAGGGCAAAAATAGAATCACCGCCAAGACCAGCATGGCAAACAAGGCCATCAAAAACCAGGGGAAGAGAGAGCGTTGCAATTTCATCGAGTCATCCGGGGCGGGAATGGGCATCCAGGTAGGACTGAAGTAGGACGGCGGCCGCCAGGTCATCGAGGTGGCCGCGGCGGCGCGAACGCCGGACGCCCAGCGCCAGGCGGGCGGCGCGGGCATCTTGGGTGCTGAAGGCCTCGTCCCACAGCACCACCGGCAAAGAGGTCTGGGCGCGCAACGCCTCGGCAAAGCGGGCAGCCCGGCGGCCCTCGAACGTCGGCTGGCCGTCCTCGTCCAGCGACTGGCCGACCACAATCAGGCCGGCCTCCTGTTGACGGGCAATCGCCGCCACGGCAGCGGCATCCTCGGCCCGCGCCACATGGGTCAGCACCGTCAGCGGGTTGGCAACCGTCCCGGTAGGGTCGCTGATGGCCAGGCCAATGCGTTTGGAGCCGGGGTCAACGGCCAGGACGCGCATCAGTACTCCACCGAAATCCGAAACGGGAGGGTAGGCAACAGGGGCCAGAAAGCCGGTTTCAGCCGAAATTCGGGCGGCGCCAGGAGGGGAAAAGCCTCCGCCAGGTGACGGGCGGCGGAACGGCGCGTCCGGCCGCGCACCAGATAGGCGGCCGCGGCCGGGTCGACCCGCTGCCGGATCTCGCGCTCGGCGCGCATCTGCCAGAGCGTCTCGCCCTCTGGAGCGGTAACCGGCTCGCCCACCGCCAGGAGGCGCAGGCTGCCAGGGACGGGTTCGTAGCCCTCCGGCAGGCCGGCATCCAGGCTGACGGTCGCCAGGCGGGCCAGGTCCTCGCCGGCAGCATAACGCACCTGGAACTCGACCTGCAGGGTGAGAGTCAGGCGGTTGCCCGGCTGACCGGCAGCGGGCAAATACGTCTCGCTCAGGATGCGGCTGACGGTGAAGGTGTCCATGAAGAGCAGGTCGCCGGGCGAAAGTTCCTGCTCGAATTGCTCCAGCGCCCGCTGACTCAGGTCAGCCAGCAGCGCCTGACGCAGGGCGGCGCGGTCCTCGGCGGAGGGGACGACCGCCAGGCGGTCGGTGCCGCCGGTCATCGGCGCCGGGTTGGTGACCGCCAGGCTGGCCCCCAGGTCGGATTCGATGGCCGCCAGCGAACCGGCGGGGAGATTGCCGGCCGCGCCCGCCACGAGCGCCCGCACCGGCACGCTCACGGTGGCGTCCACCTCGCCGGCGACGACCGCGTCGGCCGTGGTGACAAAACGCCAGACCGGTTCGTCCAGGGTGCAGACGATCGTCCCGGCGGGGATGCCCATCTGTTCATCGGTCAGATTGCGGAAGACCACTTCGCCGGTAGCGAACTCATCGGGGACGTCGCTGAGGCTGTTGATGGCAACCGTCTGCATGCCACCGACGACCGTGACGGCCTGCCGGGAGGGAACGACGCCGGCCAGGTTGACGGTTTCGGCCTGAGGGCTGGCGCGCAGAGGCAGGGTCAGACTCTGGGTGCGGGTCTCGACCTGGAGGCGAATCTCCGCCGAGGGGACGAGCAGGATGAGGAGAAAGAGAATCGCCAGGACGGCGGCAGCGAAGACGCCCAGCCGTACCGCCGGATGGTTGCGCCAGGGCGCTGCGGGCCACTCCAGGCTGGCGCGCCAGAGACGGAAATCGGGGCGCGGCCCGAGACGCTTGAAGCGCGGGCCGCGCCGCGGCTGCGGCCAGTGATAACGCTGGGCCTCGGCCTCGCTGCGGAAGACGGGGATGCCGAGGCTGGCGGCAGCGCGGCGGACTTCCGCCGAGCGGGTCACCAGCGCCAGCGAAGCGCCCTGCGAGGCTGCTTGCCGCTGCAGCAGGCGCAGGTCGAAGGTGCGCCACAAAATGCGGCCGCGCCTGGGATACACCAGCAAGAGACGCGCCGCCCGGCCCCAGGTCATCTTGTCGCGGGCCGAAACGACGTCATCCTGTTCATCCAGGTGGATGATGTGAGTCTTCACGCCCCCATTATAACTTGGCGGGGCGCAAATGTGTCAGCGCGCCGTCACAACCAGCGCGGGACGACCCGCTCGAGGATGCGGTCCTTCCAGGTGGCCGTGCCGCGCACCGCCTGGACGAAGGAACGCAGCGCCACCAGAATGAAAAGCAGGGTGATGACCGGATAGAAGAGCGCCAGCCAGGCCGGAAAGCGGAAACGGCGGAAGGCAATCAGCCAGAGAGTCAGGGAAATGAAGACCGAGAGGGCGGCCAGTTCGGGCGGGAAAGAGGTCAGCGGGTAGCCCAGCCACAGGGAGAGCAGGGCCAGCGGGGGTTCGATGAAGGCCAGGCCGACGATGATAAAGGTGACCAGATAGGGCAGGATGCGGTAATCGAAGACGGAGAAGAGATTCTTGCTGAAGCCGTCCACGGCGTCGAAGAAGCCGCGGTACATACGACAGGCGACGTGTTCGCTGCCGTCCAGCAGCGTCCAGGAATAACCGCCCTCGATGATACGTTGGCCAAGGCGGACGTCGTCCACACATTGGTCGCGGACGGCGGCGTAGCCGCCGATGGCCTGGTAGGCGGCGCGGCGGAAGAGCATGAACTGGCCGATGGTGATCGAAACCGCCGACCAGCGGAAGCGGCGAATCAGGCCGATGGGCAGGAAGCAGAAGATTCCCAGGCCGATGAAGGGAACCAGCAATTTCTCGCCCCAGGTGATGATTTCTTCGCGCGGGAAGGCGGTCAGCAGGTCGGCCCGCTCGGCCAGGAGGGCTGAGACGCTGGCGCGCAGGGCATCCGGGGCGTGACGCGTGTCGGCGTCGGTGAAGAGCAGCAGGTCGCCGTCGGCTGCCTGGGCCAGTTGGTGACAGGCCCAGTGTTTGCCCATCCAGCCCGGCGGGAGAGGTTCCCCCTGCAGGACGCGCAGGCGAGGGTGCAAGCGCCGCAGGCGGGCCAGAATCTCCGGCGTGGCGTCGGTGGAATGATCGTCCAGGACGATGACTTCGAAATCGGGGTAATTTTGGGTCAGGAGAGACAGGACGCAGGCCTCGATGTTCATCTCCTCGTTACGGGCCGGCACGAGGACCGACAGGCGCGGAAAGGTTTCGGCAGGCGGGTAGTGATCGAAGCGCCGGATGACGATGAAGTTTCCCAAAGCGGTGAACAGGCCGAGGGTCAGGAAAATCAGGATGAAAAGGTAATGGGGATGGATGAAATCGCTCATGCGCCCCTCCCAGAGAAGAAGTTGGAGACCCAGGGACGCAATTGGGGAACGTGGAAGAGGTCGCGGCGGTGGGTCCAGACAATCAGGAGGGTGTTGAGGCTGGCGAAGACAAACAGCCAGGCGGGGCCGCGCAGGGCGGCATAGCCCAGCAGGGAAAGCATGCCGGCGTTGGCCGAGAGGGCGTCTTCCTCCTGCAAGAGGGTGAAGGGGACAGCCAGGAGGGCATAGGCAAACAGGGCCGGCAGTCCCACCAGCGCCAGCCAGACGCCGCCGGTGGCGGCCAGAGCCTTGCCGCCGCGAAACTTCAGGAAAGGCGAGAAGGCGTGTCCGAGAATGGGGGCCAGGGCCACCGGCACGAGGTCCCAGCCGGCGAGGCCGGCGCGTTGGGCGAAATAGACCGGGACGAAGCCTTTGGCAATGTCGAGGCAGATGGCCGGGATTCCGGCCTTCAAGCCGCCGGCGCGCAGGGCGTTGGCGCCGCCGGGGTTGCCGTCGCCGACGGCGCGGATGTCGCGCCCGGCGATCAGTTTTCCGGCTAACAAGGAGAAAGGAATGCTCCCGGAAACAAAACCGAGGACGATCCAAACGATTGGGTTCATCTGAGGGCCTCCAGGGTTGAGGTTTCGGCAGCGGCCATGGAGAAGCGGCTGTTCGCTCTGTGGGCGAGTGCGGACACGTCTTGTATTGAGTTAAACCCGCTCATCTATAAGCAGGATACGGGAAAAAAGGCGCAAAGTTGCAGTCTTGCGAGGAGAGGTCAAGGACCTGTCTCAAGGACCCAGTCTCTCGAAAGGACCGGGTCCTTGGCTTGATTTGATCTCACTTCAATTTCTCTTCGGCCCAGCGGGTCGCGGCGGCGAGGGCTTCGGAGATGCGGGAGGGGTCTTTGCCTCCGGCCTGGGCGAGGGTTGGGCGGCCGCCGCCCGAACCGCCGAGGGGCGCGGCCGCCTGCTTGACCAGGTCGCCGGCATGCAGGCCGCGCCGGGTCAGGTCTTCGGTCACGGCGGCGATGACGATGGGGCGGTCATCGGGGGCAGAGGCCAGGACGCAGACGCCGCTGGGGTATTTCTGGCGGAAGCGGTCGGCCAGGAGGCGGAGGGTGTCGGCGTCGGCAGCGGGAATTTCGAGGGCCAGGAAAGGCACATCCTTGAGGCGCGGCACGTCGGCGAGGCGGGCAGAGAAGACGGCCAGGGCCAGTTGCTGGCGCAGGGCAGCCACTTGCTTGCGGGCGGCGGCCAGTTCATCGAGCAGGGCCTCGACTTTAACGGCGACCATCTCGGGCGTGGAGGAAAGCCGGGCAGCGGCATGTTTGAGGGCGCGGTTGCGCCGGGCGACGAGTTCGTAAGCGCCGCGGCCCGTCACCGCCTCGATGCGGCGGATGCCGGCGGCAGCAGAGCCTTCCGAAACAATGAGGAAGAGGCCCACGTCGGAGGTGCGGTCAAGGTGCGTGCCGCCGCACAGTTCGTAAGAGTATTTGTCGCCGATGGTCAGGGTGCGGACGGTCTCGCCGTATTTTTCGCCAAAGAGGGCCATGGCGCCCTCGGCGATCGCCTCTTCGCGCGCTTTCCACTGCGGGACGACCGGCATGTCGGCCGCGACGGCCTCGTTGACGAGGCGCTCGATGCGCTCCAACTGTTCGGGGCTGAGGGCTTCAGGATGGGTAAAGTCGAAGCGCAGGCGGTCGGGAGCGACCAGGGAGCCGGCCTGGCGGGCGTGTTCGCCCAGGACCTCGTGCAGGGCGTGATGCAGGAGGTGGGTGGCGGTGTGGTTGCGCATGATGTCATGGCGGCGGTCGGCGTCCACCAGGGCGAGAGCGGCATCGCCCAGGCGCGGGCGGCCCAGCAAGACTTCGCCGGTGTGGACGATGACGCCGGCGGCGGGTTTGCGCACGCCGTCAATTTCGATTTCCCAGGAGCCATCGGCGGCGCGGATAAAGCCCTCGTCGGCGACCTGACCGCCGGACTCGAGGTAGAAGCCGGTGCGCGGCAGGAGGACCTCGACGCGCTCCCCCACCCCAGCCGACTCGACCTGACGCCCCTCGACCACCAGGGCCAGCACCGGACCCTCGACCTGCAGCCACTCATAAGGGTTGTGCTGCACGCCCTCGGGGCCCATCTGGCCCGCCTGCTGAAGGGCGCGCAGGACGCCGGCGTAGAATTCGGCGTCTTCGCCGCCGAGCGGCCCCATGGCCTTGCCGCCGCCGGAGGCGAGGCGGTGCTCTTCCATGGCGGCGCGGAAACCGGCCTGATCCACTTCGAGGAATTGCTCGCGGGCGATGTCGCGGGTGATTTCGAGCGGCAGGCCGTAGGTGGCGTAGAGGTCGAAGGCCTGGCGGCCGTCGAGGACGGTCTGACCGGCCTGTTTGAGGCCGTCGAGCAGGCCCTGGAGGAAGGCGGTGCCCGATTCGACGGTGCGAGCGAAGCGGATTTCTTCGCGGGTCAGGTTGTCGAAGATGGCCTGGCGGTGCTTGACCAGTTCAGGGTAGAAGTCTCCGTATTCGGCGATGAAGGCTTCGGCGACGCGGGCCAGGAAGGGGTCGTGGAGGCCGATCTTGGTGCCGAACCGGGCGGCGCGGCGGATGATCATGCGGCAGACGTAGTTGCGGCCGGTGTTGCCGGGGACGACGCCGTCGGCGATGAGGAAGGCGGCGGCACGGGCGTGGTCGGCGATGACGCGATAGGGGGTGAAGTCGGCGTACATCTGGGCCTCGGCGACGCCGGTGAGGGAGCGGAGGACGTCGAGAGCGCCGCGGAAGAGGTCGGTCTTGTAGTTCGAGTCGACGCCCTGGAGGACGGCGACGATGCGCTCGAAGCCCATGCCGGTGTCCACGTGGGTGGCGGGGAGCGGTTCGAGGGAATCGGGGCCGAGGCGGTTATATTGGATGAAGACGTTGTTCCAGAGTTCGAGGAAACGTTCGCAGTCGCCGTTGACTTCACAGCGATGAGGCCGGCCCTTCAGGTTGCAGAATTCCTCGCCGCGGTCGATGTGGATTTCGGAGCAAGGGCCGCAGGGGCCGGTCTCGGCCATTTCCCAGAAGTTCTCCTTGCGGCCAAAGAAGAGGACGTGGTCGGGGTTCATGCCGGGCTGCTGACGCCAGATGGCGGCGGCGTCCTCGTCGGTGGGGATGTCACCCTGGTCGTCTTTGAAGCAGGTGGCATAGAGGCGCTCGCGCGGCAGTCCCCAGACCTCGGTGAGGAGTTGCCACGACCAGGCAATGGCCTCTTTTTTGTAGTAATCGCCAAACGACCAGTTGCCGAGCATTTCGAAGAAGGTGTGATGCCAATCGTCGCGGCCGACGTCGTCGAGGTCGTTGTGTTTGCCGGCGACGCGCATACATTTCTGCGAGTTGACGGCGCGGGTATAGGGGCGTTTGTCGGTGCCGAGGAAGACATCCTTGAACTGGACCATGCCAGCATTGGTGAAGAGGAGGGTGGCGTCGCCACCGGGGACGAGGGAAGCGGAGGGGACGAAGGTGTGGCCGCGTTCGACGAAGAAGTCAATGAAGGTTTGGCGAATCTGGGCGCCGGTAAAGGTGGGCTGCGTCATATTTGCTCCGAGTGTGCAGGAATGGGCGAATTATACCCAACTAACACTCAATTGTCTTCCATCGTCTCTAAAATGCTTGTATAGTAATCGTCATCAATGGGGAAATTGAGATTGCGAAATTCATCTCGCAGGTCTGTTTGGAATCCATAGGACATGGCGGCCACCATGAGAGTGGCGCGGAAGGACTCTGCCTGGTCGGAATTATAGCGGGGACTATATCGCGCTAACCAATCGGGGTTAAACCGTTGCAATACCCGCATCATCCTCTGGGCAGGAACACGATACCCGACGCCGCTGTCTTCTGCGTGGAGGCAAAAGGTGTACGCCAGGGTCATAAAGGTGTTAAAAGTTTCATCCTCTGGGGTATTGGGATTATTCCACGAGTGGAACTGCATACCTCCAGCGAGATAATTTTCATATCCCCGACGCGTTACAACGATGGAGGCAATAGCGCTGTTCTGAATGTCCAGCGCAAGGATTGGGTCTATCCCGTACCGTTCTGCATGGTTGAGAATTTCAAAGGCTGTTGTATGAGCAAAAATATTCGCCATTGTTTCGGAATAGATGGCATTCGCGCTGCCATCTATTTTTCCACCGTAGTAATAGTGAGAGGGTGTGTTGAGTGTGAAGTTATGCCCCATCTCATGAAAAAAGGAACTATATTCGATGGAGCCTGTAAAACCATAATCTCCGGATGCAAAACTGACCGGACTGGTAAACCACAGAGAGTACATTCCACCTGCTCGCGGATCCCTCAATACGACTTGTTGGAAATTGCCATCCACCAGGAAGACATCTTGGTTGACGAGATCGAACTGAATCGAAGCAGCGATCCAAAGTAAGTATTCAATATCTTGTCTTGATACGTATGTGAAGTAGGTATCATCAAAATATAAGTAATTGCCTACAGGATATAGTCGTGTCCCAAGGGTGGTAAAGGTATTCGGGATAGACACGTGGACAATATCAGGCAAAGGAGTATAAGTCATAGAAACGGGGACAAAAACGAGAGGCACCGAAACAGATTGCGATCCGGACTTGACCTGAACAACGTAATTGCGAGAGATGTCTTGGTAAGTATGGGTGGCCGGGAACCAGCTGGTCGTGATTGTCCCATCTCCCCAATCAAAAGAAAAACGCCTTGTTGGCTGACTGCTATCTACTCCATTGATGGTTACTTGCTTATTGTCATAGTCAATAGATTCCACATGAGCGCTTAAAGTGATAGGCGCTCCAGAGAGATATGGCTTAAAACTGAATGGGGGAATCGTGGGGGTCGGCGTCGGTGTGATCGTGGATGTTGACGTCGGTGTAGCAGTAGATGTTGGTGTCTGCGTGAAAGATGGCTGTGCCGTAACAGCAGGCGCAACCGAGGGCTCAGCAGATGGAATTGATGTGCATGCCGAAAAAAGCAATGCAAGGCATAAAACAAAGCAAGCGGCTCTTTTCATTGTGCACGTCCTTGAGGGAAAAAGTCTGTTGTTCAACAATTGGTTTTAGTCGCAGCAACAGGTGGAGGCGCGGCACTGCCAGGAGGCTCGCCGGCCAACGATCGCGCTGTGTGCCTTCGAGCAAGCACACCCCTGCCCGTCTACTGCGCTGGCGTTAGACAAGATGAATTATGAACAACATACATTACGGGAAGAGAGTCTGACACAGTGTTCGCCCGATCTTCTGAGTCGTTATATATGCAAGATTGTTTTGATCTGGGTCGTAGACGAGTTTCACCGGCTTTCTTGTTCGCAGTATTGTGATCACGCTCTCGAGGGAGCGGAAGTGGTAGAAAATCTCGATTTGCTGGTTTTGATTGAGACGACCGCCGCTGAGGCTGCCGAATCCATTCTCGTCAAAATGGAGAACCCCAACCAGAATACCTTGGCGGTCAAAACAACAAATATCTGCATTTCCTCCGGGTGTTCTCGGACTCGCGTTGGACTGAATCGTGTAGGAATAGCAGAATTTTGATATCGTTGCCATATTTTCCTCCTTTGGGTGAAAACAAGAGAACGTACGGTGCGGCGAGACATCGCTCAACGGTCTGTGCGTCGGCCACAATGCGGAGCGGCGTCAGGTGTAAGCGCGTGTTGGCGACATTCGGCCCTACCGAAAGAATGACAACACGATGAGCCCACCAATTACTACCACCAGGACAGCAATCACACCGCCAATCAGAAGCAATGGCCAAACTTTTGGCGTCACATCTGTGACAACAGGCGAAGTCGATTCGGTTACTATTGAACGTATTGCCCCAGTCGCGGGTTTCGGCATCGATTGCAGCCCAGGGGGAATAGATTGGTCCGGAGGCGCGCCTGCAAAAATATCCGGCACATGATCCTGATTTGTACCCTTCAGCATCTGCCCTATTTCTCCTATCGCCCGTTCGTATTTCTGCCGCACTTCAGCGGGCATCTCCTCTATACTTGAATAGGCTTTTCCATCTACAATGACTTGCTTCCCATCAGAGTTGATAGAGACAGATTGAACATGGGCTTCGCCTTCCCTGATTGCGCCCTCCAGAATATCAGGCAGGCCATCCCGATTCTTGTCGGCAAATAGATTGACAACCTGCTCATAAGCCCGCCGCACTTCGGGAGGCATCTCGTCAACACTTGAATAGGACTTCCCATTGAAGATAATCGGTGACATAGTTCCACCTCAATCTATGAATACTTTCGCCCAAAGCTCCTTGCACTGTCTTTCGGTTTCGCCGCCCAACGATATGCGTTACCCGCGTGTGGACGGCGTGGACTCTGCTTGAGGGCAGCAAAAACTCGAAGCGAGGAAAATGCTTGATAATGCCGCAGAATCCCCCGCGCCAGATGCACGTTGCGTTGAGCGGACAATTCTGATCAATTGTTGACTCCGATAGGTAGCCGTCTTGTGTTTGGAGAACTGCAAGCCCGTCTCGGCAGCGATCTGTTTCCAGAGCCTGCCTCGGCCCAGTCTTTGAAGGGCATTATATAAACAGGAACATAAAAAGAAATTAGCGCGATAAACAAAGGAGTAATGTACTCCAATGGCCTATCCATAATGCGACTCCTTTTGTGCATATTTTCTTGCCGCGTTGGTGGCTGTTCAACAGTCGCGCTCAGCTGCCGCAAGCGGGGATTGGCCCGCCATTGTTTTCTACAGACCAAGTATGGTATAAGCGATAGCCTGTGGCAGCCCATGCAAAATCATGGGTGCAACGATACTGCCACTTTTTTCCCTGACAAACCCTAAAACCAAGCCGCCAAAGAACGTCCAAAAGCCCCACCACCATACAAGTTGCCAGTGACCGCTAACCAAACTGCCAAGATTGAGTATGTGCATCAACCCAAATAGGGCGGAGGCTATCACGATACCCCAACCCCAGTTGACGCCGAAGAACCGAAAAGGCTTCCCGAAAGCAGCATTTAGCCTTGATTGGATATACCCTCGAAACAACAGTTCTTCTCCGAGCCCAAGAAAGAAGATGTAGAAAACAATGGCAGATATGGCATTGTCAAGCCCGGCTTTGAGCGTGGGCTGTAAGCAGAGCGTTGGCAAGATAGTGCCAACCAAGACCCCATTCTCGTTCTGCGTTGGTTTGCGCTTCAACAGCCAACCTAATACAAAAAGGACAGCAATTTGAACACCCGCCAAGATAAGCGAGCCACTCCATTGCCTGTAATCAACAAATGCGAAGGGAACACTGGCAAAGGCCACAGGCACGAATGCGGTTGCCGCTATATCCAGATGGTATAAGACATTGCGCAGAGATAGACCATAGGCTGCCAAGTTCCTGCGGGCCGCTACCAGTAAAAGCAAAGGAAAGACAACCATCACTCCATACTCGACAAAGAACCGATTGGATACTTGCCTTTCCCACCTGCCAATAGGTGACAGACTTACCAGTGCTATGAGTAGCAAGGTAAGGCTGAAGATAATTACCACTTCGACGACTGCTTTTGCCTTCTGCATCTCGTTGTTCGGCGGGCTAAAGTCTGCGTTATTGGCGCTGGGGCGGGGACGGCGAAGCCGTCCAACCAGAAAAATGCCCGAAAACGCCAGACTCCCCAGCGTCCACTACACGTTGTTTTAGATGGAGGTTTTCAGGAATTTCTCCAAATATCTGTTAAATCCTTCAGGATTATCCATGTTCATGGCGTGACTCGCTCTCGGTATAACTCCTGCTTTGGATTGCGAAACTCGGCGCAGTATCTCCTTTGTGTGTTGATATGCGCTTTTCGGCTCATACTCACCATTGAGAACCAGCGTTGGGCAAGTGATGTTCTCAAGGGGAAACAAGTCAAACCCATACATCGCTTCCCAGATCTTCACGTATTCGTTGCTATCCATCGCAAGCATACAATTTTCCAGATATTCCGTGGTGGTTTGATTTTGGCTCAGCCATTGCTTGCCCCGAGTGAGGCGCGCCAACCGCAACAAGAATCTTGTGAGATTCTCGACGCTCAAAAGCCTGATGGCAAGTAACATGGCCCATTTTGGAAAGAGCACATCACATAGCAATCTATCCATCAGGGTCAGCCGAATCGAGACACTTGAGCCAGCCAGCACCAATGCTGTAACTCGCTTGGGATTTCTTGCTGCAAAAACCTGGGCAATGCTTCCGCCCCATGATAATCCACATAAGATGGGTGAGAAAATCTCTAGCGAGTCCAGAAGGGATGTTAAGTCATCCGCGAAAGTGTTCATGGAGTAACGGTCCAGTCTGGAGGCTCCTGTTTTCCCGTGTCCACGAAGGTCATAACGTACCAACCGATACTGCGAAGAGAAATAATGCCATTGCAGTTCCCATATCCGCGAATCGGCAAATGCGCCATGAATAAACACAAGTGAAGCGCCTTGGCCAACTTGCTCGAAATAGTGGGGTAAGCCATTGACTTCTATTTTTGGCATGATTATGCCTTGCTCCACCTAACGGTAGATTTCAGCGGCAGCGGCGGGAGGGGGGAAGACTCCTTTGCCCGAACTCAACTCTGCTGGCCCGCGGTGCATACCCGCAAGCGGCGAAGCCGCTGTCGCCTGCGGCCAGTGTTAGCCACACACCGCAGGCTGGGACAAGACTCGATTGCTGGCACCCTCACCCTTTCTCCACTGGCAAAGTGCCTGTGCCATCACACCTGACAACTTTATAGCACAACGGCAGGCAAAAGGCAACAGCCCGAACACCCGCTGACCTTCTCGCACCACGCCAGGCAAGGACACAACCGGCAAGCCCCCATCGCCTACCGACCAGCCCGCCCCACAGACCAGGGAAATGCCCACAAGCGGAAGCCCCACCCCCGGTTTTCAACCCGCGTCAGCCTTGCCGCTCCCGCACTCCCAACCGGGGTTCGACAGGGAAACCGGCCCCTCCGCCCGATGTTCCTACTCCCTGCGGCCCACCACCGCTCCCCTCTGCCCATCGCCCTCTCCACCCGGCGCCGGCTGGCCGCCCGCGCTGCCTGCCTGAGCCCCTCCGCTCCCTTCCGGTCTGCCACAGCCGAAGAGACCACCCACCCTTTGTCCGCCGCCGCTTTCCAGCGCGGCCCGCTTTGGCTTTCCCGCCGGGGAGAATGGCGTCCTGGATTGAAACGCCCCCACCCGCCCTTTCCGCCGACGTTCTGCAATCTCCCCGCGTTCCCTCCCCTTTAGCCCGCCTGACTCTTCAACCCCACCCACCGATGGCCCCAGAAAAGCCTCCGCCCGCCCGCGGCCCAACGGCTGGCGCTTCACCGGCGCCGCAGCGGCGTCAGGTGCAAGCGTATGTTGGGCGGCCCACAGGCCTTTAGTGAGATGTTATGTTCAGAACGGTCGCTATCACAAACAATGCTGCATATACAATCCACAGGATCCGGCTTAGAAGCGCAATTGGCCACCAGTAAAACATAACCGTGGCCAGATATAGGAACACATACGGAAGCAATACCGATAATCGAGCAGGGTTTCGGAATGGGATTTGCGCCACATAATCAACCCAGTAACCAAAGGCAGCAAAGACAACGAACAGGAATCCACCCACCCAGAAAGGCCAGCTCTTGCCGCCTCGCAAGAGAAGAATGCTGATGATGGCGGCTGGCACGCAGAGCGCGTATACCACCCATCCATACTTCAAGGTATAACTCTCGAGGAAGGGTTTGCGCACTGCAAAGTGTATGATAAGGGCAATTTGAAACAGGAATGCCCACATGACATATAGTTTGTCAAGATTATCTATATTGACTTTCCAAATGGACATGATTTTCCTTCTCAGAAACCAGTTGTTAGGCCGGTGGCTTACTTGGTCTTGGGCAGAGTATCCGCGCCTCTCTTGCGCGCAATGGCAGCGCCAGCCACCATTAACACGATGCCTATCACGAAAAATGAAACCTTAACGGTCTGTCATCCCGCGAAGGGCACGATCGCGGCGACGAGAAACAGGATTCCTGCGATGAGAAAACCCCGCTTTCCAACAAAGTTCTCGAACATGTAACCTCTTTGTGTTTTTGAGCCGCCCAACGGCCCGCGCTTCAGCCGCCCGCGTAGCGGAGCGCAGCGCAACGGAGCGGCGTCAGGTGCAAGCGCGGGTTGGGCGGCCACAAGGGCTGAACGCGCCATGAACGGGTCTACAATGACATCGCTATCCAGGACCAGCCCGCTCCCATCGTGACATAGCTTTCGCAGGCTATCACTTTCCTTCCTTGGCAAATGCTTTGACGACCATTAGCGCCTCCAGTAGCCTGACTCTTGGCTGGAGAGAGCGAACGTATGACGCCGCGTCGTTGATCTTGCCGGCCCGGATCAGATCCCACAAGTGGGTATCATCATAAAGATCCTTCAGCAGTTCGATGTTGACATTAGTGTCAACGCTTACCTTGTGGAGAAATTCCTGCACCTCCATAGTTCACCTCCAGAAGAATGTGGCATCGTGTGCCCAATTCCGCTCCGGGGCCGGTGCTCGTGTAGCGAGGAGCCTCCCTGTGACCACCAACCAGCCATCGTGCGTGGACCTTGAGAGAATGCAATCTCACGTAACAATCATGAATGTAACTTCGCGCTACTCCTTGATTCTACACAGCCGCCTAACGGCCTCCGTTTCAGCCGCAGCGCGGAGCGAAGCGGAGCGCTGTCGGCTGGAAACGCGTGTTAGGCGGCTTGTTGCGATTTGCATTGCTCTATATACCAATCGAATACTTGTAGGAAATTCTGCAATCTGTCTTGACTCAACGTTGCCAATTTGATACTCGGATATTTTTTCAAAGTCTCGTTGGGCAATCTCATTCCTGTGGCTTTTTGAATTCTATCTGCCAATTCTCGCCTTTGTTCTAAGGTGTCAAACGGTCTCCGTAGTTGAGCAAATTGGAGTTGAATGTACGCGCTTTTCCAGCCTGTTCTCACCGCGAAAGTGTAATGGGTGATTTCATCCAAATCCAACATAGCGAAAAACGCGCCATCGCTTGAACCAGCCCCCCAGGCAATTCTTAGGTTTCTGCTCTCGGCCCAATGAAGTATTTGCTCGGCTGCCTTTAACTCCCTTTGATTTGTCCTGTTTTTGAGAACATCCAGGAACGTGTTTTTATCCCATTCCTTCCTTTCCCCCTTGTTAGCAGACTTCCTAATGTCTGCATCTGCCGTTATTCCGACCACGCGAGGCACAAGAGACCTAATACCTTGACCGGCGTATTGTTTGACTTCAATGGCATAGATTTCGGCTGGACTCATTTGTCGATTAAGAAATTCTATAATTCGCTGAAGTTCTCTTGGGATTTCATCTGCTACAAACACAAGACGTATCCTTCCGCTCAACAAGTTCGTCTTTACCTTTTGCCAGAATTCAAGAATGTCGTGATCTTCGCCGAGAAATTCCTGAATAAACATATCCAAATCCATACCCTGACGCGAGGCGATGGATTCTATTTCCGTTTGTATCTTCTCTATCGGCCAATATGCGATTGCATTTGCTGCGTAATCTAACATCTGCCCAACGACTTCCCGCCTAATTCTTGTATCTGTTGAACGTTTGACTTCTACAAACGTGGGAATTCCATCCTGATCTAGAAACAAATGATCAAGAGACCAACGGTCACTTGCATTCTCTCCATCTGGTATCCCCATCTCGCGTTTAATCGGTAGCCATCGGCGCGGTTGCTCGAAACTGGCTTGATCGCCAGACAACAGATTAGGATACTTCGCCAAAAGTTCTTGGAGCAACGCCTCGGAATCGTAGCGTTCTTCAGCCAACTCCACTAAAGACCCATTGGGTTGAATTAGGAATATTCCTTGCGTCATATTTCCCTGTTCTTCTTCGGCAACAAGAGCCGCCTAACTGCTTGCACTCCACCTGCGGCAAGCCGAACGCAGCGAGGCGAAGCCTGTCGGGTGCATGCGCTGGTTAGCCAGCATCCTGTTTGTAAATTTCACGACGATGCCTGACAAAACGCACGATAATCCTTTGTTCTTCCTTGGCACACGTGTAAAGCACCCGATAATCACCAACGCGCAACTTGAATATTCCTTGCCATTGACCTGTCAGCGCTTCTGGAGTGATGGCTTCAAAATTTTCTGCTAACCAGCGTAACTTTCTGAGCACTCGTTGCGCCGTTGGCTTGTCTAGACGTGCCAAGTCGCTTTGTGCTGTCTCCGTAAACTCTACTTGAAACATGTCTCACCACGTCAGTCCCAGTCTTGCAGCCACATCTTGTGCAGGAATCGTCCTACCTGCTTCATCAGTAGCAAGAGCACGTTCAAGTTCGAGTTTAAAGTCATCCCTGAGTTCGAGACCTTCGTCAGGATCACCGAACATCTCGGAGAACGTCTGAATCACTGTTTCGCGGATGAGTTTTCTCAAATCATCCACGGTCAAATCTGCAATTTTGGTCTGAGCCATTGCTCCCATCTCCTTGAATGTACGAAACCGAATATAACACTCGCCGCGCTGGCTAACGGCAAGGCTTAGGCGCAGCGGCGGAACTGGCAAGACTCCTTCGCCCGCAACTCAACTCGGCCAGCACGGCACGCATACCCTCAGCGGCAAAGCCGCTGTCGCCTGCAGCCAGTGTTAGCCGCACATCACAGGCT
>JBEULG010000035.1:0-15529 GCA_041287425.1 Anaerolineales bacterium | reverse complement strand
CGGCGGAGGGGGTCTCGGTGGGGGGGAGGCGGGTCGAGGCGGGGACGGGAGTCGGGGAGGCCGTCTGCGGGCGCGGGGTCGGGGAGGGAGTCGTCGGCTGGCAGGCGCTCAGCAGGAAAGCGGTCAGCAGGAGGAGGGTCGCGGGTTGCTTCGAGATCATTCGGGACGGGGTTTTGCCACCGGCGGCGGAAAAGGTTGTCCAAACAGGTCGGTTTCCATTGACTTCTAGAAAATTTGTGCTACACTAGGGCCATCGTTCCGTTCATTGGGGAAAGGAGAAGCAAACAGAGAGAATCGACAGTCATTGCCTCTCAAAAGTATACTCTCATTCCCGTTGGCGAAAAGGAGGAAAACTGCATGCCAGCACTCAACCGCGTTCAATTAATTGGCCGCCTGGGCAAGGACCCGGAGACGCGTTTCACGCCGACCGGCAAGAAGGTGGCGCATTTCAGCCTGGCCGTCAGCAACCGTTGGAAGACGAAGGAAGGCGAGGCGAAAGAGTACACCGAGTGGTTCAACATCGAAGCCTGGGGACGGCTGGGCGAAATCTGCCAGCAATATCTGCACAAGGGCAGTCTGGTGTACCTGGAAGGCCGCCTGAAGACCGACCGCTACGAGGACAAGGACGGCGAGACCAAGTACTTCACCAAAGTCGTCGCCCTGACGATGCAGATGCTGGATAAGAAGCCGGAGGAGGAGCCGGTGGCGACGGTGGAGGAGGAACAGGCGGAATACGAAGCGTAAAAGAGCAAAACGCAAAATGTAAAGAGAAAAAGTCAAGGCGCGTCTGCGGTCTCGCGGCGCGCCTTGTATGGTTTACGAATACGCTTCACGAACTACCCTAACTACCCTAATTTCTCCAACTCCTCCACCAGTTTCGCCAGGACGTCGAAGCCGCCCTGCCAGAAGGCCTCGGAGCGGATGTCCACGCCGGCGGCGGCGCAAATCTCGGCCGGGGACTTCGAGCCGCCGGCAGCGAGAATCTCCATGTAGCGCGGCTTGAAGGCCTCGCCCTCGGCTTTGTACTGCTGGTAGAGCGCCAGAACGAGCAATTGCCCGAAGGCGTAGGCATAGACGTAGAAGGGGGTGTGGTAGATGTGCGGGATGGAGACCCATTCCCATTTGAATTCTTCGCCCACCTCCACCGCATCGCCGAACTGTTCCTTGAGATTTTCGAGGTAGGCGGCGGCCAGGTCGTCCACCGAGGCGTTGTTCTGAATCATCTCGTGGGCCTGCTTTTCGAAGAGGGCGAAGTAGGCCTGGCGCAGGATGGTGGCGTACGAATCGTCTATCTGGCGGAAGAGCAGGTCGCGGCGCACGGCTTCATCGCTCTCGGAGGCGAGCAGGCGGTCAATGAGCATCATCTCGCCGAAGGTGGAGGCGGTCTCGGCCATCGGCAGGGACGAGTGGAAGGTGAAGACGCTGTGATGCTCGGCCATCATGGCATGGATGGCGTGGCCGAGTTCGTGCGCCATGGTGGCCACGTCGTCGGCGCGGCCCTGGTAGTTGAGTTTCACCCAGGGGGTCATGCCCGGCACCACCGAAGCGCAGAAGGCGCCGCTCTGCTTGCCCTTGCGGACTTCGCTATCCAGGTGATTTTCGTCGAAGACGCGCCGCGCCAGTTCGCCGAAGCGGGGATGGAAAGCGGAGAAGGACTCCAGCACCATCTCGGCTGCCTGGCCGAACTCGTATTGCTTGTCGGATTTGACCACCGGGGCGTAGATGTCGTAGCGGCGCAGTCTCTCCATGCCCAGGAGACGCGCTTTGAGCCGGAAGAAGCGCTGGAAGATGACGGCGTTCTTCTGCGCCACTTTCAGCAGGGCCTCGACCGCTTCGTCGGGGACGTCGTTGCCGAGGTTGCGCGCCGCGATGGGACTGGCGAAGCGGCGCAGGGTCAGGTTTTCGTTGCGCCAGTCGCGGACGAGGGTCTGGTACATCTGGCCGAGGATGACGCCGTCCTGCCCGTAGACGCGGTACAGTTCCTGGTAAGCGCGGGCGCGCAGGTCGGGGTCGTCGCGGCGGACGAGGGACATCAGTTCGCCGCGCGTCATCTCTTTCATCTCGCCGTCCACTTCGACCTTGAAGGTGTAGCGGTTGGTGACGGCATCGTAGAGGGTGATGAGCGACTCGCGGCCGGTCACGTTCTTCAGGTTGACGACTTTTTCCTCCGCCTCGCTGAGCGTGTGCGGCTTGAACTTGCGCATCATCTCGAGGTAGTAGCGGTAGTCGCCGGAAGCGTCCATCAGGCGGGTGGCGTTGGCCGCGTCGAGGTCCTTCCACCACAGGCTGAAGAAGAGGGTGCGGTTTTCCATCTCGGCCATGAACTGCTGGATGCGTCCCAGCAGGGCCTGGATGCGCTGGTCCTGGGTGTTGGCGGCGAAGGCCAACCCGGCGTAGGAGTACATTTTGTTGGCCAGGCGGGTGGCCTCTTCGAGGTCGTGCAGGATTTCAAGGAAACTGCTGACCGGTATCTCGGCCTGCAACTGCGGGCGCAGTTGCTCGAAGGCGGCGACGCGGGTATCGAGTTCCTTGAAGGCGGCCTCCAGTTCGGGGCTGTCGGGGCCGGGGAAGAGGTCATCAAGCGACCAGGGGGAGAGTTGGTAAGACATGGGGCTCCTTTGTAAGAAATCAGGACTTACGCAAAATGACACTCATTTCAGCGCCAAGTGTACCTGGCGTCTTGATACCAATCGTAGCGTTCTCCGTTTTTTGGCGGTTCATCCTGCGTAAGTCCTAAAATCAAATCATGTCAACGCCAGTTTATGGCGGATGAAGTCTCGTACTTGTTTGGCCTGAGCAAAGGCCTTTTCGGCAATTTCGACCGAAACGCTCATCCCTGGATAGCGCACTGCGACCGAGTAAATTTCCAATTGACGCAACATCGGACGCAGAGTTTCAAAATCCTTGTCAAGGGAAGCACATAAATCCAACAAAGGCATTAGGTTGTGGCGCGGCAGAAAAGGGGTCGCGTTTTCCTGTAAGAAGGCTTTGAGATACTTTTCGGCGCATTGCTGGCAATGGAAACAGGCCGTATCTGGAATAGGAACTTTGCCCGCATGGAGCGCCAAGTCCGCCGTGTAAAAGTCATTCTCGGCTTTGACGACCCACTCGCTAGTCAGTTCTTGCATAAAGTACTTTGCCTTTTTGGGTTATTTCCCGCAAAAACCAGTCCCCAAGTTTCTTGCGTTTTTCGAGGACTTCGCGAGAACGTACAATCACATCCACGCTAAAGGAGAGCGGCGGCAGCGATTCGATGATTTCCAGCGCGGCGTCCATCTCCCCTTTGGGGGTGTCCATGATGACCAGCAAGTCAACATCACTCCATGCGTCTGGCTTGCCATAGGCGTGGGAACCGAACAGGATAATCTGCTCTGGGTTGAAGCGCCCGGCAATATGGGCAACCATGGCGTGGATGGCGCGCATGGGGATGCGTTTTCGCTTCTGAACCGGGGGAACTTGCAATGCCGCTTGCGTTTCCATCGGCTGAATTATACGACATCACACACTGAAACGGATGTGGACGATGTCCCCATCCTTGACGATATACTCCTTGCCCTCCAGGCGCAGTTTGGCTTTGGCCTTGGCCTCGGCCATGCTGCCCAGTTCGAGCAAGTCGGCGCAGGCGACTACTTCGGCGCGCACGAAGCCCTTTTGCAGGTCGGTGTGGATGGCGCCGGCGGCCTCCAGGGCGGTCGCGCCGCGCCGCACCGTCCAGGCACGGACTTCATCCTCGCCGACGGTGAAGAAGGATTGCTGGTCGAGCAAATCGTAGGAGAGTTTAATCATGCGGTTGAGCGACAGTTCGGTGATGCCGTATTCCTGCATGAAGACGGCCGCGTCTTCGGGCGGGAGTTGGGCCAGTTCCATCTCCAGTTTGCCCTGCAGGGCCACCACCGGCGTCTCGGCGCGGACCTGGGGAGCCGGCTGCCCCTCGCCGAGGTTGAGCAGCACGAGCAGCGGTTTACGCGTCAGCAGGCCGAAGCCGGAGAGGAATTTCTCCTCCTCAGCCGAAATTTCCACCCCGCGCAGGGGTTTTTCGGCTGCCAGCACCTCGTGCAGACGGGTGAAGAGCGCCGTCTGCCGCTCGTTGAGGGCTTTGTCGGTGCCGCCCTTCTTGCGCTCCTCGGTCAGGCGCTCCAGTTTGCGCTCCACCGCAATCAGGTCGTTGAGCATCAGTTCGGCGTTCATCGAGTCGATGTCGCGCTGCGGGTCCACGCTGCCGAAGGGATGGGGGACGTTTTCATCGGGGAAACAGCGCACCACGTGAATGAGACCGTCCATCTGGGTCAACTGGTTCAGCAGCGGGCCGGCGATGCCGGACTTGGCCGCGCCGCCTTCCAGGCCGGCGATGTCGGCGTAGGTGACCTTGGCGTAGATGGTCTTGCGCGGCTTGAAGATGGCCGAGAGGGCGTCCACGCGCGGGTCGGGGACGTCCACGACCGCGGTGTGAACCTCGATGCGGCCGGCCGAGGCGGTGGTCGGCGCGTGGCCGCGCGTCAGGGCGTTGAAGAGGGTGGTCTTGCCAGACTGGGGAAAACCGATGATGCCGAGTTTCATTTGTTCCTGTAATTGTGGTAAAATTTGCGCGCCGTTGGCGGAATGAATTCCGCCGTACATGCCGGAGTGGCGGAACTGGCAGACGCGCGCGACTCAAAATCGCGAGGGCCTAGCGCCCGTGTGGGTTCGACTCCCACCTTCGGCATTATATCAAGAAAAATCCCTTTGTCGGGGAGTAGCGACCGCCTTCGGGCGGGACAGGCAATCGTCAAGACGGACTTGCTCCCGGTTGCCTGTGCGCCTGTACCCAGAATGGTTGCTTGCCGGCGTCCGCGAGACCGCCATGTGACGGTCTCGTTTCTTTTTCTTTACCCCGGTGGACAATTTGTCGGGAAAGGAGTCCTATGAAATACCCGCTCATTTTTCTCTTGCTCGACTTGCTGATGATTGCCGGTTATGGCCTGGCTGTGATCGTCCATTTCGTCCGCCGCATCTTCTCCAGGCGCACAAAATTGTAATTTGCCGCCTTTTGCAGGCCGGATGGGATAAAATAGGACAAATACTCAGGACTTACGCCCAATGATATTCACCGCCAAGGCGCCAACACACCAAAGTTTTGCAGAATTCGCCAGGGGTGCCTGGCGTCTTGATACCCATCGTAGCGTTCTCCGTGTCCTGGCGGTTCGTCCTGCGTAAGTCCTCATTTTGTCTTTCGAATGCGGAGGAAAGCCATGCCTTCCATGAACGATATTCTGGCGGTCATCCTGGGCGGGGGGCGCGGCCAGCGCCTCTACCCGCTGACGAAATTACGCTCTAAACCGGCCGTCCCGATGGCCGGCAAGTACCGCTTGATTGACATTCCCATCAGCAATTGCATCAACTCCGGCATCTATCGCATTGACGTCCTGACGCAATTCAACTCGCATTCCCTGCATCGCCACATCACGCAGACCTACCACTTCGACGCCTTTCACACCGGCTTTGTCGAAATCCTGGCCGCCGAGCAGACGCCCGACTCGGCCGACTGGTACCAGGGCACGGCCGACGCCGTCCGCAAGCAGTTGTTCCAAATCCGTTCTGCGCGGGCCAAATACGTCCTCATCCTGGCCGGTGACCACCTCTACCGCATGGACTACGCTCCGATGGCCGAATACCATTGGGAGAAGCAGGCCGACATCACCGTCGCCGTCCAGCCGGTCAGACGGGAGGATGCCCCTCGTTTCGGCATCCTGAAATGCGGCCAGGAAGGGCGCATCGTGGATTTCGTCGAGAAGCCCAAAGACCCGGCCATCCAGGCGCGCTTCGTCAGCCGGGCCGATGACGAACGTCCCTTCCTCGGCTCGATGGGCATCTATCTGTTCAACACCGAGGTGCTCATCGATTTGTTGATGGAGCATCCCACCTTCGATGACTTCGGTTCCGACATCATCCCGCACGCCATCCATACCCACCAGGTGTTTGGGTACGCCTTCGACGGCTACTGGGCCGACATCGGGACGATTCGCTCCTTCTACGAGACCAACCTGGCCCTGACGCAGGCCGATCCGCCTTTCAATTTCTACGACCCGCAGCATCCCATTTACAGTCACGCCCGCTTCCTGCCCGGCTCGACCGTCGAGGACAGCCTGCTCAAGGATGTGCTGTTGGCCGAAGGCTGCCTCATCCAGCAAGCCGAAATCCGCCGCTCGGTGGTTGGCATCCGCTCGATCATTGCCGCCGGGACGGTCATCCGCGACAGCATTCTGATGGGCGCCGATTACTATCCTTCCGAAATGCCCGGCGAACCGCCGATTGGCATCGGTCCGAACTGCCACATCGAGGGCGCCATCATTGACAAGAACGCCCGCGTCGGCGCGAACGTCGTCATCCGCCCCTTCCCGCCTGGGACGGAAATCGCCCGTGAAAACTGGTTCGTCCAGGATGGCATCGTGGTCATCCCCAAGAACGGCGTCCTGCCACCTGGAACGCGCATCGAGCCGCCCGCTTGAGCCGGATACACGGCAAGAAACCAAATCCCCTATCTTATCTACGGAGACATCTCTCTTCATGGAAGAAAAAAACAATCCTGCCTCCAGTCTGCCACAATCATCGCAAGAATGGCATAGCCTGCCGGCCGAAGCGGTGCTGGAACATCTCCAGGTGCGCGAAGACGGCCTGACCACCGCCGAGGCTGCCAAACGTCTCGCCCAATACGGCCCTAACCAGTTGACCGAGAAGCCGCGTCCCGGCTTCCTGTCCATGCTGTGGGACCAAATCAACAGTTTCGTCGTCTGGCTGTTGATTGTGGCGGCGGTCATTTCGGGCCTCATCGGCTGGAATGAGTACCGCCACACCGGCGAGACGGCCGAGTTCATCGAGGCCGGGGCCATCCTGGCCATTGTCGTCCTGAACGCCACCCTGGGCATCATCCAGGAACGGCGCGCCGAGGCCGCCCTGGCGGCGCTGAAGAAACTGGCCGCCCCCGAAGCACACGTCCTGCGCGACGGCCACCGCGTCACCGTTCCGGCGCGGGACCTGGTGCCGGGTGACATCGTCTTCCTCGAGGCGGGGAACTTCGTCCCGGCCGACATCCGTCTGCTGGAGGCGGTCAACCTGCGCATCGAGGAAGCCTCGCTGACGGGCGAATCGCTCCCCGTCCAGAAGAACGCCGCCACCGTGCTCGATAAGAACGTGCCCCTCGGCGACCGCAAGAACACCGCCTTCATGGGCACGACCGTCTCTTACGGGCGCGGGCGCGGCGTCGTCACCGCCACCGGTATGCGTACCCAACTCGGCCTGATTGCCGAAATGCTCCAGTCGGTGGATGAAGAAGAAACCCCGCTCCAGCGCCGTCTCGACCAACTCGGCAAGGTGCTGTCCATCGGTTCGCTCATCCTGGTGGCCATCGTCTTCCTGGTGGCGCTCATCAATTACACCGACATCCGCCTGCTGTTCAGCGCGCCGCTGGAATACTTCCAGGTCTCGGTCAAAGAGATTACGGATGTCTTCATCATCGCCATCAGCCTGGCGATTGCCGCCGTGCCGGAGGGCCTGCCCGCCGTGGTGACCATCAGCCTGGCGCTCGGCATGGCCGAGATGGTGCGCCGCCATGCCCTCATCCGCAAACTCTCCTCGGTGGAAACACTCGGCTCGGCCACCGTCATCTGCTCCGACAAGACCGGCACGCTGACCCAGAACGAGATGACCGTCACCCGCCTGTGGGCCGACGGGCAATTCGTCGAGGTGACCGGCACGGGCTACGCCCCGGTCGGCGATTTCCGCGTGGACGGCCGGGTGGTGGATTTGAAGAATTATCCTGCCATCCTCACCACCCTGTGGGGCGGGGTGCTGAACAACGACGCCCAAATCGAAATCACCGGCGAAAAGGACGAGGAGAAAACCTACCGCATCGTCGGCGACCCGACCGAGGGCGCGCTGCTCGTCGCCGCCGCCAAAGCCGGCGCCTGGTACGGCGAGGTCAAAGAAGCCTACCCGCGCGAGAGCGAAATCCCCTTCGACTCGGAACGCAAGCGCATGGTCACCGTCCACAGCGTGGAAAATCCGCGCCCGGAGGACATTTCACCCTTCTACAACAACCAGTACAAGGGCTGGGATGTGATTGCCGTCAAGGGCGCGCCGGACCTGGTGCTGGGCCTGTGCACCCAATACCTCGGCATGGACGACCAGCCGCGTCCGCTGGACGAAGCCGCCCGTCAGCGCATCCTGGAGGCCAACGACGCCATGACGCGCGACGCCCTGCGCGTGCTCGGCGTGGCCGGACGGGTGGAGCGCGACGTGCCGGAGGGCGAAATCAAGCCGGAGGAAGTGGAGCACGACCTCATCTTCATCGGGCTGATCGGCATGATTGACCCGGCCCGTCCCGAGGTCCGGCCGGCGCTCGAAAAAGCCGCCCGCGCCGGCATCCGCACGGTGATGATTACCGGCGATTACCCCAACACGGCGCGCGCCATCGCCGAGACCATCGGCCTGCTGCGCCCCGGCCACAAGGTCGCTACCGGCGCCGAGGTGGACCGCATGTCCGATGACGAACTCAAGGCCGTCATCGAAGAGACCGACGTGTTCGCCCGCGTCTCGCCCGAACACAAAATGCGCATCGTGGACGCCCTGCAGGCCAACGACGAGGTCGTGGCGATGACCGGCGACGGGGTCAACGACGCCCCGGCCATCAAGCGCGCCGACATCGGCGTGGCGATGGGCATCACCGGCACCGACGTGGCCAAAGAAACCGCCGACATGGTGCTGACCGACGACAACTACGCCAGCATCGTCGCGGCGGTCGAGCAGGGGCGCATCATCTACTCGAACATCCGCAAATTCGTCTATTTCCTGCTCTCCAGCAATGTGGCCGAAATCATGATTCTCTTCCTGGCCACCCTGGCCGGGCTGCCGGCCCCGCTGACGGCCATTCAACTCCTGTGGCTCAACCTGGTCACCGATGGCGCCCCGGCCCTGGCGCTGGCCATGGAAAAAGGCGACCCCGACATCATGGAACAGCCGCCGCGCCCCAAAAACGAACCGGTCATTCACGGCCCGATGCGCTTTGGAATCCTGCTCCAGACCATCACCCAGACCGGCGCGGTGTTGACGGCTTTTGCCCTCGGCCTGCTCTGGCATCTCGAAGCGGGAGCAATGCTGCCGGAGGGCGCGAATCCCATCGTGTACCTCATCCAGCACGATTGGCGCGGCGTGGACGTGCAAACCGCCGAGACGATGGCCTTCGTCACCCTCTCGCTGTGCGAACTCTTCCGCGCCTACACCGTCCGCTCGGAGAAGGCTTCGCTCTTCCGCATCGGCGTCTTCTCGAACAAGTGGATGCAGTATGCCGTCGGCCTGTCCATTGTCCTGCTCCTGACGGTCTGCGCCGTGCCGTTCCTGCAGCCGATTTTCAACACCCACTTCCTCAATCTGCGCGAATGGCTGATTGTGCTTGGCCTGGCGCTCATCCCGGCCGTCTCGGAGGAAATCTACAAATTCTTCCTGCGTTTGAGTGACCGGCGCGCCGCCCAGGCATAAGACATAGCCTGTTCGGAGGCCAGGTTCTGCAAAGCAACCTGGCCTTTTTGATTTTTAAAAGTGCTTGTAACTCTACTCCAGGCGGCGGGGATTGGAAATTCCTGCCTCAGGGCTACAAAGTCCTCCGGACTGAGAGCACAAGTCGGCTTGAAGCCGACTCGTTGGGCTGAGGCAGTTACAAGTGCTTCGCTTTATGAAACTCGCGCACAGCACATTCTTGCTTAGAATACTCCGAATGATTTTGAGCAATTCTGTAGCCTCTGGGCGCTCCGCCAAACCTCTTGACAAGCGGCAACAAACCGACTATACTTTCTTTAGTATTATACATAAAGAATAATACATGAGGCGGAATTTATTCCGCCCCTGCCGACAAGGAAAAAGCCGCTTACGGCTGCCTTGGCCGAAAGTTTATTTCGCCCCGCCGAGAATGCCCTACAGGAGGTCCGATGTCCGAACTCGACCGTCTGCTCGAAAACTGGGAGAGCGTCTACAAAAAAGGACTGCTCACCTTCTGGCTGCTTCTCTTGCTGGATGAGAAGCCGCGCTACCCCTACGAGATGAGCGCCGAGGTGCTGCGCGCCAGCCAGGGGACCATCCATGCCGATGACAACAGCATCTACCGCGCCGTCAGCCGCTTCGAGGAGATGGGGCTGGTGGCCAGCGAGGCGGGGACCTCCAGCCTCGGCCCGCCGCGCAAATACTACCGCCTCACGTCCGAAGGGCGCGAGTTGCTGCGCCGCTTCATCGAGCGCAACATCTTGATTTTTCAGCATCCCGAAGTAGCGGAGCGCATCCGCCGGATCACAGAGAAGGGAGAAAGCCATGAGCAATAAATCGCCTCTTTCCGTCGAACAACTCGAAGCCCGCCTGCCACGCTGGGAAAAGTGGCTCTATTTCACCCTGGGGGCGGCGGTCATCTTGCTGATTCAGGGCCTCATCAAGCACTACGAGAACACGCTCCTGAGCGGCTTGTTTTTCGCGCTGGGAGACCAGGGAGTGGATGTTTGGCAATTCTCTATTCAATATGCCTATTCGTTGAGCCTGATATTTCTCTCCCCCTGGCGGCTGTTGCTCTGGCTGATGGTGGAACTGGCGGCGCTGCTGCCGGCAGCCATCCTGGGCCTGCATTCGCGCTGGCGCAAGGTCGCCCTGAACAAACGCCTCGACCTCATCGGCGGCTTTCTGTTGACCGGTTGGGTAGCCCTGCTCGCCCTCGGCGCGACCGACCCGCTCAACATGGGCGGCGGCTACAACACCCTGGTCATCCTCTACCTGCTGCTGCTGGGCGGCGGGTACTGGCGTCTGCGCCGCAAGCGCGACCAGGCCGAGGAAATTTTCCCGTGAGAAAGAGAGAGGCCAGGTGCTTTCCAGACACCTGGTCTCTCTTTATGATAAACTTACTGCACAAGAGGCCGCATGACTCCCAAAATTGGCAAAGCCGCTCCCGATTTCACCCTGTCCTCCCACCTCGACCGTCCCGTCCGACTGCGCGAGCTGCGCGGCCGCAACGTCGTCCTGGCCTTCTTCCCCCTGGCCTGGACGCCGGTCTGAACGGCGCAAATCCCTTCGTATGAGGCCCTGTTGGACCGCTTCGAAGGGATGCAGACCCAGGTTCTGGGTCTTTCCGTGGACAGCGTGCCGTGCCTGAAAGCCTGGGCCGAGAGTCTGGGCGGCATTAGTTACCCGCTCCTGAGCGACTTCTACCCGCACGGCGCGGTAGCCAAAAAATATGGCGTTCTGCGCCGCGAGGGCTACAGCGAGCGCGCCATCTTCGTGATAGACAAGAGGGGTATCCTGCGTTGGGCAAAAATCTACGACATAGACACCCAGCCGGACAACGACGAACTGCTGCGCGTGCTGGGCGAGGTGGACCCGGCCGCGGCCGCCTGGGCCGCCGCCCATCCGCTGACCGGCGCGGGGTCCGCGCCCGAGGCGGGGGTGGTGATGTACTGCACGTCGTGGTGCCCGGGCTGCCGGCGGGCGCGCGTCTATTTCGAAGCGCGCGGCATCGAATACGTGGAGGTGGACATCACCCGCGACCGGGAGGCAGCCGCCCGGGTGCGCGGCTGGGCCAACGGCAACGAGACCACGCCCACGTTCGACATCCGCGGCAAAATCATCGTCGGCTTCGACGAGCGCCAACTGGATGAGGCACTGGGACTGAGGCCTAGAGACCCGGCCTCTTGAAGAGACCGGGTCTGTGCGGTTTTCCGCTTGCGTTCAGCCCGCCCACATGTCCATCGCGAACAGATAAGCATTGATGCTCATCAGCAGCAAACTGGCGACCGTCCAAGCGCGGTCGAAGGCCTCGTTGCGGCCCAACCTGCTCAGGAAAAGGAACAGGGACGGCGCCGCCAGCACATAACGATACATGCCCTGGATGTCGCCGCTGAACAGGGCGAACAGGATGACCGTCAGGCTGAAGAGGGTGATTTCAGGATGCCGCTTGAAGGTGAAGAAGCAGGCGATCAGCGCCACGATGGAAAAGAACATCTCCATCATGTGGTAGGCCATGCTCGGCCCGCCGCTGTGGAAGACCTGATCGAAGGCGTACTTCCAACTCTCCCACGACTTGCCGATTTCCAGAAAGCCGCGCCCGAACCAGGCAGCCTGAATGATGTCGAACGTCTGACCCAGCGGCGAGACTTTCCAGGCCAGGAAGGCGAGCAACGGCAGCAGGGTCAGGCCTGCCTTGCCCAAGAAGGGGCGCGTGAAAAGCGCTTTCAGATTGCGAAGGCCGACCTCTCGCAGCAAAACGATGCCCATCGGGACGACCAGGGCGACGCCCACCGAGCGGGTCAGGGCCGCGCCGGCAGCCAGGATCGCCGCTCCCAGCCACTGGCGGCGCATCAGCAGCGCCAGCGAACCGAACGCCAGCCCCACGAACAGCCCTTCCGTGTATACCATCGTCAGGAAAAAGCCGCTGGGGAAGATAATCAGATAGAACGCCGCCCGCCAGGCGCCAGAATCTTCCAGTTCATCGCGCCCCAGGAAATAGAGCGCAATCATGCCTCCCAGCGCCCCCAGCGCCGAGACGATGACAGCCGCCAGCGTGGCCGTCGCGATGGCGTTCATCCCCAGCAGTTTCAACGGCCACATGAACAGCCAAATCATGACCGGATAGAAGGGAAAGAAGGCATAACTGAGCGGAATTGTGCGCATATTCCGCTGGTAATCGTTCAGCGGGTCGTCGTCGAACTGATTCAGGTTGACGTCGGCCTTGGTCACCAGCGGGTCTTCGTAACCGGCCACGGCGATCGAGAGATAGAACTCAGAATCCCAGCAAACCTGCTGATTCATGAACGGCTCGAGCAGGTAGGGTTTGCCCGCCTGGGCCAGGGCCGTGGTCTCGCGCGGCGTCCAGAAGGGTCGGGCATAATCGGGACGTTGCGGCTGCATGCGCGCCGCCGCCCAGGCCTGGTAACCGATCACAATCAGCACCCAGGCCAGCCAAAGGAAGACAATGTTGCGGATGGTTTTGTTCTTGAACATAGGAATTTCCTGTCAGGGAGTTGTGTAACCGGTTACATTATACCCTCGTTTTTTGTTAACGGGGGGACCGGCGATTCCCCCATCCTGGTTCGCGGGGCGAAAGCCCCTGCTCAGGACATGGAAGTCCGCTCAAGCGGACTCGGAGGCGGCCTTCGCACAGGCCCCTTCGCCATGGATTGAACATCCACGGCTCAGGACACGGAAGTCCGCTCAAGCGGACTCGGAGGCGGCCTTCGCACAGCGCCCCTTCGCCGTGGATTGAACATCCACGCCTCAGGACATGGAAGTCCGCTCAAGCGGACTCGGAGGCGGCCTTCGCGTAGCGCCCCTTCGCCGTGGATTGAACATCCACGGCTCAGGACATGGAAGTCCACTCAAGCGGACTCGGAAGCGGCTTTCGCACAGGCCCCTTTTTCAAGTAGGGGTTGCCGGGGTCAGTGGCGTCGTAGGCGAGGGGGGAGAGAGGGATGGGTAAGATCAGGCCGCGGGTGGAGAGAAAGGAGGTGTTTTTTAGTTTGAGCCAGCGTGCTGGCGTTGGGGTGGGAGGTTGAGTGTTGGTAGGGATGCTTCCACCGTCGCCACCGCCGCCGCCATCATCAATTGAGGAGCAACCAAAGCGGATTTGGGTATCATAGCAACTGTTTGGAGATTGGCATTCGCGGCGTTCCCACCAGTAGCCGGTGGATGAGTCTTGAAAGCAAATCCAGTTGCTCCAAGTGGTGCAGCAGGAGCCACCGGTGCAGCCCCAGGTGCAAGTAGTGAAATTACAGATTGGGTAGGAGCCGGGTGCGGTGCATATGGGGGTGGGTTGACCAGAACAACCAGAGCAGTTGGAGGCGACGCAGGCGCATTGTCCAGCAGAGGCGGAGCAGCGAAAGCCGATGTTGCAGGAGCCGGAGCAGTTGGGAGCAGCGCCGCCGCAGGGAACTTGGATGGGGGTGGGTATTTTTGGGGTCGGGGAGGCGGCGAGTTTTTGTGTTGGGGTTGGGGTGGGAAGACAACGAGAAGAGTTAGCAACACAACGACTAACTTGGCAACCTCCGACGATCCTACAAGACCTTTTTTGTTCTGCATAACCGACAGAACAACATTTATCAGTATCGTACCAAGGTTCACAACAGTTATCGCAAGTAGGGCAGTAGATACAGTTATTGGGAAAACAAATACAAGAATAGTAGCCTGGGCAATACGAACTATCGCAAGTATTTGTGCAACAGCGTAAATATTTGCCTGATGTTCCACATTGAATTTCTCTTATTGCACAATCATTAAGACGGAAAGTGCAGGCAGCTTGAGTCAGGGAGGGAAAAATGAAAAAAAGTAAAAAGACAATGAAAAATATTGAGATGATGATTTTTCTTCCCATGAGATTAGGATAGCAAGAGAATTTTTAATTTGCAATTGGAAAACTGGAAGATGGAGGATGGAAATCAAACTTCCATCTTCAATCTTTTATTTTGGAAAAAAAGAGGGAGCATTAAAAGGATAAAGATAGGTGATATACCTTGTTCTGTAATAGCCTGTCCGACTTCGATGAGGAAAGGACCTTTTGTTTGAAGTTCATAAGGTATTCGGTCGTTATCAAATGGGACTTCAATAACTTCTCCATATTGTTCTGTTCTTAAAGCACTAAGGTAATAGTTTAAGTTAGAGGGAAGATAGATGGCTTTTTGATCTTGTGAAACAAAATTTCGCAAATCATTCCCTTCAATTGCCAAAAGTTGGGCGAGGAGGGGGTGGTTTTGTTGGTATTGTTCGTCGCCATAGAGGATGATATATGGGGTAAATGGTGCAATGCTTCTTACAGATTCGCTCCAATCAACAGGGGTGTTTTGCAGGTCAACAGGATTATTGGCATAAGTTAGAATATTGAGGAAAAATTTCCAGTTAGATAAGTCAGTAGGGTCTGGATTTTGCGGGTCAAGCGGGTCAAAGTTAGCGATATAAAAGGCAAAGTAGTTTTGGCCATTGACTTCCACTTGAGCGCCAAAGGGCAGGATTTTCATTGTCATATTGTCGTAGCGCAGTTCTCTAGCAGATTGGTCATTACCTTTGGCTTTGAGCCAGACGACTCTACCGTCTGAATGGAGTTCGAAAAGCAAAGAATTTCCCCCCAGATTTTGCCAGTTGTTTCGGGTGGTTTCGGGGTTGATGTAGAGGATTTGTTCTAAAGTCTCGCCGTTGTCGAGCCGGTCTTGGATGGAGACAAGCAGGGACTGGAGAGCAAAGCCGGATTGGATGTCTTCGATGGTGTAGTGGGGGATGTTGGCGTAGGCTTCGGGGTTGAAGGTAGGATTGTCAGTGTTGACGCCGTCGTAGATGGCCGGAAGGCTGGCGGCGACGCGGAATTCGGCGGTTTCGAGGTTGTAGAGGAGGGTGACAGGGTTGCCGTCGGAGTCGGCGGCGCGGACGGTGTAGGGGGCGAGGGGGTTGTATTGGCGCAGGGCGTCGTGGGTGTCGAAGGTGGGGGGGTCGAGGGCGAAGTCGGCGGTCTGCAGTCCGCCGTCTGCCGTCCGATACGAGGCGG
>JBEULG010000034.1:0-121155 GCA_041287425.1 Anaerolineales bacterium | reverse complement strand
CACACCATCCGCATCGTCCACAAGACCGGCGCGGTCGTGGACCTGGACGCCATCACCGTCATGAACGTCCCGCCGCCCGGCCCGCTCAACCCCGGCACCTACGAAGACACCGACACCAACATCACCTACACCGCCGGCTGGGTGCCGCTCAACACCAGCGGCCCGACCAACAATACCCTGTACTATTCCACCGTCACCGGAGGCGAAGCCACCTTCCAAATCAACAGCAACCGCTTTACCCTCACCTACACCGGCTTCACCAACCGCGGCACCGCCGAAATCTACGTGGACGGCGCACTCTACACCACCCTCAACCAGTACTCCGCCACCCTCATCTGGCAGAAAACCTGGACCAGCGGCGACCTCGGCCCCGGCCCTCACACCATCCGCATCGTCCACAAGACCGGCACCTACATCGACATCGACGCTATCACCGTCCACGCCCCATAACCGGCTGCCGATTCGTTGGAAAGAGCATCCCCCTGCGGTTTTCGATCGCAGGGGGATGTCTTTCCTTCCAAAGACATGGCCGCCGCTCAATCCTGGGCGGCGCGCACCATTTCCTCCGGCTCGAAGATGACCTCCTCTTTGCCGGTCAACTTCTCCTCGACCTTGGAGGCAATCAGGTTCAGATGACCGGGATGGGCGACGTAGTCCAGGTCATCGGCCGGAACGGCCAGCACCGGGCAAAGGGTGAAATTGGAAATCCAGGTCTCGTACAGGTTGTTGAGGCTCGAAAGGTAATCGGCCGGGATGGTGCGCTCATAGTCGCGGCCGCGGCGGGCGATGCGGGAGATCAGAGTCGGCACCGAGGCGCGCAGATAGATGACCAGGTCGGGGGGCGGCAGGAACTCAATCAGGGTCAGGTACAACTCCCGATAGGTCTGGTAATCGCGCGGCCGAATGTGTCCCTGCAAAAACAGGTTGTGGGCAAAAATCTCGGCATCTTCATAGACCGAACGGTCTTGAATCGCCGAGGAGGGGAATTGGGCCAATTGATGATGGGCGCGCAGGCGATGGGTGAGAAAGAAGATTTGCGAATGGAAGGCCCAGGCCTGCATGTCGCGGTAGAAATCGGCCAGGTAGGGGTTCTCGGCCACCGGCTCGAAGAACGGCGTCCAGCCCAGTTTGGCGCACAGCATCTCGACCAGCGTGGACTTTCCCACCCCGATGTTCCCGGCAACGGCGACGAATTTCTTCATGACTTTCCTCCGGCCACCAATCTAAGGTTGAGCAAGACGGGCCAGTTCCTCGTCAATGACTTGTTTGAAGACCTCGTAGGGCTGGGCGCCGACCACCACCGTGCCGTTAATCAGGAAGGTGGGCGTGGACTGGACGCCGATGCTCATGCCGTACTGCAAATCGGCCATCACCTCCTGGCGGTAACGTTGGCTGCTCAAACAGGCGCTGAAGTCGTCCACATTCAGGCCGAGGTCGGCGGCGTACTGCAGCAGTCCGTCGTTATCCAGATTGTACTGGTTGCTGAACAGGGCTTCGTGGTAATCGAAATAGGCGTCCTGTTCGGCGGCGCAATTGGCCGCCTCGGCTGCCGGCAAAGCGCCGGGATGGATGCTCATGAGAGGAAAGTCGCGGTACACAAAGCGGATTTGATTCGGATACTCCTCCATCAGCCGGTAGAAGACCTGGTCATGCCAGCGCTTGCAGAAAGGGCACTGGTAGTCGCTGTACTCGATGATGGTGATGGGGGCATTCTCCGGACCGAGGGCCAGGTCGCCGGCATCGGCTGGCGTTGTCCGCGCCTCGGCCGCGCCGCGGCCCCAAATGGAATATCCCAGCAGCAGACCGAGCAGGAAAACGATGGGTAAAGCAACGATGAAGATGACGGTGTTATCAGGGGGAGACTTACGGGTGCGGGAAGAAGAGGGAGACATGCCAGCGATTATAACAGAATGCAAACAAAACCCGGCAGGATTTCTGCCGGGGAAAGATTGGCGTTCGGTCAGTGGGTTTGGAGCAGGTTGGCGAGAATCGCCCCAATCAACAGAATGGTGACGGCCGTCAAGACCAATCCCAGCAGCCACCACGCCAAAAAGACCGCCAGCAGCCCCAGCCAGATGGAAACCGTCAACACGCCCATAGCACGCGCCGCATCCAGGGAACGGCCCGCCAGCGGCCGATTGAACAGCATCCACAAGCCAAGACCCAGCGGCATCCCCAGCAAGGCGACCGCCACCCCCACCGCCACCACCTGTCCGCCGGTGAGGCCCGGCAAATCGAGCAGCAAAATACCGCAGGTCTGTTCCACCTGCCGGACAGGGTAGGTGGCGAAGGTGTACATTTTGACAAAAATATAACGGTTCAATACAGCATCATTGGGATAAACTTCGACCTGCAATTGACGGCTTTCGCCGGGCTGGAGTTCAAGCCGCTCCGAAATCAGGCGGAAAGGTCCGGGGTTGCTGACCTGGAAGCGCACCGTGGGACGGAGCAGTACATCGCTGTCATTTTCGAAAGTAAACGTGACCTGCCCCGTCTCGGCCGTGGTGATGACCAGCGGACAATGCATGGCAAACGTGCTTTTGTTGCCATAACGCGGGAAGCCGTAGAGGATGGACTCGACATCCGCCCAATTGGCAGTGATGAACAACGCCGCGCCGCCCAGAGCGCTGAGTGAGAAAAGCAAGACGGCCAGCAGGCGCATTAGAACGCGAAACGCTTTCATGCAGGACCTCACCAAATCAGAAGATAGCCGAGAAAAGGCTGCTCCTCATCATAAAAATGGCCGGCCGAAATGACAACCTTCCGCAGAAGGGTTTATCGTTCGGTCTGCGCCCACATTTGCCTGCCATCGGTGACAACCTCAATCCAGCCGTCCTGGTCGGTGCGCAGAAGGGTATAGCCGCGCAAGGACTGCAAAACGGCATCATCGGGAAGGCCGGAGGAATCGCCGGCAGCGACGCTCAAGACCGCCAGTTGCGGCCGCAGGTTGGCAATCCACTCCGGCGGGTTGGCCGGGGCATAACCGGACTCGGCCAGCGAGAGGACAGAGACCGGCCCGAGGTCGGCGCCGTACTGGAGTTCCTCCAGGGCTGCGAAGTTAAGGCCGCCCGGCAAAACCAGGCGAAACCCCTCCCAGGTCAGCAGCAGGACGGCGCCGCGCGGCGTCACGGTCAGGACCTCTAACCGGGCCCCTGCCCCCAGGTCGAGGCTCTGCCCCGGCGCGGCGTACTCGATGGGAATGTCGTATTCGGTCAGCCAGCGTTCCAGTTGGCGGGCGGCGGTAGAGGCGTCCCGCCGGCCAGACCACAGGACGGCGCGCGGCGGGAAGCGGTCGAGTACATCCGGCAGGGCGGCCAGGTCGGTCTGGCGCGTGGAGGTCAGGAGCAGGTAGTCGAGTTCGCGCTCGTAGAGCGGCAGCCGCCGGCCGAGAGCATCCGACAGACGCGAGGCGCTCGATCCGCCGTTGACCAGCACGTGCCTGCCGCTCGGCGTGCGGATGAGGATCGCCTCGCCTCCGTCCACGTCCAGGAAGGTGACGTGCAGGCGGCCATCGGGCAGGAGGAGAGCCGCCCGGAAGGTCAGCAAATTCAGAATGGCCAGCGCGCCGAGGAGGACAGTCGGCGTCAGGGCCGGACGCAGCGCCCGGCGGAGGCGTTCCCGGCTGAAGGTCCAGCCGAAGAGCAGGGCGTAGAAGACCAGGACGAAGAGCAGCGAGAAATCCCCCAGGACAATCGTCCCGTGCGGCAGGCGGTCGAAGAGTTCCACCGCCCGGATGGTGTAGGCCGGGAAGGGCCAGGCCGCCCAGGCCGCCAGTTGACCAATGGGGAAGTAAACGAAACTGAGCAGCAGCGCCAGGCCCCCCAGAATCATCACCGCCGGTTGGACGGGGAGGATGAAAGGATTGGCAATGAGCGAGACCACCGAGATGCGCTGGAAGTGGTAAGCCATGATGGGCAGGGTGGTCAATTGAGCCGCCAGGGTGAAAAGCACGAATTCGGAGAGCGGTTGGGCAAGGCGGGTGGCCAGCGAGGGCCGGGCAGCGCGCCCGAGAAGCCGCACAGTCCAATCCTGGAAGGGTTGGGCGTAGAGAATCAACCCCAGGGTAGCAAAGAAGGACAATTGGAAGCCGACCTCCCAGAGGATATTGGGGTTGATGAGCGCCATCAGCGCTCCGGTGAAGGTCAGCGTGTTGAGGGCGGTCTGACGGCGGCCCACCTGTCGGGCGAAAAGGCCCAGCCCGCCCATGATGGCCGCCCGCACCACCGCCGGTTCGGCACCCACCAGCACGGTGTAGAGGGCAATCCCGACTACGGCAGCCAGCGTCCCGCGCCGCGGACCGAACAGGCGCCCGAAGAGAGTCATGAACAGACCGGCGATGATGGCGATGTTGAAGCCGGAAATGGCGATGATGTGGGCCGTGCCGGTGTTCTTGAACGCCTCCTGCAAATCGGCAGGCAGGCCGTTGTCCTGGCCAAGCAGGATGCCGGCCAGGAGCGAGGCCTCCGGGTCGGGGAAGAGGCGGTAAACGTGCGCCAGGCAGCGCTCCTTGAAGGCATAGATGACGCCGAGGACGGGATTGCCCGCCGGCGGCAGCGGCAGAAGGGTGACCGTTGCGCTGGGCATGTAGGCGCGAACGCCCTGACGGGCCAGGTAGTCGCGGTACGAGAAGGCTTCCTCCTCCGGCGGGGTCAGCAGTTGGCCGCGCAGGCGCAGCACCTGGCCGTAGTGATACTCGCCGCCGGGCGCCAGCCGTGCCAGAATCAGCCCCTCGACCGGAATATCGCCGTAGCCGCTGTTGACAAAACGCACTTCCAAGCGCAGGTTGATGTATCGGTCGCGCACATCGGGCGGGGCGGCCACCACCCCCGTGACCAGCAAGTCCTCGGGGCGGTCGGCGAACCAGGTAATGTAATGGGGGGTGTTGGCCGGGACGCTTGCGCGGTAACGGGCGGCCCCGAGAAAACCGGCCACCAGCGCCAGAGCGAGCAGGAACCAGATGGCAGGCGCGCCCCCTGCCGGACGGCGCATCAGCCGTGGCAGGACGAAACGCGCCAGCGCCGCCAGGACGGCCGCCCCGCCAGCCAGCATCAGCCAGAGGGTCAGCGAAGCGCCTTGCCAGTCGGCCAACAGAATGCCGCCCAGGAAGGCCAGCGAAAGCCAGGTCAGCGGCAGGCGCGCCGCCAGGTCATCGAAACGGCTGCGGGGAGAAGAGTCGGCAGATTGCATGGCAAACCCCGCCCGATTCTACTACACTTACTGGAATTACCCACATCTTGGATGGCAGGGCTGAAGCCCTGCTCAGGGCATGAAAGTCCGCTTGAGCGGACTTCGCCTTCGGCGAGTCGGCTTCAGCCGACTTCCATGACCTCAGGCGGGGGAATCACCGTTGACGTTTTGCCCGCCCGCGCATACAATAGCGCCACAATCGAGTCACGGCCAGGGTGCCTCGCCCCCGGATGGGCAGGCTCAAAGGCGAAGCCGGTGCAAGTCCGGCGCTGTCCCGCAACTGTGAGGGCAGTCGAATAGTCCATCAGATCATCTTCGGACTATCAGACTCCCCGAGTCAGGTCGCCCGCCCTGGTCGGTTCTACCACACTCTCGCGGAAAGGAGGTGGGGAACGGCCTGTTGGACTGCCACTCCTGCCTCCCCTGTCCTTGCGACGGGGGATTTCGTTTCAGACCATCTTTTCACCAGAGGAAAGGCGATGTTCCGCAAATCATTCTTCGCTTTGCTGATTTTGAGTCTGCTGTTGACCGCCTGCGGCGCGGCCAGCACCCCCGCGCCGGCCGAGGCGCAGCCGACGCCCACCGAGGCGCAGGCAACCGAAACGCCCGCCGCCGCGCCCCTGACCTTCACCGACGGCCTGGGCCGCCCCGTCAGCCTGGCCGCGCCGGCTCAGCGGGTGGTCTCGCTGGCGCCATCCAACACCGAGATTCTCTTCGCCGTCGGTGCCGGCGCCCAAGTGGTAGGGCGGGATATGTTCTCCGATTACCCGGCCGAGGCGCTTGCCATTCAGGACATCGGCGGCTCGATGGGAGAGTACAACCTGGAGGCCATCGTCGCTCTACAGCCCGACCTGGTGCTGGCCGGCGGCATCAACCCGCCCGAACTGGTCGCCGCGCTGGAAGAACTCGGCCTGACGGTCTACTTCCTGCCCAATCCGCTGACGCTGGAGGAAATGTATCTCAACCTGGAGACGGTCGCCGCCCTGACCGGTCACGAGGCCGAGGCCGCCGCCCTCAGTGACTCGCTGCGCGCCCGCGTTGCGAGCGTGGACGAAAAAATCGCCTCCGTCACCGAGCGCCCAACGGTTTACTACGAACTGGACGCCACCGACCCGTCGCGGCCCTACACTGCCGGGGCCGGCACCTTCGTTGACCTGCTCATCAGCCGCGCCGGCGGCGTGAATGTCGCCGGCGAAATCGAAACCCCCTGGGTGCAACTGGACATCGAGACGCTCCTGGTCTATGACCCCGACCTGATTCTCCTGGGCGACGCCGCCTGGGGCGAATCGGCCGAGACGGTCGCCGCCCGGCCCGGCTGGGAGGCGCTGAGCGCCGTCCAGAACGGCGCCATCTACCCCTTCGACGACAACCTGGTCAGCCGGCCGGGGCCGCGTCTGGTGGACGGCCTGGAGGCGCTGGCGCGCCTGCTGCATCCTGCCCTGTTCCCATAGCCTTTGCCTATCGAGGGGCAGACGTTGCCCGTCTGCCCCTCCCATCCTCATGAACCCTCGCCCATATCTTCTCGTCTTGCTCTTCCTGGCGCTGGCCGCCGGGCTTTCGATTGCGGTCGGCTCGGTCTTCATCCCCCCCGCCGACCTATGGCGGGTGCTGACCGGCCGGCCGCCCGAACAGGTGGCCCAGGCAACGGTCATCATCCTGACCCTGCGCCTGCCGCGCACCCTGCTGATAGCGCTCACCGGCGCAGCCTTGGGCGGTTCCGGAGCAGCCTATCAGGGCGTCTTCCGCAATCCGCTGGCCGACCCGTATCTGATTGGGGTTGCCTCGGGGGCCGGTCTGGGGGCGGTCGCGGCGATGAGCCTGCGCTGGCCGTACTCTCCGCTCGGCCTGCTGGCCGTACCGGCGGCGGCTTTTCTCGGCGCGCTGCTGACGGTCTTCCTCGTCTACTTCCTAGCGCGGGTGGGCAAAGTCGTTCCGACCACCAACCTGATTCTCGCCGGGGTGGCCGTCAGCGCCTTTGCCAGCGCCCTGACCTCCTTCCTGATGCTGCGCTCGACCGGTGAATTGCACCGGGCGGTCGCCTGGCTGTTGGGTGGCTCGACCATTGCCGGCTGGAAACCGGCACTCATCATCCTCCCCTACCTGACCATTGGGCTGGGCCTGCTGGTCCTGAGCGGCCACGCCCTCAACCTGCTCCAATTCGGCGACGAACAAGCCGCCCAGATGGGCCTGCCGGTCACGCGCGCCAAGACGGTCATCCTGCTGGCCGCCTCGCTGACCACGGCCGCGGCGGTGGCTTTTTCGGGCGTCATCGGTTTCATCGGCCTGATCCTGCCACACGTCATGCGCCTGTGGTTCGGTCCCGATTACCGCCGCCTCCTGCCGCTGGCAGCATTGGGCGGGGCGGGAGCGCTGTTGGTGGCGGATGTGCTGGCGCGGCTGATTTTGCGTCCGCAGGAATTGCCGGTCGGCCTGGTGACAGCCGTCGCCGGGGCGCCGTTCTTTCTGTGGGTCCTGCGACGCGCCAAGAATCAGGGCTACTGGTGAGGCGTTCTATGCTCAGGATTGAGAATCTGTCTGTTTCCTACGGCCAGCGCCCCGTCCTCCACGGCGTGACGCTGGAGGTGCGCTCCGGCGAGGTGTTGGCGCTGATCGGCCCAAACGGGGCGGGCAAATCGACCCTGATTCGGGCCATCAGCGGCGTGATTGCGGCCGCGGCCGGGCGAGTGCGCGCCAACGGCGACGATTTGCTGGCCCTGCCGGTCATCCAGCGCGCCCGCCGGCTGGCAGTCGTTCCTCAGGCGGTCACCTTGCCGCCCGCTTTCACCGTCTGGGAGACCGTCCTGCTCGGCCGCACCCCCTACCTGAATTTTCTCGGTCAGGTCTCAGACAGGGACGAACAGATTGCCCGCGCCGCCCTGGCCCGCGTGGACGCCCTCGGCCTGGCCGAGCGGCGGGTCGGCGAACTTTCGGGCGGCGAGCAGCAGCGCGTCCTGCTGGCACGCGCCCTGACCCAGGCAACGCCCATCCTGCTGATGGACGAGCCAACCGCCCACCTGGACCTGCACTATCAGATTGATTTGCTGGAGACTGTTCGCTCGCTGGCGCACGCTGATAACCTGGCCGTGCTGCTCGCCCTGCACGACCTGAACCTGGCCGCCCGTTACGCCGACCGCCTGGCCCTGCTGGTGGAGGGAAAAATCCAGGCCGCCGGTTCGCCGCCCCAGGTGCTGACGCCCGAACGACTCTCGGCGGCCTACCACCTGCCGGTCGAGGTGGTGCCTCATCCGCTGGCCGACATCCCGCTGGTTCTGCCGGGGAAGTAAACGACCGGCGGCCGTCCCCACAGGTCTGAGCGGACTGCCCGGCCGTCCAACCTGGCGGCTGCAGATGGGGTCCATGTTGGGCACGACCGCCAAATGGGCTTTCGCCCCCGCTTGAGACCGCCTCTGAATTTCACTTGGGGATTCCGACTTCGATTTGTCCCTCTCGCACCCGCACGGGATAGGCGGGGATGTCCACTACGGCGGGCAGACCGTTGGCTTTGCCGGTGCGCAGGTCGAAGCGCGCTCCGTGGCGGGGACAGATGACCTCGTGTTCCTCCACATCCCCATCTCCGAGCGGGCCATCATCGTGGGTGCAAACATCGCCGATGGCGAAAATCTGACCGGCGATGTTGAACAACACGATGGGCCGGCCTTCGATTTCGACGAACAGCCGCTCGCCAGGGGGAAGTTCACTCAAGGGGACGATTTCCACAAAATTCGCTTGCGTTTCGTCGTATCGGGTGTAGTTGAACATAATCGCAACATCCTCAAACTATCCGGCCAATATCTATTCGACCAGGTCATCGCTGGCCTCGCCCAGGCCGTACACGCCCGCCTTGAGCACTTTGAGCGACAGGAGGGCGCATTTCAGGCGCACCGGCCCTAGTTCGATGCCCAGCATGTCAAGGACATCCTGCTTGTTGAGTTTCTTGACTTCCTCCAGCGACTTCCCGATGACGGACTCAATCAGCAAGTCGGCGGAAGCCTGGGAGATGGCGCAGCCCCTGCCGTCGAAGCGGCCATCGGTCACCACGCCGCTCTCGTCCACGCGCAGGGTAATCTCGATGTGGTCGCCGCAGAGGGGGTTGTCGTCCTCGAAGTGGATGTCATGCGGGTCGAGATGGCCGCGGTAGTGCGGGTTTTTGTAGTGGTCAATGATGATTTCGCGATATAAATCTTCCATAGGGTTAGCCACAGATTACCGCCACGGATTACGCGGATTTAGCCAAAGATTTTCTTGACTTGGTAAATGCCTTCTACCAGTTTGTCCACTTCCTCTTTCAGCGAGTACAGGTAGAAACTGGCGCGGGTGGTGGCGGGAATGTTGAACTTCTCGTGCAAGGGCTGGGCGCAATGGTGACCGGCGCGCACGGCCACGCCAACGCCATCCAGGATTTGGGCCACATCGTGCGGGTGGACACCCTCCAGCGTGAAGGCCGCCACGCCGCCTTTTTTCTCCGCCGAGGGGCCAAACACCTTCAGGCCGGGGATTTCCTCCAGCCGCTCCAGGGCGTAGGCAATGATTTCCTGCTCGTGCGCGGCGACGGAGTCCATACCCAGGGCGCTCAGGTAATCCACCGCCGCGCCGAAACCGATTGCCTCGGCAATCGCGGGTGTACCGGCCTCGAATTTGTGCGGGATGGAATTGGGCGTGAAGCCGGTCAGATGAACGGTTTTAATCATGTCGCCGCCGCCCAGGAAGGGAGGCATGGCCTCCAGCAGAGCCTTCTTCCCATACAGGGCGCCGATGCCGGTCGGGCCAAGCATTTTGTGCGCCGAAAAGGCGAGGAAGTCCACGTCTAGGGACTGCACGTCCACCGGCAGGTGCGGCACCGACTGCGCCCCATCCACCAGGACGAGCGCGCCGGCGGCGTGCGCCAGACGCGTCATCTCGGCGACCGGGTTGATGGTGCCGAGGACGTTGGACATGTGCGTAAAGGCGACCAGACGCGGCGCCCGCTCCAGGAGGGCGCGGTAAACGTCCAGGTCGAGCAGCCCGTCGGGGGTCACGGGGACAAAGGCCAGGTCCAGGCCGCGCTCGGCGGCCAGCATTTGCCAGGGGACAAGGTTGGAATGATGCTCCATCTCGGTCAGGACAACCAGGTCACCCGGCTTCAGGTTCGTCCGCGCCCAGGTGTAGGCCACCAGGTTGATGGCCTCGGTGGCGTTGCGGGTAAAGATGACCTGTTCCGCGTTCGGGGCATTGATGAAACGCGCCACCTTCGCCCGCGCCTGCTCGTAAAGGGCGGTGGCCTCTTCGGCCAGCGTGTGGACGCCGCGATGGATGTTGGCGTTCGAGCGGCGATAGAACTCGTCCATCGCCTGCAAGACGGGGAGCGGTTTCTGCGTGGTGGCGGTGGAATCGAGGTACACCAGCGGCACGCCGGGGCGCACTTCACGGTTCAGGGTGGGAAAATCCCGCCGCAGGCGGGGCAGGTCGAGGGTCATCGCCTAGAAATCCGGGAGGTCTTTCTTTCCGCCTTTGCGGCCCGTTCCGGCCGGGCGCAAATGCTCGGAATTCAGAGGAAACCAAAGGATGTGGTCGGGCACCATCCAGCCGTCGGTCAGGAAAACATTAGAGCGAAACTGGACGGCAATCATTTTGTTGTCAATCTGGACGACAATGCCCTTAATCCAGCCGCGAATGCGCTCTTTGCCGCGTTCGTGGTCGCAAAAGGCTTCGACGATGTCGCCGACTTCGAAAGTGTGTTCGGGAGCCGGCGGGCGCATGAAAGAAACTGCCATACATTCACCATCCTCGTCTGAGAAAAATCAGAAGCGGCCTATTCTCGCGCTAAACGGTTCAAAAATCAAGGTTTTCAGCAAAGATTGGCCACAGATGACACAGATTGTCACAGATGGTTTTTATCTGTGTTCATTTGGGCAATCTGGGGCAAACGAGAAAGCCACCGCGTCAAGCCGCGCTCATCTTTTCGAAAATCACCTGCTGAAAGCGCTCACGCACGCCCTCGAACGGAATGCGCTGCATGATGGGGTCGAAGAAGCCTTCCACCAGCAGTTGCTCGGCCTCGGTCTGTGGAATGCCGCGCGACTTGAGGTAGAACAGCGGTTCGGCCTCCAGTTTGCTGACCGTCGCGCCGTGCGTGCAGCGCACGTCGTCGGCCAGGATTTCGAGGCCGGGGATGCTGTCGGCGCGGGCCGCCGGACTGAGCAGCAGGTTGCGGTTGGCCTGGTAGCCATCCGTCTTCTGCGCGCCGGGGGCGACGTAAATCATGCCCTGCCAGACGGCGCGGCTGCTGCCCTTCAGAGCGCCCTTGTAGAGAAAGTCGGAGGTGGTGTGCGGGGCGAGGTGGTCTTGCTGAGTGTCCAGGTCGAGGTGCTGGCTGCCGTCGGCAAAGTAGAAGCCGGACATGCGGCCTGAAGCGCCCTGGCCGGTCAGTTCCAGTTCGGCAAAGGTCTTGGTCAATTTGGAACCCACCGCGCCGTAAATCCAGTCCAGGTTGCCGTCGCGCTCCACCTGGACGCGGGCATGGGTGAAATTCCAGACGTGCCGGCCCCAGGATTGCAACTCGACGAACTTGAGCGCCGCGCCGCTCCCCACGCGGACCTCGAGGCTGCCGGCGTGCATGGAGGCGTTCATCTCGTCCGGCGAGGCCGTCTCGTGGACGTAGGTGACCGAGGCGCCGTCATCCACCCAGACGAGGAGGTGGCTGATATGCGCCAGTCCCTCGCCCGGTCCCCACAGAACGCTGTGCAGGGGCTGTTCGACGGTCACGCCTTTGGGGACGTAGAGGAGAATGCCGTTTTGCGAGAAGGCAGCGGCCAGGGCAGCGAACTTGCCCTCCTCCGGGCGGACAATCTGACCGGCCAGGCGGGCGACCAGGTCGGGGTGTTCGCGCTCGGCGGTGCGCAGGTCGGTGAAGATGACGCCTTGCCGGGCCAGGGCCGGGTCGAGGTCGAGGCGCGCCCCGCCGGGGAGCAGGACAATTTGTCCGCCATGCTGGTCGGCGGTGAGCGGTTTGAGCAGTTCGTCCGGCACAGGTGTCAGGTCCCGATAGGCTTCGGGGGCAGGCAGGCGGAAGGCGGCGGCGGGCAGGGTACGCAGGTCGGTGCGCCGCCAGGCTTCTTCGTTCACGGTCGGCAGCGGGAGGCTTTTGTACACCTCCCAGGCGCGGCGGCGGAAGTCATCCAGCGCGCCGCCCACAGGGAGCATATCGGCCGTGAAGGGGAATTCCTGGGCGGGAGAGAGCGCCTGGCGGGTTCGTGAGACGGTGACTTTGGGTTTTTCCTGCATGGGTTATCCGTTGGAATGTTGATGAGTTGGAAAGTTGGCAGGTTGGAAGGTCGGCAGGTTGCAGGTTGGAGGCTTTGCTAACCGATGGAGCCTTCCATCTGGAGTTGGATGAGGCGGTTCATTTCGACGGCGTATTCCATCGGCAGTTCTTTGACGAGCGGTTCGATGAAGCCGGAGACGACCATGGTGGTGGCTTCTTCTTCGGAGAGGCCGCGGCTCATCAGGTAGAAGAGTTGCTCCTCGCCGACCTTTGAGACGGAGGCTTCGTGGCCGATGGTGACGTCGTCCTCGTCAATTTCGATGTAGGGGTAGGTGTCGGTGCGCGACTGCGGGTCGAGCAGGAGGGCGTCGCAGACGACGTTGGACTTGACTCCCTCGGCGCCTTTATAGACCTTGAGCAGACCGCGATAGGAGGCGCGTCCGCCGCCTTTGGAGATGGATTTGGAGGTGATTTTGCTGGAGGTATGAGGGGCAAAATGCACCATCTTCGAGCCGGCGTCCTGAATTTGTCCCGGCCCGGCAAAGGCCATCGAGAGCATTTCACCGTGTGCGCCGGGTTCCATCAGGTAGCAGGAGGGGTACTTCATCGTGACCTTACTGCCCAGATTCGAATCCACCCATTCGTGGGTGGCATCGGCATAGACTTTGGCGCGCTGAGTCACCAGGTTATAGACGTTGTGACTCCAGTTTTGGATGGTGGAGTAGCGCGAGCGGGCGCCTCTTTTGACGATGATTTCGATGACGCCGGAGTGGAAGGAGTCGGTAGTGTATTGAGGGGCGGTACAGCCCTCGACATAGTGTACCTGGGCGCCTTCGTCCACGATGATGAGCGTGCGCTCGAACTGGCCAACGTTGGCCGTGTTCAGACGGAAGTAAGCCTGGAGAGGCAAATCCACCTTGACGCCCGGCGGAACGTAAACGAACGAGCCGCCCGACCAGACCGCGCTGTTGAGGGCAGCAAATTTATTGTCCTCGATGGGAACAACCGTGCCGAAGTATTCGCGGAACAGGTCAGGATGCTGACGCAGACCGTCCTCGATGGAGAGGAAGATGACGCCCTGCTCTTCGAGGTGCTTTTGAATGGAGTGATAGACCATTTCGGAATTGTGGACAATCAAGCCTTCGGCAACAAAGTTGTGAGGTCCATCTACTTCGATGTCGTATACCGGTTCTACGCCGGCCGGGGCGATGGATTCGACCCTGGCATAACCAAACCACTCGTTGACATGCTTGCGAAAACCGGTGCCTTCAGCCATCGAATAAGAATGGTGAAACTCGCGCTGCCCCATGCGGCTCAGGCGCTGTTCCGAACGACAGGCAATCCGGTCGAAATCACCGCTCAACTCAAGGCGGTAGCCCACCATTGTCCGTGCTTGGTCGTGCGGGTGAGGGCCCTCGAAACGGTGAATGTTAGAAGTGCCGACCCCGCACATCGCCGCCAGGGCGCGCACATCCTCCAAGAGTTCAGGGTTGGCGCTGGTGAGCAGGATGTCTTTGTTTTTGGCGTGGTTGCGCACGTAGCCGTCTGAATCCACATAGCCGCCCAGGAAAGCCAAAATCTGTTCGCGCGGCAGAGAGGCCACCCAGGCGGGGATGCGCTTTTCGAGCGCTCCACCGGAGAAACCATTTACTTCCAGATAACGGGCAATAACGCTCGACCCCACCGTCAGACGATACGGGTCACCATTTTGGGCAGCAGGGCCAAACGGGCGGGAAGTTACCTGCTTGAACTCCGAGCGCAGTGAGGCATCGGTCGCCGGGATGGCAAACTCGACCCGCGCTTTTTGCTCTTCGCGGTGAATGAAGCCATCTCCGATGTACAGACCCAACCACCACATCAAATCGGGGTCGGTTCTTTCCGGCAAATGGACCGGCGTGTGCCGCCAATTCACCTCGACATCGGGGAGTTGCAGGCTGTAGTCCTGGCCGACATCGGGCAGGGACTTGGCAACTGCCACCAGGTCGCCGGGCCGAATATCGCGCAGATACTTCCAAGAGCGCACATATCGTCCGCGCTGACGGCCTTCTTTGCGCTGCAGTTCCAGTACAAGGAAAGGATGGTTTTCGGTTGCCCGGATGGTGCGCGTGCCGACTTTCACCTCGTACACAGGCCGCTCGCCTTTGGGCATGAACGCCTTGACCGGCGCGGGAATCAACTGATTGGTCTCTTCATCCAGCGAAAAGACGACATCCCCCGGGACAATGTCCTTGATCGGAATCAGACCCCGCGAGGTATAAACGCGCGCCTCTCCGCTCAGACATTCATATTGCGCGCCCAGGCCCGCCAGGAACTTGCGTTCGGCCTCCGGGACGCCCAGTTTGTCAAAGGTGCGCTTGATGTCCTCCGGCACATCCTCCCAGGATTTCTCCTGTTTTTCGGTCGGCTTGACGTAGTAATAGATATCGTTCAAATCGAGGCCGCTCAGGTCAGGCCCCCACTTCGGCATCGGGCGGCTGAGAAAATGCTCCAGCGCCTTGAGGCGGAATTCGAGCATCCACTTCGGCTCGCCTTTCATGTAGGAAATCTGCTCGACCACCTCGCGGTCCAGCCCCTTGCGAGACTTGAAGGCATAATAATCGTCGCGGTCACGAAAGCCGTATTTGTACTGTCCGATTTCTTCCAGCAGGCGGGCATCTTCGCTCATAAGTCACCTCTAAATCCAACCAATCATCAGGCCGAAACGTCGTTCTCGTATTTTTCCCGCACCCACTCGTAGCCGTGCTCCTCGAGGTGCAGCGCCAGGTCGGGGCCGCCGGATTCGACAATCCGTCCATCGAGCATGACGTGGACGAAGTGCGGCTTGATGTAGTTGAGCAGCCGCTGATAGTGGGTAATCACCAGCACACCCAGGTCTGGCCCTGCAAGGGCATTCACCCCGTCCGAAACGATGCGCAGGGCGTCAATGTCGAGGCCCGAATCGGTTTCATCGAGGATGGCGATCTCCGGCTTCAAAACGGCCATTTGCAAGATTTCGGCGCGCTTCTTCTCGCCGCCCGAAAAGCCGTCATTCAGATAACGTCCGGCAAAACTCGGCTCCATCTTGAGCAAGTCCATCTTTTCCTTGAGAATCTTGCGGAACTCCGGGATGGGGATGCCCTTGTCTTCCGGGTCGAGCGCCCGTCGGCGGGAATTGAGCGCCGTCCGCAGGAAATTGGCGACCGTCACCCCGGGAATGGCCACCGGATATTGAAACGCCAAAAACAGGCCGAGGCGCGAGCGTTCGTCGGCTTCCAGTTCGAGGACATTCTGCCCCTTGAACCAGACCTCCCCCTCCGTCACCGTGTAGGCGGGGTGCCCCATCAGGGTATAGGCCAGGGTGGATTTCCCCGTCCCGTTGGGGCCCATGATGGCATGGATTTCCCCTTGTTCCACCCTCAGATCGAGCCCCTTGAGTATCTCACGTCCATCGATGCTGACATGTAAATTCTTGATTTCGAGTTGCGACATCATTTCCTCCTGGCAGGAGAACGGAATTGCTCACCTTTCTTCCACGAGCGTGCGGATTATAGCACCGGCAGCGAGAAATGTCAATATTTATCATATTTATCTATAATATTGACAAAGTTTGCGCCGCCTGTTATACTCCAGATCAGATTCTGGAGTGTTTATGAAAAGCACACGCGACCGTATTTTGCACACCCTGGCAAAAAAACACCGCGCCACAATCAACGAACTGGCCGAGGCAGTGGGCATCAATCCTATTTCGGCCCGTCATCATCTGACCAATCTGCAGGCTGAGGGCCTGGTCACTGTCGAAGAAGAGCGTCACGGCGTCGGCCGGCCGCGCCTGGTCTATCTGCTGACCGAACATGGCCTGGAGCGCTTCCCCACCCGTTACCTGCGCCTGACCTCGCGCCTGCTCGGCCAACTGAAATCGAGCATGCCCGCCCCGATGGTCAAAGAACTGTTCCTGCAAATGGCCAGCCAGATTGCAGATGAATACGCCAATCAGATGCAAGGCCTGACGATGGAAGAACGCCTGGAACTGGCCAAATCCCTGCTGGCCGAAGAGGGCTTCGAGGTCGAATGGGAAAAGACGGGCGGGCAATATCATATTCACGAAATCACCTGCCCCTATTTGCAAATAGGTCAGGAGCATCCGGAAGTCTGCGTTGTCGATCAGACCCTCATCTCAAAACTCCTGGCCGTCCCCGCCGAAAAAGTCCAGTGCATTCTAAGCGGTGATACAAAATGCACTTACCTCGTTCAGACGGAAGGATAAACACGATGAGCGAAACCCAAGACCAGCCACTCAACCGCGTTGTTTGGGATTTGCACGATACCCACCCGGAACTGGTTGAGCCGCTGCGCGCCAAACTGTCCGAAGTCGTTGACCCCGAAATCATGCTGAACATCATCCAGTTGGGCCTGGTGCGACGGGTGAAAATCGAAGAGGGGGTGGCAAAAATCTACATGTTGTTGACCACCCCCTTCTGCCCTTACGGCCCCGCCCTGATCGAGATGACCAAAATCAAGGCCCAGGAGGCCCTCAACCTGCCGGTCGAGGTCGAAGTGGGATTCGAGCCCTGGGACTTTTCGATGATGGAAGACCCTGGCGCCATTGACTGGGGTTTATACGGCTGAAAAAGAACGGACTTCCGGCGACTTACGAAGCCGGAAGTCCGCTTTTAAAAAACAAGCACACCATCAGGATAACTTGAACAGGCTCATTAACTTCATCGCCAGGGTCATATCGCCGCTGACGCGCAGTCTGCCCGACATGAACGCCTGCATGCCATCCATCTGGCCGGTGAAAATCTTGACGATATCGCCCGAATCGGCCGAAACCGTCAGTTTGGGCGCCGGGCTCAGGCCTTCGTTGACCTGAATCGTCCCATCCTTGATGGTCACGTACCAGTCCCCTGCCTCGGCGCCGGTGAATTTGAATTGAATATCGGCCTCCACGCCTGCCGCCTTGGAAGCCACAAAAGCCTGCGGCATACGCTCGAACAACTCTTTGACCGTCAGATCGGACATTTCATTCTCCTTTTCCGTCAAAATTCGCTTCATTGGCGGCCGCTTTTCAAAAACGGGCGATCAACCCCCGCATGAGCGGCCATCCAATTGTACTTCAAAACCACGTCACCAGCGCCGCGGCAAGCAATTGAGCCAAGATGATCTTGAAAATCAAGGCCGCCGGATACACACTCGCGTAGGAGAGCGTAGCCAAATCGGTGCTGGTTTGATTGTTGGCCGCTGCCAGCGCGGGAGGATTGGTCATGCAGGCCGTCAAAGCGCCCAGCGAAGCCAGTGTCTGCATCTTGAAGACTCGCAACATCAGGAACAACCCCACCGCGGCCGAAAGAATCGTCACCGCCGCGCCGCACAGGACAAGAATCCAGCCCTGAGAACGAATGACCTCGACCAGGTGGACGCCAGCAGTCGTCCCGGCCCCGGCCAGGAAAAGCATCAGCCCCAATTCGCGCGTCAGGTTACGGGCGGCAGCCGGCACGTACAAGCGCAAACCGCCAATCCGCCCGAAGTGGCCGAAGATCAAACTCACCAAAAAGGCCCCGCCGGCGATTCCCAGTTCGATTTCCACGCCGCCCGGCAGACGGAAAGGAATCAACCCAACGCCGATGCCCAGCACCAGCCCAATCAGGTAGGGCAGCATGCTCGTCTCGTGCACCTGACGCGTATCCCCGCCCACCTTCCTGACGAACTCCTGTACATTTTCCTTTTCGCCGACAACGTGCAAGCCGTCTCCGACCTCCAGGCTGACGCTGCCAATCGGGGCGATCTCCACCCCCTGGCGACGAATACGGGTGATGACCACCCCAAACGTTTCCCAGACGCGTAAATCGGCCAGGGTCTTGCCGGCAAAGGCCGGCGAGATCATCTCCAGGTCTTGGGTGGTAATCTTGGTATTGCGGTCCATCGGGACTTCGGTTTCCTCGCCCAGGACGATTTTGATTTTGTCGAGTTCATCCTGAGGCCCAACCGCCAGGACGACATCGCCCAGATGCAAAGCGGTGGTTGGAGAGGCCAGGAAAACATCCTCGCCGCGCCGGATGCGGGTGATGTTGACCCGCGCCAGCCGATGGGGATTGATGTCAAGCAGAGTCTTGCCGTCTGCATTTGGATTGGTGACGCGGTATTGTTTGACGAGCAGAGCAGGCAACTCGCGCTGGTATTCGGCCAGCCAGGTTTCTTCCTCCTTGCGCAGGTCGCGCTTCAGCAGACGAGGCAAGGTCTGTACGAGCAAGACAATGCCGAGCATGCTGAAAGGGTAGGCAATGCCATACCCGACCGAAACCGTGCCGCCGGCTTGCGGCGAGAGGCGCGAGAGGGTGTCGATAGCGGCTGCCAGGGCCGGGGTGCAGGTCAACGCACCGGTGTAGAGGCCGGCCGCCAGGTCCACCGGCAAGCCGACCAGCCGACTCAATCCAAGCGTGGTCAGCGCGCCGGTCAAAGCCACAGCCAGGCCGATGGCCGCAAAGCGCAGTCCCAGCCGGCGAAAAGTGCGAAAAAAGCGCGGACCCGCCTGCAGGCCCACCGCGTAGACAAACAGCAACAGACCCAGGTCCTGCACCGCCTTAGGAACCGACAGACCATAATGTCCAAAAACGAGAGCCACGAACAAAACCCCCGCCGTTCCCAGCGAAACGCCGCGCCAGGAAAAACTGCCCAGAAGCGCACCCAGCGCCAGAATGACGAACAGCGTCAACATTTGCTCAGAGAGAATTGTGTTCAAGGTGTGCCTGCCGCAAATGAGATATTCCCAATTATAAGCCCTGCCTCGTCCCCACGGGGAAGCGCGCCGGGTTGGTCATGAGACTCCGAAGGGAAAGGAATTGCCAGAATGATGGAATACGACTATAATACGGCCTGCCAAGCGGGGCGTGGCGCAGTCCGGCTAGCGCGCTTGCATGGGGTGCAAGAGGTCCGGGGTTCAACTCCCCGCGCCCCGACCTAAGGTAACTTACATAGCCGCAATAGCAGGACAAAGAGGTCTTTGGTTGGCAATTGGAGAAAAACCATGACAACCAAAGACCTTTTGCTTTCTCGGGCTATCGAAGGCTTTCTCATGGCTCGTCGTGCCGATGGCTACAGCCCGCAAACCGTTGAACAATACCAGTGGGCACTCAGTATGCTGATACAGTTTGTGGATAAACCCCTTCGCCAGGTGGATGCTGATGATCTCCGCCGTTTTATGGCTTCTGTCCAGGAAAACCCGCGCCTTTCCCGTACTTCTGTTTTTCATGTCTGGAAGGCCATCCGCGCCTTCTACAAATGGACTTCTTCGGAAGGCTTGTCCGACCGCCCCGATAAACTCCTGACTAAACCGCGCTATGCCTATCGTGAAATTCAGCCCTTTTCTGAAGTCGAGATCAAAGCCTTGCTCAAAGCCATTGACCGCACTGCACCGTCTCAAGGCCGGCGAAAGCCTTTCACCATGCCGCGCGTCACCGCCCACCGCGACCGTGCCATTGTTATGCTTTTGCTCGATACCGGCATCCGCGCTTCTGAACTATGCCGGCTGACAGTGAAAGACCTCGATTTGCAAGCCGGAACAATCGCTGTTCGTCCGCATCTCTCCGGCATCAAATCGCACTCCAGGATAATTCCGGTTGGCAATGTCACCAAAAAAAACCTGTGGCGCTATTTGGCCAGCAGAAACACTGAGTATAAGGGTGATGAATTGTTTTTCAGCCGTGAAGGTTACCCGCTGAATCGTGATTCGTTGCGCCGTTTGCTGGTTCGCCTTGGGAAACGCGCCGGCGTGCCCAATGTTCACCCTCACCGCTTCAGGCACACTTTTGCCATTCAGTATCTTCGCAATGGCGGCGATGTGTTCACCCTCCAGCGCATTCTCGGCCACACTACACTGAGTATGGTGCAGCACTATCTTGCACTGGCCGACGTCGATGTCCAAGCGGTCCACCGCCGCGCTAGTCCCGTAGACAATTGGCTGTGATCTGTCTTAGATCTCTTGACAGCCTCCATGAAATGACGGATTCGGCGGTGTAAACGTGCCGCTCGCGGTAAACGTATGTACGACATACTCACCCACCACGCTCTTCGTTCCTCCGCTCCCCGCATCGTCATAGTCCTCCGCCTTGTAGCGGATAATCGCAATCCCGCTCCCACCGTTGCCTCCAGCGTACCCGCCAACGCCGTCAACGTACGCGCCTCCACCGCCCCCACCGCCGCGATTTGCCTCACCAGCATAACCAGCGCTGTTGTTGCGCCCGTTTCCACCACCGTACACACCACTCCCTGCCCCCGTGCCACTGCGCGCCCCACCACCGCCGCCACCGGCCACATAGATAGTCGTCCCCGTCCAGTTGTTGCTCGTCCCCGCCCCACCATTGCCGGTCGAATAGCCGCTGTCGCCATCCGCCGTCTCACCACCACCACCACCGGCCTTGTTACTCGTCCCCGAACCGCCGCTCCTGCCAGATGCACTAGTCCCACCTACGCTGCCACCAGTGTACCCCGTGCCTCCGTACCCGCCGCCCGCCGAAAGCAACGCACCGATGGACGTTGTACCCCCTTGCCCGCCATTGCCATAGGGCGCAACGCCGCCCGCCCCGCCAGCACCAATCGTCACGGCCACGGGCGCGTTAATGTCAACGCCGGTTGCCGTGTTGGCTTTGCCGCCGCCCCCACCACCGCCGATACCCGCGCCGCCGCCGCCGCCACCACCAACTACGAACAGATCACATTTTGCCATTTTATTCCTCTGGAGGAGCGATTACTAGCATCACTGTTGGTCCCTTTGCTCCAGTACCGGCGCTGTCAACGTCAACATGATACTCATCACCGGCTGCCAGAGTCTGATACGAGGGATTGATCACCGGCTGATTCGTTGCCGACAGACTATCATTCTCGTTAGCCTCAACGATAATTGGGGCAGACAGGATGTCTATGTTGTTCCCTCCGCGGACCCGGTGGATTTGAAAAACAAGATTTCCCGAACTTGAGGGAGTGATTGCATGCGCTTGGACTCTTGTGATTACCCACGATTGGTATTCCCGGGGCACCACCCAGACTTGCTTAGAGTCTCCCGATGTGATTGTTCCCGTTGGAGGTAGCCATTGCATGATGATCGTTTTCCTGGGCATACAGTAATTTCGAAGATCAGTGACATCATTGGCGGTGATAGTAATTGATCCGGCTTGCACATAAACTTGTGCGAGCGGGATTTCCCAGATTGCATCAGTTTGTGTCAAGCTTGGAGGAGTCGGGCTAGTTCCCGGGGTACCAGTTAATACTTGAAAGTCAATTGCATGATCTGTGTAGGACAGCCGAAGGGCCACCAGATCAATACGATTAAGAAGTGGATCAGAAGAAGCAATCGGTAGGGTTTCGGTGGCATCTGATTCGAAGTAGTGTCCGTGGATCCACGCGGCCCCACTGCGTATTTTTACCTGCATACCAGTGGAGTCTCCGTATACCTCGAGCCGATCAAGAAAATCAACCACTCCACTCTTGAGCCAACGTCGTGCCATTCGGCTCCAGTAGGTTTCAGTAACGGCAGTTCCGCTTCCAGAAGAGAATGGGAAATAAATTTTGGTCATTCTACCTCCAATTTCAGTACCCTTTCTTCGATCAGCCTCACTCGCGAATAAATTCGCGGAGTAGCGGCCGTTCCGGAGGAGAGCTTCACCGACTCTTTCAAACCATCGAATTCAATTTGAAGCTCGTTTACTCGTATTTGGTAAATGTGCCCATCGAAAGAAACAGAAACTAGATCTCCGGGAGAAACTTCCTCTGGAGAAGTTTCTGCAACGATACTAAGTGACTCCTCGAGGTCTAATTGCTCATTCAAAAGTACCTCTGCCGCGTTATTCAACTCTGAGATTTCGCTAGTGTCTCTCCGATCCAACCAGTTCTCAATCCGTCCCCAGCGAAGGATACTCCTAGAGTTCTCCCGCTCGAAAACAACCCTGGATGTCCCTTCCCCGCCGCCGCCGACAAACATGTAGTTACAATTCGGGACAGAAACCTCATGTGTGAACTGCAAAAGATTTCTGAAGTCCGGGCCGAAGAAAACTGTAGATGAAAGATCCCTCGGCTCGAAAACTTCGAATTTCAAGTCTTTCATACGGATTCCGAGATTCCCAAGATTGGCTAATTGCTGAAGAAGCGAAAGTAAGGGGACAAAGCGTCCTCGTGCAGTCACCTCTTGGCCACGCCCTTCATCTGCTGCTTGCGTCAGACCGGGAATGCGCCGCTCACTTTTTGCCCCAGCTCCAGCATGATAGTACACGTACTCGTGTAGAAGAGTTTCTATTGGTCCAATTCGAACATCTGCCGCTGCGGCGCTATACGGAGGCCCCGAGGGCACCGGAACTACAAGCCGTGTCGAAAGGAGATAAAGGTCTCCGGCTGCTTCTAAGGTCAGGAGATCATTTTCGTTCCACTCTCGAATGGCCGATAGGATTGGTCCAGAAAACAGTATCTGGCCATTTCTACGAATCACCACTCGATACATGTTAGTCAAAGGATTTACTGTCACCTGAGAATACGGAATGTACACTCTAGCCCTATCTACTTCATTAAATCGCAGCAGTATTTCGAATTTCTCAAAAATACTTTGACCGATTCGTGATCCAAAAAAGTCTTCAAAAAATAGTTCGTAGTCCACAATAACCTCTTATTAGGGTACTAGATAGTGAGGATAATACGTGAGCAAAATTTGGCTTTCCGTGGTAGATCCCACCGTAGAAACACAAAGTTGATTACTTCCCGGAATCAGGGAAAACAGGCTCGAATCCCGCGACATCAGCGAAAAAACATTCTCGTCATTGAGTCGGACCTGTTTTGTCTCGGTATTGATACTCAGTACATCCCCGGGGCCCAAAGAAATTTGCGGAAAGCGAATCAACTTACCGGTAGTCAAATTCTCGATGTCTAAATAGGACAGTGGACCATAGACAGTAAAGACAGGATACGTTTCTACGTCTCCGAAATTGGTAACGATTACGACACCTCCAAAACTGCCTCGAGAAATTTGAAGCGGAAAAAACGGATCACCGAGGAACATCATGGGCTCGTCTAAATGGAAATAGTGCATTTGAGGCTCTTCAGTACTCCAAAATGGCGACAGCGCTCGGAGAGTAAGCCCCAATTTGTGATAATTTGCCCCATATGGACGACTGGTTTCTAGCCCCTCGACATACTGACATTTCAACAACCGGACGTTCCCATCGTCAACTACCTTTAGTGTTCCGACTCCGGATTTTGGGTTCCAGTATCTGGCACAAAGTCGAAGCGCCTCTTTGGAGTTTTCTGAGTGAACTAGAAGTGGGAGGAAAATATCTCTTGCATCTACACGCAGCCCAAGAAGTACACCCGACGAGCCGAGCCACTTTTCGCTTCTCACAAATGGCGGCATAAGGTGGCCCGACATTCCCTCGAGAAGAATAATCGGTTCCTGGGTCAAATCAATTTCGGCGCCATCTGGTGTAATCCAGAAGTATTTCATAGGTATGTCCATTCAAGTTGTTGCAATGCGCGCGAAAGCGTGCCGGGAGTCAACGTAGTATCTCGAAATGTGATATTGACGTTACCGATCTGCAGCCCGCCGGCAGATGGACGATTCTCTGCAAATTGCATAGATGAAGCATATGGAATTCCCAGAGATTGCATTGACCTTTTTAAATCTGGAAGCATAGATTCCACGCCGGAGATCCAGCCGAGAACAAGATTCTTCCCGACTTCCTCGAATAGCCGAGACGGAGAGTGGATTCCGAAAAATCCACAAACCGCGTCGTAGACCGCTTGTCCTACATCTCTGGCAGTCTCAATCAACCAGTTGGCGGCATTAGATAGTCCCTCAGCAATACCCTGGACGATATTGTGGCCAACTTCTCCCCAGTCAGTATCAGTAAAGAACGTAATGATCGACTGAATTAAGTCAGCAATTCTTTCACGAATGAACGATACAGCATTACGTAATATCTCGCCAACTAAATTCCAAAGGCGATCCCAGGCAAGTCGGAGATTTTCTCCGAACGAATACCAATCTCCAGAAAATGCCGCCTTAAATGCATCCCAGACGGCCTGGATAATCGGCCAAATGGCCCGAAATACGGCGGTAACCGCAGTCCAAACTGTTTGCCAGATCTGCTGCACCGTCGAGAGGGCAACAGGAATATTCTGCTCCAACCACTCTCGGATATTTTGGAAAATCGGCTGCAACCATGCCCACACCTCAGTAACCTTATCCCGAATACCTCCCCAGTTTCCTGCCCAAGCGGCAGACAGTAAGCCTACCGCGGCTACAATGGCAGTAAGAGCGAGAGTAACAGGATTGATCATCGAAACAATACTACCAATCACTGCAAGGGCGCCTGCGGCTACGGCCATCCCGATGAGTGCCGCCTTTACCTCCTCTGCATGTTCTGTGATCCAGGTCAGTCCCTGTTGAATGAATGGAGAAAGATAGTCCCAGATTTCCTGTAGTTTCGGACTAATATTTCCCAAAGCCGCACTAAACTCTTCGCTGAAAGCCCCAGACTCCGAGAAAGCGGCGGCGAGTGAAACGAGGCGGCCAACCAAATCTCCGAGATTCGTCCCAATCTCATGTAGACGTTCTAGTCCTGGTCCCTGTAACCAATCCAGGAAAGAAATAGCAAGCGGGCGAATCGCCTCTACAATCCCCTCAAACAACTCGCGTAGGCCCAACTTCTTGAGTTCTTCGAACGTGCTGAGAAGACCAGACACTGTATGGGCCTGCTCCCGAGCGGCCCCCCCGAAATCGGTTTCAAGCGTCTGCAAGACTGCCTCGATTGCTGTATTTGCATCAATCATCCCCCGTTCCATCATTCGTGCAATTTCCTCTACGGGCTTTCCGAGGTACCGACTCAGTGCGTCTCTTACGTCAATCCCGGCATTGACTAACTGAAGCATTTCTTGTCCGGCCAGACGCCCCTTGGCTTGGATTTGACCAAGAGCCAAAGCAACTTGGTTCATAACGTCAGCACTCTGACCCGAACCGGCCGCGAAGTCAATTACAGCCGTCGTAAGACGTTGCGCCTGCTCGGTTGTAAAGCCATAAGCCATTGCAGTACGCAAGGCTACCGTGACCCCGCTAGCATCAAACGGAGATTCCCGAGCAAGTTGCTGGACCCAATCGATCAATTCCTGTGTTCGCTGACCGACCTCTTCAAGGCTTTGACCCGCACGCGCCAAATCACGACGGACCAACGTCTGGAGAGTGAGCTCCAAGCGCTCGAATTCGCCGACCGCCTGAACACCTGCAGACGCCAAACCACTGAGCGCACCTACAGCCTGCGTCATCAGCATGCCGGAGAACACCCCGAGTGCCGTGCTGGCTGCATTACTAATTGCTCTCATTGCTCCGCGAATACCCTGCACAGCGGGGTTAGTGTCAGCCCCAATGACAATCTCGAGTTCAGCAGCCCTAATCGCCATGTTTCAACCTCACATTTTGAGCCTCGATCTCCGCCTCCTCAGCGATCAACGCAACATCTCTCCACCACACTGGCATACTTAACAACTCCCAAGGTTTGACCCCTAGATAGCGCGCGGCTCTAATCAGTTGGTACCACTCTGGACACTCACCAACTTCCCCACCGGAGACCAGCCACCGCTTCAGTCCCCGGCGTTCGGCAGGTTTGGGCGCATGTCCTCGGCGATTTTGGTGAAGATTGTGAGCATGAACGAAAGCGGCAAGCGCATGACATGATCGTTGTCCAGGGGATACATCTCGCCGTTGTCGTCAATCAGCGACCAGCGCACCACCAATTTACTCAGTATATGTGCCAACGTGCCAGCAGGTCGCTGTTCAGCACCGGCAATCTCCGCCTCGATCTCCGGCGTGTAGGCCTGGACGCGATACTCGATCTCCAGCGGTTCGGATGCACCAACATCTACCTGAATCACGCGCGTCTGCTTGGTCAGATCACTCAGTTTGATCGCCATCATCCCTCCTACAGCGTCTGCACGTCCGTGATTACGTCAACTTGGAATGCTTTGCCCCAGGTCGCGTCATGGATCATGGCCAGGGTGTACTCCACCAGGTAAATCCCATCCTCGTCAGAAAAATCGCCGACCTCGCTAATTTGTGCCGGGAAGTCGATCTGGAAGGTGTATTTATATGTCGACTCAATTGTGTCGCCTTCCGCTTTGACCCGGAACCACTTAGTCGTTCCCGCGCGCATGGTGGCAATCAAACCGAGACCAACCGTATCGGTTGCCAGGCTTAAATTTGCCTCGAGTTTCGGTTCACTTTCGATCAGTACTGGTGGCTGTCCGACCGGCCAGGCCAGCGCGTTTTTATCGGTCAGCGACCAGGACAGTGAAAAGCCGCGTGTCAGCGCCTGCGCAGAATCCAGCCCGGCTTGAGTATCTGCCATATAGAACGACAAATGAGCCGGCAGCACGGGCTTGGGCGTCATACTGGTCGGGCTGGCGGTCAGGGTGATACCGGTCTCCAGTTGCTGCCCAATCGCACTACCGGACAACGATACCTCATTGCGATTGAATGTGAATTCCAATCCACTGACCTTAACCCCAGCCGCACGCCAGGCTGTGTTGACATCGCCCTGCTCAACCGTCAGCGTTTTTCCAGCGTCTTCGGCACTGGTGTTGGACGCGAACGTCCATTTGTAAGCAGACGTCCCACCCTGCTGAACGGGCGTCGGTTGACTGAGTAGCGAGGAGAACAGATACAAAATCTCATTGTACGTCAACTTGCCTTCGATACTCACCTCTGACCACTCTTTGTTGAGCACTGCAAAGGATGGGTACTTGTTCCCCATCGCGCGGAAAGTCTCACCTTCGGTCTTCACCGATGGCACAAGAGACGTCGCCAGCAGTTTCTTGTTCGCATCTACTGGCGTCCCAGGCACGGCCTCGATACCGATTTGTACGGTCTGAAAAATCGTCGCTTTCTCTCCCATAGTTTCACCTCATTTCATTGGGTAAACAATCTGAATTCCAAAATAATCGCCTTGTACCCTTCCGGGTCGCTCATCCGTAACTGACGCTCAAATGAGCAGCCGATGACTCCTGATCCGCTGGCTTTGTGCAGTACCTCACGAATGCGGTCCGCCACCGGCTCGATGATCGTGTAGTTCGGCTCGTCCGTCCACACCGCGATTTGCCACAACTCATTATCCATGATCCGATCCGATGACCAATTGCCGACCTGCTGCGCCGCCACAAACGTCATCACTGCCAGCGGATACTCAGTACCCAGCGGCGCAACGTCCACGAATACCCGTCCACCAAGTGCTGCTGCTAAATTAGCATCGGTGGTCAGCTGAGTGTACAGCCAGCGGTCTGCGTTGAGTGTCGTCATCTCAACCGTTCCTCCAGTCGTCTGCACGCCTCAATAAACGCCGGCGCCACCTTCTCGGCTGCCGGGCGCATGAATGGGATTGCCCTCATGCGTTTAGTCCCAAATTCAACGTAGATCGCATAATCCGTGTGAGGAGCAATAATGGCGGATGTTTGCGTGGGAAACTCACTAGTGATGGAATTTTTCATCTTCCCAGTATCAACACCATGTCCTTGCCACAATTGAGCCTTCGCATTCGCCTCAACGTCAAATGCCGCCTTGCGCACGATGGCACCGACTGCCTCCGGCAGTTTCGCCGCGATGCGGTCCAAGTGGTTGTACTTGATTACGATTCGCGCTCCAGCCATTTCAGTTTCTCCAGGTGTGCTAGGACGGCATCAAGTTTCGCGTTGACTTCAGTCAGATCAACTTCCGGTTGCGGTTGTGGTGTCGGCTCAGGAGTAGGCTGTGGCGTCACCTGTTCAATTCCCGCCCATTTGTACAGTGCCGACTTCTCTCCGTTATACACGTTGACATCCAGTGGGCGCAGTGCTCCGGTCCCGGTTTTGACAGCCGGGTGAATGTAGCGTCCGCCGCTATCTCCCGCCCACTGCCAGAACGTCCATTCCTGAGCACGTTTCGCACTCCAGCCAAACGGGATGGGCTTGAAACCGGTTGGCGGTTGGGTATCTCGCGAGAGCGTTCCGCCGCCGGTATTTGCCCAGTTTGCCGTCCAAATGAAAAGATCAGGCTGAGTGCCGAGATACGTCTCAAGAGCAGGCTGAGATTGTGTAAATGAGCGTCGGCTGTACACACCGAGTTTGAACGGTCTCATATTCCCCAGCCGCTGCTGCCGCTGGATGCGCTCTACCAGATCGCGAATGTAGAATGCCAGCCAGGTATCGGTGACCTGACCCGCAGATGTGCGCAGGCTGGCATCCTCAACATCAAATGCCAGCCAATAAACCGCCTTGTTTTTCAGCAGATCACGCAAATAAACGAGCATCGGATGCTGGTCATCCGACAGGTTCTCAACCCCGGTCATGGTCTGCTGACGTCCCAGCCAGTAGCCCGGGCCGACAAACCAGTAAGCACCGCACGCAATGCCATGATCATATGCCTGCTGGATGCGCTCGGCAAAACGCGGATCGCTGTACAACGACCCAGTCTCGGAGCCCCCGCATTTCAGCGTGACGAAATCAATCACGCTCGCCAACGCTGAGAAGTCTACCTGCTCATCATACCGGCTCAAATCCAAACCAAGTGCATTCGTCATCTGACAACTCCGAGTATCTGCGTCACCAACCAGATCAGTACTGTGCTGCCAAGCAATCCACCCAGCCAGGCCATCAGCCGATTGCTGTGATCAAGCCGGCTCACCACCTGAGTGAGGGTGTCCAGCCGTTTGTCATGTTCTTCCAGTTTGCGCCATGCGGCGTCAATGCGGCTTTCCATAAGCGGGTGTGCTCCTGCTTCGTGATTTTCCAATGCCCGAACACGTTCCTCGATAGCCCTTAGCATTTGCTTGATCTCTGTGACGTCCCGTGCAACCTGCTCTAAATGCGCGTTGAGTTCCGCGATCTGGCGCTGTAGCGATAAATTTGAAACGCGTTCTTCGGCCACCGGGTTCATCATTTACCCCCGTAAAGCACTTTTCGCCGCGTCGTAGATGCCGCTGGCCACTAGACCGAGTGCCAATCCGTAGACAACTGCGCCGAACCAGTCACCGAAGGTTGCTAGGGGGCTTTGTGCATACCAGTACGCCACTCCAATCACCGTACCAATCGCCATGCTGACCGCGTTTAACGCTTTGCCTTCAATCCCAAATCGCTTAACCCACTCAACGAGAGAGATTACTAAAACCACAAGTGGAATTCCATTCACGATCTGATTCATAGTTCACCTACACTTTCTTTACCAAAACTCGCAGCGCTGTTTTCTCGCTGCGTTCCATAATCGCTTCCAGTTCATACTGAGTACCATTGACCTGCAATCTGTCATCCTGTTGCAACTCAGTATCATGCGGAAGCGTCACGATGTACTCGCCGTAAGCCGTAATTGCGCCACCCTGGACGTTTTCTCCACCGCGCTGGCTCGGTGCAATGCGTCCTTTTGTGGTCGCCACCGTCTGCCAGACCTCGCTCCAGCCGCCGGCCCCATCGGATGTGCGCGTCAGCCGCTGGATATACACGGTCTCGGTCAGCAGTTTGTTCTGCTCGGCACGAATTTTCGACAAATCGCTAGTAGACGTCATTCCTCACCTGTTGAGCGACTACAATTCGCTGTTGCTTTCGATACTCAGTAGCAAGAGCACGTAATGCCTGTTGCTTCTGGCTACGCTGCATGCTGGTTCCGTCTGCGTTGATGTCGAACTCTATTGCGACCCTTCCGGCCCACATCTCGAGCAAATCTGCCGCTGCACCGTATGGGTCATAGACGCGCCCACTAATCAAAACCGCCGTCTGACCAGTTGAAAATGACCAACGTCCATGCAACGGGTCAGAATTGTCCGGTGTCAGCTGAGTGTAAGCGCCATCATAAAGCACGACATCCGCTTCCCAGTACTGTTCTTCACTGCACCAATCACGATACTCAGTAGCACCATTCACCATCACCGGAAGCGGCTTCAGCGGCAGATACCGAAACTCCCAGAGGTGCACATCCAGCGACCGCTCGATTTGGTCATCCGTAAATGTCTGCTCAGCTCCGGCGGGATCGCCGATAAGGTCTCTCACCAGGCTGATCAGGTTGCTCATGCTCACTCTCGCCATCGCTCACCTCTGGAAATTCCAGCCCCTGCATCTCGTACCAATGTCGAATCTCCTCCACTGTGGCCATACGAAAACCACGTTTCAGATGATCCGGCAGCCACTCGTCCGGGATGCTGTGCACCGTGCCATGTGGATTGACAACGAATTGGGCCATCTCTCACCTCGTAGTCTGGGCGCGGCGGTGAGCAAAGGAGGAAACTCTGCCGCCGCGCCCCCACCCGCGAGTGCTATGACAGCACCACAACACCAGCAGCATCGCGGAGTTCGGCAACGCCGTACAGCACGTCCAGAGTAACTTGGACGCCGAGATAGGTCGGGTTGTAGGCAGCGGTCACACGGATCACCAAACCACTCTCGGGATCGCGCATGGACACCGAGCGGGCGCCAGCCCCAGCGGGCGGCTCAGGCAGAGCACGCATCGCCAAAATGGCAAACTCTGGGTGGAATGCCAGGTTCTTGGTAGAGTTTGGTGACCCGGCCACTACTGGCACCAGCTGGCTCATCCAGACCGTGAAACCATACAGTTGACCAATTGCGCCTTGAGCCACAGCCTCGGAGCGGGCATTGGCGAAGTAGGTCGCCAGGTTGTTGTCACCCAGCAGCGCAATTTCATCCTTCGGGCTGATCACCAGATGCCGTGGGGTAAGCGGCACTTTGGCATCGTTCAGCGCCTTGCGAGCATTGCGGATGGTTGCAGCAGTGATGTCTGTGCCACTGGTGCCAACACTGGTGGACAGCCCGGAATACAGCGCGAACAAATCGCTTTCAATCGCTTCGGCAATCGCCGGAACAGCGGCCTGAATATAACGGTCCATCAAGTCCTGATTAGCCTGAGCCCGAGCCGGGTCCTCAATCAGGAATGAGACCTCTTTGTGTTTGTTCAAGGTCACGGACAGGTCGGCGCCGCCGGACGGGGTTTGCAGGGTAACAGCAGTGTTCGCTGCCTTGTCCTGCGCCGTAAAAGTCCCCGGATACGGAATATGCAGCACGTCGCCAACCTGGAAGGTCGCCACATCGGTATCCTTGGTTACCAGTTTCGCCAACACGACGTTGGCGCGCAAAATCTCAAGGGCGCGGTTTGCCCAAATTTCCGGAACAAAAGCCGCAGCCGTAGTAGTCGTAATATTCGCCATAGTTGCACCTCGTTAGTCTAGTCTTCAAGAATGCGCCCCTCCCGCATGGCCTGCATAATGGCCTCACGGTTGGCAGCAAAGAATTTGGGATCGCGCAACTGCGAACGCGTGAAGACCTGCTGGCCGGATACGCGCCCCTGGGCTGGGTTCATCGGTGATGCCGCGTTGGTCGCTCCAACTAAATATGGTTTTTTGGTGACCAGTTCCTTCAGCACCTTCTCCAGATTCATTGGCTTGCCATCTTCGTCAAACTCAATCTGCTTCAAATCGAGCAGACGGTAAGCCGCCTCTGGATCAACCACTCCCAATCGTGCCGCGTGCAATTTGACCTCGTATTCCAGTGTCCTCGCCTGGAGTGCCATCTGATACTCAGTCTCCTTGCGTTCCAGCTCCACAAGCCGTTTCTGCAGTCGCTCTTGCTCGGTCAGTTTTGCTTCTTCGTCAGCCCTGACCTTGCTCTCCAACTCTCGCAGACGCTTGCGGTAATCAGCCGCCTCAGCACGCAGTTTGCGCACATACTCAGTGTCAAAACGCTCTTGCTCCTCTACCACCTGGGCTTCGGACTGCTGTGCAACCTCCTGGGTTGCGCCTTCGTTGACCGCCTGGGTCGCTTTAGTTTCGTCAGCCATTTTTCTGCTTCTCCAAAATCTGATCTAAAACAAAATAGAAATCTTTCGCATCGCAACCAGGTGCCAGATTCCCGGTCGCGCGGAAGTGCAATTTGATATACTCACTGAATAAAGACGCGCGGTCTTTGCCAGTCTCCAGCGCTTTTCTAACAAGTGGCTCAATGACTCGTTCGGGATGCAGCTTGCCGCTCATTCTTCCCTCTTGCTGATAGATTCCGGAGGCTCTTCCTCTCCTGCTTCCTCTGCGATCTCATAAGTTTTTCTGAAAATTTCATTCTTGCACGGATACTGTTCGCCGTTCACACCGGTAATCAGCCAATCCCCAGGATTGCCGATCATCTCTCCCTCGGGGGTTGAGATCACAACTCTTTGCGTGAGTTGTACCGCCTCGATCACTACAGGCTTTTTCCGAAACTTTGGCATCATCTACTCCGCTAATCGTTTGATAGATTCTGGAGGCTCTTCCTCCAGTTCTCGATACAATCGCAACAGCGCCCGCGCCGCCTTGCGCTTTTCATCAGGCGTAGCCTTCACCCCGCCTCGCGCTCCGGCCAGCGCCGCCGCCGCTGCGTGTACTCCATTGCGATTAAGCGTGCCGTCCGGCTCGCGCACCGGCAACTTCGCCTGTGCCTTCGCTGTGTATTCCGATTTTGGCGGCTTGATCAGGCACGCCTCGTACCACTGCTCATCGTTGTAATCACTTTCACTAAATCTGCTCCACGGCTTATCGCTTACAGCCATCACGCACCTCACAAAACAAAAACCCGGACGCAACACCTTTCGGCATTGCTCCGGGTTCTATGCCTCGGTCGAGCAATCAATCAATTAGATTATAGCACAAATTTTTCAGACAAGATTCAATTTTTTAGCAATTGGCATAACCTCTTTCAACCTGTTCAGCAATTCACCCAACCTTTTCGCCTGTTCCTGTGTCAACGTATTTCGATTTTGTTCCAATACTTCAACCATACTCAGTGCTTCCTGCCAGTCTGTAGCCAATGTGTAAAAACCGGTCTCGTCGCTTAAATCGAAAACTCCTTGCTCAAGCGTTTCTATTTGCCCGGCAATCGTCTTTAGAAACACATCTACTTTATCTTGCGCAGCCATCGTATATCACTCCGATAGGATTGTAACTGTCTCTGCAAATCAACTGGTTGAAATCCTGTTATCCAAAATCCGTAACCATCGCGGTACTCCACCAGAATAAAATCACCGCCGCCAACGCCGCGATATTCTCCGCTCTGCATAATAAAAGCAACCTGCCAGTAAATACCTTGGTACTTTGAAATCATTATACCACTTTCAGGATTCCGAATTACAGCACGCAAACTGTCAAGATAACCGGTCAGCGACGTTCCCTCCGGCCATTCCTGCCTTACCAGAACATGCTTGACAAAATGCCATTCGTCTGTCGGCAAGCGCTCTCCCACTTTCAAGTATTTTCCACCCCAAAAAATGCCTGCCATTTCTGGCTTTACCAAACTTGAATGTTCTCGGTTAAAGCCCGCCTTTGTAATTTTCTCAACAATCCTTTGTAATTCATCGTCATTCAGCTCGCGTAATCCCAGCCCCGCAATCCGAATCAAATCCGACACTGAGTATTGACCTGCGTCCTTTGCTGCTCCCATTAGCGCCAAACGCGTATATCCTTTGGCTTTCTCAGCGCCCAACAACTCCGCCAGGCTCTTCTCATACCGATGCGTTCCCCATTCTCGCGAGCGTGCCCGCCCAACAATGTCACTCAGTGCAAACTTGCCATCTCGCCACGCCGCATATTTTGCCGGCCCCAAGATTTTAATTTGCTGTTCCTGCGACAATTTCTCAAACAATGACACACCAAGTTCGATCTGCGGATTGGTATCAGGAATATCAGACAGATCAATCCCGTATTGTCTGCCAATCTCTGCCCAAGTGCGGGTCTTCGGAATCATTGCACACCGCCCGTTGGGATGGTCGTCTAGTATCTCATCCAGCCGATGCTCTGTCCCGTGCATCGCCCAACATGCCGCGCACGTCCGCTCATCCGCCGCGCTGTGCCAGACCCAACCTTTCACAACATCACTGTTCGCCTGGTAACTTGCCCTGGTTGCTTCCCGATGTGCTCTGAGCGTCTCCGTCCGCGCAATTGTCAGTGCCCTACTCAGTGTCGTGCCAAGCGCCCGGCGCATCGCCCGCGCCACCTCGCGCGGATTTTGCCCCAGCAGCATCCCCTGCACCAGCGCATCCTCTGCTGCTTGCGCTCCCTCTCGGCTGATACTCAGTAACAGACGGTGAAGCGGGCTGTTCACTTGCACCATTCCCAAAATTGTCTCCACCGCAACACGGTCAATCCTGTTCCAGTCAACTACCAGCCCTGCCGGTGGCTTACCCAACGCTCGTCTTGTCAGCTCTTCTGCGTGCCGCTCCGCTGCTTCGATGGCTTCCAGTTGCTGCTCCCGCACCTTGCCCTCGGCATACTGGGCAAATGCTAGCAGCTCGCGCTCTACCTGGTCACGGAATGCCCTGGCGCGGTTGAAGCGGAATATCCAGTCGGCATCTGGCCGCTCACCGCGCGCCTTTGCCGCCTCGTATTCGACTTGCAGGTGATCCAATTCCTGCCCGATTCGCTTCCACGCCTCGCCGTAAACGCGCACCATCTCGCTTGCTGCTTGGCGCTCATTGGCCAGCAACTCGCGGCGGAAGCGTTCGATGGCATCGAAGATTTCACCCTCTGGCATCACTGACCTTTATCAAACGCCATTAGCAGCTGCTCACCCAAATCCGCGCTGGCCGCCTCGCGCTTCTGCCGCTCCAGGTCAGGATCATACCCTAGCCGCTGCAGCAGCGTATCCTGACTGACGCCCAATTGTATGTCAATCAGCGCCGCCTGGCGCTCTTGCATCGGGTCTTGCGGCAGCACCTCCTGCCAGTGCAATGCTGTGTGCAGCTCATCTCCAAAGCCGCCAATCGCCAGCAAGCGGCGGTTCAGTTCAATCAACATATCGCCATAGAGCAATCGCTTGGTATTCGTCTTTTCGAGCAGCGGCTGATACAGGATTTGCAGAGCAACGCCAGATAGCGACCCTGCCTGATCAAGATTTCCAGTCGCAACCTCAGGCACGCGGCTTATCTCGTGCAGCGCCTGACGCAGCATGTCGAGATACCGCAGGCTGCTCGCCAGGTCGCTCTGCATTTCGAGATTACGTAATTCCCCGTTCTCTCCGGGCAAGATGATTGTCTCATCTACGCCAATCCGCAAATCTTTCGCCGTAAACCCACGCCCCCATGTCTTCGGGTGCGCATGGAATCGGATAATCCGCGCCGTGTTGCTGGCAATGAAGTTGATCGCACGGATAATCTCAATGACGTCATCCTCCAGGTCGCTCTGGCCCCAAAACTCACCTGGTGCTGGCAGGTTCTGGCAATCAACAATCGGACTAAACTCATATGGCCAAACCGCCTCGTTCACCGTTGACCAGGTCAACCGCTCCAGATCGCCGACCTGGTCAACAATCCGCCAGTGCAATCCATCCCGCTCAATGACCTGGCGGATGCCGACCGGTTTTTTGGTCTTCGGGTCTTGTTCGGTATACGAAATCTGATAACTCAGTATTTGCTGAGCGTCATCGGGCGCCAGGCTCATCGTCACTGTCTCCGGGTCAATCACAATCAGCCGCGGATACGGGTCCGCCGGTACAATCTTGACAAACACATGCCCCGTCACGCCGCCGACCAGCGCCGCAGTTTGGAGTAGGCTCATCTTGCGGTTGGCTTGCCACACCGCACTCAGCCACTGCTCCGCGTCCGTTTCCTCGACCTCGTCAATCTCGAATCCAACATCCTGGCCAAACAGGAACGACACACCCTTATCGACAATCATCCGTGCATAATTGATGCGCACATTGTCGTCCATCTGCCCGGGCCGCACTTTTAGCACCGGTGGGAGTTTGCCGTAATACGCCTCCCACCGCCGGCGCATCACCTCGACCCGCGATTGTTCATCGCGTCCGAGAACATCTAAAAGACTTGAGTAAATCACATTCGGTAACATGTTCTATCTCCAAATAGTTTCGCCGTACTCTACGCGGCTTGGCACGGCCAATTTGCTGAACGCACCGCTGGCCGCGTCAACCTGGTCATCGTGCTGGCCGTTCGGAAACACCAGCAGTTCATCAAGAAACAACGCGTTCCAGTGCCCCTTGACCAGCACCACATTGCCCGCCTCGCACTGTGCCGCCAACGGCTCAGCGCGCGTGACCTTGCTCCCCGTGACGCGGTCCGCATGTACTGAGTATCCCGCTAGCAAGCGGATCAGCGCCTGCACGCTGTCCACGCCGCTCGACCCCGGCTCCTGTTCCAGCCAGATTTGCGTCCCGTCGGGGTCAGTCTCGGCGCACTGCTTGATCACCTTATCGCGTTCACCGGGTGACCAGCGGCCTCGTGTGACATCCTCGATGTAGTACACCCCGTCGGCGCGGCTCATGCGCACGCCGACCGTGTAGTCGCCGTCGTCTGCGGTGGCTGCCCTATCCCAGTAGCGCACCCGCGCCTCAACCTGCGCCGGGATCGCATCAACGAATTTGCCGAACCACTCCCGCTTGAACAGCCCGCCCTCTGGCGGCATCGGACGCTGCTGGTAGAGCGCCTCAAACGCCCACGACCCCAGCACGGCTTTGATCTTGAGCAGTTCCTCCACCGGATACCGCTCCGGGTTCAGGGCCTCCCCCTCGCGGCGTCCCAGCAGATCGCCTTCCTCGGCCAGCGCCGGCAGGCGGACCACACGCCAATTTTCGCCCTCTGCGCTACTCAATATCCTGCCTGCCAGGTCGTCCTCGTGCCATCTGGTCATCACCAGGATCATCGCGGCGTCTGGCTCCAGGCGCGTGTACAGGTCATTTGTGTACCAATCCCACACCTTCTCGCGGTAGGTGTAGGATTGTGCCTCTTCGCGGCTCTTGATCGGGTCGTCAATCATAATCAGGTCGGCGCCCATGCCCGTGATTCCGCCACCAACCCCAACGGCTCTGTACCAACATCCTGTCGCCGTCATCCACTCCTCGACCGCCCGCCGGTCCTCACGCAGGCCCAGGCGCATCTGCGCCAGTTTGCGGCTCATACGGCTGAACTTGTTTGCCAGCGTCTGGTTGTACGCCGCTACAATAACCCGCAAACCGGGCCTTTTCTCCATCCACCACACCGGAAACCGCACGGTCGCGGTCGCGGTCTTCCCGTGTCGCGGCGGCATCATGACCATCAGCCGTTTTGTTTGTCCATCAGCCACTGCCTCCAACTCGGCGCGCAGGAACGCAATATAGGACCAATCCCACTTGTACGCTGGTGACACCGCCCGCAGCCACTCGCCGTAGTCCATCTGCCCGACCATCGGCCCCGACTTCGGCACCCAGCGCTCAATCCTGCGTATCGTCCTCTCGATCCTGTCCAGAGAGTCGAGCATCTAAAACCTCGCGAATGGTGATGATTTCACTGGCAATCTTCATCGCGCCGGCAATAGCATGGATCATCTCGGCGGAAAGATTCGGCGAGTTGGCAGCCTCGTGCAGATATTTGAAACCCTGGCTGATAAACGCGCCCGCCTCCTCCACCCAGCGGCGCTGAAAGGTGCGCTTTTTAATCTCGACCAATCTCGCCAATTCTGTATCAATCGAGACCTTATCGCGCCATCTTTCAATCGTTCTCTCCGCAATCCCGTACTTATTTGCCGTATCGCGGACATTCGTAAAAATTGCCTCGACAATGATTTGAGCAATCTTATCCTTCTCGAATTTCTTTCGTGCCATGTCACCTCAAAACAAAAACCCCGGAGACAGTCATTTCGACCGCTCCGGGTTCATGCCTCGTGAGCATCCTTCTCTATTTTACCATCATTTCGGCGAAGTAGAACAGTTGAACTAACCTCAATCAGGCGCACACGACCGTCTTTGATCTCAACAATCACCCTCCCAAAGCCGGTCATTTCCTTGACCTGCCGGATCGCATCCAAAACCGCCGCGTCTTCTTGGGAAATTTCCAGATTCACGTCATCCTCGCCAACGTCAAAATCGCATCCCGATTGTTCAAACCATAGAGCATCCCATACAGATTGATTACATCCAGCGGCTTGGGAAAATTGCAGACAAAACACCCGCACACCTGGTGCTCAGTATCGATCCAAAAGGACGGCTTTTGATCATCATGAAATGGGCACTGAGTAACGTAAAAGTGCGTTCCAGACTTGTGAAGAGGCGTTTTGAAAAACTGCTCTATCTTGAAAGCATCTCTCACTTTCGACACTAAATCCTCACCCGGCGCCGCACCGCCCATCTCCGCCGCTTCCCACGGGTCATTTGTCGATTTCGGCAAATCGGGAAGGCTCACCACAGGACTAATATCCTGGCCACTGAGTAGCAATTGTGCAGGAAGAACATCTGACAATGCCTCGACGGTCGGAATGAAAAACGCGTTGAGCGGCTGGTAGACAATCCCGCTCTCGTGGACGCTCCCTGGACCCGTGACCAGTCCATACCGCCCCTTGATATCGACCTTGTCAATGTGCCGGTTGCGCTCCGGCTGAAGAACCCGGAAATAGACATGTACCCCGCGCCGGGAGCGTACCTGGAACGCTCGCGAAACAATGGCGTAATTAGAAAGGCCGGTAATCCACTTTTGCCACCTGGCGAACTCAGTAAAGTTGTCGAAGTCAATCACCGTCAAATTGCTGTACCCGGTCACAATTCCCAGATTGACCTGACCGGAAAACCAGCGGCTGAGTAAAGCGGCGTCAGGTTGTGCTGTCTGAAATTCAGACCATTTCACAAGCGGCTTTTTGGAGCGATATTCCAAAGGTACTATAGAGAAGCCGGTCTGGTAGAATCTTTGGACGTAGGGGTTCATCATGAAAATTCCAGTCTCGCGGTATTCGCGGTATTTGTAAGGCGATTTTCAATTAATATAAAAATTCATCACCATACAACACGCAATCAAGTTAGATACTAGTATGTGAAATACTGCTAATACCGCGCGGTATTTACGGTATTTGTTATGCATTAATACCGATAAGACATGTAGAAAAATTCCAATTAATAGAAAAACGCCTTTGGAATACCGCGAATACCGCGAATTACACATGTTCAAAGCAGTACCTGAGATTCTTTGTGCGCGCATTTTCTACTTTCTCCATGTCAAATCGTTGCTTTAGGTAGTCATGTAAATTTCGCAAACGATAACTAAATGACTTTACACTCCTCGGCCAATCCGTATCCGGCTTGTTGTTCCCGAAGAGCGCGTATTGTGCTTCGTTATAGAGTTCCCGCGCCGAAACCCAGCGCTTCAGGTTTCCCGGCAGCTGCAGCCAGGCTTCGATGGCTTCGATGATTACCTCACCCTCAGCCAGGAAGTTGCGCTGTTCGCCTTTGATGATGTTCACAATTTCATCCCACAGTGGCTCTTTATTGTCGATCTGGCTGATAATGCGCCCCAGGGCCTCCCAGTCCGCCATGCGTAGCGGGCTGGCCTGTGGGATGGACCCGGCGCGCAGTTCGGCCACAATCCGGTTCAGCCGCTGGAGCAGGTCGAACCAGAACGCGTTACGGTTGCGCTCGATCCACTCATTGAAGTTGAGTTCCCGCCCGCGTTGGTCGTCTGGAATGCGCTTCAGCGGCAGGATGATGACGCGGTCGGCCAGGTCATCGCGTCGCAGGGTGTCGGGTGTGCGTGCCGTGATGGCCAGCCAGGTACGGTAGCGGATAATTCCCATCTCTTTAGACGTGAATAGTTTCCTGTACTCGTCTGTTGCGCCGGTTGAAATGCGCGCCAGTTTGTCACGCATCCAGGCGTCCAATGTGTCCATGTTGTCCATGACGTAGAGATGGTAGTAGTGCGCTGCGACGGTGAGCGCGTCTGGTTTTTCCGGTACACCAGAAATGTCGGCCATGGGGCCGAACAAAAGTTTCATCAGCACGCGGAGCGCCATACTCTTGCCGCTGCCCTTTTCACCCAAAATAACGATGATCGGGCGGGTTGGGCAGAGTTCGGTAAAAAACAATGTCTGTATCCAGGTTTGGAAAATCCAGCCGTACAAATCGGAGCGGTCTTTCCAAAACGGCATCTGGCTGATGGTTTCCAAATATTCTTGATCGGTTGGCTCTAATTGGTATGGCTGCCACAGGGGAAAATCGTAGAACAGCACTGGCCCCTCGCCGTTGGTCTCGGTGGTGATTTCGTCACCGTCCAGCACGTACACCGTTCCGTCAAAACGAGATACCCGCAGTGTTCGGGTATCCCTGTCGTAATGGGAAAACTTGACAACCGGGACTGTTTCGGCATTGTTGCTGGCTGCGGTCTTCGCTGCACTGGTGATCAGTCCGAAGGCCTGCATCGCCGGATTAACGCCCGTCAGCGTGTGCAGGAATGCCTCCCAGCGCTCGGTGTCCATGTCGTAGAGGACGTGGTTGTCCCGGTACAGGTAATAGAGTTGGTCGTCACTTCGTACAAATTTCCCGTGTCGCGCCAGCCACTCGATGACCATCGCCTCGATGTTCCCGTGGCGAATAACGGCTGGACGTTTGTCTGGGATGAGTTCATTTTCGATGGCGCGTTTTAGTTTTGGGTCTGGGGATTCAATCAATCGTGACGTAATCCGTTGCCGTTTTTGCTGGTTGGCCTGTGCGCCCAATTTCATCGCATTGTAGCGGGCGGCGATACGTTGTACCATCAGCGACAAGAAACTATAAATGGCGACTTGCAACTCCCCCTGATACTGAGTGTTCAGCGTGTCATAGACGGCATCTTCCAAACGCTGTGGGTCTTGTTCGGCAGCCCGGTAAAGTGTCAGCCACGGCTCAGTAGTGACCGGAATGTCAGGGAGGATACCGTTGAGCATGGCGGTAGCAATGATCTCGGCATCCTCCCGCCAGGTGGCCTGGTCATAATTGCCGTATTCTGCCATGAGTATCTCGGCGTCTCGCCCTGGCAGTGTTTCACTGGCAAATTCCGTGATGGTAGCAGTTGGAGATGTCATAAATCTTCCCGAATGATCTTCACGATGTGCCTTGTGGTCATTTCTGCTTCGAGTATTCGCAGTCGTGCCATTTCCTCATTGACGAATGCCAAATATCCCAAAACGGTATTTTGTTCTAGAAAAGCATGGTTTTTTCGTTTGTAATAGTCATCCATGTATAGCCAATGCGGACCGGAGTGAATTTCTGGCAAACAACCGCAATCTTTTTCCGCCACGACAACACGGCCGTCATCTAATAAAAACGACACCATTTTTACCCTTCTAAGTTCAATGTCAATTGGATAGGATTTCCGTTCAGGATGGCCTCTACTAATTGTTTTGCCTTATCCAGCGTTTTGGCATACCCATACATTCTCTTTTCATCGTTATACGGATAAATTGTCCAGCGGAATAAATTGTCGTATTGCCGTTTATCTATTCGTGCGATATAGTCGCCATGCCGGTTATAAAGCATCCAATGCCTACCGGGGTAAATTTCATTTTCTTTCCACTCCATTTTTTAACCCGGCAAATACAGTGTCTCAATTTTCGCCTTGAGTTCCCTCGCCCGGTCAGCTGTAATGGTGTGTCCGCCCGTGGCTGCTGCGAGCCTATTGAGAAAGTCTCTCCCGTGCGGATGTGTCTCTGGCCCAACATAAATGGTGGAAATTTTGTTTTTATATGTCGCCGCGACTTCCAGAGTTGCTATCGGATCATCCGGTTCGCCATCGCTGATCAGGATAAATTGCATCCCCGGCACATCGGCGATTTTGGCAAACTGCAACGCTTTTGCCATGTCTGTGCCGCAGCCAAAATAGGTCGGCATTCCGGCTGGGCAGAATTGAACGTCATTTGAGAACGCGAGAACAGCAATCTTGCCGGGGTGATTGGCTTGCAGATAAGCCAGTTCCTCACAGGCCACATCGTAGCGTGATTTTCCACCCCGGCTGTCTTGGCTCGCCATGCTTCCGCTGGTGTCTACGATAATGATCAGGTCTGCATTGACGAATGTTTCAGCAATACTTTTGTTCTCTTGTTTCGCAATTGCACTGAGTGATCCAGGAACAATAGCAGTTTCCATCATTCACCTCCATGAGAAGGTGGGTTCGGTTGCCCAAGTGGGCCAAGACGCAACCAGGACGCCCTGATCGGAGACAATATCTTCCCATTTCAAGATTTTTGCCACTATGAACCGCCCCAGGCGTTCGTATCCCTCAGCCAGGATGTAGCCGCATCGCAGCGGGGCGCGGTAATAACCAGATGAGACGTGATCTTTGGATACGGTCGCCTCCAGAACCAATCCGGCATCATATTTGGCACGTCTGGTTGGATTACTCAGTAACTCATACGCTTCCCGAATCTTGATAAACATCTCCTGCGCATTTGGTTCTTTACACACGTCCGGGTGCCACTGCTTCACCATGCGCCGATACGCCGATTTGATTTCCTCATCATCGGCCGTGCGATGAATACCCAGAACACCATAGAGCGTTGCAGTATTCGTATACCTGCTGTCCCCTTCGAACCATTCACGCAGGACTCGTTCCGGGAAGACAAAGACCCACTCCCGCCTGGCATTCATGCCCATTGCTTGACTTTCATCTCCAGCAGGCTTGGCACGTCCGAGATACCACACATCGCAAACCCGCATTTCGAGTTGCGATTTGCTGCTGCTGATATTGATTGTTCCAACGTCTTCGCCGTAGCACTCTAAAATCCACTCGCGCACCTTGTCCGCATACTGAGTATCAACCTGCCAGGCTTTACTGGCGGAATCAAACCGCCTGGCACTAGACGGCAGGCTTTTTATTAGCGCCACGAATTGTGGATTGTACGGGGTACGGATTTCCAGTGCCCCGTTTTTTTCCGTGACGCTGCATTTGCTTTGAGTGGTTGGGTTGCCGAATAGATCATACATACCGCCCCCGGCAATTTGCGTAAAAGTCGCAATATTTCTCGGAGCAGCGCCAGGTGGTTGGGTTCAAGGGGAAAAATTCTTTCTCGATCCCAATCCACACTCGTTTCACCATCTCAAACAGGAAAAACAATTCTCCCGGTGTGTGGCTGTGTTCCAATACCTGAACCTGCGGTGTTTTCGTCTTGACGAACACAAAGTGTCTAAAACGCCAGTTGACATCAAACCCGGCTTGGTTAAGTGCTGCCAGGTAGAAAAGGGTTTGCAGGCTGTTATTGGCTTGCTCCTGCGTCCACGACCTGGCGCTGGTTTTGAAATCCGCCGGTGTGCCGTCTTCGAGAATGACATCAATGTATCCGATGACCGGCACCGGCACCCCTGGCACGTGCAGTTCGACTTTGCGCTCAATCATGGCTCCGGCATCATCATGGCGTGGTTTGATTGTGGCGATTGCGGCCTGCACGTCGCTGTTACTCAACATCCGAACCCCCTCGTTGTAGTGCTGTTCCGGCGTTTCGTCTTGTTCCAGTGCTACTTCCGTAAACGCTTTGCCGAATTCTTCCCGCCAAACGTTTTGCCAATCACGCTGAGAATCCTGGATCATGCGTTCTATAGTTCCGTGAAATGCACTTCCAAATGCCAGCGCGCTGGTTGTCCGGGTTGGCTCTTTAGCGATATATTTCCTCCGCCAGGCCTCCGGGCAGTCCAGGTACATGCTGACGGACGAGTAACTCAGGTGTTCAATCATTCTTGTGCTCCCTTGAGAACCGCGAAGACTTTTTCAACTTCTTCTTGCGTCGCAGGAATTTTCCCGTCGTTTGCGTCCATAATGGCGGACGGATCAAATTGCTCCAAGAGTTGTTCAAGCGTGATCTGCGGCCTGGGTGCCGGTTTGACCGGTACAGGGCTTCCCTTACCCTCAAGCCAGTCCAAAACAATGCCGATAAACTCCGGCCCTGGTTTCTCGACCTGCATATCAGCTACAAGCGGACAGCGGCTCTTGGCCACCGTCATGATGTGCGCCCAGTCCATGTCGCAAACCAGGTCGAATTCATACTCCATGCCTGGACGCTGCACCGGTGCCAACCCCACACGCCGCACGCCGGTGATTTTCCCATTTGTCACTTCTGGCACGTACTCAGTGCGGCTGCGCATGGTGGTGATGACGTGCATCGGCGATTGGAGAATGGTGTCAATCATGCGGTTGTGCAGCGGCGTCACGTGCCGCCAGGCCGTAAACGAGTTCTCGTTGCTTGACCCGGCGATCCTATCCTTGATCTCCAGTGCCCCCCCGACGCCTTCCCAGGCGTGAGACAGGCTGTCAATCACCAGTACTGAGTACCCGGCGCGGCCCGCTGCCAGAACCGCCTCGGTGTAGCGCTCCGGGCTGAATTGGGTGAGTTCGAGAACATCAAATTGCCACGGCACACCATCTGGTGCTTCGCCAACGTATTTGCTGGCGCTACCCCGTTCGGTGTCCACGACGGCAATTTTCCCGCCGGTGCGCGCCGCGATTGCATGGGCAAAGCGCAATGCTGTGTAGGTTTTGCCGCTTCCTGCGGGTCCATCAATCGTCATTCTGAGTTTTGCTTGTCGCTTCTCAGCAGGCTTAAACATGGCTTTTCTCCTTTTCAAAAATGATGAGTTTTTCTCGGTCGTTTTCATCCAGGCTCAATTCAATTGTCTGGTTGTCACGTAATCCCAAAAATCCACGAATTTTCTGTCGAGAGACTTCGCCGATTGGCGACTTGATTTCCAAGTCGGTCAAGCCAACCAGCGCATGTGCCAGAATTCCGCCGCTCCGTTCGAGTATCTGCCGCGCCCGCTCCAACCCAATTCCCGGCAAGCCCATCAGGAAGACGCTTTTGGCGTCTACAGGGAGCGCTTCTTTTTGTGGAAGTATGTCAACCACTTCATCGCGCTTGCGGTTGGCCAACATCTTGATTGTGCTGGCATACTCAGTATCGGACGGACAGTGAACTACGTAGCAGCCCAGTTCCTGCACGGTGAGCAATGCCCCCTGGACAGCGTTCCAGTTCCAGCCTGTCTCACGACCGGTATAAACCTTCCCATTGCGATCAGGCGCAAATGCGCCGGTGATGACGAGATATGGCCAATAGGTTTGTCTCTCTCCCCGCAATTGTTGGTTGATGCGGTTCTCAACCAGGCGGCTGATTTGCTCTAATAGACGACCATCTTTCAGACTGTTGAGCAAATCGTCATTAGTTTTGCGTTCGATGAGCAGGATATGCCCATCATCACACGCCACCCAGGCGTCTCCGGTTTCGAGTAGTGTAACCGCAGAATCTGGAAATTGGCTTTTGATGTAATCTGGCTCTCTTTGGTCAATCATAATGGCTGAAATCATTGCTGCTCCTTTTCAGTCCAGAGCGGGAAGGGGGATTCGAACCCACCATCTCCCTGACTAGGGGCTTTACCAGTTAAGCTACACCCGCAATGATGGCATCCCTTCTGCGCCGACCTGTGTGTTCCCACCACATGCCCGCTCTTTTTAAGGTTCTGCCGGTTACGCTCTCCGGCTCGGCGTGCGAGGAGGGCGCCGCCGACGCAAATACCCAGTTTTGAGCCAACACCTAGGCCAGAATTTCTCGCTCTGGGTCGAACGCACCGGCATCAATCATCGCACACAGTTCCTCGAACAAATGCTCTTTCTCGTCTGCGGGCATGATTTCATCCGGGTCAGAAGGTGCAACCCTCGACATCTCGATCCAATCCGGATAATCGGGGATCAGGAACGTCACATCGAACATTGTGCCCTCCTACTTCGCCATGTACTCAGTAATCAGCGCAACCGTTTCCGCGCTGTCAACGGTGAAGTATTTGCTGATTAACGGCTGTTCGGCAATCTTCTGTGCCAGAGCAGCGCGCACTGCATCCAGATCGTGTTGTCCACGGCAGACGTTTTGCACATACGCCCTCAAGAACACCAGCGCTGTTTCGCGTTCTTTGTTGCCATTGCCATTCTCACTGGTGTACTTAGTAGTCGGTGAAGGCTTTCCAGAATTGGCTAGATAGTCGGCTCGGCATTCATCTTCACTCTTGAACAGAGCAAGGAACTTGATGGTGGTTTTCTCTTTTACAATCCCATTCGCGTCCGTGTATGTGATCGGATTTCCGCTTTTGTCCGTCAATGGCACGGTTTGCACCTTTACCCACGCGCCGTGCAACTGTTTTGGACTGATACCCATGTCGCGAATGCTGGGCAGAACAAATGAAGCCCACTCGCGCGATTCGGCGATCATGTTGCGCGCCAGGTCAAATGATAGATTCATCTCCGGCAGCGAGTGGATGACAATGTCAATTGCCGTGCGCCGCTGGTCTGGACTGTGCACCTGGGGGTCAAATTCGACCTTGCCGATCCCTTTCTCCAGGATACAGAACCACGATTGCGCCTCGACCTGTCCCCAAATCTCGTTCGAGAATTGAGGCTCTTTTGCGTTTTCGGCGCTTTCCCACGGGTCCTGAATAAATTGAGTTTCCATTTTTTCAACTCCTTCTGGTATAATTGAGATAGTGAAAAGCATTCGCTTTTCCAAATGCCGCCCCCGCCAGGGCGGTTTTTTTATCGAAATGCGCGGCGCGCTTTGACAACCACACTTTCCCAGTCATCCGCTTTGCCGTTGGCGAGAATGCGAATCCAATCAGGAATATCGTCGCTGTCATATTCAGTAACCAGATAGCGTGCTGCGTAGATGATGGCCGGGTGCGGGTCTGGCAGCGCCAGCGCATCAGAAATCAGAAATAGGCATTTTTCAAGTTCGGTCATCGTTCCTCCTATGGTCTTGTCTGCGCACCTTCATGTTCCAAAAGGCGCAAAATCGTTTGCAGTGCGTGAATTGCAATTGCCAATCGTCGTATCTTTTCCGTCTCGGTTACCTCCTTCTCCAAAAGCGGCTCAATCGCTCGCAGCGCACGGATGGCTTCCTCGGCACTCCTATCGCGTGCTTCCTTCGCGGCATTCGGCCATTCGCGCGGTTTGGTCATTTTTCTATCTCCGCGAGTATGGCTTTTTTCGCTTCTTCGCGCTTCTGCAGGTAGCGCACGATAGACCCAACGATCATTGGCGTCCCACTGGCGACGAAGGCGCCCAACGTCAGCAATGCTGCCTGGATACTCAGTACCGCAACCCCTGCCAGCGTCACCGCCACGCCCAGCGCAACGACCAGCGAGAGAAACCCCTCGGTATAGCCTTTGCGTTCCAGCCACGCCACCAGCGCGTTGTAGCCGATGCCAAAGAGCATCAGTCCGAAAAACACCGCCAGAATCACGCCCGAATCGAGCCGAATTTCGCAGGACATGATGCCCGTCCTATACTGGAATCACGTAAAACCCCTGCCGCCGGAGTTCCACAACTTCGGCATCGGTCAGCCAGGCCGTATACTCAGTTTCCGCGCCGTCCCAAACACGATACTTGCGCTTCATCGGATTCCTCCTGGCCAATGCTCTTTCCTGCCAGCATTGCATCCGCTACACTGATCTCCGGGTTCGGCTGAGAGAAGCGCCTAGCCCACTCCTGGCGGATGAGCCGGCGGATGAACATACTGCGGTTGTCGATGAAATCCTCAGCCATCATGCGCTCCAACATCCGCGCATCTTCCTCTTCAATTCGCACATTCATGAATACGTCTGCCATTTGTCCTCCTTAGATAGAAAACCGCCGGTGTCCCACATGCAGAGCAACGCGCCAGCGGTAGGTTTTCCAGATAACAAGCAGGCAAAATCCAAAATTGATTTGGATCACTCCATACTTCGGGGCAAAAAATGTGCTGTTCATTGTTCCTCCTTGCTTGAAGTCAAAATGTCATCAATCAATGACATTTTAGCACAATATGCTATATTGTGTCAATACCCAATTTCTTATTGTCATCCAAAGATGACTATAAAAGTGGCAAAATGTCATCATCTATGGACAGAGATTTTGCAGACTGGTTAATTGCACAGATGAATAAACGCGGCTGGTCACAAGCTGATTTGGCCAATGCGGCTGGTCTAAATCGTCAGGTAATTAGCACCTACGTTAATCGCCAGCGCAGGAAACCAGATAGTGAAGTTTTGGTTGCCCTAGCACGCGCGCTACGTTTACCCCCCGAGGTCATCTTCCGCGCCGCTGGCCTGCTCCCGCCCGTTTCTGCTGATACTGAGTATCGAGAGGAATTCTTCCATCTGCTTTCCCAACTCTCCCCACAGGAACAGCAGGAAATTCTAGAACTCCTGCGCTTCAAAGCCGAACGGAAATCCGTTATAAGACCAACGAGCCTGGCAGAAAAGCCGGCTCGAATGGTGTTAAAAGAGAAGTAGAACGATTGTTCTAAAAATTAACCGTCTATAGGAGCCAGAAGTTGAGAAATCTTAAATCACATTGACCTCTTGCTTTTACATTCAAAACTGCCCACCTTAGACCGCTTTGTCCTGCGATTTTTAATAGCAATCGGCCTGATATTCCGACCTTCATGAAACTTCATGGGGTGCAAGAGGTCCGGGGTTCAACTCCCCGCGCCCCGACTGGAAGGGATTGCCGCGTTGCGGCAAGTTGCACGATGTCTGCGATGGTCTCTGGGAGAGAGCGCCGGCGCAGACATTTTGTTTTCCGAAGTGCGGCTTCGTCTGTTTGGCGAAAAGGCGGGGCGAAAGTACTGCGCCGCATCGGGACCGATGCGGCGCAGCCACCAATAAGGTCCTTTGGAATGGGCAACCGTCTAGCGTTGGGAGGTGCGGCGTTTTTGGACGGTATCAACAGCAAAAACAATCAGCATGGCCACGGTCGAAAAAATCAGGAATTCCATTTTCTTTCATCCTTCACTAAAAGTTTACCGCACATCGGTTTAGCAGAAACCAACAATTCCGCAAAGACGCCTGTCAGTTCTGTTAGGCGCTGATTACGCCGGAGGCGCGTAGTTCCTCAAGCCAATCGCGGATTCTCTCGCCGATTTGGTCGCGCACCAGGCGAAATCTGGCAAGTTTGTCTGCCTCGCTGCCTTCGAAAGCGGCGGGGTCTTCAAACGACCAGTGCAGGCGCTGATGGACCCCCGGCCAAACACGCGGGCAGTTCTCTTCAGCGTCGTCACAAACGGTAATCAGGTAATGAAAATGTTGTTTGCCCAGGAACTCATCAAACCCTTTCGAGCGGTGATCCGAAAGGTCATAACCGATTTCTTCCATCACTTTTACGGTCAGCGGATTTAATCCTTTAGGTTCTGTGCCGGCGCTGAAAACCAGGAAATCGTCCCCTCCCATTTCGCGCAAAAAGGCTTCGGCCATTTGGCTACGGGCTGAGTTGCCGGTACACAGGAACAGAACTTGGATGCTCATTGCCACCTCCAGAAATCAAAAACGGACTAAGCGATACACCCCGATTGTATTCCCCTAAATTTAACAGCCGGTTAAAGGGCGGTCATAATCTTGTTAACCCAGCGTTTCCTTCGACGGCCGCCGAGAGAACAACCTCGCCGCCTGGCGGGGTGAATTTGACAGCATTCGGCGGCGAAAACATCTAGATTTACGCAACCTTAACCTGCTTTTAAACGTTTGAAAATCATTTCGGGTTATCCTTGGGGTGAAGAAGAATTTGATTGAAGTGATGATTTCCGAAGAAAGGCAGGCGATATGGTGGCTACCATGATTTCCAATCAGCGATGGAGTGTTCTTCAGGAACCGAGTCGGCCCTCTCATTTGCCTGGCAGTTATCTTTTGTTGCTGTCTGCGTTGGACCAAGGCTGGAAGGTGAGCCGGCTTTCGTTGCAGCCTTCTTGGGACCAGCATGGGTTTGTTTATGTCCTCACTCTCAAGCGTTTTGGCCGCTGCCGGACGCAGCACTTGGTGCTTCCAAAGACCAGCCAAATCGATAGCCTTTTATTCGAACACGTGCCAAGCGCCGCCCGAGGTTCCATCGGTCATCGTTGAACAACCAGCAGTTTGGCTCTCTGAGATTTCTCCTCCTAACGCCGAAATCCGCCCTGCCGCAACAGGGCGGATTTCCGTTGGGTCAGACGGGGTGAGTTCACCCAAATCGTCCTTCGATGTAATCTTCGGTGCGTTTGTCCTTGGGATGGGTAAACAGGTCCTTGCCCTGGCCGAATTCGATTAACTCGCCCTGCAAGAAGAAGGCAGCGTAGTCGGCGGTGCGGGCGGCTTGTTGGACGGAGTGAGGGACCAAGACAATGGTGTACTGATGTTTGAGTTCCTGGAGGGCAGCCTCCACCTTGCCGGTCGAAATGGGGTCGAGGCCAGAGGTGGGTTCGTCGAGCAGGATGACCTCCGGCTGATTGGCCAGGACGCGCGCCAGGCAGAGGCGCTGCTGCTGGCCGCCGGAAAGGGCAACGGCGGGATCGTCGAGGCGGTCTTTGACTTCGTCCCACAGGGCGGCCAGTTTCAGGCTGCGCTCGACAGCCTCGTCGAGGCGCGACTTGCGTTTCTCGCCGGCCAGTTCCAGGCCGTAGGTCAGGTTGCCGCGAATCGAGAAGGGAAGCACCACAGGGCGGGCGAAAACCATGCCCACCTTGCGGCGCAGGGCGATGACATCGGTCTTGGAATCGAGGATGTTCTGTCCATCGAGGAGGATTCTTCCCTCCAGCAGACGGATATCGGTCAGGTCGTTCAGGCGGTTGATGCAGCGCAGCAGGCTGGATTTGCCGCCGCCGGCCGGGCCGAAGAGAACGGTAATGGCATTGGCGGCGATGTTCAGGTTGATACCCCGCAGCGACTCGTTCCCTTCAGCGTAGGTCAGGGACAGGTTCTCGATGACGATTTTGTCTACCATTGTCGTTTGGCCCTTGCCCGCGAGCGGATGAGGGTAGCGATGAGGTTCATGCTCAGCACGAAGACAATCAACACCAGCGCCGTGCCGTATTGAATCTGGAACGGCATTTCAGGTACCTGAGTGGAAATGACGAACAGGTGATAGGGCAGCGCCATGGTAGCATCCAGCGGCGAATCGGGCAGGCGGGGCAAGAAGAAGGCCGCGCCGGTGAAGAGAATCGGGGCGGTCTCGCCGGCGGCGCGCTCCAGGCCGAGGATGACGCCGGTCAGGATGCCGGGCAGCGCCTGCGGCAGGACGATGCGGCGGATGGTCTGCCACTGCGTCCCGCCGAGGGAAATGCTCACCGTCCGAAACGCCTGGGGGACGGCGCGCAGGGCCTCCTCGGAGGCGCTGATGATGACCGGCAGGGTCATGATGGAAAGCGTCAGCGAGGCGGCCAGGATGCTGGTGCCAAACTGCAAGAAGATGACGAACAGCCCCAGCCCAAACAGACCATACACGACCGATGGAATGCCCGCCAGGTTGATGATGGCGATGCGGATGAGACGGGTCAGCAGGGTGTCGCGGGCGTACTCGGAGAGATAGATGGCAGCGGCAATGCCCAGCGGAACGGAGAAGATCGCTGTTCCCAGCGTCAGATAGAGCGTGCCGACGATGGCCGGCAGGATGCCGCCGGCGCGCATGCCGTCGTGAGGCATGGCGGTCAGGAATTCCCATGAGACGGCCGGCGCGCCCTCCTTGATGATATAGCCCACCACCACCAGGATGGGGAAGACGGTCACCAGCGCGATGAGTGTGAGCAGAGAAAAACCCAGGCGCTGAATGAGGTCGCGATCGAGAAAGGAGCGTTTCATGACAACACCCTCTCGGCCCGTTTCTTGGCCTTGAACACCATCGAAGAGGCGGCCAGGTTGACCGCCAGCGAAATCAAGAACAGAACCATCCCGATGAAAAACAGGACGTGGTAGTGAGTCGAGGCGTTGGCGACCTCGCCCATTTCGGCGGCGATAGTGGCCGTCATCGTCCGCACCGGACGGAAGAGGGAATCCAGGCGGGTAGCCAGGACGGGAGCGTTGCCGGTCACCATCATGACAGTCATCGTTTCGCCGATGGTGCGCCCGATGCCGAGCATGACCGCCGTCAGGACGCCGGAGCGGGCGGCCGGCAAGGTCACCCGCCAGATGGTCTGCCAGCGGGTGGCGCCCATCGCCCAGGCTCCCTCGCGATAGGCCAGGGGGACGGCGTCCAGGGCGTCCTCGGCGATCGAGACGATGGTCGGGACGGCGATTCCGCCCAGGAGCAGCGAACCGGCCAGGGCAGTCAGACCGGTCGGCAGGTCCAGGAGGCGGCGCAGGAAGGGCGCCAGCACCAGGATGCCGAGGAAGCCCAACACCACCGAGGGCAATCCGCCGAGGAGTTCGACCAGCGGCTTGAGAATCTCGCGCAGCCAGCGCGGGGCAATCTCCGAAATGAAAACGGCCGTCCCGATTCCAAAGGGGACGGCGACCAGCATGGCGCCAATCGTCACCAGCAGCGAGCCGGTGATGAGCGGCAGGATGCCGTAATGCGCCTCAATCGGATACCAGCGCTCGCCGAACAATTGGCGGAGGCTGACCTCGCCCAAAGTGGGCAGGCTCTCCCTCAGCAGAAAGAAAAAGATCAGAACGACGAACAGGATGGCCGAGTAGCCGGAGGCTTTGATCAGGCGCGGGATGAAGAATTCCTGCCAGTCGGAGGATTTGGTTTTCATAGGCTCAGGGGTTGTAGTGCAGAATTGGCACGAAGCCCAAGTCGGCGATGATTTCCTGGGCTTCGGGGGAATACATGATCCAATCCAGATAAGCACGCACTGCGCCTTGCGGCTCGCCGGCGGTGTACATGTACAATTCGCGGGCGATCGGGTATGAGCCGTCGTTGACCGAGGCAATCGAGGGCTGCACGTAACGGCCGCCCTCCTGGCGGGCGACCGCAATGACCTTGAGATCGCTCGGCACATATCCCAGGCCATCGTAGCCGATGGCGTTGGGATTCTGGCGGATTTCGTTGATGATGCCCTCGGAGGAAGGCAACAGGAGCGTATCCATCGAGAAAAGCAAATCGCTGTCTTTGTCCCCCAGGCGGATGACCGTTTCGAGGAAATACACATGGGTGCCCGAATTGGTCTCGCGCGACAGGCGCACGATGGGGCGGTCCTCGCCGCCGACCTCGGCCCAGTTGTTGATGGCCCCTGTGTAGATGTCCGAAATCTGCTGGAGGGTCAAACGGCTGACGGGGTTGTCGGGATGGACGATGATGGCGATGGCGTCGCGGGCGACGACGAATTCGACCGGCTCGACGCCGTTGGCCTGGGCGGCGGCGATCTCCTCATCTTTGATTTGGCGGGAAGCGTTGGCGATGTCCACCGTGCCGTTGATCAGGGCGGCGATTCCCGTCCCTGAGCCGCCGCCGGTGACCGAGATGCTGACGTCGGGATGAATAGCCTGATAGGCCTCGGCCCAAGCCAGGGCCAGGTTGACCATCGTGTCGGAGCCTTTGTTCTCGATGTAAGCGCTTACCTGGGGGAAGGGTTCTTCCTCTTGAGAACGGCCGCCGCAGGCCGCCAGCAAGAGGAGAACGCATAAGCATGCAAACAAACGGGAGAATCGCATCGCCTGAATTATAAGCGATTCTTCCGGCAGCGTCATCGCATTGGGGTGAGAGGGGGAACAGATTTTCTGCCAGACCGCAGTCGATAGAGGGCATCTTCAAAATCGGTGGGATAGGGGGCGCTGAAATCGCAGCGGCGGCCTTCGAATTCGAAAGAGAGCGAGAGAGCATGCAGGGCCGGGCGGGAGATGAGGGAAGTGGACGGGGCGTCATAAAGAGAATCGCCCAGCAGGGGGAAGCCCAGGGCGGCGGCGTGAGCACGGACCTGGTGCGTGCGTCCGGTGGCCGGCAGCGCCTCCAGCAAGGCATGGGCGGCGAAGCGTTCCATAACGCGGAAGGTCGTCTCGCAGGGTTTGCCCCGCCGCCCGTCCACCACGGTGCGGTGGCGGCGGCCGGAGTCGAGGCGCAGGGGATGGCGGGCGGTGTGTTCCTCCCAGGGCGGCCGCCCGCAGACGATGGCGCGATAGACCTTGCGCACGCCACCCCTCTCGAACAGCAGACTGAGGCTGCGGTGAGCGGCGGCCGTGCGGGCGAAGAGAATCACGCCGCTGGTGACTTTGTCCAGGCGGTGAACGATCCACAGTTGGCCGTATTCGGCTTGCAACTGCTCGAAGAGGCTGGCTTCGCCCGCACCCCACCCGCCAGGGACGGCTGCCAGGCCGGGGGGTTTGTTGACCACCAGCAGAGAGGCGTCGAGGTGAAGCACGAGAGGCGGATTAGCCCTGTTCATCGAGAGCAAACATCTTGCCGGGATTGAGAATGCCGTTGGGGTCGAACGCCCGCTTGATGCGTTTCATGATCTCGACCGCCTCGCCGTGTTCTTCGAGAAGGAAAGCCCGCTTGGCCAGGCCGATGCCATGCTCGGCGGTCGCTGTTCCGCCGACCGACAGGGCATAGCGGATGAGGTCGGCGGCGGCCTGCTCGCCGCGCGCCAGGGCGGCCGCCTCGCCAGGCGGGATGAGGGTGTGCCAGTGAATGTTGCCATCGCCGGCGTGGCCGAAGATGGACACTGCCAGCCCATGCTGTTCGCCGAGCGCCTGGGCTTTCTGGACGGCAGCAGCATAGTGCGAGAGAGGGACGGCAATATCTCCTTTGAGCATGAGGTAATCGGGATAGAGCGCCTTCTCGGCATTGGTGATTTCCTTGCGTCCGGCCCAGAGTTGTTCGCGGCGGGCGGGTGTCTCGGCCACCTCGAAGTGGCGCGCCCCCAGGCCGGCGCAAATCTGACGGGTCATTTCGAGCTCTTCGGCAATGCCGGAGGGCGTGCCGTGGAACTCGAAGAGGAGCGTCGGCATTTCGGGCCAGTCCCAGCCTTTGTAGCGGTTGATGTGGGCAATGCTGTGATTGTCAATCAGTTCGAGCGCGCCGGGGAGGATGCCGGAGGACATGACCTCGAAGACCGCCTGGGCGGCGGCCTCGAGCGTCTCAAAACGGGCCAGGGCAGTCTTGCGTTCCGGCAGGCCGTGCAAGCGCAGGACGACTTCGGTGACCACGCCGAGCAAGCCTTCCGAGCCGACCATCAGGCGCACCAGGTCGAAGCCGGAAGAGGTCTTCATGGCGCGCGTCCCGAACCAGAGGAGCGAACCATCGGCCAGGGCGACCTGCAAGCGCAGGACGTGGTCGCGGGTCACGCCGTAACGCAGGGCGTTCAGGCCGCCGGCGTTGTTGCCAATCATCCCGCCGATGGTGGCCACGTCGCCAGAGGATGGGCCGGGGGCAAAGAACAGGCCATAGCGCGCCAGATGGCGGTTCAGGTCATCGTAAATGACGCCCGGCTGGAGCCGGCATTGGAAATCCTGCGGCAGGACCTCGAGGATTTTATTCATCCGCTCGAGGGACAGGACGATGCCGCCGGGGACGGGCACGGCGTTGCCCTCCAGACTGGAGCCGCCGCCGCGGGCGGTCACCGGCAAGCGGTGGCGGTTGCACAGGGCAAGCACGGCCGCCGCCTGTTGGGCCGTTTCGACCCAGACGACGGCCAGCGGCGTCTGCGCCGGCTGGGACGACTCGTCGCGGGCGTAAGCATCCAGGACGCCCGGCTGAAGGCTGAACGCCGAGGCGGGCAGTATGGACTGCAACTCGGTGAGGAAATCGGAGGGGAGATTCATGGGCCTATTGTATCAAAAGAAAGGGCCGCTCAAAGAGCGGCCGCGGACAGCGTTCTGTGCCAAGACGGGGCATCGAAACGGAGTTCCACCCCGCTCAGGTGACGGTCAGTTTGTCGGGGGGATACTTCTCGTAGCGTTTTTCTTCCACCACCCGGCGGATGCGGTCAATGCCCTGCCAGACGTCCTCGAAGCCGGTATAGAGTGGAGCCAGACCCAGGCGCAGGTTGTCGGGTTCGCGGAAGTCGGGGATGAGGTTCATTTCCTCGATCAGGGCGCGGTTGATGCGGTAACCGTCGGCGTGGCGGATGCTGACGTGCGAGCCGCGCCGTTCCTGGAGGCGCGGAGAGCCGAGGCGGAAGCCGAGCGGGGCCAGGAAGAAGCCGGTCAGGTAGATAAGATACTCGCTGAGCAACAGCGACTTGGCGCGCAGAGCCTCCAAGCCGGCCTCCAGCAGCGGATCGAGGGCGGCCTCCATCGTCAGCAGGGAGAGGGCAGGCTGAGAGCCGCTTAAGAAGCGGGCGATGCCGGGAGCGGGGGTGTAGTCCAGGTCGAAGGCAAAGGGGTTCTTTTGCGCCCACCAGCCCCAGATGGGCGAGGTGACTTTTTCCTGCAAGTCTTTGCGCACGTAGAGGAAGGCGGGCGAGCCGGGGCCGCCGTTCAGGTACTTGTAGGTGCAGCCGACGGCAAAATCCACATCACAGGCATCAAGGGCGATGGGGACAGCACCGGCCGAGTGACTCAAGTCCCAGATGACCAGAGCGCCGCGTTTGTGGGCCAGTTCGGTGATGGCGGCCATATCGTACAGGTAGCCGGATTTGAAGGTCACGTGGGAAAGCGTCACGAAGGCGGTGGACTGGTCGATGGCGGTCTCCAGGGCATCCAGGTCGGGGGTGATGTCGCCGTCTTTCGAACCGATGCGCACGATGGCATGGCGGTCGCCGAGCAGGCGCACCAGACCCTGCAGGATGTAGAGGTCGGAGGGGAAATTGAGGGTGTCGGTGACAATCTTGGTGCGGCCGGGCCGCAAAGAGAGCGCCGCCCAGGCAAGTTTGAACAGGTTGATGGAGACGGTATCGCAGGCGACGACCTGGCCGGGGGCGGCGCCGATGAGACGGCCAATCTTGTCGCCGACGCGGCCGGGGGCGTGCCACCAGTCCTTGTTGTAGCCGCGAATCAGGTCGCGCTCCCATTCGCTCATCAGGCGCTGCAGACGTTCCACCGAGGCCAGGGTCGGACGGCCAAGCGAGTTCCCGTCCAGGTAAATCAGGTCGGGGTCGGGGATGGCGAAGCGCTGGCGGAAAGAGGCCAGCGGGTCGCGTCGGTCCAGTTCTTGGGCGAAGGTGCGGGTGGGTTCGAAGTCCATGCTGTAATTATATATGCATTTGAGCGCTGCCGGCGTAGCCGAGTCGTCCTCTGCCTCTGCGGCGGGATGAATTCCGCCTTACCGGCCGAGAGGCAGAGGACGACGGGGAGGACGACTCAGCGCGAGCCGGCCGGGGCATAGAAACGAGCCAGCCAGACGCCCGGCGATTGCTCCTGGACGTAGGAGGCTGGCGTGAAGACGTGCACCCAAGTGTGGCCGGGGGCCAGCGGGAAGGGGTTGCCGTACTCGTCGGTGAACTTCATCGGGCGCGCTCGGCCGGTGGTCTGCTCGTAATCGCCGGCCAGGGTGTTCCAGCGGGCGCGGTACATCTGTCCGTTGCGGAAGATGTAGGCGTAGCCCTGTTGGCCGGTCTGCAGGTTGATGTCGATGATGGTGGGCGACTGGACGATATGCTCGGCAAAAACGAAAATGACATTCTCGAAGAGCAAAGTCCGGCCGGTCAACCGGTCGGCGATGGGAGCGAACTCGTCGGGCCGGTCGGGGTGGTTGACAGAGCGTTCGTAGGCACCCGCCAGCGGGTTGTAGACCCAGCGAGCCTGGTTCTGCCAGGACCAGAAGACATCAATGCGGCCGGCAGCCGCGCCGCCCGGCGGGGGAGTCTCACTGAAGGCGTTGCCCGAATAATCAATGGGGACATTCGGGTCGCGGTTGTTTTCGGCCAATTGGCGCATGGCAGTGATGTCGAGCATGGCGCTGTTGATGTCGCTTTCGTCAGAGCCGTATTGCAGCCGGCAGCCGGGCAGTTGCGAGAGAACTTCCTGGGAAGCGCCGGCATACACCAGGCACGAGCCGGGGAAGTAGTCGCGGATGTAGCGATAGGGCAGACGGCCAGAACGCACCGGACCGACCACCTCCCCGCCGCCCGTGACTTCCTCGCCCGGTTGGGCAGGCGTCTCGTCGGGGGTTTCGTCGCTGGTGGGGGTGGGGGTCTCGGTCTCGTCAGGCGGGCGCGGGATGTAGCCGGCGTCCCAGGTCATGTCGATGCCGACGGCCGAGATGAGCGGCGTGCGACCGGTGGCCGGGTTGGCGTCGCTGTCGGCGTCGTCATAGCCTACGTGCGGGTCGGTGAACATCAAACCGGGCAGCGGCTCAAACTCGAGGATGTATCGCCCCCCTGCCTGGACATTGAAGCCGTAGAAGCCGTGGATGTCGGTCGAAGTGGTTTGCAAGAGGCCGCCCTGCTCGTCATATAGATTGACGCACACCCCCTCAATGCCGTATTCCCAAGAATCCTGAACGCCATCCCGGTCTTCGTCGAACCAGACATAGTTGGCCAGGACAGTCTCGCCAGGCACGAAGGGGGTTTCGTTGACGGAACAGTTGCCGCGGTACTGCGGCTGGCGTTCGGGCTCCTCCCCGTAGAAGACGACCAGGAAGCGGGTCGTGCCTTCGCTGATGTATATTTCATAGACGATGGGCGCAAAGCCCGGCCCGGCTTGCGGGCGCGCCGAGGGCGGGAAGTGAGTAATCGAAATCAGCACCGCCGGAAGTTGCAGGAGATACGGGTCTTCCACCGGAAGGCCAGTCAGAGGACTGTAGCCAGGCGGGAAGTCGTCCAGGTCGGGGCCGAAGGAGGACGGCTGCTGGGTGGCCTGGGGAGTGGGAGAGGGGGTCGGCGAGGGCAGAGGAGTGGGCGTGGCGGTCGGGGTCTCGACGGGCGGCAAGTCGCCCGCTTCGGGGACGTTTTCATTCCACTCGTCGTATTCTTGCGGGGTCATCAGGCGTTGGTTAACGCCGCCATCGGGCAGGATGTCGCAAGCCTGGCCGCCGGTCATGTCCCAGGACTGGCCGTCATAGGTCAGATTGCAATGCCCTTCCAGGCAGGTCATATTCAAGCCGTTGGGGCCGTAACCCACGCCCATGTAACTGCCGCGCACCGAGGCCACGCCGGAGGGCGTCTCGACCTCGAGGCTGCCGCCCCGCAGGACAATCCACACCCGTCCGAGTTCGAGCCAGAGGCGGGCGAAGGGGTCGCCGGCGGGCTGTTCGAGGGCGGTCAAGGTGAAGAGGGTGTTGGGGCCGAGGTAAACCAGCGTGTTTTCCGGCCTGAGTTCTAGGCGGCCGCGGCCGTTTTCGCCGCTTTGAACCTGCGCGCCGACGGCAATTTCCTGGCCGACAACGGCCGGCTCGAAGGCGGCCTGCTCATTCGGGCGCGCCCGAACGTCATTCTCGACCAGGGTGATCACCGCGCTGCGGACAGCAGTTCCCGAAGCCGAGGGTTCGCCATCTCCCCGGCAAGCGCTCAAGACGAGAGAGAGGACGACAAGGAACGATAGAACAGCAATTTTTCTCATAGGCCAGTTCTCCCTTTCAAGTCATTCGTACCAGGCATGGCGAATGCGCCGATAGGTGTCTTCCAGGGCTTCGGGGATAACTTTGACCTCGGCGGTGGTCAACATGAAATTGGCGTCGCCAGTCCAGCGCGGCACGATGTGAAGATGGATATGCCCGGCTATACCTGCGCCGGCCGCTTCTCCAATATTGGCGCCCAGGTTGAATCCATCCGGCTTGTAGACTCGCCGCAGGATGCGCATGGCCTGGGTCGCCAGTTCGATCATTTCCTGGCGCACCTCCGCGCTTAAGTCTTCCAAAGTGGCAAGATGCTGCCGGGCCACGACAAGCAAATGTCCCCCCGTGTACGGATAGCGATTGAGAATCACGAAGGCGTGCTGGCCGCGAAAAACGATGAGCGATTCGGGGCCATCGGGCTGCGATTGTAATTCACAGAAGATGCAGGCGGTTTGCGGTTTTTGCAGGAAGGTCATGCGCCAGGGGGCAGAGATGCGCTTCATTTCTTTATTGTAGCAAAAAACACAACCCCTTGCGCCTTACAATATCTTATATTCGCAATCACCTTAATTTATTGAGCCAATCTCACCACCGCCTGCAACAGGACGTTCGCACCAGCAGCCAGGTCTTCAGGAGACGAATATTCGGCAGGAGAGTGGCTGATCCCACCCCGGCTGGGGATGAAAATCATCGCGGTCGGGAAGTGGCGGGCCAGAATCTGGGCGTCATGACCCGCCCCGGAGACCATCCGCCGGCAGGATAGATGGAGATCGGCGGCGACGGCCTCGATAACGGCCACCAGCCGCGGGTCGCAGCGCGCCGGCGAGACATAAGCCAGTTGGCGGCTGGTGACTGTCACCCCTTCCTCCGCCGCGGCCCGTTCGATGAATTCTCTCAGCCGCTCTTCCGCCTGCCGCAGGAGGCCCTCGTCTGGGTTGCGCAAATCTAAGGTCAGGGTGACCTCAGCGGGGATGACATTGATGACGTTGGGCCGAAACGAAATCATCCCGCAAGTGGCGCGCTGGGCGGGGCCGAGTTCGGCCGCCAGATGGCGCAAACGGGCAACAATGCAGGCAGCCACGAAGCCGGCATCGTGACGCAGGTCCATCGGCGTCGTGCCGGCATGATTGGCCACCCCCTTCAGAGTCACCTCCTGCCAGGAAATGCCGGTGATGGCCTCGACCGCGCCGATGCGAATCCCCTCTTTTTCCAGAACCGGCCCCTGCTCGATGTGCAATTCGAGGCAGGCGTGCGGCCGGATGGAGGCGCAGGGAAAATCTCCGGCGTAACCGATGCGCTGCAATTCGGCGCCAAAGTTCGAGCCGTCGAATCCGGTCGCGGCCAGGGCCTCGTTCACCGGCAGGTCGCCGACGAAGGCCAGACTGCCCTGCATGTCGGGCGCGTAACGGGCGCCCTCCTCATTGGTGAAAACGGCCATCAGCAGGGGGCGGCGGGTCCGCAAACCGCTCTCCTGCAGCGTTTGCAGCACTTCGAGAGCGGCCAGGACGCCGTAAGCGCCATCATACCGTCCGCCGGCGCGCACGCTGTCGAGGTGAGAACCGAACAGGACGGGCGCCTGCCTGGTCTGACCGGGCCGGAACCCAAGCAGATTGCCGACCCGGTCAATGTGTACCTCCAGACCGATTTCTTTCATCCAGGCCACGACCTGGTCTCGGCCGAGTTTGTCCTCGTTCGAGAGTGCCAGCCGGCTGACGCCGCCCTCGGGCGTGGCACCCAGGCGGCTCAGTTCATCCAGGCGGCACAACAAGCGGGAGGCGTTAATTGTGAGAAGGTCGCCCATGGGATGCCGGGTTCACTCGCACACTTTCTCGACGATGTGGATATTGTGCTTCGCCAACTCGGCGAGCAGGAAGTCATACGCCTCGCCGTCAATGGCATCTTCCGGCGCAACGATGCCTTTCTGAGCAATCATTCCTTTCGCTAAAATCACGCCGCCGATGGCCGCCGAAAAACCGGTCACGCGCGCCATGGAGGTAAAACCATTCGGTTCGTCCTCGTCCCACATGTGATAGGTGATGCAAATATCCTTGCCGTCCTTCTTGCCCTCGACGGTGTTGTACATGACGCAGGTATCCAAATCGCCAGCCTTGGGTTCCAGTTTAGGAGTCAACACCTTCGAAAGGACCAGGCGCGGCACGAAGCAGTCCACCGGCTCCATATCGAGCATGCCGCATTCTTTGAGGGTCTGAATAGCCTGCCAGTGGCCCGGCCAGCGGACCGTCTTTTCGGCGAAATAGCCCAGTTGAGGGCGGGTATAAACGAAGGAGGGCATGCCGGGCGTGATGAAGCATTCCAGTTCTTCGTCGCGGCCCAGTTCGGTGAAATGGAATCTCTCGTAACCATCCATCGCCTGGACGATGGTGGGGCGGCCGTTTTCGATGATTTGTACCTTAATCATGTACTCACGCAAGACATGAGCGAAAGCCCAGGTAATCATGTATTTGAGCGGATGACGGGCAGCCGCCTCTTTGCAGGGGATGCCGCCAACGCGCGCCACGGCGCGGCTGACGCTGTCCATCTGGCGGATGGCATGGCCGACGGTGACGTTGCTCAGGCCGGGAGCGAAGCCCATCCCATCCAGGATGGTAACGCCCCTCTTCTCGGCCTGCTGATGAAGCCATTCGCCGTACTCGGCATAACTCATGCCATGACGGTTGAGGCCCTCGTCCTCCTCCACGTCCGGGCGGCGGTGATATTCCTCGAGCACGTCCACAAAATTGATCCCTGCCTCGATGGCCGCCTCCAGCGCCAGGTAACTGGTGCGGCGGGTCGGCAGGGTGCTGATGGCCACATCGTAGCCGCGCATCATCGCGGTCACAGCCGAGGCGTCGTTGATGTTCAGGGGATGGACGGCAATCTTCTCACCCAGCCAATGTCGTACATCCTTCAAGCCAAGTTCGTTGGCATCGGCTACGCCAACGGTTTCGAAGTCATAATGGGTGACCAGGTCCCAGGACACCGCGCGGCCGATCTTTCCACAACCTCCAATGACCAAAGCCTTCATAATAGAGAAATTCTCCTGATGCCACACACAAGAAGTATGGAAAAAGTATTCTGCGGCGATGCTCGCCAGCCTTTCGCGAACAGCGGCAAAAAGGCCGCGCTTACGCTCAGAAGCGCAGCCACGGCTACACGACATGCATTCAGGGCGGCAGCAAACTCAAGGGGATGTGAGGAAACCGAATACCCATGCTCTTACTTCTTCCCGGCCAGCACCCGCTGACGGGTATAGGGAATCAGCCCGCCGGCGTCGATGATGGCCTGACGCGCCTTCGGCAGAGGGACAACCTCGAACGTCTTGCCTTTGGTCTTGTTGACCACCTTGTCGGCGGTGATTTCGAGTTCGTCGCCCTCGTCGGCCTCGATCTCCGGGCAGATGACCGTCCGCAGGCCGAGGTTGATGGAGTTTTGCAGGAAGATGCGGGCGAAGTGCCTGGCCACCACCACCAGGTCGGGCCCCTTCAGGCAGGAGGCAGCCTGCTCGCGCGACGAGCCGCAGCCAAAGTTCTTGCCCGCCACGATGACGCTGCCAGGCGGAATCTCGCCCTTCTTCAGCCGGGCGTTGAACTCGGCGTGGTCTGCAAAGGCGTACTGCGGCGTCTCGCTCGGCAGGACGGTGGCCATGTAGCGGCCGGGGTAAATGATGTCGGTCGAAATGTCATCGCCAAGTTTCAAAACCACTTTTGCCATATTCAGCCTCTCTTTTCAACACGAAGGACGCAAAAGTCGCAAGACAAAGAAGGAAGTCCTGCACCCTTTGTGTCTCTTTCGTGACCTTTGTGTTTAACGCTCCCGGCGCGGGTCGGTGATGACGCCGGTCAGGGCGCTGGCAGCGGCCACCGCCGGGGAGCACAGATAGACCTCTGAGTTGGGATTGCCCATGCGGCCCTTGAAGTTGCGGTTGGTGGTCGAGAGGGCCACCTCGCCATCGCCCAGCGCGCCCTGATGCACGCCCAGGCACGGCCCGCAGCCGGAGTTGGCGACCAGCGCCCCCGCTTCCATCAGGGTCGTCAGGTAGCCTTTGGCCATCGCCTCGCGGAAGATGCGCCCCGAAGCCGGGAAGACCAGCATGCGCACCCCGCGCGCCACCTTCTTGCCCTTCAGAATCTTCGCCGCCACCTCGATGTCGTCCAGGCGGCCGTTGGTGCAGGAGCCGATGACGATTTGCTGGATGGGCGTCCCGGCCACAGCGCCCACCGGCTTGACGTTGTCCACCGTGTGCGGACAGGCAATCTGCGGCTCCAGGCTGGAGACGTCAATCTCGACCACCTGGTCGTAGGCCGCATCCGGGTCCGGGCCGAAAGTTGCTACCGTTTCCCGGACTCCGGCCACCTCTTTGAGATAGCGCTGCGTCTCGGCGTCCGGCGGGACGATGCCCGAGGTCGCCCCGGCCTCGACCGACATGTTGCAAATGGTCAGGCGGCCGGAGGTAGGCATAGTGCGGATGGCCTCGCCGTGGAACTCGATGACCTTGAAGTTGGCGCCCTCGGCCGAGATTTTGCCAATCAGGTACAGAATCAAATCTTTTGGCAGGACGTGCTTGGGAAACTTGCCATTGGCTATTACTTTGATGGTGCCGGGCACCTCCACGTTCAGCACGCTGCCCAGCGCCCAGACGGAGGCCATCTCGGTTGCGCCGACGCCGAAGGCAAACGCCCCCAGCGCGCCGTGGCTGGTGGTGTGGCTGTCGGTACCGACCACCACATAGCCGGGGCGGACGTAGCCGTTCTCCGGCAGAATCTGGTGGCAAATGCCGCCCTCGTCGCCGCGGATGTCGTGGAACTTGGCGATGCCCTGTTTGGCGACGAATTCGCGCACCTTCTTCTGGTTGGTGGCGGTCTTGGAACTCTCGGCCGGGACGCGGTGGTCGAAGATGATGGTGATCTTCGCCGGGTCCCAGACGTTGGCCTCCAGGCCGGTGTCCTTGTAGATTTCGAGGAACTGGTTCAGCACCAGCGCCGCGTTTTCGTGCGACATGGCCAGGTCCACTTTCGGCTCGACCACGTCTCCCGCCTTGACGGCGGCCTGGCCGGTCGCCCGCGCCAGGATTTTTTCGACCATTGTCATACCCATAGCGTTGCTCCTTTCGCGGTGCAAGTTGTGCGACCTGCGCCGCAGCATGACATCAAATCACCTGCTTCTCCCTCAGCGCCTGCATCTCCTCCGCCGAATAGCCCAGGCCGGCGAGGATTTCCTCGGTATGCTGCGAGAGGGTCGGCGGCGGAGCTTCGATTTGCGCCGGGGTCTTGGAGAATTTGGCAGTCAGGTTGAACAGTTTGATTTTGCCGATGCCGGGCGTCTCGACCTCCTCGAGGACGCGGCGGTGCTGCGCCTGCGGCGAGTTGAGCGCTTCCTCCAGGCTGAGCACGTCGCCGGAGGGGATGCCCTTGGCGTTCAGGACTTCCACCCAATGGGCGGTGGTCTCCTGGGTCAGTTTTTCCTCCAGCAGCGGGGTCAGCAGGAAACGGTTGGCCTTGCGGGTGTCGCGCTCCTGGAAGCGCGGGTCGGTCTTCAGTTCAGAGAGGCCCAGGGCGTCGGCCAGGTTCTCCCATTGCTCCTGCTGGTTGGCGGCGATGTTGATGTAGCCGTCCTTGGTGCGGAACATGCCAGACGGCGCGGCGGTGAAGTTGTCGTTGCCCAGCAGGACGGGCTGCTGCCCGCCGATGAGCAGGTTGGCGGCCACCCAGCCCATGAGCGGCATGATGGAATCGAGCAGGGCGATGTCAATGAATTGACCTTCGCCGGTGCGCTCGCGGTAGTACAAGGCGGCCATGATGGCGAAGGAGGCGTTCAACCCGCCGACCGTGTCGCAGACCGGGAAGCCGCAGCGCAGCGGATTGAGACGCTCGTCGCCGTTGATGGACATCACCCCCGACAGACCCTGGATGATTTGGTCGTAGGCCGGTTTGAAGGCATCCGGGCCGGTCTGGCCGAAGCCGGAGATGGCGCAGTAGATGATGCGCGGGTTGAGGCGCGCCAGTTCCTCGTAGGGGAAGCCCAGCCGCGCCAGCACGCCGGGGCGGAAGTTCTCCACCAGCACATCGGCGCTCTCGACCAGTTTGCGGAAGATTTCCTTGCCCTCCTCCGCTTTGAGATTGAGCGTCATGGATTTCTTGTTGGCGTTCTGAGCCAGGAAACTGGTGCCCATCAAGGCTTTGTTGTATTGCGTGACGTTGCCCAGTTTGCGGGCCAGGTCGCCGCCATCGGGATTTTCGATTTTGATGACCTCCGCTCCCAGCAGAGCCAAATGCAGCGTGGCAAACGGCCCGGAGAGGACGTTGGTCATGTCCAAGACGCGGATTCCTTCGAGCAATTTCATGAACAATCTCCTTTTCTCACTTTCCCGGAGTGACCGTGTTCAGGGGTCCGACAACTCCGCTTGTCGGAGGCTGGCCTTCCCCGAAGTCTGGAGACTTCGGACTCCGGGTATCAGTGCATCTTTGTGCGTCCTTAAATTCGTTTCTCTCAATCAGATTTGCCCTGAAAATCCACAATCGAACCGGATTTCAGGATGAAGCCCGGCAGTTCGCGCTCGAAGAAGGCGCTCACCTGACGGGCGACCTCGAGCAGCACGTCCAGGCGGATGTCCTTGCGCAGGCCCATGCGCTGGAGGGTGTGCACCAGGTCTTCGGTGCTGACGTTGCCGGCCGGCAGTTTGGTGAACGGACAGCCGCCCAGCCCGCCAAAGGCCGACTCGAAGTAGGTCACGCCGCTCTTCAGGGCGGCATAACAGTTCGCCAGGCCCAGGCCGTAGGTGTTGTGGAAATGGCAGGCCAGTTCGACCTGCGGGTCGAGGCGGCGAATCTCGCCGTACAGGTCCTCGACCTGCGCCGGCTGGGCGTGACCGGCGGTGTCGGCCAGGCTGATGTTGCGGATGCCGGCGTCCAGATAGGCTTTGACGATGTCCAGCACCTTGGCCGCCGGAATCGGCCCCTCGAAGCCGCAGCCGAAGGCCGATTGCACCGAAGCCTGCACCTTCCGGCCGGCGGCCAGGGCCTGTTTGGCCATGGGGATGATGCGCGCCTGCGCCTCGGCCGGGGTCATGCCGGTGTTCTTCTGGCTGTGGGTCTCGCTGGCCGAGACGCCCATGCAGAACATCTCCACGCCGCACGCCAGGCCGCGCTCCAGCCCCTTTTCGTTCAAGACCAGGCCGGAGAGGGTGACGTGGGCGGGTTTCTTGTCGGCGAAGTGCCGGAACAGGGCGTCGGTGTCGGCCATCTGCGGGACTTTCTCCGGGTGGACGAAGGAACCGAGTTGGATGATGTCCACCCCCGCCGCGAACAGCCCCTCGATCCAGCGGATTTTCTCCTCCAGCGGGACGGTCGTCTTCTCCGCCTGCAGGCCGTCGCGTGGGCCGACTTCGTGGATGTAGATTTTGTCCATAGGCATAATGCAGCCTCCTGGGGATTGCAGATGCGAACCGAGTTCAGGAGTCCGACAACTCAACGAGGACGTCAAGGCTATGATTCATATTGAGTTGCAGATGCGCACTGAGTTTAGGAGTCCGACAACTCCTGTTGTCGGACTCAACTCCGGTTATCGGGCCTCGGCCCTTCCCAAAGTCCGGTCCAATGATGAGACTTCGGACTCCCGATGCTCATGAGCGCTGCTACAACCGCGCAGCGATGGCCTCGCCCATCTCCAGGGTCGAGCTCGAACCGCCCATGTCGTAGGTGCGGACTTTGCCCTCGCGGATGACCTCGGCCACGGCCTTCTCTACGGCGGCGGCTTTCTCGGTTTCGCCCAGCCAGTCGAGCATCATCTTGGCCGAGAGGATGGTGGCAATCGGGTTGACTTTGTACTGCCCGGCATACTTGGGCGCCGAGCCGTGACTGGGTTCGAAGACGCCCAGTTTCTCGCCGATATTGCCCGAGCAGCCGAAGCCCAGCCCGCCCACCAACTGCGCTGCCAGGTCCGAGATGATGTCGCCGAACATATTGGTCGCCACCATCACATCATAGTTTTTGGGATTCTTCAGCAGCCACATGCAGATGGCATCCACGTTGGCGTCGTCCATTTCGATTTCCGGGTAGTCCTTGTGAACCTCCTTGGCGATGTCGAAGAACAAGCCCTCGGTGGCGCGCACCACATTGGCCTTGTGGATGATGGTCACCTTCTTGCGGCCATACTTGCGGGCGTATTCGAAGGCGGCGCGGATGATGCGCTCCGAGCCTTTGCGGGTGACGACCTTGCAAGAGATGGCGTATTGGTCGAGCGGCAAATCCTTGAAGGTGCCGAACGGTTTCGAGATTTGCCCCAGCGTGTCGGCCAGTGCCTGCGGCACGGGGCTGAACTCGACACCGGCGTACAGGTCTTCGGTGTTCTCGCGGAACACCACCACATCCACGTCATCTTTGTAGTTGAGTGGGTTGCCGAGATAAGCCTTGCACGGGCGCAGGCAGACGTACAGGTCGAACATCTGACGCATGCGCACGATGGGCGAACGGTAGACCAGTCCCTTGCCCTGCAATTCGGGAATCAGTTCCTCCTCCGCCGCCTTGACCGGCTTGGAGGTGATGGCGCCGAACATGGCCGCGTCCACGCTCTTCAGCAGGTCAATCGTGCGCTGCGGCAGGGCGTCGCCTTCGGTGCGCCAGAATTCCCAGCCGATGTCGCCGTGAATGTACTCGGCGTTCAGATTCAACTTGTCGAGCACGATTTTGGTGGCATCCAGGACATCCACTCCGATGCCGTCGCCAGGCAGCCAAGCAATCCGATACTTTTTCATGGTCTCTCCTCGTTTTTTTTTGAAGATGAAGGGGATGAAATGTGAGATAATTTTATAGAAAATCTCACCGCTGCACAATGAACTTTTTCCAGTTTTTGAGCAGGATGTTCATCACTCTCCTGTCTGACAAAAGGAAAGTCCAATGCCCGTCAAAACCCTGTCTCTCTCCCTCGCCACGCGCGGCCACACCGATATCCACGACCTGACCGCCGACCTGACGCGCTGCCTGAGCGACTCGGGCCTGACCTTCGGCCTGCTGACCGTCTTCTGCCCCTCCTCCACCAGCGGGGTGACAACGGTCGAATACGAGCCGGGGGCGGTCTCCGACCTCAAGCGCCTGTTCGAGGAACTCGTCCCCGCTGGCCGCGACTACGCCCACAACGCAACCTGGGAGGACGGCAACGGCCACTCGCACATGCGCGCCTCGCTGCTCGGCCCCTCGTTGACCATCCCGTTTGTCAACCGGCGCCTCACCCTCGGCACCTGGCAGCAGGTCATTTTTGTGGACTTCGACATCCGTCCGCGGCGGCGAGAATTGATTGTCCAAATCGTGGGAGAATGAGTCAGCGCGCCAGCGCCAGGAAGACATCCTCCAGGGTCGGTTCGCCGCGCTCCAGCCGCTGCGGGGCCGGACCCCGCGCCTGCATCGCCCGCCGGAGCGACTCGGCCCCCAGGCCGCGCCGCGCAATCACCCGCAGGTGGTCGCCGCTCAAGCCGACGCGCAGCACTCCCTCGGCCCCGCGCAGCGCCTCCAGGCCGGCCTCCAGCGGCTCGACGAACACCTCCCACACCTGGCCGGAGATGACCGAGGCCTTCAGGGCAGCGGGGGTATCCAGGGCCAGCAGTTTGCCATCGCGCAGGATGCCCACCCGCCCGCAGTATTCGGCCTCGTCCATGTAGTGCGTGGTGACCAGCGCGGTGACGCCCTGTTCGGCCAGTTGGTAAATCAGGTCCCAAAAGGCGCGGCGGGCGGTCGGGTCCACGCCGGAGGTGGGTTCGTCGAGAAAGAGCAGTTTCGGCTGATGGACGAGCGCAATCGCCAGCGCCAGCCGTTGACGGTAGCCCGCCGAAAGCTCGCGCGTTAGGTCGCGCTCGCAGCCGCGCAGGCCGGTCAGGTCGAGGGTCTCGTCCAGGCGGCGGCGTTCGCGCAGGCCATAGACCCCGGCGTAGAAGGTCAGGTTTTCCAGCACGGTCAGGTCATCGTAGATGGCGAACTTCTGCGACATGTAACCGGCGCGGGCGCGCACTTCCTCCGACTGGCGGAAGGAGTCGAAGCCCAGCACCGTGGCGCGGCCCTCGCTCGGCTGGAGCAGCCCAAGCAACATGCGGATGGTGGTCGTCTTGCCGCAGCCGTTCGGGCCGAGATAGCCGACGATTTCGCCCGCCCGGACGGAGAAGGTGACGTGGTCCACGGCGGTGAAGTCGCCAAAGCGGCGGGTGAGATTTTCGGCGGCGATTACGGTTTCAGTCATTATGCGTTTCCAGGTTTATACGTTTGCGCGTTGGAACGTTTGAGCATTGGTATATCTAAATGTGTCAACCTGCCGACTCGCTAACTTGCCAACGAAAGGAACACATCCTCCAGCGTCGGGGGGATGAGACGCGCCTCGACCGGCGAACCGGCGCGGGCGGGGGGCGTTGCGGTCAGCGCGGCGATAACGGAATCGGCCCGCCCGGGCGCGACGCGCAGGTGCAGTTTGTCGCCAAACGGGCGGACATCTTCCACGCCCTCGATTTCGGCGGCCCGGCGGCGCAGGTCAGAGAGCAGACCGCCGCGCGCTTCGAGGATGCGCCCCTGGAGGGCGGCGCGCAACTCGGAGGGGCGGCCCTCGGCCAGAATCCGCCCGCCGCGCATGAAGCCGACGCGGTGACAGCGGGAGGCCTCGTCCATGTAGGGGGTGGTCAGGAGGACGGCCACGTCGCCGGCGGCGGCGATACGGATGATGAGTTGCCAGAAGTCCTGGCGGGTGACGGGGTCCACGCCGGTGGTGGGTTCGTCGAGCAGCAGGACTTTGGGGCGGGTGACGAGGGCGGAGGCCAGGCCGAGTTTTTGCTTCATGCCGCCCGAAAGTTGCCCGGCGCGGCGTTCTTTGAAAGCCGAGAGACCGACGAAGTCGAGGATGTCCAGGCAGCGCGGCAGCCATTCGTCGCGTTTCAGGCCGCGCAGTTCCGCGAAGAAGCGGATGTTTTCCAGCACGGTCAGGTCTTCGTAGAGCGAGAAGCGCTGGGAGAGGTAGCCAATCTGCGCCCGTGCCTGTTCGCCCTGCCTGCGGAGGTCGCAGCCGCCGATGGTAATCTCGCCCGCATCTGCCTTGAGCGCGCCGACCAGCAGACGGAGGGTGGTGGTCTTACCGGCGCCGTCCGAGCCGACCAGGCCGTAGATTTCGCCCGCCGCGACCGAAAGACTCACATCCTGAACGGCGTGGATGGAAGCGAAGGATTTGGAAAGGTGGACGGTTTGAATCATGTCAAAAGTCTAATGTTAGGCCTGCGACGTTGAACCTTGGACGTTGGACGTCAGACGTTGTACGTTGTACGTCAGATGTCAAAGGTCGGTGTGGTACTCGGCCTGGTCTTCAGCAACGCGGCGCGGGCGCGGGTTTGCTTCGAGATACTTGATGAAATTGGCTATCTGGCGGGAGGCTTTATCGGCCAACTCGTAGCCGGCCTGAAATTGCTCTGTCGAAATGTACTGCTGGTCGAGTGCGATGTAGAGTTGTGAGCGGACTTCGCCGGAGGAGGCTCTCGCATTTCCCAGGTAATTCGTGAACTGGGCATTGGTGCGGCTCTCGTACCCCTCGGCGATGTTGCTCATGACGGAAACCGCAGCGCGCCGTATCTGGTCTTTGAGGCCGAAATCTTTTGCAAATGCAGGCTGGCCGGTGAGTTGATACACCAGGTTGGTCAACTGGCGGGCAGTTTGCCAGGCTTGAATCTCTTCAAAACGGGTAATCGCAGACATATGACCTCCTTTGGTGATTGACGTTCAACGTCTAACGTTCGACGTTCAACGTAAAGGTAACATCCGCCGGCATCCCCGGTTTCAACTTCCCGTCCGGATCCTGAACCCGCAGCCGGACGGCATAAACCGTGCTGGAGCGGCCCTCGACCGTCTGGACATTGCGGGGGGTGAATTCGGCCTGGTCGGCGATGTGGATGATGACGGCCTCGAAGGTCTCGCCGGGGAAGGAATCGACCGTGACAGTGGCGCTCTGGCCGAGGGAGAGTTCGCCGTAGCGGTCTTCGGGGACGTAAACGGTGATGGTCAGGTCGTCGAGGCGGCCGAGTTTGAGCGCCGCCGCGCCGGCCGGGAGGACCTCGCCGGGCTGGACGGAGCGGGTCAGGATGACGCCGTCGGCGGGGGCGGTGACGGTCAGTTTGGCGATTTGGGCGTCAATCAGCGCCAGGCTGGCCTCGGCCTGGCTCACGGCCAGTTCGGCCTGGGCAGCGGCAGCCTCGGCCTGATGCACGGCCGCCTGGGCGGCAACAAGACGCGGCGAGTAGAGACCGGTCTGCAGCAAGAGCAGACGGTCCTGCGCCGATTGGTGACGTTCCTCGGCGGCGGCCAATTCGGCGCGGGCCGCGAGGACGGCGCGGGCGGGGTCACCGGCTTTCAGGTCGTCGTAGGCGGCCTGGGCGTCATCCAGTTCGGCGCGGGCGTCGTCATAGGCGTTTTGGGCGGCGTCGCGCAGGTCGGCATTGCTGGAAAGGGCGGCGCGGCGCAGGACATCCTGGGCGACGGCAAAGGCAGCCCGTGCCTGCAACAGCCGCGCCTCGGCAGCGACAAAGTTGGCGGCGGCGGGGTCGGCCAGGGCCGAGTCGAGCGTCGTTTGGGCCGCCTGGCGGGCCTGGGCGGCGGCCTCCACTTCGGCCTGAGCGGCGGCGATTTCGTCACCCTGCAGGATGGAGGCGGCGAAGGGGTCGTTCCAGTCGGCGGTGCGGGTGGCGGCGGCCTCGGCGCGGACGGAGGCGAGGGTCAGGTCGTAGTTGGCGCGCGCCGTCTCGAGGGCGGCCTGCGCGGTTTGAGCGGCAGCCCGCGCCAGGTCGAGGTTGGCGGCGGCGACGGCGCGCTGCGCCTGCAGCAGGCTGTCATCCAGGCGGAAGAGCGGGTCGCCGGCGCGGACGGTGTCGCCCTCGTCCACATAGACTTCGGCCACCCGGCCGCCGATTTCGGGCGAGATGGTGATGCTGACGGCCTCGATGGCGCCGGAGGCGGTCAGCGTGCCGTTCGGTTTGTCAGCAAGACTGCGGATGAGGAAATAACCACCGACAATCACGAGCAAGACGAGCAGAATGATGACGGGAACGGGAGGGCGTTTGTGAGGCATGTTCAACTCCTAAATCGAAAATCGTCAATCCAACCGCTTGCGGAAGCGGGCCGCGGCCGCGCCCAGGATGAACAGGCCGAAGAGCGTCAGCGCCAGGGTTTCGGGCCAGATGGCCGTCAGACCGACGCCTTTGATAAGCAGGGCGCGGATGATGACCAGGTAGTAGCGCAGCGGCACGAGGTAGGAAATCCATTGCAGGACTTTGGGCATGGCTTCCAGCGGGAAGAAGAAGCCGGACAGGAAAATGCTCGGCAGGAGCGTCATCCAGACCGTCAGCATGGCCTCCTGCTGGGTGTTGGCGATGGTGGAGGCGAAGAGGCCGATGCCCAGCCCGGAAAGGAGCAGCAGGGCCGAGCAGGCCAGGATGAGCGTCAGGTCGCCGCGCACCGGCACGCCGAACCACCAGTGACCGATGGCCAGCACCTCGATGGTGTCCACGAAGGCCAGCACCACGTAGGGGACGACTTTGCCGACCACCAGTTCCCAGGGACGGATGGGGGTGACGATGAGTTGCTCGATGGTGCCGCGCTCGCGCTCGCGGACGATGGCGGTGGCGGTCAGGATGGCGGTGATGGCGAAGAGAATCATGCCGATCACGCCGGGAATCATGAAGTGCGAACTGATCAGGTCGGGGTTGTACCAGACGCGCGTCCGCACTTCGAGGGGCGGCTGCAGGCGGCTGACGTCCATGCCGCTGCGCTCCAGTTTTTCCACCATCAGGGCGGTGGCGTGCTGCTGGCCGACAAGCGTGGCAGAAGCCAGGGCGGTCGAACCGGCGGCGGCGTCGGAGCCGTCCAGGATGAAGGCGACTTGGGCTTCGCCTTCGGCCAGGGCGCGGTTGTAATCGGGCGGGATGATGATACCGGCGCGGGCGTCGCCGCGCTCGATGAGGGCGCGCAGTTCGTCTTCGGATTGGACGCTGTAGGCCAGGCGGAAGTAGTCGGCGGCGCGGTAGGCATCCAGCAGGGCGCGGCTTTCGGCGCAGCGGCAGCGGTCGAGGACGGCCAGCGGCACGTTGCGGATGTCGGTGGTGGCCGAGTAGCCCATCAGGAACAGTTGCATGATGGGAATGATGAGGATGATGACCAGCGTGCGCCGGTCGCGGGTAATCTGGATGAATTCCTTGCGGATGATGGAGAGGAGGCGGTTCATGGGGATAGTCGGATAGTCGAATGGAGTCTGAAGTCTCCTGGCTTCGGAAAGCACGAAGTTACTTCTGTGACCTATTTTCATCGGGCGACTTAAGGACGCCGTGCAGGAAGATGTCCACGAAATGGTCGAGGGCGTGGGGCTGGGTCGAGGCGAAAGGCGTGCCGGCAATCATCAGTTCGGTCATGTAGTACGAGAAGAACAGGCCCAGGAAGGCGCGGAAGAGAATCGCTGGCGGAATGTCGCGCAGAAGCCCCAACTGGGCATTAAATCTTTGGATGAGGGGCAACACTTCCGGCAGGATGTGGGTCATGATTTTCGGCATGTTGCGGCCGTTGAACTCCACAATCTCGATAAACATCAGTTTGATGAAATCCGGGCGGCGGCCGAGTTCGGCGATTATCGCCTGAGCGGCAGCGCGGACGAAGGTCTCAGGATCGTCGGCGGGGGCATCGCGCAGAACAGGCAGCACCTGGCGATAAGGGTGGCGGTCGAGGATGAGTTCGCTGAAGATGGCTGCCTTGTTGGGAAAGTGATTGTAGATTCCGCCCAGGGCCAGGCCGGTGCGCTCAGCGATTTGCCGCATCGAGGTCGCCGTGTAGCCCTGCTCGATGAACAACGCATAAGCGGCTTCGAGAATCGCACGGCGGGTGCGCTCACCTTTGGAAAGGGAGGGTTCATCCATAAGTCCGGCTCCAAAAAAATGAACGAACGTTCGTTTTATTCTATCACACCTGGCAAAATTGTCAAGAGACGACGCTATCTCCTCCAAAGTGGTAGAATAGGCGGCGTGTCTGACCTTCAACATGCCATCCAAAAGAATTTAAAGCACAATTTGGTCGTCAACTTGCTCGATGGCGCCTTTTTCGGCCTGGGTTGGGGTTTCGGCTCGCTGGGCACCATCGTTCCGCTGTTGGTGGCGCGCATGACCGACTCGGCGCTTCTCATCGGCCTGATTCCCGCTATTCATGGCGTCGCCTGGCAATTGCCGCAACTGTTCATGGCCAACGCCGTCGCCCGCAAGCGGCTCTACAAGCCGATGGTCATGTGGATCACCCTCCACGAGCGCGTCCCCTACCTCGGCCTGGCGCTGGTGGGAATTTTCCTGGGCGAACTGGGAAAACCGTTCGCCCTGATCCTAACCTTCGCCCTGATTCTCTGGCAGGGACTGGGCGCCGGCTTCACCGCCAACCCCTGGCAAAGCATGGTAGCCAAAATCATCCCCTCCGAACGACGCGGCACCTTTTTCGGCGCCCAGGCCAGCCTGGCCAATGTGCTGATGAGCGGCGCGGCCATCGCGGCCGGCTATCTTTTGGACACCATCAGCGACCGCTGGGATTTTGCCGCCTGCTTCCTGTTGACTCTGGTCGGCATGGGACTTTCGTATCTGTTTCTCGGCCTGACGCGCGAACCAGAGGATACTGAAAAAACGCTCCCCGAAAAGCAATCCCTGCCCTGGCGGGAGTGGATGACCCTTCTGCGCCACGACCGAAACTTCAGCATCTTCCTGGCAGTGCGTTTTCTCTCCAGTTTTGCCACCATGGGGTTTGCCTTCTACATCGTCTATGGGTTACGGCGCTTCGGGATGGACGAGGTAACCGCCGGTTTCCTGACCGCCGCCCTGACCATCACCCAGACGCTCGCCAACGGCGTCATGGGCTGGCTGGGCGACCGCTACGGACACCGCGCCATGCTCATCGTCGGTTCGCTGGCCGTCACACTCAGTTCGCTGATGGCCTGGGGCGGTCCGACCATCGCCTGGTTATATCCCGTGTTCATCCTGGCCGGGTTGGCCAATGTTGCCTACTGGACGATTGGCATGGTCATCACCACCCAGTTCGGCAGCGAGGAGACACGCCCGACCTACATCGGCCTCTCGAACACCCTGGTCGCCCCGGCCACCATCCTGGCCCCGCTCCTGGGCGGCTGGATTGCCGACGCGGTCAGTTTCCAGGCCACGTTCATGATTTCGGCCATCGGCGGCGTCATCATCGCTGCCTTGCTCTACTTCCTGGTGCGCGACCCGCGTCCTGCCGGAACAAGCCAACCCGTCAAAACCCAATGACCTCATGGCCTCCTGGCGGCAGGCAGAGATTTAGAGAGTCGACCTCTTTAAGAAGAGGGCGGCTCTCTGGCATTCATCGAAGTTGGGGGGATTGGCGCGTCAACCAGTAGCGGGTTTCATAATGAATCGGATAGAGCGGCAGCAAGTCGGCGCGATATTTTCTGCCGGCATACCGCTGCATCAACTCCCGCGCCCGGCGTAACACCTGACGGTCCCAGCCGAGGGGCAGAGCAAGAATCTCGGCCAGCCTTCCCTGCGGCGGCCTGCCTGCCGCCTCACAATAAAATGCAATACCGGCCTGCCAGGCTTCCAGTTCTCCATACACCGAGAGGGCTGTCAGCCATCCCTGGCGCAAATGTACCGCCTCGTGCACAATCAGGCTGAGCAGCCAGGGATGAGTGGCGGGCGTCTGGTCGGGGGGATAGAGCCGCGAGTTGAGATAGATGTTGCCGCACAGCGTCCAAATCGCCCCGGTCGCCGGCCCCAGTTTACGAAAACCGAGGCGCGTGCGCCGGGCGCGCAGAAAAGCCGCCGTCGTCTGGCCGGTCTCGTTCACCCTCTCCAAATGAAAAAGAAATTCCTCAGAATCCATTCTTGATAGCAGTTGAGAGTCGCCGCAATTACAATAAACACAGTATACAACAAAGAGGCTTTTATGCGACAAGTAGCCATCCTCGGAATTGGTCAGACCGCCATCGACGAACACTGGGACAAGTCCCTGCGAGACCTGACAGTCGAGGCCGCCCTGGCCGCCCTGCAAGACGCCGGGCGCGAGACCGCTGACGGCGTGTTCGTCGGCAACATGATGTCGGGCATCATCAACGACCAGAACAACCTCGGGCCGCTGGTCGCCGATTGGACCGGTCAGCGCGGCGGTGACGCGGTCAAGATTGACGCCGCCTGCGGCTCGGGCGCGGCGGCGCTGCGCTCCGGCTTAATGGCCGTCGCCTCGGGTGAACTAGACTCGGCTCTGGTAATCGGTGTCGAAAAGATGACCGACCACCCAATGCGCGATGTCACCGCCGCCCTCGCCACCGCTGCCGACGCCGATTACGAGGTCGAGATGGGCGTCTCCTTCGTCGGCCTGAACGCCCTCATCATGCGCCGCTACATGCACGAATACGGCTGGCAGCACGCCGACTTCGCCCCCTTCGCCATCAACGCCCACGCCAACGCCCTGCACAACCCCTATGCCCGTCTTCACCAGAAAATCACGGTCGAGGACTTCGAAACGTCGGTCATGATTGCCACGCCTATCAACCTGCTGGACGCCTCCCCCATCGGCGACGGCGCGGCTGCCCTGTACCTCGTCCCAGCCGACAGCCTGCGCAATGGGACCCGCATCCTGGTCGCCGCCTCGGCTGCCGCCACCGACACCATCGGCGGCCACGACCGCCCCGACATGTTGTTCCTGAGAGCGGCCTACCAATCCTCTCAAGAAGCCTACCGGCAGGCCGGTATCGGCCCGCAAGATATCGACCTGTTCGAACTGCACGACGCCTTCACCATCATGTCGGCACTCTCGCTGGAGGCGTGTGGATTCGCCGAACGCGGCCGCGGCGTCCAACTCGGCCTGGACGGAGAAATCGGCCCGACGGGACGCATTCCCATCACCACGCGCGGCGGGCTGAAAGCGCGCGGCCATCCGGTGGGGGCCACCGGCATCTACCAGGTGGTCGAGGTGGTTCAGCAATTGCGCGGCGAATGTGGCCCAACCCAGGTCCCCGACGCCCGCATCGGCATGACCCAAAACATCGGCGGCTCAGGGGCGACCATTCTCACTCACATCTTGAAACGAGAATGAAACAGGAAAACCACAGAACGGTCACTCAAAGGTGATCGTTCTGTTTTCTTGGCACTCCGCTCGAATCAGTCGCCCGCCGTCGGGTCGAGGACCCGTCCCAGAAACAAAATCGTCCCGGTTGGCGCATCGCGGATGATGAAGAAGAAGGGCCGGTCAATAGTCAACACGACCTCTGCATCGGATAAGACGGCCGATTCCCTCGCCATCACGACCGCGGTGGCGGCAGCCGCTTCGGTGCCGGCCTCGTCTACGCTGATGAAGGCTTTGTGAACCACTTGAGAGATGAAAAGCGCCTCTTCGGTTGTCATGCCGGAGAAGTCGGCCAGCCCGGGCGTAAACGGTTCATCCATCCCCATCTGGCGCAACGTCTCGCGCAGCATGAAGTCGCGGCTGAATTCGAAAGCGGGCATCTCCACCCGCACCGCCCGCGGCTGGAGGCCAGCAAGAATCTGGGCGTACCTTCCGGCGTTCAGGCCGGCCTCGAAATCGGTGAACCGGCCGGGGTCCGGAACAATGACGACCATCTCGGCCATCCGGCCGGCGTAGGGCAGGCTTACTGCCTGCCAGCCGTCGCCGGAGGCGTAGGCCAGGGTCGGCGTTTCCCGCATCGCCATCCGCGGCACCTGCACCTGGGAGCCATCCAGGCGGGTAAACGACGCCTGGCTTGTCAATGTCTCATCGAAGGGGAACAGCCAACCGGCCTGGAAGAAAATGACGTTGACCAGCACCAGGCGGGTATCGTAATCGAGGATGCCGCGCGGCAGCAATTCTTCGATCCGCTGGCGCGTTTCCTGGCTGGTCCAGCGGTTGATGGCCTGGCGGGCGGCCTCGGGGTCGGCAGCATAATCCACCAACCGCATGCCGGCCCCATAATTGAGCGCCAGCGTGTCGAGGAAATCGGGCTGGAAGCCCAGGCCCTGCTGCCCCCACAAAGCGTTGACGAGGCTCAGTTCAAAGCGATTCTGAGGATCAACATCGGCCGCCTGAGCCGGACGATTGGCCAGTTCTAGGTCGAGGGCGTTGAAGGCCGGGTGCAGCCGCTCTTGCGGCAGGCTGAAATGAAGCGTGGCAGCCATCTGCCGTTCAGTCTCGCGGCGCGCCCCCGCATAGGTCATCGCCAAAGCCAGGGATAAACTGTAAGGCGAACAAATCAGATTGCCGTCATCTCCTCGGACGGCGGCGTAAAAGTCGAAGGCAAAGGCGGTGTTATCTGCTACGAGTTGGGCGCTGTCCCCCGCTGGGACGGCGGGGGACAGATTGCGCCCCAGGTTAGAGGCGGCCGTCTGGCCAGAAGGCGGCTCGGCCGCCGGGACGACAGGAGAGGGGACCGACGGGCTGCAGGACGAGAGCGCCAAGCCGAGAAGGGCCAAAAACGAGAGCAGAATGCGCCAGGGATTCATGCGCGCCTCCTTTCAGGATATTTCCTGGACGCAAAAAGCGGCCGAAAGTTCCCCCCAGCGCTTCAACAAGGCTCGGCCGATTCAAGAAACCGGCTCAAAAGTGCCGTCCAGATGAAGGTAATACGGCCTGACTTCCAGGCCCGGAATCTCTGCCTGGATGCGCTGTTTGGCGGCGCGCAGATCGGCGGCGTGACGTTCCGGGCTGCCGGCCTCGCCGTAGGCGCCGCAATCCTCGTGGTTGATGAGCAGCACCTGCTTGATGTCGTGCAAACGGTGCGAAAGCGCCACCTGCCGGGACACAAAGTCCAGGTCGAAGACGCCGCCCGCCAGCGAGAGCCGGTCATACTGACCGTGCCCCAGTTCGCGCTGCAACCATTCATCGAGATGTTTCTGCAAACGAAAATCCATGCAGTGAACGACAATCGCCTGCGTGATGTGTTTCGACATTTTGCCTCCTCATAAAAATTCGCCGCCCGCCTGACGCGGCAGGAATTGCCCCTGACCGGCCGCGCCCAGCCAGGTCTCCCCGTCCACAATCAACCGGCCGCGCAGGAAGACCTTCTCCGGGTAGCCGGTCAGTTCCCAGCCTTCGTAGAGGTTGTAATCGGTGCGTTGATGCGAGTGAGCGACGCCATACCTGACCCTCCGGTTCGGGTCCCAGATGACGAGGTCGGCATCGGAGCCGGGCAGCAGGGCGCCCTTGCGCGGGTACAGGCCGAAGATTTTGGCCGGATTGGTGGAGGTCAGGGCGACGAACTGTGAGGGCGTCAACTTGCCGGACCCGACGCCTGCAGTCCACAGAACCGGCAGCCGGTCCTGGACCCCGGGCAGGCCGTTGGGGATTTTGGTGAAGTCGCCGCGGCCGAGTTCCTTGCCGGGGATGGCGACCGGCTTCCCCTCGTAGAGAATCGGCTGCGTCCCGTCGAAGAAGAACGGGCAGTGGTCGGTGCCGACCGTCTGGAGCGTGCCGTCGGCCAGGCCCTCCCACAGGCGGGCGTTATCGGCCCGAGTCCGCATGGGCGGAGAGCAAATCCATTTCGCCCCGTCGGGCCGCGCCAGGTCGTCCTCGGTGAAGAACAGGTACTGGGGGCAGGTCTCGCCCATCGCCCGCACGCCGCGCTCGCGGGCATAGCGGAGCATGTCCACCTCGCCGGCGGCGTTCATGTGGACGATGTAGATGGGCGCTTCGGCCTGGGCGGCCAGGGCGCAGGCGCGCAGGGTCGCCTCGACTGCCCCCCAGGCCGGGCGAGTGCGGGCATGCCAGATGGGTTCGGTGTGACCGGCAGCCAGCGCATCGGCGGTGAGGGTCTCGATGACGTCGCCGTTCTCGGCGTGGAGCAGGACGAGCATGCCCTGCTCACGGGCGATGCGCAGGGCGCGGAAGATGCTGCCGTCATCCAGGCGCAGGCGGTTGTTGTAGGCGGTGAACACCTTCAGGCTGGTGATGCCCAGTTCCGCGAGATGGGGAATTTCGGCGGCAATCCGCTCATCGAAGCGGGTCAGGTTCATGTGGGCGGAATAGTCCACCGCGGCTTTGGCGGCCTTCTCGCGCCAGGCCTCCACCGAGCGGCGCAAAGTGGGGAAATCGAAGGAAACGAAGTCAATGACCGTCGTCGTCCCGCCGAAGGCGGCGGCCTTGGTGCCGGTATAGTGGTCATCAGAGGAGACCGTGCCGAACATGGGCAGGTCGAAGTGCGTGTGCGGGTCCACGCCGCCGGGGAGGATGAGTTTTCCCGCCGCATCAATGATTTCCGCAGAATCGGCTTCGATGTGAGCGCCGATGCGGGCGACCTTCTCCCCCTCGATCAAAATGTCGGCGGGAAAGGTTTTTTCAGCGGTGACCAGTGTGCCGCCCTTAATCAAAGTTGTCATTTTCTTCTTCCTTCGCGTCGCAGGAAGGCTGCGCCTCGTTGATTCCCAGCAGAGCGAGCAATACATCGGGAGGAATATCTGCTTCGGGTAAATCGAGTTTGTAGCGCTGCTCGTTCTCCGCCCGCTCGCGCAGCGATCGCCACAAGAGTTGGCGCTCGTCGCTCCGAATCACCAGGTCATTGAGCGTCTGGGCATTGAGCAAGTATTCCCCTGTTGTGTAGAGGAAGGTCAACCGCCGCCACTTATCCGCCAGGATGGGACGCGGCAGGCGTTCCAGCGCGCCGAGTTGGATTTTGAAATATTCCTCGCCCGCTCGCGGATGATCGGGTTCATCGCGCAGGAGTTCAGCGCGAGTGGTCAGTTCGTGACCCCGCACCTCGGCCGCGTACTCGATGCGTCCGCCGCGCTCGCCGAAGGAGGCCGGCTGATAGAAAGCCAGATAATCCGCCGCGATGACTTTGGGCGCGGTGCGGAGCGGGATACGGTACCAGCCCAACAGACGCGCAATCTCCAGGTCGCGCGGCGAGGGCAGGAGACAGACAAGGACGAGAGAGGAGGGGGTGAGCATAGGCCAATTTTATACCAAATTGCAGTAATCCTGCCCAGCAAAAGAATAAAACAGGCCGCCTGCCCCCGCAGACGGCCTGACTTTTGACTTGCAACCTGCAACTACACCAGCCCCACCTCCGCATTGAACGCCTCAATCAGCGCGTCAATCTCATCGGCCTGCTGCTGCACCGCCGTCCAGTAATCGCGCTCGTTCCACATGCGCAGGATTTCCTCGTAGGTCTTGCCCTGCTGCTCGACCCAGGTGAAGTACTTCAGGTTGTGGACGCGGCGGCGGTCGGCGTAGCGCAGTTCAAGCAGATTGTCGGTGGATTGCTGCAGAATCCAGCGGGCGTAGTCGGCGGCAGCGTCGCGCTCGGTGTACTCGCCGTATTCGGCGTGCATCTCCTTCAGGCGGCTCTGGTACAGTTCCATCGAGTCGGTCAGCACCGTGACCAGGATGTCATCCTCGCCCATCTCGTAATACTTGGCGGCCTTGATGGCGCTCAAGACGTTGGAAATGCCCGAAAAACCGAGCAAATCGAGATTGGACACCAGCGCCTCCGGCACGCCCTGCGAGACCAGGTAACGGCGTCCGGCGGGTTCGTTGAACAGGCGGGCGAGACTGACCACCGCGTTGTCGTCAATCGCCACCACCATGTCGGTGTTCTTGACGTTGTGAATCCACGGCACGTGCTTGTCGCCGATGCCCTCGATGCGGTGCGCCCCGAAGCCGTTCTCCAGCAGCGTCGGGCATTGCAGCGCCTCGCTGGCGACGATGACGCTGCCGGGGAAGACCTGCTTCATGTAGTCGCCGCTGGCGATCGTCCCGGCCGAACCGGTGGCCGAGACCATGCCCCGGTACACGCCGCGCGGACCGGCGGCCTGCCGCACCACCTCCTCCATGGCGTGGCCGGTCACCTCGTAGTGCCACAGATAGTTGCCGAACTCCTCGAACTGGTTGAAAATCATCAAATCCTCGCCCGACTGGCGCAGTTCCCAGCACTTGTCGAAGATTTCTTTGACGTTGGATTCTGAACCGGGCGTTTTAATGACCTCACCGGCGATTTTCGAGAGCCAGTCGAAGCGCTCCTGACTCATCCCCTCCGGCAGGATGGCGATGGACGTGCAGGCCAGCAGGGCCGAATCGTACGCGCCGCCGCGGCAGAAGTTGCCGGTGGAGGGCCAGACGGCCTTCTGCGTCGTCGGGTCAAACTGACCCGTCACCAGCCGCGGCACCAGGCAGCCGAACGCCGCCCCGACCTTGTGCGCGCCGGTCGGGAACCACTTGCCGACCAGGACGATAATCCGCGCCGGCACGCCGGTCAGCGCCGGGGGCAGTTCCATCCAGTTGACGCCGCCGAAGCCGCCGCCGGTGGCCTTCGGTTCGTTCTTCCAGGTGATGCGGAACAGGTTGCGCGGGTGAACATCCCACAGCCCGATGCCTTTCAATTCCTCCTTGATCTTGGCCGGAATCTTGGCCGGGTCCTTCATCTGAGCAAAGGTGGGGATGATGATGTTGCGCTCGCGGGCACGCTGCACGGCGCGGGCGCGGCGCTCTTTATGGACGGTGAGGTCAATGCGAGACATTTGAAACAACTCCTGAACTGAAACTGGCGAGGCCCTTGCGCCCTCTCCGGCGCGGACCTCATATTCGAATGCCGGTTGTCTGACAACTTAATTATACCCCCATTCACGCGGCGCGACCGGCCCTGAATACGTCAGCGGACTTGACAATTTACCGCAGAAACGATATAAACCGGATAATTATTATCCAAATTCAAAAAGGATGCCGCGATGAAACTCCCCCCTACCCTGTCTGCCCTTCTGATATTCTCATTCCTGCTCGTCGGCTGTCGGATGCCGACGACCGACGACACGACCCCGCCTGAAACCTCCTCAGCCCCCGCCAGCGACCCCTGCCTCCAGGGCAATTGGGTCATGTCGAACGAAGACCTCAACTCGACCATGCAGGCTCTGACGGGCATCCCCAACCTCAGCATCCCCACCGGCACATTGGTGATGTCTTTCACCGGCGACGATTTCTCCTATGCTTCGGACAACCTGACACTTCGCATGGACATGTCTGACGGCTACATGGAAGCCGAGGCAGGCTTTTTATTTACGGCCTTGTTTTCCACCTCGAACGGAATCATCACTTTTACAGACACGGTCTATGACGCGGAAACGTTCGTCTGGCGGGCGGTCATCAATGGCGAGGTCAGCGAAATCGCCGGGCAGAACACGCTGCGTTTCCCCGTCCCCGGCAGCGGACCCTACGGCTGCTCTGCCGACGCCCTGACGTTCGAAGCCATCAGCGGCGCGACCGGCCCGGTTGTTCTCCTCTTCACCCGCCAGCGCTAAAGTCTATTTCTCTTCCACCACGAAACTTACCTGATTGGGCCGCACGATCAGCAAGGGGACGTGCAAAACCCCCATTTGGCTGAGAACCGGGCTGGAAATGTAGGCATCGTAAAGCGACATCCACTCGACCCGCGAGGTGACCAGGCTGACGCCAAAACCGGTCTGCGCAGAAATACGGGCCTTGGCTTTGATGACGAACGCCCCCAGCAACACCGTGATCGGTTCCCAGATGCGATTCTTTTCGCTTTCATCATAATCTATTGTATCCTGGGTTGGCGGCACAATGTGGAAACCGACAATCTGTTCGGTTGGAAGGAACATCTCGGGCGCGTTGAGCGGTTTGACCTGGGAGCCGCAGAAATTGATGACCTGCGCCCTGACAAGGTGAACGTATTCTGGCGCGGCATCGGTGCGCAGCCAGGTGCTGACCCGTACTCCCTGCTTGGTCACCACTTCGCCGCGCACCAGCATGCTCAGGGTATAGGCCATGACCAGGGTGGTCTTTTCGTCTGGGGCAAGCGCGTACATACACCATCTCCTCGACCAATCTATAAAAAATTATGCCCCAGAAAAAGCGCGGCGGAGTTTACGTCATCCTTACAAAACAAAAAACCGGCCGCAGCCGGTGAAGTCCTTTTTAGCCTCTCACGGATAGACGCCTATCTCGACATAATACCAGACGCCGTTCCGCTGGGCGAAGAAAGAGACCATATTTTCGGCCGGCTCGGGGTTGAATGCCGCCCCACTGCAACAGTAGTAATGATGAACGGCGTCATAATCCAGCGCAATTTCGCGGCCATCATAGACGGCCCCCACCCGACCATTTCGCTGGAAGAAGTAGAAGGGGCGGCCCGCCATCGTCTGGAAACCAAAGGCTTCTTCGTAACCGTAGGTAACATTCAGCAATTCGCCGTCCACGATGATGCCGCCCAGCGGCATGCCGGTGGGAGTGCCCACCGCCACCTCCACTACCCAATGATGATCGTAGAGCCACAACCCCCGCAACAACGGGACCGGGCCGGCGATGCCCAAGTCCATGCGATAGATTTCATCTTCGTTGCGTAAGACAATGAGCGTAGCGGTAGGATAAACGATGCCTCCTATATCGAGATTGGCGCTCTCGATACGGGCAGTCATGAGGTCGCCATCCAGCATGCCCTGGTATTGATTGGGGTCGGCGGAGTCGAGCGGGGCCATGGCCACCCGGGCGGGGTCAGGCCGGGCGCGCTCGGCAGCCCGAACAGCCAAAACAGCCTCCATCGTGCCGCGTTCCGGGACGAAGTCGCGTCCCTCAGTCGGTAGGAAAGAAAGCAGCCGATATTCTTCCACCACCATGCCCGCTGGCAGCGCAAGCGGAACAGGGCGCGTGACCGTCAGAGGCGGGGTGGGAGATGGAAGAGAAGCAGAGGTCAGGGTCGGAGAGGGCGCGGGCGTCACCGGCAGGCAGGCCAAAAGCATCGTCAGCGCAAACAGGGCCAGGGTCCGGAGAACGTTTGGTTTCTTCATTCCAAATCATCCAACGCGCCCGCCATTCTTTCCAGCGCCTCGGTCAGCGTGACTCGCGGGCAGCCAAAATTCAGGCGCACAAACCCCTCGCCGCCGGGGCCAAATTCGGCGCCCTCGTTGAGGGCCACGCGGGCTTGCTGCAAGAAGAATTGATGCGGAGAACCCTGGATGCGGCCGGTGCGAATCAGGTCGGTGCAATCCAGCCAGGCCAGGTAGGTGGCAGACGGGAAAGTGGTGCGGACGCCCGGCAGCCGGCGTCCGACGAAATCGGCCAGGTCATCGCGGTTGGCCGTCAGGTAACGGTTGAGTGCCACAAGCCAGTCGTCGCAGGCGCCGGAAAAAGCCGCCTGGGCAGCGACCAGGCCGAGGCTGTTGACGTGCAGGGTCATCATTTCGAGCGCCTTGCGGTATCGGATGCGCAAGTCCTCGTCGGGGATGATGGCGAAGCCGCAAAACAGGCCGGCGATGTTGAACGTCTTGCTGGGGGCGATCAAGGTAATCGTGCGGGCGGCAATGGCCGGGTCGAGAGCGGCGATGGGCGTGTGCCTGGAACCGCCGAGCAACAACTCGGAGTGAATTTCGTCCGAGCAAATCAGCGCCCCATGGCGCAGGCACAGGTCTGCCATGCGGCCCAAGTCTTGCGGGCTGTAAATCTGACCGGTGGGATTGTGCGGATTGCAAAGCAGGAACATGCCGGTCGAGACGCCGCCGGCACGGAAAGCGCGGTCGAAGATTTCCCAATCGATTTCGTATTCGACATATTGGCTATGCGAAACCTGGACGAGCGGCGCATCCTGACGCACCAGGCCGGCGGTCGCATGAACGCTCAGGAACGGAGGGTAGATGGGCGGCTGAATCAGAATCCCCTGCCCCGGCTGACAGACCGCCCGCGCCGCTGCAGCAAAGGCGGAGACCACCCCCGGCGTGGCTACAACCATCTCAGGCGTCACTCGCCAGCCGTAGAGGCGCTGCATGCGCCCGGCCACCGTCTCGGCCAGTTCAACGGTCGGGGCGGCGTAGCCGAAGACGCCGTGCTCCACCGCCTGGCGCAGCGCCTCCAGGACGGGCGGCGGGGCAGAAAAGTCCATATCGGCCACCCAGAGCGGCAAAACGTCGGCCTCGTAGCGCCGCCATTTCAGGCTGTTGGTCGAGCGGCGGTCGATGAGGCGGTCGAAATCATATGAGGCGGCTGTCATTTTTCCGGTTCTTCGCGGACGATGTAGAGCGGACGGCCCTTGGCCTCATCGTACAAGCGTCCAATGTATTCGCCCAGCACCCCCAGAGAAATCAACTGGACGCCGCCCAGGAAAAGGACGGCGATCAGGGTGGTGGCCTGGCCGCCAAAAAACTGCGAACCAGCCAAGCGCAGCGCCGCCACCACCGGGATGGCAACGATGGCCATCCCCGCTGAAATGAAGCCCAGATACGTGGCAATCTGGAGCGGGAAATACGAAAAACCGGTGATGGCGTTGAGCGCCAGGCGAAGCATTTTCTTGAATGGGTATTTGGTCACACCGGCAAAGCGGGCAGCCCGCTTGTAGGGCACGCCAATCTGACGGAAGCCCACCCAGGCAGCCATGCCGCGCAGGAAGCGGTGACGCTCGCGCATCTTGCCAAGCACGTCCACCACTTTGCGGTCGAGCAGACGGAAATCGCCCGCATCGAGGGGAATCTTGACATCGGTGATGCGCAAGATGAGCCGATAGAAAAGCGCCGCCGTCGTGCGCTTGAACCAGGTCTCACCCTCGCGCTCCGTCCGCACCGCATAGACGACCTCGAAGCCCTGACGCCATTTGGCAATCAGGTCGGGAATGACCTCCGGCGGATCCTGCAAATCGGCGTCGATGATGACCGCCGCAGCGCCGCGGGCGTAATCCAGACCGGCAGTCACGGCCACCTGATGGCCGAAGTTGCGGGCGAAGATGACCGGCCGGACGCGCTTGTCCTGGCGGGCGAGTTCGCGTATCCGCTCGGTCGAACCGTCGGTCGAACCGTCGTCCACCAGCACCAATTCCCAGGTCAGGCCCTGAGCATCCATTACGTCCCTGACTCGCCGGTACAGTTCGGGGAGGCTTTCGAACTCGTTGTAAATGGGAGCGATGATTGAAATCTCGACGGTCATTGCTTGTCCTTTGGGGAAGCCTTTCTGCGCCTCGATGTGGACGCTGGGGCAGGTGCGCTCTGGACGGCGTGGTGCTCATCCTCGGGGAAAGGCGGCAGCCCCAGGATGCGCCGCCGCAGATAGTCGCCCACAACTGCCAGCGAGGCCAGCACCGGCACGATGATGAACGCGCCCAGCACGCCGACGAAAATCACCGCCACCACGATGGCGATGAAGACCAGCCCTTCGTGCATGTGGACGCTGCGGCCCAGGATATGCGGCCGCAACCAGATGTTCTTGATGTTGATTAAGACCACATAAATGCCAAAAACCAACAGGGCAACCCAGATATTGTCCCAGGGTATCCAGCGCGAGCCTTCCAGCGCGGCGACGATTGCCGCCAGCAAGGCCGCCGCAAACGGGCCGACATCAGGGATGATGCTGAAAATGCCGCCCAGAATGCCCAACACCAGCGCCCCTGGCAGACCGATGATGGACCAGATGAGCGTAAAGGTCACACCAACGATTGCCATCAGGGTCAACTGACCGCGCAGGTAAGCCATCCACACATCTTTGATTTTCAAATAGAGACGACGAACATCGTGGCGATATTCCTCCGGCGCCAGGCGAATCAGCCACTCTCGCAAGCGCGCCCAATCGGTGATGAAATAATAGACGGCCACCACCACTACCAGAAACCACAAGGCGCCGCGGGAGGTGCTTTCCAGCAAGCGCCAGGCGTCTTCAGGCAGGGGCGTCAAAAGGGTCGAGATGGACTGCTTGAAATCGGGAATCAGGCGTTCCAAGTGAACAGAAAAGTTGCCAATCTGAATCGGCTTGAGCAACAGGTATTCGACGCGGTTGAGCACCTCCAGCAAGTCATTTGCCACCGTTTGCATTTCGCCGGAAAGGATCGGCAGCAATGTGCCGGGGATGGCAAAGAACATCAGCAGGCTCACCAAAAAGACGAGGTGAGATGCCAATCTCTGTTTCATGCGCAAGCGCGTGTGCAAAAACTCGACCAGCGGATAGAGCAAATAGGCAATGATCCCCGCCAGGACAAGCGGCCCGAACATCTCACGCACATACCAGGCCACCAGCGCCAAAACAACGATGATGAGGGCCAGGGCAAAATAACGCGCCGTTGGACTCCAGTTCTTGCTCATAGAATCTTCTTGAGCGCCTCGAGAGTCGGTTCGATGACCGGGGCGGGTTGGACCGCCTGCATGGCAGCGCGGACATCCTTCAGCCCCGAACCGGTGTTGAGCACCACAATCGGATCTTCGGACTCGACCAGACCTTGGGCTGCGGCCCGCACGAGGCCGGCATAGGCCGCCGCTCCGGCCGGTTCGGCAAAGATGCCCAGCGGCCCCAGCGCGGCGATGGCCTGTAAGATTTCGTCGTCGCTCACCCGAATATAGGTGCCTCCCGTCTCGCGGGCGGCGCGCACCGCCCGGACTCCGTCGCGCGGCAAATCGACCGAGATGCTGTCGGCGATGGTCTGCGCCGTGACCGGCACGATTTTCTCGCTGCCGGCGTGAAAAGCGGTTGCAATGGCCGCCGAGCCTTCGGCCTGCACTCCGATCAGGCGCGGCGGGCGTTCGATCCAGCCAAGGGCGAGCAAATCCTTGAAACCTTTATGCAACCCAGAGATGATGTTGCCGTCGCCGACCGAAACGAAGATGGTCAGCGGGCGGTGACCATCGAGCGGGCTGCCCGACGCATGCCAGTCGCGATGCTCGTGCCGCCACCACTCCCAAATCTCGAAGGCGGCCGTCTTCTTCCCCTCCGCCGTGAAGGGGTTGTAGCCGGTATTGCGGCAGTACCAGCCAAATGCTTCCGCTGCCCGCACGGTCAGGTCGAAAGCGTCATCGTAGGTGCCATCCACCAGAATGACGCGCGCTCCGTAGACGAGCAATTGGGCCACCTTGGCGGGAGGCGCCGTCTTGGGAGCGAAAATGATCGCCTGCTGCCCCACTGCCGCCGACATGCCCGCCAACGCTGCGCCTGCATTACCGGTCGAGGCCGTGACTACCACCTCGGCGCCGATTTCTCGCGCCCGGGCCACCACCACCGCGCTGGCGCGGTCCTTGAAGGAGGCCGTCGGGTTGCGGCTCTCATCTTTCAGCCACACATATTTCAAACCAAGCGGCGCGGCCAGACGGTCGAGGCGGTAAACGGGGGTGCCGCCGGCAGCCCGCAACGGCGTCCCCTCCCCGCCCGGATCCGCAACGGGCAAAAGCGGCAAATATCGCCACAACGAACTCTCATCACGCGAGAGCACGTCTTCGGGTTGATACTTCTGCCGCAGAGCAGCATAGTCGAGCGCCACGTCCAGATTGCCGCCGTCAGCAGGACACAGATAGTCAACCTGACCGGGAAGATACTCCCGGCCACAGAGAGAACAACGATACCCGATGAATCTGTTCATAGGCCTCATATTATAACCATAATGGACTTGCGTAGAACAATGTTTTTCTCACCGCCAAGGCGACAGTTCTTTAGGGGGTGCGCCAAGCCTTGTTGGCGTCTTTATACAATACAATCTTTCACCGCCAAGCCGCCAAGGCGACAGTTCTTTAGCGGGTGCGCCAAGCCTTGTTGGCGTCTTTATACAAACAATCTTGGCGTTCTCGGCGCCTTGGCGGTTCATTTTGCGTAAGTCCTGCACATTCAGCGGTCGTACCCGGCGAGGGAACGACCACAAAGCGCCACGACTTGAGTCGGCTGCGTTGTCGAGCGCGGACAGGCGCTCCATCTACGCGAACTGGCGGTCATCTGACCGCCAGTTCTTTGGCTGCCGCCAATTTTTTGGCGCTTTCATGATGCTCTGCCGCAAGCATCGACAACATCGTGATGTCTTTGCGAGCCGCCGACGGCGGCGAAGCAATCTGCCGGTTGGCCCGCAAGATATCTTCTCAGGCGCCTCTGGTCTTACCGGCAAGCCGGGAATTAACGGCGCCAGGGCCGGCCCTTACAACCGCCGCCCGGATTGCTGGGCGGGCGGGGATTGCACAGACCACCGTCCACGAAGACGCCGCCGAGAGTATTATCGGCGAAGACCGGCGCGCCGCTTTGGGTCAGCGTGCCGTTGACGACCTTCAGGCCATAGCCGCCGTTCTGAACGTAGGCGCCATCGGTCACCTCGACGTTGATGCAGCAGTTGCCGACGACCGACACGCCATGCGAAGCGTTGCCCTGAGCCGTCAGCCCATTCAGAGCCACATTGCCAGAGGTTTTGATGGACAGGCCGCTCTGCTGGTTGTTCTTATACAGGCCGCCGGTCACCGTCACCGCGCCCCGGTTGGAGACGACCGCTCCAGACGAACCATTGCCGAAAGCGATCAGCGAAACCAATTGGACCGCGCCGGGCGCCGTCACCGAGAGGCCGGCATCGCGGGCGTTGTTGCTGAACACGCCGCCGGTGACGAGAACATCTTCGCCCGCCGTGAGCCGAGCGCCATAGGTGGCATTTTCCTCGGCCGAGACGTAGTTCAGCACGATCGAGCCGCCGGCAATCACCTGCAAGCCGTAACCGCCCACGCAGCCGCCGCAATAGGTGCATTTGTAGAAGAGATGACCGGTGAAGGCGCTGTCCTCGATGGTCACATCGCCGGCGGCCTGAACGAAAGCGCCATACAGGCTGTTGTCGTAGGCAGCAACGTTGACCATGCTCACGTTCCCGCCGCTGACGGCCTTCAGCCCATACCCGACCTCGGCTTTACTCGAGAGGGCGAAGTGGTTATCGCTGAAACTGCTGTCGGAAATCGTGATGTCGCCGCCTGCCTTGAGATTGGTGCCGTAGAGATAGTTGCCCTCCGCCAGGACGCCGCTCAGGTGGATCTGTCCCTTGCTCTCGACCAACAGGCCATAACCATAGACGGTGTAGCCGCCGCAGTACGAGTAGGTATAGGCCCCGTTATTGGAGAAATTGCTGGCGTCGATCGCAACATTCCCCCCGGCCTGAATCTTCGCGCCGAAGAGATTGTTTTCGACCGCCTGCACATCCCACAACCAGACGTTGCCGCCGCTGATCACTCGCAGCCCATACCCATCCCGCGTCTTGCCGCTGCTGTAGGCATTATGGCTGAAATTGCCGCTGGTAACGTAAACGTCGCCATCGGTCTTGAGATAGGCGCCGTAGAGCACGTTGTTCTCGGCGGTGACGTCGTAGAGGTAAATGGTGCCCTTGGTTACAACCTTGAGACCATAACCGTAAGGCGTGCAGCCGCCGCATTCGTAATTGTTTTGAGAGCAGGTGTACAAATCGTGACCGGAGAAACTGGCCGTCGCAATGGAGACATCGCCAACAGCCTGAATATCCGCCCCGAACAGACGGTTGTTGTTGGCCAGGACGCCGGACAGCGAAACGAATCCGCCGCTGACAACCTTGAGGCCGTAACCGACCTGCAGACTTTGGGACTGCCTGAAGGCGTTGTCGCTGAAACTGCTGTTGTTCACGGAAACGTTCACCCCAGCCTTCAGCCAGGTGCCATAGAGATAGTTGTGCTCCGCCTGAACGCCGTCGAGTTGGATATTTCCTCCCGCCGTCACCTGCAGGCCATAGCCATAGGCCGTATAACCGCTGCAGGTCGAGCCGGTGTAAGCATGATTGTCGGAGAAACTGCTGGTATAGATGGAAACGTCGCCGTTTGCCTGAATACGCGCGCCATATAGATTGTTGGCGTTGGCCGCGACGTTCGTCAACCCTACCGTTCCGCCGCTGATAATTTCCAGGCCATAACCGACTCGCAGGTTATCTTTGGCGAACGCATTCTGGCTGAAACTGCCCTCGTAAACGAACACGTCGCCGCTGGCTTTCAGGTAGGCACCATACAGGGCATTCCGGTCGGCAGTCACCTGGTACAAGTAGATGTTGCCGTTGGTGACCACTTTCAGGCCGTAACCATAAGGCGTGCAGCCGCCGCCGCACTCGTGGCTCGAAGAGCACGAATACAGCCGGTGTCCCGAAAAAGTGCCGTTCGAGATGGCGACATCCCCGGCCGCCTGAATGGTTGTTCCATACAGACTGTTGTCGTTGGCCTGGACGCCCGAAAGCGTGACGTACGAGCCGCTGACGATATTCAAGCCGTAGCCGACCTGGTTGCGGCTGGAGCGGTCGAAGCGGTTGTTGCTGAAACTGCTGTTGACGACCAGCACCCAGCCGTCCGATTGGACGAAAGCGCCATAGAGGTAGTTCCGGTCTGCCCGTACGCCGTTCAGGGTGACCGTAGCCGCCGAGTCCACCCGCAGGCCGTAGCCGTAGACGACATAGTTGCCGCCGCACCACGAGCAGGTATAGGCTCGATTCTCGGAGAAATCGCTCTGGCTGATGGACAGGCTTCCCGCCGCCTGGACGCGCCCGCCGTAGAGACGGTTGCGGCTGGCCTGGACGCCGGTCATGGCAACATCCCCATCGCTGGTCACATACAAGCCGAACCCGACGACCGTATTACCGCAAACGGCGCCGTTGTCGTTGAAGGTGCTGTCGGTGATGACGACATCGCCGCCCGCATCGATCCGAGCGCCCGCCGTGCGATTCTGGTTCGCCTCGACATTCTCGAGGTTCACGTCGCCGTCAGCCACAATCACTAGCCCCGCATCACTGCCGGTCAATTGTACATTGGTCACGGTCACGTCGCTTTGCGAAACTAGCGTCAGAGCGGCCCGCTGACCGGAGCCAGAAATATTGATGTTGCTGACGAGCAGCGCCCCCGTCCACGGATTCTCTTCCAGGCCAATGGTGATCGGAATCGTGAACGTGGTGCGGTCATCGGGGTCGATTGTCGGCGCGTTCGGATCCCAACCTCCCTGGAGGGCAAGATCATACTGGCTGAGGTTGACGAAACCAAACGCATTGAAATTGATGCTCGTTTCGCCGCCGCTGTAATCGCCCACGGCGACATAGATGACGCCCGCCTGTTGGTAGAGGGGATCCGTTTCATTCGCCAGCAAAAAACCCAGCAACCCGGTCATGCTGCCGAACGCCTGGGTGCAGCCATTCTCGCCAGGCGTGGCCGCCTGTCCGGCCGGGCACCAGAAAGAATCGCCCGGATTGAACGGAATGGCAGATGGTGCCTGCGGTTCGGACTGGAGCGGCTCGGCGGCAGGAGGAGTCTGGTCGTCTGTCGTTTGGGCGGCGGTTCCATCCTCCTGGCCGGTCGCGCCCTCGTCAGGGGGCGGGGCGTCTTCCCCTGCCTCGGCCTGAGAAGCGTCCGCCTGACCATCGCCGGGCGCAACCTCCGCCGGTGACGTTTCGGGGGGCTGCGACTCATCCGCGCTGGCAAGCGTCGTCGTCACCGCGCTGATAGACAACGCAAGAATGACGGCAAAGAACAAATGAATTATCTTTCTATTGAGCATAGAGCAAATACCTCCCATGATCATCCTTGTCGCCCCTTATGCAATACCATACAGAAAAGAGGCGAGTGCTATGAATCACTTCATTAACACAATTTTATGAAATCGATTGACATCTTTTTTCGTCAGTGTCCCTCCTTATTCTCTTGGAGTGTCCACCCAAACGTGCAAACCAGACGACGCTTTTATTCTACTCCCATTTTACAAAACAAATGGTAACAAAACAATAACAAAATGAGACCCGTCAACGAGAGGTTTCCTAAACTCGCTCATCTCCGAAACCCCCCCAAAAATTCGGATACAATCGCCTGCATGGACGAAAAAGAATTCATCCCTTCAGTTGCCATGAGCATCCATGCCCACCCTGACGACCAGGAATTCACCGTGGCCGGCACGCTGGCCCGCTGGACGCGCCGCGGCTGCCGGGTCATTTCCGTGGTCGTCACCAGCGGCGAGGCGGGTTCGAACGACCCCGCCAAAGGCGCCGCCGACAAACTCGAACTCGCCCGCCAGCGCGAAGCCGAACAACGGGCCGCCAACCATCTGCTGGGAATCGCCGAAACGGTCTTCCTGCACTACCCCGATGGCGAACTGGAAGCCAGCCTGTCTCTGCGCAAAGACCTGACCCGTCTCATCCGCCTCCACCGGCCCGAGGCGGTCGTCATCGGCGACCCGCAGGCTGTCTTCTACGGCAACGGCTACATCAACCACCCTGATCACCGCGCCGCCGCCCAGGCCGCCCTCTACGCCGCTTTCCCCTCCGCCGGCACGCGCCTCATCTTCACCGACCTGCTCGAGGCCGGCTACGAACCCCACAACGTCAAGCGGGTCTATATTCACGGCTCGGAGAAATCCGATGTCTGGGTTGATATTGGCGAGACGATCGAGACAAAAATCGACGCCCTCCGGCAACACCGCTCCCAACTCGGCGAGTGGGATCCCGCCGAGATGATTCGCGAGTGGGCGCGCCAGGAGGGCCAGGCACACGGCCTCGACTATGCCGAAGCCTTCAAAGTGATGATTCTGCAGGAAGAAAAGCCCGAAAATTAAAGACCTGCCACGGGTCAGATGGCAGGTCTCTTGAAAGATGCTGCAACGGGTTAATTCAGGCTGAAGGTAGAGGCATGTTTCAGCGCCTGCAGCACCACTTTCCCTTTCCGATCGGTCACAAAGGTTTCGCCCGGTTTCAGGATGTAATCACGCAGGTCTCCCTCTTGCGTAATCCATAAAACTCCTTCCAGGCAACGGATTTCCGCTCCGCGGCGGATGACCAATGAGCGTTGAGCATTCTGCGTAAGATTAACCGTCATAGCCACCTCCAAATTTCAAAAACATCTCTCGACGCTTTGATTTTAGGTCAATTTGGGATAAAATAACAGATGCAGAAATAACAAATTGTAATCGGTACAGTTTACTCTCTAAAAAACTGTACTGGTATCCTCGCCCGGCAACTGTACTGGAGACAGTTTCCCATGACCTCTCCGCGCGAACCTCTCTACGAACAATTGGCCGATGAAATCGGCCGCCTCATCGCCTCCGGCACCTTTCGTCCCGGCGACCGGCTGCCCTCGGTGCGCAGGATGAGCCAGCAAAAGAGAATGAGCATCAGCACCATCCTGCAGGCCTACATGCAACTGGAAAATCGCGGCCTCATCGAAGCCCGTCCGCAATCCGGCTATTACGTCCGCCGCGCCTCGGAGGCCGAACTGCCCGAACCGGCCATCTCCTCCCCCCAGCCGGATCCTTCCCAGGTCAGCATCCAGGAACTGACCATGATGATTCTGCGCGACATCAAGAACCCCGACCTGGTTCAACTAGGGACCGCCCTCCCCAACCCTGAGATGCTCCCTTCGGCCAAATTGAGCCGCATCGTGGCCGCCCTGGCGCGGGAGGAGGAGAGCCTGGCCAACACTTACGACCTGCCGCCCGGCCTGGAAAGTCTGCGCGTTCAGATCGCACAGCGCCAGGTGGAAACCGGCTGCAACCTGACGCCGGCCGACATCGTCATCACCTCCGGCTGCATGGAGGCCATTGACCTGTCGCTGCGCGCCACCTGTCGGCCCGGAGATATCGTCGCCATCGAGTCGCCGATCTACTTCGGCATGCTGCAGACGTTGCAGGCCCAGGGCTTGAAGGCGCTCGAAATTCCCACCCACCCGCGCGACGGCATCAGTCTCGACGCCCTGCGGTTTGCCATCGCCCACAATCCCATCCGCGCCTGCCTGGTCATTTCGAACTTCAACAACCCCCTCGGCAGTTGCATCCCCGACGAAAACAAGCGTCACCTGGTGGAGATGCTGGCCCGCCACGACATCCCGCTCATCGAGAACGCTATCTCGACCGAATTATATTTTTCCGAGCAAAGGCCGGCCGTCTGCAAGTCGTTCGACCGCAAAGGCATGGTCTTGTTGTGTTCTTCTTTCTCGAAAGACATCGGCCCCGGCTATCGGGTCGGCTGGGTGGCGCCGGGCAGGCTGAGGGCCGAGGTGGAATGGCTCAAGTACACCGCCAACATCGGCTCGGCGCCGCTGGTGCAAATGGCCATCGCCCGTTACCTGGAAGCGGGCGGCTATGAACATCACCTGCGGCGCATCCGCCGCGAATATGCCCGCAACGTCAACCTGATGTCGCAGGCAGTGACGCGCTACTTTCCGCCCGAGACGCGCGTCACCCGCCCAAGCGGCGGATTCGTGCTCTGGGTTCAGTTGCCCGAAAAGGTGGATTCGCTCGAATTGTACAAACGCGCCCTGAAGGCGCGCATCACACTGACCCCCGGTTATCTCTTCTCCGCCTCGCAACAATTTCGCAACTTCGTCCGTCTCAACGCCGCCTCCTGGTCGCTGGATATCGAACGCGCCATCCAGAGCCTCGGCCTGCTGGTCGGCGAGATGGCGCGCAAATAGGACGGCGGCGCTATTCGCCGATGATTTTGATGAGGACGCGCTTCCGCCGCCGGCCGTCGAACTCCCCGTAGAAAATCTGCTCCCAGGGGCCGAAGTCCAGCCGTCCGTTTGTGACGGCAACCACCACCTCGCGCCCCATCACCTGACGCTTGAGGTGAGCGTCGGCGTTGTCCTCGCCGGTTCGATTGTGCCAATATTTCTCCACCGGTTCATGCGGGGCGAGTTTCTCCAGCCACTCCTCGTAGTCGTGATGCAAACCCGACTCGTCATCGTTGATGAAAACCGAGGCGGTAATATGCATGGCATTGACCAGCACCAGCCCCTCCTGGATGCCGCTCTCTTTCAGGCAGCGTTCCACTTCGTCCGTGATGTTGACGAAGCCGCGCCGGCTGGGAAGGTTGAACCACAATTCTTTTCGATAGGATTTCATGGATCGGCCTCCGCCAAAGATTGATTGCTGCGCCCGATTTTATCAGGAAACCACAAGCCCAAAAGGAGAAACACCATCAACAGATAGGGAATGCTATATTGCAGCAGCGGGGAAAAATAACCGAAGAGGAGCGCAAAAGAAGCCGCGAGCGGAAGAACGGCCGCGGCGGGCCATTTCGCGGCCAGCAGCACGCACAACCCCGTCAACGGGACGAGCAACAGCGTCAGGTCGTGGAAGTGCAGGTGCGGGGCTGTGAACAGGGCCAGCAGGACAGCCGTCCCGGCCTCGCGCCAGCCCAGGGTGGGGCAGCGCCTCCACCAAAAACACAGGCCCAGGGCCGCCGCGCCATAAGCGATCCAGGCGATCAACCGCAGGCAAGAGGCGGACGCTTGAGGGAAGAGCCGCAGCAACAGCCCCAAAAAGTTGATCATTCTATTTTCGTTGATGTGATAGGCCTGGCCGCTCCCGCTGAGAAACAGCATGCGTACAAAGCCCTCAATTCCGTCCCGGCCAACATACGCCAGGCTGAAGAGCGCCAGCGCGCCGCATCCGACCCCGAACCACAGGAAAATGCCGCCTCGCCGAAAAATAAACGGCAGCGCCAGCGGCAGCGCCAGATGCGGGCGGACCGCCATCACAGCCAGCCCCAGGCCCGCCAGCCAATCGCGCCCCGAAAACCACCCCCAAAGCCACAAACCGCCCCCCAGCAGAAGCAGGGCGCTGTTCTGGCCGTTGATGAGGCTGACAAAAGCGGGAAAGAAGAGCACAACACCCGCCAGCAAAAGTCGCCGTTCGGGGGGCGCGAATTGCCCGCCGGTGGACTCCAGCAAGGCCCGCGCCGCCAGAATCAGCAGGACGGTCATCATCCCGGTCCAGGCCAGGAAGGACGGAATGTAGCGCTCGCCCGCCGCCGCTTGAACGAGAGGGATGACGAAGGGAGGATGAGGAAAGGGATTGGTGTCCTCGGCGGCTATTTCGAAGCCGAGTACCTGTTCCTCATATTTCTGTTGGAGCCTCACATCGTAAACCCGCGCCGGCCCTTCCTGGCGGGCAATCCGGCCAGCGGCATAGAAGGCGATGAAATCGGCGCCCGTCGCCTGGACCGGGTCGCTCAACATTCTCCCGTATAGAAGCAGGTAGGAAACGGGCAAAGCGACCAGGCTGACAGTCACAAAGATGCGGCGGAGATCGATGCGCATTGCCGGAGAGGCGGCTTCAGGCCGTTTTTTCCACCACCACCGTCGCCTCGCCGACCAGGGCGGCGATGGCCCCGACCGCCGCCAGGGTGGGGGCCAACACCAGGCCCACCACGCCAAAGGTGAGCGGGAACTCCATCAACACTTTCTCCTCCCGGTCTTTGATGATGACGCGCCGGATGTTGCCCGCGTGAATCAATTGTTTGATTTTGGCCAGCAACTCTTCACCGCTGACGCGAAACTCCTCTGTGTACGGTTCGGACATCTCATGTCTCCTTCGATGAGGGATGTTTGACGGCCTTTTCTTTCACGATCACGACCGTCTTGGCAGGACGATTGAAGAGGATGGCGGCAATCACCCCCGGCAGCCAGCCGACGAGGGTCAGAATCGTCGTCAGAAGAATTGCGCCGCAGCCCTTGTCCAGCACCGCCAGCGGCGGAAACAGAATGCAAATCAGCACACGTCCGAGACTCATCGTCACTCTCCTTTCCAGAAAAAAAACGCAGCAAGCCACACCGCCTCTGCCAAAGGTGTTATATACTTAAGAACGTTCCCCATATCGGTCAAAGGAGACGGCCATGGTAACCATCGAAAAAGTTGACACGGAAAACAGGGCGCAGGTCAAGCGTTTCGTTGAATTCTACTATAAACTCTACGAGGGATGCCCACAGTGGGTTCCGCCGCTTTACGTGGACGCCTACCTGCCGCTCAACCGCAAGAAACACCCCTTCTTCGAGCACTCCGAGGCGGATTTCTTCCTGGCCATTCAGGATGGCGAGGTGGTTGGCCGTATCTGTGCCGCCGAGAACGAACCCTTCAACGCCTATCACAACACCCGCAAGGCGCATTTCTACGCCTTCGACAGCATCAACGACCAGGAAGTGGCCAACGCCCTCTTTGAAACCGTCTTCGACTGGGCGCGCAAGCGCGGCCTGGATACCGTCATCGGACCAAAGGGCCTCTCCCCTTTCGACGGCTACGGAATCCTGGTCAAGGGTTTCGAACACCGTCAGATGATGACGATGACGAATTACAACTATGATTACTATCCCCGCCTGATCGAGGCGCTGGGTTTCGAGAAGGAGGTGGATTTCGTCTCCTGCTACCTGCCGGCCGAGTCGTTCCGGCTGCCGGAGCGGGTGGAGCGCATCGCTCAGCGCGTCAAGGAGCGCGGCCGCCTGCAGGTCAAGCAATTCCGCTCCAAGCGCGAACTCATCCAATGGGCGCCTCGCATCGGTCGGGCCTACAACAAAGCCTTCATCTACAACTGGGAATATTACCCCTTCTCGGCAGGAGATATCCAGTATGCTGTTGACAACGTCTTCCTGGTCGCCGATCACCGCCTGATCAAGATCATCCTGCACGGCGACGAAATCGTGGGCTTCCTGTTTGCCTTTCCGGATGTTTCTGCCGCCCTGCAGCGCGCCCGCGGCCGGCTCTTCCCCTTCGGCATCATCGACATCCTGCTCGAAATGCGCCGTACCAAAACCATCTCCGGCAACGGGATGGGCATCCTGCCTGAATACCAGGGCCTGGGCGGCAATGCCCTGCTGTATTACGAAATGGCCCAAACCGTCTTCGGATTCAATCAATTCGAGCATGTCGAGATGACTCAGGTGGCCGAAACGACCCGTCAGATGCGCGCCGACCTCAAGAATTTGAACGGCGTGGAATACAAGAATCACCGCGTTTACCGGCGGAGCATAGCCTGATAAAACTGCCCCCGACTCGGAATCGAAGGACCCGTTCCCTGACAGAGAACGGGTCCTTCAATGTGTTTTGTGTTTTCGGCTAGAGAACAGTCACCCGGACCGCCTGCGGGCCCTTCTGGCCCTGTTCGACCGCGAATTCGACCCGCTGGCCTTCCTCGAGGGTGCGAAAGCCGTCGCTCTGGATGGCAGAGTAATGGACGAAAACATCCGGGCCGCCGTCGCGGGCGATGAAGCCGTAGCCCTTGCCGCCGTTGAACCATTTGACCGTGCCGATGATACGTTCAGACATTGTTTGCTCCTTTTAGCAAAAGAATTATGGAGGTGACAGGCCGTTCCATCGGACGATCAAAAAGAAACGACCCGCGCAAGAAACCGCGGGTCACTGCTCTTCTCTTCCAACGTGAACTGACTGGCATCTTACAAAGGCTATGATAAAGCCTAAATTCAGAGTTGTCAAGTAGGAATTTCGGCCTCACAATTTCAAGCGCGCCCCCTCCGAAATGCGCACCGTCTCGCTCTCGCCCTGGCGGCGCAGCGGCAAGACCACGTGGAATTGGCTGCCCGGACAGGTGACTTCGTCGTAGCCCGGCGACTCGACCCAGATGCGTCCGCCGTGGGCCTCGACGATGCCGCGCGAGAGCGCCAGCCCCAATCCCGCCCCGGAACCTTTGAACTTGGTCTTGCCGGTCGAGTGTTTGTTGAGGTCCTCTTCGGGCTGGTAGAATTTGGTGAAAATCAAATCGTGGTATTCGGGGGCGACGCCCACCCCGGTATCGGCGACCACAATCTCGACCCCACCTTCCGGCAAATCGCGCTGATTGGGCACCAGCGCCCGTCCCAGGATGGTAATCTTGCCGCCGTTGGGGGTGAATTTAATGGCATTGCTCAACAAATGTTGAAAGACCTTGCGCAGAGTCTTCGGGTCGGCTTTGATGGCCGGCAGGGCGGGCAGGTCGAGGGTCAGAGTCTGACCGCGCTCCTTGAGCGCCGGCGCCATACTGCCGCAGACCGAGCGAATCAAATCGGGCACATCCACCGCCTGCCAGGAAAGTTCAAGCGTGCGGGTATCGATTTGGGCGATGTCGAACATCGAATCCATGATCTCGTGCAGCCGCAGGGTGCCTTTGTGAATGCCTTCGATGGTCTGATAATGATACGGATTCTCTTTGATGGTCGGGTCTTCGAGCAGCATTTCGGTGTAGCCGCGCAGGACGGTCAGGGGAGTGCGCAACTCATGGGAGGCGATGCTGATGAAATCCGACTTGGTTTGATCAAGACGCTCCAGGTTGCGGTTGGCGCGGTCGAGGGCCTGATAGGCCTGGCGAATCTCCTGGTTCAGGCGAATCAGATTCTCGACCAGGCGGGCGTTCTCGAGAGCGACGGCGGTCTGGTTGGCCAGGGTGGTGAGGACGTTGAGGTCGTCATCCGTGTAGCGGTTGCCCGACGATTTGGCTCCCAGCGCCAGCATGCCAATCCATTCCTTCTTGGCGAAGATGGGAACATAGACTTCGGTATCCAGGCTGCTCAGCCATTCGCGCTCGGAGGCCGGCCCCTGGCGGAACTCGGGCAGCATATCCACATCATACTGCAGGAGAGGACGATGCCCCTGGGCGAAGAAACGGGCAAAGGGTCCGGAAGCGCTCAGCACGCCGACTCGCAGCGGCCGCTCGCCCGCCCCACGAACCGCCCGCAAGCGGTAGGTCACCCGCCCATGCAAATCGGTGTCCTTGTCCACCAGGAACAAAAAGCCGCGCCGGATGTCCATCGCCTCGATAATCAGGCCCACGGCGACCGTCGCCAGCCGTTCGACATCCAGAATGTTGCTGATGGAGATGCTGTAATCGCGCAAGGTCTGGCTGGGGTTGTAACTCTCCACCGGCATTAAACGATAGACGAGGCGGCGCAACATGCCAAACAGCGCCAGACAAACGACGACCAAAAGGCTGACGAGCGCAAAACCGGTCAGGAACGGATCATAGCCGGGCAGCAATTCGGGCAAACGGCCGAGCAGGAAATAACCGGCCGCATACGCCCCGGCCAGCAATGCAATTCCCAACAAAACGCTCGCCGTCTCGCGGAAGATACGATGGGCGTCGGGCAGACGGTGCCTGATCAGCATATACGTCATCAGCCAGGCAGCCAGCAGGCGCAACACGCCGCCCCAGGCATTCCGTCCACTCAGGATCAGGGTGTCGTTGGCGGCCAGCAGCAACAGAACGGGCAACCAGTAACTGAGACGGTTGCGGTGCAGCGGCTGACGGGTGCGGCGATAGACGGCGCGGGTCGTCAGCGTGGCGGTGGCGAAGAAAATGAGCCAGCCCAGCAGGAGAACGAAAAAACTCAGCCGGTTGCCCGGAATCTGGTAAGGAGTATCCGGCCACAGGACTTCGGGCAGCGGAAAGACCCGGCCGGAGAAAAGCGCCACCAGCACAAACAACACCGCTCCCATTCCCAGCCATAGGCTTCGGCCAGACAGGCGCAAAAAAGCCCGGTTGTTCAAAACCAGCAAGACGGCCAGAAAAAGCACACCGTAGGTCTGAAAATGCCAGACCATCTCCCCCGTCAACGGCAAGAGATTCAAGCGCCAGAGCGCCTCGAAGACCCCCAACAGAAGCGCGGCCAGCGCATAGAGACTCAACAGCGAGGCGGCCTCCTCCTGCCCGGCGCGCTGGCGGAGAACCTGGAAAATCAAAGTCAGATACACCAGGCTCTCGACGGCCAGTAGAGCAACAAAAAGCAAATCGGCGTTGACGATCATGGGACGCTATAAAGTATACTCGAAATTGTCTTTTTGATTACTCCCAAATAGAGTATGATTGAGCGAGCAGAAAAACAAAGCCGCGACGCAAATGATTTTCCTCCCCAACGAGGCAAAATGAATCAATACGAATTTCACGTCTCCCGGCAGGCACGCCAACGATACCAGTTCGACGAAGGCCTGTTTGCCCTGAACGGCAACGTCATCCTGGCCGACTTCGCCGCCGCCCGGCGCTTCGCCGAGGCGATCAGCCGGCTAGACGGGCGACCGGTCCCCGCCAGCGATATCAACGCCATGGGACTGATTGACGAAATCATGCACATCCTCATCCGTCAATACGAACGGCAAAACCCCGGCGTCATGCGCCGCGCCCTGGAAACGCTCAGCGGCCTGGATACCGAAACGGCTCTGCTGAAATTCACCGAGGAGTTTCCTCCCCTGGCCGTCCAACGCGGCGAATTGAGTCCCCGCGCCTACCTGGACCTGGAAACGGCCGGCACGCCCCACCGTCAGTCCACGCTGGAAGAGATGATTCTCCTCCATCTGGCCAACGCCAATCCGGCCTACGCCCCCTACCGCCAACTGTTCGACGACCGGGAACTGCGCGAAAAGACCGCCTATCCGCTCATCCTGAACAGGTTGCAGGAATTCTTCCACGCCGGGCCCGCCTTCGGCGCCGGCGGCGAGACGCTGTTCGACGCCCTGGCTGCGCCGGCGCGGGTGTCCCCCCACTCCCTGACCGCCCAACTCGAATACCTGCTCCAGCGCTGGGGGGCGCTCCTGGGCGAACAATTCGTCTTGCGCATCCTGCGCGGCATTGACCACCTGAAAGAAGACGTCATCCGCGGCGCGTTTGCCGGCGGTTTTGCCGGCCAGGCCCCCATCCTGACCTTCGGCGGTTATGGCGAGTACGAACGCTTCAGCCCCGACCGCGACTGGATGCCGCGCTGCGTGTTGATCGCTAAGAATTCTTACGTCTGGCTCGAACAACTCTCGCGCCAATACAAATTCTGGGTCAAGACCCTCGACCTGATCCCCGACCAGGAACTGGACCTCCTGGCCGAGCGCGGCTTCACCGGCCTGTGGTTGATCGGGCTGTGGGAGCGCAGCCGCGCCAGTCAACGCATCAAACAGCGCATGGGCGACCAAGAGGCAGTCGCCTCGGCCTACTCGCTCTACGCCTACGATATCGCCGCCGACTTGGGCGGCTGGGAGGCGCTCGCCAACCTGCGCGCCCGCGCCTGGCAGCGCGGCATCCGCCTGGCCGCCGACATGGTCCCCAACCACATGGGCATCGATTCGCGCTGGGTAGCCGAGCACCCCGATTGGTTCCTCTCGTTGCCTTACCCTCCCTACCCCAACTACACCTTCAACAGCGAAGACCTTTCCGACGACCCCCGCATGGCGGTCATCATCGAGGACCATTACTACGACCGAACCGACGCCGCCGTCGTCTTCAAGCGCGTTGAGCGCTCGACCGGCGAAGTGCGCTACATCTACCACGGCAACGACGGCACCTCCATGCCCTGGAACGACACCGCCCAATTGGATTACTCCAAAGCCGAGGTGCGCGAAGCCGTCATCCAGACCATCCTGCACGTAGCGCGCAACTTCCCCATCATCCGCTTCGACGCCGCCATGACCCTGGCCAAAAAGCACATCCAACGCCTGTGGTTCCCCCTGCCCGGGCAGGGCGGCGCCATCCCCTCCCGCGCCGAACACGGCATGACCCAGGCCGAATTCGACGCTGCCATCCCCAACGAGTTCTGGCGCGAGGTCGTTGACCGCCTCGCCGTCGAAGCCCCCGACACGCTCCTGCTCGCCGAGGCCTTTTGGCTGATGGAGGGCTACTTCGTCCGCACCCTGGGCATGCACCGCGTTTACAACTCGGCCTTCATGCACATGCTGCGCGACGAGGACAACGCCAAATATCGCCAGGTGATGAAAAACGTCCTGGAATTCGACCCGCAAGTCCTCAAGCGCTTCGTCAACTTCATGAACAACCCGGACGAAAAGACCGCCGCCGAACAATTCGGCGACGGCGACAAGTATTTCGGCGTCTGCATCCTGATGTCCACCCTGCCGGGGCTGCCGATGTTCGGTCATGGCCAAATTGAAGGCTACCGCGAAAAATACGGCATGGAATTCCGCAAGCCGAAATGGGATGAATGGCCAAACGAAGGCCTCATCAAGGGCCACGAATGGAAAGTCTTTCCGCTCCTGCACCGGCGGCACATCTTCTCGGAGGTGGATAACTTCCTGCTCTACGACCTTTACACCCCAGAGGGCTACGTCAACGAAGACGTGTTCGCCTTCTCTAACCGCGCCGGGCAGGAAAGCGGCCTGGTCATTTATCACAACAAATATGCCGAGGCGCGCGGTTGGGTCAAGACCTCGGTCGCTTTCATGGACAAGGCCTCCGGCCGCCTCGTCCAGCGGACGCTCGCCGAGGGGCTGGCCCTGCCCGCCGAGGGCTACGCCATCTTCCGCGATTACGTCACCCATCTGGAATACATCCGCCCGTGCCGCGACCTGGTTGAGCGCGGCCTGTATGTGGAACTGGGCGGCTACCAATGCCACGTCTTCCTCGACTGGCGCTTCGTGAGCGACGAGAACGAACGCTGGACGGAAGTGTACCGCGCCCTGGGCGGGGCCGGAGTCGAATCGGTGCAGGCAAAATACGATGAACGGTTCGCCCCCCGGCCGGCCGCAGAGCCGAAGCCCTCGAAGCAGCCGAGCAAGCGAACGTCCGGGAAAAAACGCCCGCCCCAAGACAGCGACAAGGAAAAACCGCCCGCCTCAACGCGGCAGCGCCCCTCCGCGACCCGGACGAAGAAATGACCGCCTTACGGACCACAAACCAGGCGCTGGCGCACCAGCTGGCCACCCATCTGGAACAACACCATCCGGCATACTCTCAAGACCTGCACGAACGCTTCTCAATGACCCGCCATAGTACAACGCCCCGGCCATCCGTCTCAACCTTGCCGCTGGGCGGGCTGACGATGACCTACCTCGTCGCCCCGGCGATTCTCTTCGCCTGGGGCTGGCTGCGGACGCCCTACGCCCTGGCCGTCACGCTGACGGCCGGCCTGGCAATCTTCTTTGCCCTGCGAGATGCCTGGCGCGGCCGCGACCAGACGCCCTGGCGTCAGCGTCTGCGCCTCCTCTGGCCGGCGCTCGTCCTCCTGCTCGCCTGGTTGCTGCTCTCAGGCGTCGGCGGCATCGGGCTGCAAAACGGTGATTACAAATCCAGCAACGCTCTGCTGCGCGGCCTCATCGAGTCCGATTGGCCGCTGCGCATCGAATTCGAGGGCCAGACCGTGCCGGTGGTCTATTACCTGGCCTACTTCCTGCCCGCCGCGGCGGTCGGCAAGGCTTTCGGCTGGGGCGCCGCCAACGTCTTTATCTTCTTTTGGGCGCTCGCCGGGATCCTGCTGGCCTTTGGCTGGTTTCGGCGCCTGAGCGCCGCCCCCGCCAGATTTTGGCCGACATTCGGCCTGGCGCTGCTCTTCTGCCTGGCCGGCGGCATGGACGCGGCCGGTTACTACCTCGACCCGGAAAACGCCTTTCGCTGGGGCGCGCACCTCGAAAACTGGGCAAAACTGTTCCAGTTTTCCTCTCAAACCACCCTGCTCTACTGGGTGCCGCAGCAGGCGCTGGCCGCCTGGCTGATGGCCGGCCTGACCCTCGCCTGCCTCGACGAACCGCGGCTGGTCCGCTACCTGGGCATGGCCGTCGCCGCCGGCATTCTGTGGACTCCCTTCGGGGTGGTGGGAATCGCCCCGTACCTGCTCGGAGCGGGTATCACGCTGCTGGTCAGGAAGCAGGCGCGGGTCCTGTTGGCGCCGCTTTCGGTCGGGCTAAATCTGGGGGCGATACCGGTCGCCCTCATCCATGCGTTGTACATTTCGTCCAACCGCTACGATTTCCCCATCGGCCTGCTCTGGACTCTGGTCGAAAATCGGCAAATCTATCTTCGGACGGCCCTCGAATTCTGGCTGCTGGAATTCGGCCTGCTGGCCGGCTGGGCGACGGTCATCCGCCTGTTGCGCCGCGCCGCCCCGCAAAACGAAAAGCCGGCCGGCCTTCCGCCCGGCTGGTTCGGGCTGGTCTGCCTGATTCTCTCGGCCTTGCCGTTGTTCAAGATGGGGTACAACAACGACCTGGTCATGCGCGCTTCGATTCCTTCGCTTTTCTATTTCTGGATCTTCATCGGCCAGGCCTTCCTGGGAGCCGCTCCACCGCGCCGGCGCGGCTGGGTTCTGGCGCTGCGGATTCTGCTGCTCCTCCTTCTCCTGGTCGGGAGTTATACCAGTCTCTCGGAAATCATTCGCTCAATCAACAATTTCCACATCGGCCCGCCGAACCTCGAGGGGGTCAAATCCATCGCCGAGGCCACCTACCCCCACATCGTTGCCCAGCGCATCGGAAACGAAGAGTCGCCTTTCTTCCGCCTGCTGGGGCGTTAAATGGATGGCCGTTTCTTTATCTTCCGAATTACACGAATGGTACAATGAGATGAAACCAAAAGAGGGACCCGTTCCTCGTCGGGAACGGGTTCCTTTTCTAGGAGATTTGTCCTATTGCGAAGAGCCGGACGTTACAGAGGTATAATCAAACTGTTTCATAGAGTCCCCCATGTCCATCGAATCGTCCCAACAAGAAAAACGCTCTGTTGCTCTTCTCTCCGTCCTGGCCGCAGTCGGACTGACGGCCTTTAAGCTCATCGTCGGCCTGCTGACCAACTCGCTGGGCATCCTGGCCGAGGCGGCCCATTCGGGGTTGGACCTGGTAGCGGCGGCCATGACGTACTTCGCGGTGCGCGTCTCGGACCGCCCCCCCGACCGCAGTCATCTCTTCGGCCACGGCAAAGTCGAGAATCTCTCGGCCTTGTTCGAGACTCTACTGCTGTTGGCGACCTCCGGTTGGATCATCTACGAGGCCATCGACCGTCTCTTCTTCCACCCGGCCCGGGTGGAGGCCTCGGTCTGGGCCTTCGTGGTGATGGGGACGTCAATCGTTATCGACATCAACCGTTCCCGAATGCTCTACAAGGCAGCCAGGAAATACAACTCCCAGGCGTTGGAGGCCGACGCCCTGCATTTCCGTACTGACATCTGGTCCTCTTCGGTCGTCATCGTCGGCCTGATTGGCGTCACGATTGCCCGCTTCATTCCCGACCTGGACTGGATGCACATCGCCGACTCGATCGCCGCCCTGGTGGTAGCAATTATTGTCATTTACGTCAGCGGCGAACTGGGTTGGCGGACGGTCTCGGCGCTGCTCGATGCCGCCCCCCAGGGCATGGCCGAGAAAATCGAACGGGCGGCGGCGGCCGTCGAGGGAGTCGTCGACGCCCACGCGGTGCGCATCCGCCCTTCGGGAGCGCGCTGGTTCGTGGATATGCACGTCACGATGGACGGCGAATGCACGCTGAACGAGGCCCACACCGCCACCGAGAAGATCGAGGCCGCAGTGCAAGCATTCATGACCCAGGCCGATGTCACCGTCCATGTGGAGCCGGCGTCGGCGATTAACCGACTCGATGGACAGCAACATAACCGTCAAGAGCCAGGTGGAAATGAGCAGCCTCTTCAGCGTAACAGCCCTCCGGTAGTCACAAAAAAGAAAACGAGAAAAAATGAGTAAACCAGCCATCGTAAGCGAAGATGACACGGCTCTGGACGATTATTCTTTTGGAGGTCCTCCAGGCCGCAGGCTTCGAGGCCGAGATAGTTCGCGACGGTTGGACCACCCGCGAACAACCAACGGCCGTTCAGCCCAAAATGGTCATCTTCGATTGTGCTTGCGAAACCCGCTTGGTCGAAGCCGACCACGAGCGGGCCGATTTTATCTTATTGCCTCCGTCTCTTTCACCCCATTGGCGCTCTGCCCAACGCCTGGATAGGAAATGAATCGCGAAGCCCCGATCTAGATAGGCTAGGCCCCCAACATGAATCCAGGTCAGCGGTTGCAGGCTTCCTTGTTGCTTGCTGCGTTCGGCAGAATAACCCGTGAGTCGCAGACAAAGGAGAATCATGAACACAGAAAAGCGCTTTTCTACCACCTTGATCGTTCAACTGCCCGACCAGCCGGCCCAGGAAATTCTGCTCGAGCATTCGAAATATCGTCTTGGACGCGAGGCGGACAACGATATCGTCTTGCCGATTCCCATCGTTTCGCGGCGGCATGCCTTCCTGGAAAAACGTGGCGAGACCTGGTATTACATCGACATGGACAGCCACAACGGAACCTGGCATGGGGGACAAAAAATCAAAGAGTTCGCCATCCAGAACGAAACTGTCCTGCGCATCGGTGAAAAGGCCGAGACGGCCGTTGTTCTGACCTTTCGGGTCACCGCCGAGGCGGCCGGCGATAAACAGGACGAGACCGGCCTGATCCATATCCGCTCCTACCAAGCCCCGGCCGGCAAACCGCTGACCATCGGCCGCGGCGCCGACGCCGACATCCAGTTGCCCGCCCCGGCCGTCTCACGCCATCACGCCATCCTCCAGCCGAGCGGCGACGGCGAATGGACCCTGAGCGATCTGAACAGCACCAACGGGACCTTCGTCAACGGCCAGCGCGTCAGCGCGCCGCGCCGCCTGACCAAGAACGATGTCGTTCAGATTGGTCCTTTTCGGTTGGTCTACGAGGGCGGCGGAATCTTCAAATTGCAAGCCGCCAGCCGCGGCCTGCGCCTGGACGGCCAAGGCATCATCTGGGAGGTGGGCAGCCAGGAAAAACGCAAACGCATCCTCGAAGACATCAACATCGCCATCTACCCACAGGAATTCATTGGCCTCGTGGGAGGCAGCGGCGCCGGCAAGACCACCCTGATGAAATCCCTCAGCGGCCTCCTGCCGCCCACCCAAGGCCAGGTCCTGGTAGAAGGCGAACCGCTCTACCAAAACTACGAGGCCTACCGCCAACTGATCGGCTACGTGCCCCAGGATGATATCCTGCACAAAGAATTGACTGTCGAGGAGGCCCTGCGCTACTCTGCCCGTCTGCGATTGCCGCCGGACATCGGCGAAGAGGAGATCGATGCACGCATCCAGCGCGTCCTCGAGCAGGTCGAACTCTCCGGTCAGCGCAAGCAGGTCATCAACAGCCTGAGCGGCGGACAGCGCAAGCGCGCCAGTATCGCCGTTGAATTGCTGGCCGACCCGCCGCTCTTCTTTCTAGACGAACCCACCTCCGGCCTGGACCCCGGCCTGGAGAAAAAAATGATGGTCACCCTCCGCAAACTGGCCAACGGCGGCAAGACCATCATCCTGGTCACCCACGCCACCGCCAACATCGCCGAATGCGACCATGTGGCCTTCATGTCGCAGGGGCATCTGGTCTTCTTTGGGCCGCCCGCCGAAGCCGGCCAATTCTTCGACGTGGGCAGCAACAACTTCGCCGATATCTACGACGAAATCAGCGACCCGAATCCCACAGAAGCCAGAAAAAAGGCTGCCGAGTGGGAAAACCGCTACAAACAATCGCCCTATTACCAGAAATACATCCTGGAGCGACTGAAGAGCAGCGCGAAGAAAGATGAAACCGCCTCTGCCAGTCCGGTGCGCACGAAGCGCGCCCGCGTCAGTTCGCTGCGCCAGTTCCTGCTGCTCACCCGCCGCTACTTTGACCTCATCATCCGCGACAAAATCCTGTTGACCATCCTGCTCGCCATCATGCCTCTTCTGGCCCTCTTGCTTATGCTCATCGCCGAGCCGAACTGGTTAGTTGGCGATAGTCTGACCACCATCGAAAATCAACTGGCGACCGCCATCGCCGGCGGCGATCAAAGCGCCAGTTATTCGGTCGTCAAGAACGGCCAAGCGCTGCTCTTCATGATGTCGCTGGCCAGCGTCTTGCTGGGTTTGTTTGCCTCGGCCTATGAAATCGTCAAAGAGCGGACAGTGTATGTTCGTGAGCGGATGGTCTTCCTGAAGCTGTTCCCCTACTTGATGTCCAAGGTGGTCCTACTGGGAGGCTTCGCCGCCCTGCAATGCCTGCTCTTCCTGCTGGTGATCAGCATCAAGATCCAGTTCCCGCCCGAGGGCATCTTCATGCCCTCCTTCTTCGAGATCTATATCACCATGCTGCTGGGCGCCATCGCCGCCATCATGCTCGGGCTGCTGGTCTCGTCGATCGCCCCCAACACCAATTCGGTCACCTACATCATCATGGGCCTGCTCTTCCTGCAGATCATCTTCGCCGGCGTCTTCTTCGAGCTGCCCGGCTTCTCCAGCCAGATCTCGAACATCACCCTGACGCGTTGGACGACCGAAGGGATGGGAGTCTCAGCCGACATCGAATACCTGAACTCGCTGACCCGCTCGCGCTTCCAGGCCGATCCGATTACGGAGGAGGTCTCGTTCGATGTGGAAAAACCGGCCGAGGACTGGGAGCCGGTCACCGTGACCGAGGAGATGCGACAAATCCCCGGCTGTATTGCCCCCGTGCCGATCCCCGTCATCACCGAGAACGAGATGGTCACCGTCACCGAAACGGTAACCGAAAGCGTGACCGTCGAGCCAGAACCGGTGGATATCGTCACCCCCATGCACTTCGAACTGGACTACACCCGCAGTCGCGCTCACCTGCTCGGGGACTGGGGCATATTGGTCGGTCTGGCTGTTCTCTTCGGCGGGGCGACGCTGTTCGTCATGCATCGCAAAGATGTGATCAAATAACCCTCTCTTTGGGTGAAAAATCAGGCCGGAGCATTCCGGCCTGATTTTTCACGGGACGGTCTCATCCAGATCGGCAGATGACGACTTGCGACCCGGCCAGTGGCGGCGAGCAATGACAACTGAGATATTATCCGGCCCGCCATTGGCGTTGGCCAGGCCGACAAGTTTCTCGGCCGCCGTCTGCGGGTCCAGTTCGCGGGCCGCGGCCCAGATCAACGCCTCCGGCACGACACTCCATAAACCATCCGTGCATAGGACCAGCACATCGTCCACCTCGAGGGCCACGCTGTTCAAGTAGCCCTGCACAGACGCCCGTTTGGCGCTGACCGCCATCGAGAGGCGACTTCGCCTGGGATGCCGCAGCGCCTGCTCCGGCGTGAGCAGACCGGCCCGCACCTGTTCGGCCACCCAGGACTGATCCTGGCTCAGCTGAACAATCTGGCGGCCGCGCAGCAAATAGACGCGGCTGTCGCCCACGTTGAGGCTGTATATCCGCTCCGGCGTGAGAACAGCCGCCGCCAGCGTACTCCCCATCGAATCGAGGCCGGTTTCCTCCTCCCCGCGGGCGCGAATCAGGCGATGGGCAGTCTGCAAACCGTCTTGGAGCAGCCGGCCAGGGTCGGCAGGATGGCTGGCGCGCAAGTAAACGTCCTTCATTCCCTGAATCACCAGCCGACTAGCCACAGCCCCGCCGCCGTACCCGCCCATTCCATCGGCCACCAACAGCAGCGGCGGATAGACGTCGTCTGGGCCAGGCAGCACGAGTTGGACAGCATCCTGATTGGATTGCCCGTCGCGCATCCGGCCAGAGTCACACACCGATCCGAATTCGAAACCGGCCGAGAGTCTGGTGGCTGCCATGTGATTTACTGTTCGTTCCGCGTAGCATCCGGGTCGTTCTTGACCGACGGCCGGTTATCGGCAGCGCCCCTTTCGAAGTCGTCCCTCGTCTGCTCGGGCGAACCGACCGGGGCAAGCGGCGCCTCGAAGCGCAGGGCAACTCGCTTGCCCAGGCAGATGACTGCTCCGCTCCGCAACGCGACCGGCTGGCTGATTTGGACATCGTCCACAAAGGTGCCGAATTTCGGGCCGCGCATCTGCCCGCTCTCATCCGGGGCCTGCACTTCGCGCAGGTAGAGCGTCCCTCCCCGCTCAATGATCTCAGCGTGACGGCGCGAGACCGGGCTATCCTTAGGAAAAGCGAAATCGTTGTCGGCGCTGCGCCCAAGCGTCACGGGCAAGCGCGTGATGTCAAAGCGCTGGCCAATCATGGCCGGGTCGTCGCTGGCCTCGACAGTCAGTAAACCCAGCCGGCCGGAGACGGCTGTCCAGTCGTCCATCGTCCGCTCGGCCGCGGCGGGAGCGGTCGCAGCCTCCTCGAGCGTCTTGGCTTGTTCCCACAGAGCGGCGCGGGCGCGTTCCTGCTTCTTTTTCTTCCCGCCACTCATCAGCAGGAAAGCCAGCCCGGCGAGGACGAGAACTCCCAGGACAATTCCTCCCACCATCAGCGTTTGTTTGCTCAGGCCACCCTCGTCGTTCACTTCAGTCTCTGCCGGAGCGACAACGTGCGTCACCGTGACCGTCGCACGCGCCAATTCGACCTCCCCTGCGCCCTGAACAACGGCTGTCAAGACCAATTCGCCTGCTCCATACGGATCGAAATCCACCTCCATCTCGTAGGGGATGCTCGCATCGGAAGCGACCGGCTCGCCGTTCACCTGCAAGACGACCTGCATGACCGGCTCGCCTCCCCCGCCGACAGCGACGGCCACCGTCTGGAGACCGGATACCTCCTCTCCTTCCAGGGGAGTGCGGAATGAAACCCGCGTCGGCATAGGCGGTAGGAGGAATTCGCGCGTATCTTGATCCCGGGCGCCCTCAGACTCGACCTCGACGACCAGCGTATGCGCTCCTGGCGCAGCATAAGATAGATAGCGCAGCACATACTGGGTGTGTAACTGATCCAAAACGCGCAGGAAAGTCGGCTCCAATTGAGCCATCGAAGGCGAATTCAAATAGCGCCCGCCGGTCAGGGCTGCCAGACGGGTCAACCCCGGTGTGTCGACGCGCATCCCCAGACCAATCGTGTAGATGGGGACACGCGTGCCGCCGCCCGAGGCGGCAGCGACCACGTCGTCGGCGGTCACCGCGCTGCAAGGCTGGCCGTTGTACTCGTCCGGGCCATCTGTCAGCAGGACCACCGCCCGTCGGCCAGACGGCAGGGAGGCCGTCATCTGAACCGCCTGCCAGACAGCGTCATACAGACAGGCGCCGGCGCTGGGGACGGCATTGACGGTCGAAAGCCGCTCCTGCACAGCCTGGTGATCGGTAGTGAAATCCATCTCGGCGGTCACAATGTGATTGAAACTGACCAACGCAACGCTGTCGCCGTCGTTCAACCCCTCCACGAAAGCGCCAGCCGCCTGACGGGCCGCCGTCATCGGCTGGCCTACCATCGAAGTGCTGGTGTCCAGAATCAATACCACCTGGAGCGTCCGATCCTGCGCCATCTCGACGGCGCGCAACTGGACCTGTTGCGCATCCTCGATCATAGCGAAATTCTCGACGGTCAAATTCTCGATGGGGATTCCGTCTCCATCCACCACCGAGACATAGGCGTCTACCTCGTAAGCGACCTCCGTTTCGGATGGCGCCCCTTCCACATAATTCACAACCACATCCAGCGAAGATTGAGCGGCCCCGGGACATGGGAATATTACAACAAAAGCCAGCGCTAGCAGGGGGAATGCCCTACGCAAATGCCGACTAGTCATGTTAGCCTCCTAGAGGGGGAACAAAAAGATTCAACCGGCCAAAGAAGGGAATAGACCAATTGACCAAAAGGGGCACTGCCAGTATACTCAACAACATAGACGGCGTCAATCGTATGGACGAATGAGTGGAAGCGGGACGGGGCCCCGAATTTGATTCTTGGCGGAGCCGGATTTATGGAAAACTTGATTGGACAGTCGATCGGACGTTATCACGTCCTAGAACAACTCGGCGAAGGGGGGATGGCCACCGTTTTCAAAGCCTACGACACCCGTCTGGAGCGCGAGGTCGCTTTCAAAGTCATCCGCAAAGACGCCTTCCCACCCGAACAACTTGAGCGTATCCTCAAACGCTTCGAACGAGAGGCTAAGGCCCTGGCGCGGCTCACCCACCCCAACATTGTCAGCATTATCGATTACGGCGATCACGAGGGCGCCCCCTATCTGGTCATGCCCTTTCTGCCCGGCGGGACCTTGAAGCAAAGCCTCGGCAAGCCCCTCCCCTGGCGCGAGGCCGTTCAACTCATCCTGCCGGTCGCCCACGCCCTGGCTTTTGCCCACTCCCAAGGCATCGTCCACCGCGACGTCAAACCAGCCAATATCCTGACCACTCTCTCCGGCGAACCGATGTTGACCGATTTCGGAATCGCCAAGATTCTCGAGGATGCCGAAGGCCAAACCCTGACCGGAACCGGCGTCGGCATCGGCACGCCCGAGTACATGGCCCCCGAACAGTGGACCGGTCAGGCCGGCCCCCAGGCCGACGTTTACTCCCTCGGCGTTGTTTTCTACGAACTGGTTACCGGCCGCAAGCCCTACACCGCCGACACCCCGGCGGCTGTCCTGCTCAAACAATCCAGCGAACCACTGCCGCGGCCGCGGCAGTTTGCCAGAGACCTGCCCGAGGCCGTCGAACAGGTGCTTTTCAAGGCCCTGGCCAAATCCCCTCAGGCGCGCTACCCCAGCATGGATCTGTTTGTCAAAGCCCTGGAGGGCCTGCTGGCCGGGACATTCCTCGCCGCTGACGAGGCAACCCGCGACGACTTTACCCCGGACGAAGCCACCCTGCCCAAAACAGCCCATCCTCCCACCACTCCTCCGGCTCGCCAACGACCTGCCAGCAAACGACGCAGGCTTTTTATTCTCCTTGCCGTCGTCCTGGGTCCTATTCTGCTCTGCATCCTAGCCTGCCTGGCCATGTGGGGCTTCGGGATTTGCCCACCCCAAGGACCCTGGCCGCAGCCGCCCTGGTGCCCCGGATCGCCTTACATCTGGCCGTTCAATGAACCCCTCCCGCTCGAAACGCCAACCCGGGCGGGAGCGCCCGCCCCAGAGGCGATGGAAGCGCCAGCCATGATCGAAATGGCGCGTTCGAGAGGCGTGGTTTGGAGTTTGTACTCGAACCAGGAACCTGTAGACCGAAACCGTTCTCATTTCTGCAGCGTTTCCCATTCATTCAACAACACATCCATCTCATGCTGTAGGCGAGCGTAGTCGCGGCCCAGTTGGGCGACGCGCGCCGGGTCGGCAGGGGGATTCTCGAGGCGCGCTCCCAGCGTCGCCAGTTCGGCCTCCAGGGCGGCAATTTTGTTTTCCAGTTCCTGCAAACGGGCCACGCGGCGGCGCTCGGCCTTGACCTGTTCGGAGGTCTGCCGGCGGCGCGGCCGGGTTGCCGCCTGCAGAGCAGAAGCCGTCTCAACCGCCCGCAAGGCCGCCAGGCGCTCGCGCTCCTCCTTGCGCTGGCTGTAAGTCCCCTCGAAGATATCCAGGCTGGTCTCGTCCGGGTCAATTTCCCAGATTTGGGTGGCGAGGGCGTCAATCAGATAGCGGTCGTGGGTGACGAGCAGAATGGTGCCGCGGTAATCATCCAGCACCGCCTGGAGGACTTCCTGGGAAGGGATGTCGAGGTGGTTGGTCGGTTCATCGAGCAAGAGCAGATTGGTCTCCTGGAGGGCCAGTTTGGCCAGGGCCAGGCGGCCGCGCTCGCCGCCGGAAATCATGGCGACCGTCTTATAGACGTCGTCGCCGGAAAAGAGGAACTTGCCGAGGTAGTCGCGAATCTGCCCCGGCAGCCAATGCGGGACGACCGACTCGATCTCCGCCAGCAGCGTGCGTTCCGGGCGGAGGCCCTCGTGCGCCTGGGCAAAGTACCCGATTTGCAGCGAGGCCCCCAGAATCACCTCGCCCGCCAGCGGCGGAATCTGCCCCAGAATGGTCTTCAGGAAAGTGGTCTTGCCCGCGCCGTTGGGGCCAATCAGAGCGGCGCATTCGCCGCGCCGCAGGACAATGTCGGGAGCGGCAAAGAGCAACCGGCCGGGATAGCCGATTTGCAGGTCGCGGGTGCGCAGGACCAGTTCGCCGGAGCGGCCGTGGGCGCGCAGGTTGAGATGGAGGCGAGGCAAAGTCCGGACCGGCGAACGGAGCGCCCGCACGCGGCGCTCGGCCTCCTCGACGCCCAAGGGTGAGGTGGCAATCGTCACCTCGCCGGCGGTCTCGGCCCACGATTGGCTGATGGCCGCCTCGAAGCCAATCTGCTCGATGGCCTGGACGATGCGGCTCAGCCGCCGCAGTCTCCCCTTCGCCTGGCTGACATTCTGGCCGGAGATGTTCTTCTTGATGTATTCGACCTCTTTGAGCAGTTTCTCTTTCTCGGCCTCGAAAATTTCCTGACGGCGCTCGGCGCGCGCCTGGCGTTCATGCAGATAGGCGGTGTAATTGCCGGGATAATACTCCAGGCCGGCGGGCGTCATTTCGAGCAGGCCATTGCAGACAGCGTCGAGAAAATAGCGGTCGTGGGAAACGACCAGGGCCGCGCCTGACCACTGAGCGAGGTAGCCCTCCAGCCACTCGACGGCGGCGATGTCGAGGTGATTGGTCGGCTCATCGAGCAGGAGCAGGTCGGGGTCCGAGAGCAACAGGCGGGCCAGGTAAGCGCGCGTCCGCTGGCCGCCGGAAAGATGTTCGAGAGGCAGATGAAAGTCGGCCGGTGCGAATCCCAGGCCGGTCAGCACCTGGTGGATGCGCGTCGTGTAGGTGTAGCCGCCCTGGCGCTCGAACTGCTCCTGCAATTTGCCGTAACGCTCGAGGGTGGTTTCCACCCGACCGCCGGCGGCCATTTCGGCTTCGAGACGGTGCAGTTCCTCCTGACGCGCCCGCAAGTCGGCGAAGGGCGCCAGACAGGCATCCCAGACTGTGCCTTCCATTTCGAACTCGGCCTCCTGGGGAAGATAACCGAGACGCAGGTTCTTCGCCCGCGTCACCGTCCCGCCGGAAGGTTCTTCCAGGCCGAGCAGGATGCGCAAGAGGGTGGTCTTCCCAACGCCATTGGGGCCGACCAGTGCCAGACGAGCGCCCCTGGCGACGCTGAATGAGACGCCGGTGAAGAGATCGACCGCGCCGAAGGATTTGGAGAGGTTGGAGACGGCGAGGAGGGACATGGGGAAATCGGGGGTCGGGATTCGGAATTCGGAGTTCGGGGTTCGGAGTTCGGATGTGGAACGATTGTGCAATCCGAATCAAAGGCAATATTCCACCCGATCCAGATAGGGGAAATCGGCGGGTTCGACGCGGATTTGCGCAATCGGCCGGACGGGCGCTTCGCTGCCCCATTCCTCGTACTCGCCGCCGAAAAGGTCGAGCGCCCAGAGGCGATGCCGCCAGGGGAAATCTTCCGGACGGGCAAAATAAAGCGTCCCGGCGGTGAAGGGGAATTGGCCCGCCAGAGCACGCTCCAACTCGAAGTGATAGTACTTTTCACGACGCTCGCCGCCGCCGATTGCAACACAGCCATTGCGGGTACGGCGATATTTTTCTCTGTCCAGGATGGCGAACCACAGCGCCCAGATGGCATCGGGGGAGGCGAAAATCTGCTGGCGGTTGCCGAAGTCGGTGACGTCGCGGCTCAGACGAATCGGCTCAAGAGTCTTGAGATTCGGCTGATTCGAACCGTGAGCGACCAGGCCGCGCCAGTCACATAAATAGTTCAGGAAATCGATCTTGGGATAAGGGAGGTCGTATTCAATCGGCTGCTCGGCCCGCCGCGGCAGCCAGGTATTGAACAGACGGTTGAATTCATAGGAAATCCTGGGGTCGAGAGAAATCACCCGGCGGCGGATCGGCGCTGCCGGACTTCCCTCCATTCTGCGCACCCACGGATAAATCAGCCGAAAAAGCGGCAAAGCCAGAAATTCGGGCAAGGGCATGGCAACTATTTTCCGCTGAATTGCTGCAAGGCCAGCCGCAAGCGTTCCTCCACGTCCTGAGGCGCGTCTTTGGGAAGGCCCTGGATAGCGGTCTGCGCCTCGACGACCGAGTAGCCGAGCGCCGTCAGGGCGGCCAGCACCTCGCTGTCGGCGTCGGACATGGCCGCCACCGCCTGCAGCGCGTCAAGCGGACGCAGGCGGTCTTTGAGGTAGAGGATAATTTTCTGGGCCGTCTTCTTGCCCACGCCGGGGACGCGGCCGAGCAGGTCGGGGTTCTCGCCGAAGACGGCGCGCTGGATAGCCTCCGGCGAGGAACCGGAGAGCAACGCCAGGGCGGTGCGCGGCCCGACTCCGTCCACGCCCAGGAGCAGGACGAACAAATCGCGGTCGGCCTGAGTCTCGAAGCCGTACAGGTTCCAGGCGTCTTCGCGCACGACCAGATGGGTGTAGAGCATGGTCGCCTCGCCGACCTGCATACGGGCGCGCACCGGCGCCGGAACGAAGACGCGCAGCCCCACCCCACCGGTCTCGACGATGACGGCGTTGTCTTCGATTTGAGAAATTTCTCCACGCAAGGTTGCAATCATGTGCTTATTTAACCACAAATGCGCGCAGATGAACACTCCCCGTCGTTCAGCCCCAGACGGCGATGAGCATGATGCCGGCGAAGATGACTACCGCCCCTGCCAACCGCAGCGGCCCCATCCGCTCGCCGAGGAGACGCCAGCCCGCCAACGCGCCGAAAACCACGCTGACCTCGCGCACCGCCCCTCCATAGCCGAGGGGGGCGATTCGATAGGCCAGCAGCGCCAGGAGGTAGGCCGAAACCGTCAACCATCCGATGGCCAGAATGCGCCCGGGCTTCCGCCAGGCCTGCCACACTCGGCGGCGATAACGAATCAGCACCAGCGGAGCGGTCAGAAGCGGAGCCAGCAGAAAGACGAGGACGGTGTAAGAAAGCGCCTCGGTGCGGCGGACGGCCGCTGCGTCGATGGTCGAGTAAATCGAAATCAGAAGCGCCACCAGCAGCGCCAATCCGACGCCGCCTCCCCGCACGGTCGGCCGCCCGGTCCCCGACAGGCCACCCGCCACAAATCCGCTACCGCCCACCATCCACAGGCCGAGGACGATCACCGTCAGGCCTGCCCATCCTCCCGGCGATAGTTTCTCCCCCAGGAACAAGACCGCCCAAAGGGCAATCAGCGCCGGGGCAGCCCCGCGCGCCAGCGGGTAAATCAGCGAAAAATCGGATTGGCTATACGCAAACGACAAGACGAGATAGTAGACCACTTCCAGCCCCACACTTGCCAGCAGCAATGGCCAGACGGCAGCCCCAGGCCAATCCAAGAAGAACAGAAACGGCGCAAACAGCCCCGCCCCCACCAGCACCGCCCACCAGGTGAGCAAGGCGCGTTCTTCGCTCTGCTTGAGCAGCAGATTCCAGAGCGTGTGCAGCACCGCCGAGGCAAACAGAAGCGCCATCGCGAACAGGGACACGCCGCCTCAGTGACCGACCCGGAAATACTCGCCCTCAAGGTCGGAGAGATTCGCGCCGGTGTGCTGGCGCAAGATGCGGAAGAAATCTGCCGCCGTCGCCCGCCGCCCCCCCATTTGAGCAGCGTAATCGCCCAAAAAGGCAAAGAAAGCCTCGTCGCCCACCCGTTGACGCACAGCCTGCAGGAAACGCGCCCCACGCAGGTAAACCGCGTCGGTATAAGCGCGAAAACTCCCGGCCGCGTAGATGTCCGTGTCCACCCAGCCGCGCGGGTCAAAGGCGTTGACCCGAAACGCCCACCAGGTGTTGAGCCAGCGCGGCTCGTTGTATTCGTAGTAAAGTGCCTCGGCATAGACGCTCAAGGCCTCGTCCAGCCAGGGTTCAAGCGCCTGGTCGTTGCCCACCCATCCGTACCACCACTGATGGGCTGTCTCGTGGACGCCGATGGTTATCAGGTTGTTAACTGCGCTTCCATCGTACTGGCGGTAGAAATCACGATTGAGGAAGAAAAGGCCGCTATACTCCATCCCATCTGGATTGATCGCCTCGACGATGCTCAGAGCGGGATACGGATAATCTCCAAACAAGGCGTTGTAGGTTGCCACGGCGCGGGCCGCGTGCAAGAGAATTGCCTCGCCGGCAGCCGCCTCGCTGCCGAAATGGTAACTGGTGATCGTCACCGGCCCAACCGTCGTCGCCGAAACGCGGTAAGCCGGGCTGGCCGAAAAAACGAAATTGCGGGCATTTTCCAGGCGATAGTGATAACCGTCGGACAGATCGTCGGGGGCGCTGGCCGCAATCACCAGGCTGGGGTCGGAGACCTCGAGCGTGACCTCAAAATCGGCACAATCATAGACGAGATGCTCGCCCCATTCAGCCGGCCGGTGCAGGAGCCAGCCTTGAGCGTCATCATAGGGGGCGATGAAAGGATACCAATCCACCAGATTGGTCTGCAAATAATTGTAGCCGTAGATGTGGGAGGAGGCGGTCTGCGGCAGCGTCAGCATGTACTGAATGACCAACGTCGCCGCCCCGCCCGGTTCGAGAGGTTCGGCCAGCCGGACCTCGAGCCGGTTCCCATCCAGGCTGTAGTCCCCCGTCGGCTGGTCGTTGACTGCCAGAAAGTAGAGGCTGAATCCACCCGGCCAGCGATTCGGCTCGACGACCAACACCAACGCCGAAAGCGGCACGCCGGTCTGATTCCAATAGCGCACGACCTCACCCACCCCCAAACGATGGCCGGCGTAATCCAGGCTGGCATAGAGCGTGTACTGTGTCCGCCCGGAAGGCTCGGACAGAGACGCAGCAGGAGCGGCCGGGGTGGGCGAGGGCGGTTCGAGGCTGGGCGTAAACGTCGGCACAGGGGACGGCGTCGGCGTGGCAGTCGGCGGGGGGGAGGGGGTGGGGCTGGTCACCACTCGGG